>CADAYD010000006.1 GCA_902791985.1 uncultured bacterium
CCTTGTACTTATATCCGGTGCGCGGAGCGATGCCGTAAGGCATTGCAGGAACTTGCGTTTTTTCTCTTTCTTGGTTCGTTCTTTCTCTTTTCATCGCAATAAAAGAGAAAGAATGAACAACATTCATATAATATTATTTATGAGCAATAAGATTTACCCTCTTTTTTGTTCGCCGAGACGCTTTTGGCGATAACCATATAATGCGTATATTAAAAACCCGATAATCAACCATTTTATAAAATAATCTGAGGATGTTTTTAAAGTATTAAGAGAGAAAAATATTAATACTAAACATATAATAATACCTACAATAGGTAAAAATGGAGACAGCGGAACCTTAAACGGTTTAGGAGTATCAGGATTAGTTTTCCTGAGTATTAATACCGCAATACATATTATTACAAACGAGGTGAATGTACCATAAATACACAAATCCGCAGAGATTTTTAAATCCATAAACAAACCGCAAACAATAACGACAATTCCGGAAATCCAAGTCATAACATGCGGAGTTCTGAATTTCCTGTGAATCATTCTCCAAGAACGGGGCAAAAATCTGTCACGGCTTATAGCGTACAAAATTCTGGTCGTACCGAGCTGATAAACGAGTAAAACCGTTGTCAATGCACAAAGCGCGCCAACAGATATAAAATATGAAAACCAATTTAGACTGTCTTTTCCGATAAATTTTATCGCGTGAGCCAAAGGTGCCTGCCCATCAATACTATTTATCGGAACAATACCTGTCAACACAAGAGCGACACATATATACAATACAGTACAAATTACAAGAGTACCCAAAATCGCAATCGGCAAATCTCTTTGAGGTTTTTCGGTTTCTTCTGCTGCAGCAGAAATAGCATCAAATCCAATATAAGCAAAAAATATTGTAAAAGTTCCCATCAATATCCCTTGTATCGGATGAACCTCCGGAATAAACGGCTGCCAGTTAGTCGGATTTACAAAGCAAGCACCGATAATTATGAATGAAATAATCATAAATAAATTTACTCCAACCATAATACTTGCAACCTTTGTAGATTCTTTTACACCTTTTACAAGCAACAACGTGAGAATTAAAACTATTGCGACCGCAGGAAGATTGATAGCAATAGGAATATGCCCAAATAAATACGGAATCTTATCATGAATATCCCAGCCGTATTTATTGCACATCTCAAGGATTGCGCGATAATCATATCTTAAAAAGAACGGGAAATTCACAATAAAATCCGGTAAAATATCTTTGAAATTTTTTAAAAAATGGATAAAATTTCCGCTCCAAGCACTTGCAACAGTAATATTACCGATTGCATACTCAAGCATTAAAATCCATCCGACCATCCATGCCATAAATTCGCCCATCGTCGCATAAGTGTAAGTATAAGCACTGCCGGCAACAGGAATCATTGAAGCGATTTCACTGTAACATAACGCAGGAACAATGCAGGCAATCGCTGCTAATATCATGGATATTCCAATAGCATGACCTGCTCCGGCACTTTCAGAATTACCTGTTATGGCTGCTCCGATAATTGCAAATATGCCGGTACCTACGACCGCTCCAATACCAATTACAATTAAATCAAAAACATTTAAAGTCTTTTTTAATTCAGTTTTTTTACTTGTCTGAATTAAATCATCAATACTTCGTTTCTTAAATATATTTTGAAAAATATTCTTTAAAGATTCCATCTGCTATTTATTATCACTTTCTTCTTTTAAAAAACCATGAACGAGTTCTCTATGAATTTTGTTTTCGTTATCTCTGTTTCGGATAAATCCGTAGAGAAGGTAAATGATTGCACCAACCCCGAGCCATACAGGGAATAACAAGGCAGAACTACCTGCTTCCATTGATTTATAAACCATTAATCCTCCGCAACATAATATCCCCAAAATGGGTAAAAACGGAGAAAACGGAACCTTGAACGGTCTTGGACGATTTGGATCTGTATGTCTTAATATCAAAACCGCCAGACAAACAATTATAAACGATGTAAATGTACCATAATTACAAAGTTCTGCCGCAACATTCAAATTCAGTGTTAAGATACCTAAAACAGCAAGCCCACCGACTGTCCAAGTTAAAAGTGCCGGTGTTTTGAATTTAGGATGAATTTTTTGGAATCTTTTTGATATGAAATGATCACGACTCATAGCGTACAAAATTCTTGTTGCAGCCATTTCTAAAACGAGCAGAACCGATGTTAAACCGGCTAGAGAGCCGACAGAAATTAAGCATGCCAACCCATCGTGATTTAAAAGTTTCATACAGTAAACCATTGGAGCATCTAAGAATGATACGGGAACCGCACCCGCAGTATTAACCATACCTGTTAAAACTAATGCCACAAGAACATATACAATAGTTGTTACAAACAAAGATCCAATAATACCTGTGGGCAAATCTTTTTGAGGATTTTTACATTCTTCGGCAACAGTTGCCAGAGCATCAAATCCGATATAAGCAAAGAATATCATAAATGCACCGGCAAAAATTCCTCTCCAACCATTTGGGGCAAAAGTACTGCTGTCAAATGGCAACCAATGTGGAGGAACATGCGCAAACGAAAAAGCCCCTACACCAATAACCAAAAAGATTACCGCAAGCTTTATGAATACCATTACTCCGGCCATTTTAGCCGTATCCTTTGTTCCTTTAACCAAAATTGCCGTCATTAAAATGACAATAAATATTGCTGGAAGATTTATACAAATTGGAATCCCAAATAATTGAGGAACAGTAATATTAGGATTATCTTTTATAATATCCATAACTGAAAATACATCCTTTGTAAGCCATATTGGAGGATTTGTCAACCAAGTAGGCAGTACATTTTCGAATAATTTAAAAAATTGTATTAAATAATTTGACCAAGAACACGCAACTGCAATGAAACCAATTGCATATTCTAACATCAATACCCAACCTACCATCCAAGCAGCAAATTCACCCAATGTTGCAAAAGTATAAGTATAAGCACCTCCGGCAACCGGAATCATTGTTGCAAATTCGCTATAGCATAATGCTGAAAATACACAGGCAATTGCTGCAATTATCATTGATATTACTAAAGCCGGACCGGCACCAAGACTTGAACCGTCAGCAGCACCTGCTGCAGCTATTCCGACAATTGCAAATATCCCGGAACCGATAATTGCACCTACGCCAAGAATAATCAAATCCCAAACCCCAAGTGACTTTTCCAGATTGCTTTCCTTTGCATCGGCAAGCATCTCATCTGGGTTTTTAATTCTTGTAATATTCTTCAAAAAATTGCGAGTAAATGTCGCTCTGTTAAATTTTTCAGCCATATGTATTCCTTCTTTAGTTTGATAAATTCTCGAGATTTGATAAGTTTGATAAGTTTGATAAGTTTGTATAAGGTTTTGATATAAACATTCTATAGTTAAAATAATTAAACATATGTACAGAACTTATCCTACATATCAAACTTATCTGCTTATGTTACACAACGGGAAACCCATTTCTTCACGTTGTGCAACATATAATTTTGCAACAGCAGAAGCCATTGTACGAACTCTGCCTATAAAATTGTTACGTTCATCCTTGCTTATAACACCCCTTGCATCGAGTAAGTTGAAGGTATGCGAACACTTTAAGACATAATCATACGCAGGTAAAACAAGTTTTGCATTTACACAGTTGTCAACTTCTTTTTGATATAGTTCAAAACTCTTAAATAAATCATCCGAGTTTGATACTTCAAAATTATATTTTGATTGTTCTACTTCGTTTTGATGGTAAATTTCTCCATAAGTTAACGTATCATTCCACATAATATCAAAAACCGATGATTTATTTTGGAGATACATTGCTATACGTTCAAGTCCGTAAGTTAATTCCAGTGCTACAGGCTTAATTTCAAGTCCACCGACTTGCTGGAAATAAGTAAATTGAGTAACTTCCATACCATCAAGCCAGACTTCCCAACCTACTCCTGCAGCCCCTAGAGTCGGAGACTCCCAATTGTCCTCTACAAAACGAACATCATGTTCTTTTAAATCAATTCCCATAGCCTCAAGACTGCGCAAATAAAGCTCTTGGGCATCATCAGGACAAGGTTTTAAAATGACCTGAAACTGGAAATAATGTCCTAAACGATTCGGGTTTTCACCGTAACGAGCATCCGTCGGACGCCTGCAAGGCTCAATCATAGCAGTTGACCAAGGCTCAGGCCCCAACACACGCAAGAACGTTGCGGGATTCATTGTAGATGCACCTTTTTCTATATCATAAGGCTGCTCTATTATACATCCATAATCAGCCCAGAACTTTTGTAAATTTAATACTAAATTTTGAAAATTTAATGCCATAACATATTCCAATATTGTAATGTGTACACTCGTTTAATAACAATATTACAAATATAGCATAAATACAACATTTTATTAAAAAATAATACAAATTCTATTTAATAAAATTACAGCAGTGCAATAAGACTAAATCAGATTAACATCCTGTTTCCCATTTTATAAAATTAAATAAAACATTTTTAGTCTTATTACTCTTAGAAATTGTTTTAAAAAAAGTAATCCCTAAAAACTTATATTTCTTTGTTTTTACATAATAATCGGAAACATCTATATTATGTTCATCAAAAAAGCGATACATTTCTTTTTCTGCAAGTTTACAATCCTCAGTACATTTAGCTGACCTTGTTTTAACAATACTTTTCTGACGCTTTCTGTAAAAATATGCAATATCAGGAACTGCAACTAATTTCCCTGTGTAAAACAGTATTTTATGAGTAAGCCAAATATCTTCATAGAGCATACCTTCAGGAAATCTTAAACCCGAATTTAACCAGCTTGATTTTTTATACAACTTGTTCCACACATAATTTGATTTCGGAACATCACATATTCGTAATTTTTCTCTGTAATCAGATACAATTTTTTCGCTATCAATTTTTAATATGTTCACAGATTTTCTGTCATTCCCTCTGATAATACTTGCAACAGCAATATCCGCACCATGTTTTTCACACGCATTATAAAGTTTTTCAAGATAATCATTATTTAACAAATAATCATCCGAATCAATAAAGGCAATATATTCTCCTTTTGCCAACTGGATACCTTTATTTCTTGAAACCGATGGTCCCGAATTTTTTTGATTTACAACTGTAATTCGTTTATCTGTTCGAGCATATTCATTTAAAATTTGTAAAGATGAATCCGTTGCCCCGTCATTGACACATATTATTTCAAAATCACTAAATGTTTGATTTAAAATTGAATCCAAACATTCACGCAAGTACATTTCTACATTATAAACCGGTATTATTACAGATATTTTAATCATATATTGTTCTCCTCAAGACTACAAGATATCGCATAAAAACATTGTAGTCAATATGACTACATATAATTTATTAAATTAAGACGAAAACAGGTGTATAGAACAAATTGCTTCTTATATGCCTGACTTCCAAATCTTAAATAATTCTATCAATATAAAAAAAAATATTATATTAGACCATCGTATATATTTTTATTCAATAAAAGATTTACAAATTCGTCATATTTAAAATTTATTGTATAATCAACTTTATGAAAGTCGTTGTTCTAGGGAAAGGTTTAATGCTTGGTAACATTATACTTGGCGCCATTGATGCGGGAGCAGAAATTGTCGGAGTATTTCGTTATGATTACGTCTATAAATCAAAATTAAATATAATGTTTAACGATTTTTTTACACCATCTCCTGAAGTTACACTCATAAAGAAACATAAATTGAAACAAATAAGATTAAAATCTGCAAATAGTGAAGTATTCCAAAGACTTATGATTTCACTGAACGTTGATTTGATAATCGTCGGAACTTGGAAAGAACGCATATCCCCTAAAACTTACAACATTCCTAAAATTGCAACAGTTAATGTTCATCCGTCGCTTTTGCCCAAATACAGAGGACCAAATCCGTATTTACAAACTATTTTACATGGAGAAGATTATTCCGGTGTAACAATACACTTAATGAACAATGAATATGATTGCGGAGCGATTTTAAAGCAGGAAAAAATACCAATTTATGACACTGATACATCTAAAGAACTCAAAGACAGAACCGTACTAAAATCAAGAGCTCTTATAACCGAGTTTTTAAATGACCTTAATGAAAAAATTCTAACTCCTGTAAACCAAGACGAAAAAAAAGCAACATACTTTCCTAATATAACCGGAGAAGAAATGATGCTTGATTTTGAAATACAAAATTCTAATGAAATATCAAGAACAATAAGAGCACTGCATCCGTTTCTCCCTACTTATATTACATACAAAGACGTATTTTTTATTGTTGATCCTTATAATTTTAAAATTATTGATAAAACTGTCGATATGCCACCAAATTCGATTATAAATAAAAACAGCGACAAAAAATCAATTACAATTGTATGTTATGACAATAAGCCGATACAATTTAATAATCTAAGACTTTACAAAAAAAGCGGAGTAAAAAAATACATCAAAAATCAGGTCGATGTTATTAAATGGATTTAGCCTTTAAAATAATCGCAGATTAATTTTTCTCCGCGACGAGGCATAAGGTGCTTAATTCTATTAACAATAGAATTATTCTTTAAATCATCAAGCTGCTTCTTTAAAATAGCTTTTTCTATTAACACTTTATTGTATAAATCTGAACAAACATCACTTTTATCAATATGTTGCTTTAATTTTGCCAGTTGCAATTCTTTTT
Organism: uncultured bacterium; assembly: GCA_902791985.1. Classification (GTDB taxonomy): domain Bacteria; phylum Cyanobacteriota; class Vampirovibrionia; order Gastranaerophilales; family Gastranaerophilaceae; genus Zag111. The sequence continues at coordinate 6,731 of CADAYD010000006.1, forward strand.
CGTGTATTGATGCAATTAGTTGTTTTTTCACTTTTATATAGACCTTTCTAACTTACACATGAAGAATATACTGTTTTTACAAATTTAAAATCAACTTTTTAGGTGATTTTGAACTAAACTTTCAATAAATCATACTCATAACCGAGTTTTAAAGCTTCAATATTTTTTGGAATTAAATTCGCCCTGTGAGGAGGAATAACATTGTGTAATGCCTTTTCAAGAGTATCCAACGAAATAAGTTTACTGACCTTTGATAAAGTTCCCAAAGCAAGAATATTTGACATTTTTATATTTCCTAGCTTTTCTTGCGCTAATTTTGTAATTGGAACAAAAATATAATTTATATCCTCGCGCGTCTTTTTAATCACTGCAAGCGATGAATTAACAATTATGGAACCGCCTTTTTTAACCCATGAAATATACTTATCAAATGATGCTTGGTTCAACACAATAATAAAATCGGCACTTGGTTTTTGAACAGCACTGACTTCGTCATCGGCCATGACAACAGTACAATTTACAGTTCCACCGCGCATTTCTGCGCCATAAGACGGATACCATGTTACGTTCTTATCATCAATCATAAAACCGTTAGCGAGTACCTCCCCTGCCAAAAGCACGCCCTGACCGCCAAATCCTGCAATTATAAAATCTTTTTCCATAATTTTCTGTCCCTATACTTCTAATTTAATACCTGCTGTAACGTCTTTATAAATTCCCGGTTTAAAAATCTTCACCATTTCATTCTGTACACGTTCATGCGCCTTTTGCGGCGTCATTTTCCAGTTTGTAGGACAAGTTGAAAGGATTTCGACAAATCCTAAACCAAGCCCCTGCATTTGCACCTCAAAAGCTTTTTTTATTGCAGCCTTTGCTTTACGAATATTAGCTACAGTATCAAGTGAAACCCTTGCACTAAAAGCAGTTCCGTCGCAAAGAGCAATGTGTTCGGCTATTTTAATCGGATATCCGTAATACTCCAAATTCCTACCTGTCGGAGAAGTCGTTGTTACTTGACCAACAAGAGTAGTTGGCCCTAATTGACCGCCTGTCATTCCAAAAGTCGTATTATTTATACATATAGCTGAGATTTTTTCACCACGAAGTGCGGCATTAAGACTTTCTGCCAAACCAATTGATGCAAAATCACCATCTCCTTGATAGGTAAATACAAATTTATCAGGGCATGCTCTTTTTATACCTGTTGCTTCAGCCATTGCCCTGCCATGCGGAGCTTCTAAGGCATCAACATTTAAGAAATCATAAATTGTAACAGAACATCCAATCGCACAAGCCGCAATTGCATTTTCCGTTAAACCAAGCTCCGATAAACATTCTCCGACGAGTCTTACTGCTACTCCGTGGTCACACCCCGGACAAAACGTATATCTGACATTTTCTTTAAAAGAATCTGGAATTTTAAATACTTGAGTTGCCATTATATTAACTCCTCTATTTGTCTAACTATTTCATCCGGAGCAGGAGGAGTACCTACTGCTTTATGTATAAGCTTTACAGGGACTTGCCCGTTAACGGCAAGTTTAACATCCTGAATCATTTGTCCCATATTCACTTCAACACTTATAAACATTTTGACTTTTTTTGATAATTCTTCTATTCGTTTTGTGGGGAACGGGGAAAGAGTAATCGGTCTTAAAATCCCGACTTTCAGTCCTTTTTGTCTGCATATCTTTGCAGCCGTTTTAACATTTCTCGATGTTGAGCCAAAACTGATAAGAACAATATCTGCATCTTCTGTTCCTATTTCTTCCCACTCTGTTTCGTTTTCTTCGATTTGCTTATATTTTGCGAATAATTTTTCCATAAAAACGCAATGCTCATCTGCAATAGGGGCATACGAACGAATTATCCTGTTTTGCCTGCCCTTTGCACCCATTAATTTCCAATCGGAATTATCAATTTCAGGATAAGGATACTCTTTAAACTCAACCGGCTCCATCATTTGACCCAACAATCCGTCAGCCAACAATACGGTTGGATTTCTATATTTTTGAGCAAGATAAAATGCCTTATACGTCAAATCCGCACATTCCTGAACCGTAGACGGAGCAAGAACAATAAGCTTATAATCTCCGTTTCCGCCCCCTCTTGTTACCTGAAAATAATCGCCCTGAGAAGGATAAATATTACCTAAACCCGGGCCTCCGCGCATTACACTGACTAAAACAACAGGCAGCTGATCGCAACAAGCGTAAGAAAGACCTTCCTGCATCAATGACACCGCGCAAGATGAAGATGAAGTCATTGCTTTTACTCCGGTTGAACATGCCCCTATAGTCATATTAATGGCAGCAAGTTCGCTTTCAGCAGATACATAAGCTCTGCCAAGCTCTTGCATCTTACCGCTCATAAATTCACCTATTTCGCTCTGAGGGGTTATCGGATACCCGAAATAGCACTGGCAACCGGCTATGACTGCCGCATTCGCTATTGCATAATTCCCTTTCATTAAAACTTTTTTATCTGTAATTGTTGCCGTCATTATCAACTAACCTTTCGAACAAATTATCCTCTATAAACCTCTGTAATCGCCAAATCAGGACATCTTGTTGCACACATTGCGCAACCCAGACACTCCCCTTGAGAATCACAAAACTCCACAACCCTGTTGCCTAAATTATTTGTATCATTACTGATTTTAATTAACTTTTTAGGACATTCATCAATACATAAATAACAAGCCTTGCACTTTGACTTATCTATAATAATGTGGCTCATGTCATCCCCTCTTAAAAACTATACATAAATAATCATATCACTAATTATTTTTTTTATCCCGAGTTTAAAAAATTATGCTTAACATTTGTAATAAATACACGTAAAATATTTTACTAATGTAATTTAACTTGATAAAATTACATGCAGGGATAGTTATATTTAATGTTAAGGGATATGAAATGGCTAATGATATTGAAAAAGTGATAAAACTTCTTAATGAAATGCAGAAAACAAACGACGAGAATGCAGACAGCTTTGATCGCATACTTACAAGTATCGGTTCAAAACTTGATATGACCGATGCAAATGCAAACGCTAATCTTTTGAAAGCATATATAAGCGAACTGTCACAATCAGTTGATGATAAATATACCAAAACCCTTACAAAATTTGAAGACATTGAAAAAGCCCTAAAAGCAGTTTACGATTCGCAAGATGACCATGTCAAAAATTCCGATATGAAGGAATTATTTGAGATATTTTCAAAAAATGTTAACAATTTTTATACCGAAGCAAGACAAGAAAAATCTATTCTTGCGGGAATTGAATCAAAGGTATCAGACCTATCAAATAATAAAACCGATAAACAGGATATTTTAAGAACAATATCACTATTAAGAAATGACCTTGAAAACATTAATGTCGCATACAAAAACACCATTGAAGATGTAAACACAACACTAAAGACAATTCTTACATCAATAAAAAGCATAGACCCGCTAAAAAATAGCGAAACGACAAAAACTCAAATAGAAATAATGTTTAAATCAGTTAATGATATCATTGCAAGATTACACGATATAGATAACGAATATATAAATCTTGAGAAGATATTAAACAACGTTGTAACAAGTGACGATTTAAAAGTTACTCAGCGGATTATTGACTCAATAATAGATCGCACCGAAGAAATTGAAAAGAAATTAGACGACGGAATACAGAAAAAAGATTTGGATGAGTTGCAACAAGCACTAGCATATATAAATAAAAGAGCGGATTGGAACGTAACAAAACAAGATTTTTCAGTAATTCAGGAGCAAACGGAAGACATTTTAAACAATGCCGGAGATATCAAACAAACATTGAGCAAAGTTGCACAAGATATTGAAAAATGTCCCGATGCTTCAGAACTTGAAAATTCCCTAAAAAAATTGTATTCCCAAGTCAACAATTTGAGTGAAAATATTAATGCCTCAAACGTCAAAGGGGACATATTTGATATTGGTTCAAGACTTAATACACTTAAAGACGAATTAACTATAATAAAAAATATAATATCAGATATCAAAGATGCTCTAGCAGCAAAAATATCCGGATCAATAGATACTTTATCTATAACAACAAATGACCTAAAACAAGCTATATCGGATATGCTTGAACGTGTTCCTTTAAAAGAAGATATCGAAAAAATCTTAAATAATACAGAGGAAATAACTCAACATTTGGGAATATTACCGGAAATAAAAGACAATATTAAATCTTCAAAAACAGATATAGATAAAGAATTATCATCAATCTATGATCGTACAAATTCTATTGAAAATTGGCTGATTAATTCCAATATTAAAGAAAATTCAGAAAAAATTGCAGCACAGATTGAAAATACTTCGACTTCTGATGAAGTTGCGCAGGTACAATATCGCACAAACGAAATTATTGCAGCACTTGAGAAGCTTACAAAAAGTAATGATATTGACCAAATTAGAGATAATATTTCAGGAATTAAAGCTAAATTAAGTGATATTGTAGCATTATTGGACAAAAATTCGTATGATACCGATATTGCGGAAATCAGAGAAAATTTATCAAACTTAGAGCGTTCTGTATCTGAAATTGTTTCGCGTGCGGAATTTAATAACTTTATAGAAGAATTAAAATTTTATATAACTAAGTTGAATTCTAATACCGGTTCTTGTACAGAAAATGTAGAAGAAATGCAAAGACTACAAAAGAAAATTGAAGATAAATTACAAGAATTGGATTTTTCTAATACTCTTAATATTATTGAAACAGAATTCGATAATCTTAACCAAAAAGTTGAAGATTTAAATCCGCAAATTGTAAATATTTCAGATGAAAATGATAAAATAAAATCCGAACTTGCACAAATAAAATCTCTCATTGAAGAAAATTTGTCAGAACTTGAAAATTCATATAATGCAAAAGATGCCGATTTATCAAGTATTAAAGAGTATTTAAGCGAAGTAAAAGGTTTTATTAATGGAGATTCTAAAAGCGAATTATACTCAAAGATATTGACTATTGAAGATGCTATAGTCAACAACAGAACTTATAACGAGGCTGCTTATAACGAAATACTTGAAAAAATTGAAAGTTTTAAAAATTCAACAAATACTGATGAACAATTGGATAAAGCAGTTGATGAAATCACAGCGTTGAAAAATCAGATAAAAAATTTGGAAGAAACTTTCAATAATACGGATGAAAAAGATAATTTATACATTTCAAAAGCAGAAGAATTTATATCCGAGAAATTATCTGAACTTTCTCAAGATCTTAATAAATTTGCAAATGAAACCACCGGAAAAATCTCTGAGGATTTTGCATATCAATCTGAACTGATTGAACAGAAAACCGATTTATTACAAAATTTATTGAACGAAATAGATACAAATAAAAATGTTTCGAATTCTGATTTTACTCAAAAACTTTCAAACACTAGTGAATCATTAGAAGATTTTAAACAAGAACTGCAGCTTGTATCTACAGACATAACTGAAAATTTTGCACAAAAATCTAATCAAATATTAGAAGAACTTAATTCAATAAAAAATGCTCTAAAACATAATGACAGTAAAGATATTAACACTTTGAAAAAAGAAGTAGGGAATTTGAACGAAGAATTAACCACTTCTACAGAATTTTATGACGTAAGTGAAGATTTATCTGACTTGTACGACAAACTTACAGAGCAATTTGCACAAAATGAAAATAATATAAAAGATTTTATTATTTCAGATACAGATTCTATAATAATAAAATTGGATAATTTAAGAGATTTCATAGAATCATCTCTTGAATCTATTATACCTCCTGATGCTAAATCTCTCAAAGAACTTCAAAATTTTGCATCAGAAATAAGCGAATTTAAAAAACAACAAGAAGAATTATTATTTAAAGAATTTGAAGAAGTTAAACAAGAAATAAAACAACAAAGTGATGAAATAAAATCAATGTTATCCGTTACAAATAATAATGAACAGATAATTGAAGCTATTGAATCACTTAAAAAATCGTTTAAATCATATAAACATAATACTGAAAATCCTAATGATTTACCTGACTACGATACTCAAGGAATTGATATTGATACTATTGAAGATTTAAAATCGGATTTTAGCAAATACACTGATGAAATTAAAAAGTTATCTGAAGGGAATGAAAAAATTTCTGAAGTGCTCCAAAATATTCAAAATCAACTGAACAATCTTGAGCAGACAAAAGATTTTGCAGGAAAAGAACTTGGCGATGACGATTTTGACCTGTCAGAAGATGATATATTTGGCAACAATAAATTTGATTTCATCCAAGCCTTTGATATTTTACAAGATGATATAAGAAATCTTAAATCATCAATAGAAACCATAAAAATGGACAACGAAAATAAAGAAGGCTCTAAAATTCCATCAATTAATAATGGCGGAATGCTTATAAACATTAATACCAAAATTGATGAGATATTGAAGTCATTGGGGAATCATTGGCTTGATGACATAAATAAATATATAGAAGAGAATTCAAGTGATATAAATTCAAAATTAGATTCAATCAATACAAAATTAGATGTATTCGTATCAGATTCGACCAATACCAATATCTTAAATGAAGTAGCAGAAACAGTTGCAGATATTGCACCTAAAATAGATAATATTGTGCCGGAGATTGAGTCTCTTTCTGACTCCGATCAAAAAATATCATCAATGCTGGAAGAATTAAATGAAAAAATTTCTCAAATAGGAACTGATGATGACAGCACAAAAGAATTAAGCAATATAAAAAATCTTATCCAAGAACAAAAGGATTATGTAAAGGAGCTTGAACCGAATGAAAAACTTGAAGCATTCAAAAAATGCTTAGACGAAATTACATTTGAGTTAAACGCACTTGCTACAGATTCGAACGCTGACAATGAAAAATTGAATAAAACTATTAAAGAAATGAAAGAATCTTTGATGGATGCAGTTATAACAATATTTGATCAAGTTTCATTCATTGAAGAAAGCGAAGATATTAAAGATTTTGTAGAAGAAAGAACAGACGAAATTAATCAAAATATTGCTCAGATAACAAAACAACTGCAACAATTAAGCTCCGGCGACAGTTCAGAAAATTATACATATACAATGCAAGACATTGAAACAGATTTAGCAAAATTGCGACTTGCATTAAATGAAATTAAAAACAGCAATAAAGAAGAAAGTACATTCAATGAAATCACGGATAAATTACATAACATTACTTCTTCTGTTGACACTCTAACTCAAGCAGAGATGCAAGAATTAAAAACCGGAATTAATGCATTAAAACAACAAACAGAATTTTTAATTGCGACTTCAGATAAATCTTATAACGCATTGAATACCGGAATTGAAGGATTCGGAGAAATTGTTAATGAAAACATTACAGGTAAAGTTGAAAAATTATCACAAATGCTTGAAAAATGTACAGAATCAGACCGAGTAATAAAACAAGCACTTGGTTATATCGGAGAATGGATTGACTCTGCCAGCGAAAGCATAAATAAAATATCAACAAATTCGGATGAAATAACCAGAATTAATGAAGTTATTAAAAGCCTTGAAGATTTAAAAAATACTATTAACTCACAAATTAATGGTGCTATAGAAGACAAGTTTGATATATGGTATTCTCAACTCAAAGATTTTGAAAAACAATTCAGCAAAGTTGAGAACTTTGAGAATCAATTAGCACAACAGCAAGAACGCATAGACAGAATGGAAACTAATATCGATAAATTGATAAATATTGTAGAAAACCTTGAGAACCCAATGGTTACAAGAAAAATCGATAAAATAGATAAACAAATTAGTAAATTAAGTACAAACATAGAAAAATTGGCATCATATGTTGACTAAACTGACAAAAGAACTGAATAAGATTTTACCCCGAGAAAATGTGCTATCTGCAATTGAAGAGAGGTACGCATATTCATTTGATGCATCAGAATCTATAATTGCAAATACCAGAATTGCCGATGCAGTCGTGTTTGTAGAGTCAATTGAGCAAGTGCAAAAAACTGTAAAGATTGCTCAAAAATACAACATCCCAATTGTATGCAGAGGTTCAGGGACTAATACTGTCGGAAGCTGTATACCTGTTAACGGAGGAATTGTCCTAAATTTTTCTAAAATGAATAAAATTCTTTCGCTGAATACTCAAAATATGACGATAAAAGTTCAACCGGGAGTTACAGTTGGAGAAATCCAAGACATTGCAGAAAAAAATAATTTGTTTTATCCACCCGATCCGTCGAATTTAAAAGTTTCTACTATAGGCGGGAGCATAGCGCAAAATTCTGCAGGGGCAAGGTGTTTTAAATATGGTTCTACCAAAAATTATGTTCTTGATTTAAAAGTTGTAACCGCAAACGGTGAAATTATCTCAACCGGTTCCAATACAGTAAAAAATGCTGTAGGTTATGATTTAAACAGCATCTTTACAGGTTCGGAAGGAACACTCGGCATAGTTGTTGAAGCAACTCTTAAACTTATCCCTAAACCTCAAGAAACTCAAGTTTTAATGGCATATTTTGAGGATATTAATGATACTGTTGAAACTGTTAATCAGATTATTGATAAAAAAATTTACCCGTCAGCTATAGATTTTATGGATAAAAATGCACTCACAACCGTTGAACAGTTCTACCCCACAGGAATTAGAACGGATAAAGATTCAGCACTTTTAATTGAAATTGACGGAGATTATGAGAGCGTATTAAAGTCGAAATATAATATTTGCCAAATTTTAAAATTAAATAATGCAGTTAATATTCAGTATTCAAAAAATGAACATGAGGCGCAAGATATTTGGAGAGCAAGACGTTCATCAATGAGCGCATGCGCTAAATTAAAACCAAATGTAACAACCGATGATATTATAGTTCCAAGAGATAAACTTGCACAGCTTGTAATCGGAGTTCAAGAAATATGTAAAAAACACAATTTAATATCCTGCCTTGTAGGACATGTTGGAGATGGAAGTATTCATCCTCAAATTCCGATTGATTTTTCCGATAAAAACGAATACGATCACTATAAACAGGCAAAAACAGAAATGTATGAACTGGCAATTTCTTTAGGTGGGACCATTTCAGGCGAACATGGGATTGGATTAGAAAAAAAAGCCTATATCTCACAAGTTGTCGAATCCGGAGCCTTAAACTATATGCGTCAAATCAAAAAGATTTTTGACCCGAATAATATTCTAAATCCGTACAAAATATTTTAATTACCTAAGACGTAAAAACGCTTCTATTTTGGCTTTGATAGAATTTGTCGCATAATCATCTATATCAATATAAAGTCCGTTGTATTTGTTTGCCAAATATTTTGCGAGCGCGGTTTTTGAACAAAATGCTTGCGCATAAAAGACTGTAGGAACATCTGGATCTACAAACATTTCCAACTCAAGATCCGCGGGGACCTTAGCCTCAACACATCTTGTCCAACCATAAACATGAGTTTCGTCAGGGAAAAGTCTTAAAACCTCTAAATCATTAGGAGGGACCCCCCAAAATCCAAACTTCGCCGGTACTTCCCTGAACTTTTCAGGGAGATGAGCAGGGGAAGTAGCGGTAATATTTGCGGTAATCGTTGTAACTTTGTCATATAAAGGCATATTTGATGTAGAAATCACAACAGGAGAACGATGTTCAAAAGTCTCAAATTTTGTTTCTTCAACATCAAACCCCATATCTTTTAAAAGCTGAGCAGCAAACCAACCGCTATCACATTTATCTTTTCCGACAGGTGCAACAATTTTAATTATTTCATCCCTAAAATAAAGCGAATTATTAATAATCTGTTTTATTATTTTACAATAACTGGCAGGCAAAATATTCGCATCGGGGACTTTATCAAAAAAATCAAAGTCCAAATCAAACCACTGCGAATTCGGATATTCTTTCTTCACTCTATCAATAACTTCAGGAGGCGGGTATCCCCAAAAACCTATTTTATCTTTCATAGGATTATAATAACATAAAATTATTTTAAATTTTCTTTTCTTACAAGTATACCGCAATATTTACAGGCAAAAACCTCTTCACTTGAGTCAAGCGGCATAAAAACATGTTCGCACTCATTTGGGGGCTTTAATAAACCTTCGCCATCAGAAGGTATAAAATCCTCTTTAAACAATGGCTTATATTTTTTACCTTTTAAAAATTTTGTAATCCATTCAAAAATAAACATCAGAGATTGAAACTTTCCGGTAAAAGTTGTGCCAGAGTGTATATTTTCAAGTCATTACCATTTTGCAAAATAATATCAACATCACTATCATTTTTGCAAAATTCATGCATAACCTGCCTGCAAGCCCCGCAGGGAACACAATTTTGCTGATTAGGAGAATATATAGCGATAGCCTTTATGAGTCTTTTTCCATCAGCAATCGCAGATCCGATTGCATTACGTTCAGCACAAATCGTCATTCCAAAACTTGCGTTTTCAAAATTACATCCAGTATAAATAGAACCGTCATCACATAGAACGCTCGCACCTACAGAAAATTTTGAATACGGGCTATATGAATTTTGTGATGCCTCTATTGCTTTTTGCATTAATTCTTCATAAGTCATATTTTTTACCTTAATAAAGTTATTATATAAATTTCTACAAGAAATTTAATCCAATAAATGTATGAAAAGATAAAAAAAAATACCGTCTGAAATTCAAACGGCATTTTTAAATTTTTAGAATTTAAGAGTTATGCGCAACCCGAATATCCACAGCTCGGGCAAATAAAGCAGCCTTCAGCCATCTGGATTTTTGTACCGCATTCGGGGCATTTTACCTCTTTAATTTCTCCTGTCGGATTATAATCTTCATCAGCACTCTCTACCTTATCTTCAACAACAGGCTTGATTTCTATACTGTTATCTTTCTTTTTAGCATCCAAATTCATCGGCTGGAATTGACGGGAATTATTACGATATACCGTAATTCCTTTAAGATTGTTTTTGTATGCCAATATGTATGCTTCTTTAATATCTTCTCTTGTTGCAGATTCAACAAAGTTAACCGTTTTTGATACCGCATTGTCTGTATGTAACTGGAATGCAGCCTGCATTTTTACATGCCAGTATGGTGTAACATCATGCGCTGTATAGAAGATCTTTTTAACGTCATCACTTACTCCGTCGACATGCGCAATAGAGCCGTCAACTGCAATTTTTGACATCAACTCATCTGAATACAATCCATGAGAAATCATATAATCCTTAAATATCGGGTTAACTTCAAGCATTTCTGTCTTATCCATGATAAGTCTTGAAAAGACCAAACCAAACAATGGTTCAACACCACCTGAAGCACCGGCAATCATTGATATTGTACCTGTAGGTGCAATACAGGTTGTTGTAGCATTTCTCAAACCGTACTGTTTAATTTGAGAGTCTAGTTCTGCCCATTTTTCATCAGGAATTTTGCCGGCAGATTTACCTTTATATTTGTTATACAAATAGTTATCTTGATCATAAATACTGCCTGTGAAATTTTTAAATCTCCCTCTTTCTTTAGAAAGTTCAATTGATTCGGTTTTTGAAACATAATCAATAAATTCCATAACCTGACCGGCAAGTTTCGTACCTTCTTCACTTGAATATGAAATACCAGACTTCATGAGCATATCAGCCCAACCCATTACGCCAAGACCGATTTTTCTGTTATTTTGAACCATCTCTGAAATTTGCGGAAGCGGATAATTATTTACTGCAATTACATTATCCAAAAATCTCATAGCAGTTCTTGTTGTCTCTTCAAGCAAATCCCAATCCACAACCCAGCCATCGTTGGTTTGTTTCATCATGCGACCCAAGTTAATTGAACCAAGATTACATGCTTCATAAGGAAGTAACGGAACTTCACCGCATGGATTTGTCGATTCTATGGCACCGATTTTTGGGGTTGGATTATCATAATTCATTTTGTCAATATAAATGATACCAGGTTCGCCGTTTTTCCAAGCACCATCAACAATTTTATCAAATACAGCCTTAGCACTTAACCTGCCGACAACTTGATTATTTTGCGGATTAACCAAATCATAATCTTCTCCGGCCAAATATGCATCCATAAATTTATCTGTTATCGCAACAGAAATATTGAAATTATTTAATTGATTATTATCTGATTTGCAATCGATAAAATCTAATATATCAGGGTGATCAACTCTTAAAATACCCATATTCGCACCGCGTCTTGTACCGCCTTGCTTTACGGCTTCAGTTGCTGCATTAAACACACTCATAAATGAAACAGGGCCGGATGATACACCCATTGTTGAGCGAACAACACTGTTTTTGGGTCTTAATCTTGAGAATGAAAACCCTGTTCCACCGCCTGACTTATGAATTAGAGCGGTGTTTTTTACTGTTTCAAAAATACCTTCCAAGCTATCTTCAACAGGCAACACAAAGCATGCGGCAAGCTGACCTAACTCTCTGCCTGCATTCATCAAAGTCGGAGAGTTTGGCATGAAATAGCGGTTTGTTATCGCTTTATAAAATCTATCGGCGAGCTTTTTTACATCTTCTTCCGATTTGCCGAATTTCAAATCTCCTGATGCAATAGTATCTGCTACTCTGTGGAACATATCCGCAGGAGTTTCAATACAATTTCCGTCTTTGTCTCTTTTTAAATAACGTCTTTCCAACACCTTAATCGCATTTTCGCTAAGGTCTAGTTTTTCTTCTAAACAAGTGTCCGACACATTAACCTCCATAGTCTGTAAATTATAATATGATACATTTCCCAAAATGAGAGCATGCCCCTAAATAGAGTGCTCGTTAAAATTGTACTACATTCAAACCTCGTTATGCAAATATATTCAAAATTTTATTATATTTTGTAACATACAAATACAAGCAAAAAAAATATTCACCGGATTTAGTAATAACATGATTCCAAATATTAAAGCGGCAAAATTTACATCCTCATATGCAAAAGGATCTTTATCTGAAAGAATCAAGTATGCAAATACTATAAATACAAAGATATTAAAAAATGCAATAAAACTTTTTCCGCTAAAAAGGATTCATTGCAATGCAGTTGCTATGGAAAATTGTTACAAATCATGTCTACCTGAGAAAAAAAATATAATAATATACCCACTAAAAAATAATAAAAAAGAAAAATACGACGGAAAATTAAATTTTATAACTGAAAATAATGAATTTGCAGGATATGAAATAGAACTACCGATGAAAAATAATGAAAAAATAAACATTATAAACATGCCAACTCTTATACACGAGTCAACACATATACTTGATTATTTGCTCAATCCAAAATACTTTATAAATGACAATAAATTCAATAAATTAGAGGAATTTGATAAATTTAACAGTCTATATGAAAATCTTTTTTACAAATCGGTACAGGTTGGTAAGACGCCCGAAGAAATTCTTAAAAATATAGAAGAGGTCACAAAAAATACATTAAGAGAAGAAAACTCAAAAACAAAAATATTAATCTATAACTATATTCGCTACAGTCTTGAAATGGAACAACATGCATATGCACAGGATGAATATTGTACAAGAAAGCTAAAAAAACTGGGGAAACCTTTAAAAAAATCCGATTTATGAAAAGCAGAAGACATATATCTTTTTACACAAAAAATTGAACTTGTAAAAAAAATGCTTTCTGAGGTTATTAAAGAAGAACGAGCCAAACTCAAGCCTCCTACAATCTATCAACGCCTAAAAAAATTTTTTACTCGTTCGTCTAATACAAATGTATGAGATTTTGAAAAAGTATTAAAGTATGAATCTTGTTTGACGTTTGATTAATTAAAATCAGTTTATTGGAGCATTATAATGTCAGAACAAGTACTTATGCCGAATATGTCAGGGGCGGTCAACTCTCAATACAGACAAAAAGCACAGGATTATTTGGAAAAAGCAAGATTTGCGCATGAAAAATACTTAATGGGGAAGAAAAATACTGACCTGCAAGAAGCAATTGACTGCTATATAGATGCGGTAAAATATGACCCGTCCATACCTGAAACGTACTATCGTCTTGCATCTCTAATGTGGGAACAGGGGCAAATAAGTATTAATAGCGCTATTGAGCAATGTCAAACCGCAGTTTCACTTTCTCCGCAAAGCGTAAATGCACATTTATACACAGGTTATTTTATGCAAATTTCTCACGATTATCAATCTGCACAAAATGAATACCAAAAAGCGATACACATAAGCGGAATTAATTCAGGCCGCTCACGAATGATTATGTCTCAATCAATTTTGGATAAAATTAACACTGTAAACGGGAATTTTAGCGATTATATCAGATTTTTATACTATTTTCTCTCTGGCAGCGTTATGCTTGCATGGGACAGAACAACAATTAAAATGTTCTATAAAAATATAGCAAGCGATATGAGTGTATTTTCATATTCAACGGTCGGTAAATTTTTAGAACAGTTTAAAATGTATAAAAATGCTAATAATGTTTATAAAAACGCAATTGAAAAAACCCCGCACAGAGAATATTTTTACCAGCGAATGGGAGATTTAGCACTAAGAAATAAGGACGTAGAATTAACAGCCCAATGTTATAGAAACGTCTTGGAAGAAAATCCTTTAAATCGTGAAGTACTTATAAAACTCGCAAGCATATTACAGACTTATTTTCCGGAAAACACCGAAGAAGCAATTGATTGCTATGAAAAACTTTTGGAATTTGATATAGATAAAGCTCAAATATATTATGAACTCGGACACCTATATTTAGGTAAAGAGGATAAGTTAAATTCAATAAGTGCATTCAAACTTGCGGTTGAAAATGACCCCGAAAACCCATTCTACAATAATTCATTAGGGTATGCATATGCAAAAGCCCAATTATACGATGATGCAATCGAACATTACCAAAAAGCAATATCTCTAAATCCTGATCCGGAATGGACATCTATAGTTTGTCAGGCTCTTGGGGCAATCTATGCAGGAGAAAAGGGCAACGTAGATGCAGCAGTTTCAACTTATCAAGCCGGTATAATTTTAGACCCGAATAATTACGACTTGTACATTGCACTTGGAGATATATACATGGCAGACTATGATTTAGATAAAGCCATTCATTCATATTGCGATGCCGTAACTCTTAATCCTGAAGAAGAAAGAGGATATACAAAACTCGGAGTAGCATTGTGGGAAAAAGATTATCTGGAAGAAGCACTCGTTGCATATCACAAAGCAATTGAAATAAATCCTAATAATGAATATTCTCAAAACAATTTGGGAATTTTATATCTCGACGGCCTTGAAGATGCGGAAGAATCTCTTGAATATTTTGAAGCCGCAATTGCTCTTAACCCTAATTATACACTTGCATACTTCAATGCAGGCAGAGCAAGCCAAAAAATGGGTTTCACAAATGATGCTGCACACTATTACCAAATGGCCATTGATTTGAACAAATTAACAGACGAACTTGACGAAGAAGATATCAGAACACGCCTTCACAGTTTATTTGAAATATAGATAAAGACTTGACAGCGGATATTATTCATGTTACTTTACTACTGTCAGAAGTTATAAATTAAATACGATTTCCAAAGAGCCTTTGTTTGGCTTGCGTTTGGCGTATTTATTTCATAAGGATTAGTCCTTTAAATAGCATTTAAGAATTAACGAAAGGTAAAAATCAATGGAAAACAATGAAGAATTAAAGGCTGAAGTTGCGGAAGAAACAGCAACAGAAGTTGTAGAAGAAACAACAGCAGTTGAAGCAACAGCAACAGAAACAGTAGAAACTGTTGAAGCAACAGAAGCAACAGCAGAAGAAAAACCTGCGAAATCAAGACGCGGTCGCGGCAAAAAACAAAAAATCGAAACTGTCGCAGAAGAAAAACCGCAATCTGAGTGGACTGAAAACGTTGTTCAAATCAGCCGTGTTACAAAGGTTGTAAAGGGTGGTAAAAAATTATCATTCAGAGCAATTGTTATCGTCGGAAACAAAAAAGGTCAAGTAGGTGTTGGCTGCGCTAAGGCATCAGAAGTTATTATTGCAATTCAAAAAGCAATCGCAGACGGCAGAAAAAATGTTATCACAGTTCCTATTTTTAAAACTACAATTCCACACCCTGTTCAAGCAAAATCAGGTGCAGGATGCGTAATGTTAAGACCTGCTTCACAAGGTACAGGTATCATTGCAGGCGGTGCTGTTCGTTCAGTATTGGAACTTGCAGGAATAGAAAATATTTTGGCTAAATCATTAGGTTCAAAAGCACCTTTAAATGCTGCTAACGCTACTTTAGAAGCATTAAAATCATTATCAACATTCAGTGATATGGCTAAAAAACGCGGACTGTCAATGGCAGAATTTTTGAATTAATAAAGTCATTATGACGTTAGGACGTTAAGTCCTTTACAGTATAAATAAATATAAAGGAATAAAAAAATGGCAAATAAAAAATCAGCAGAAAAAATTCAAATCAAACTTGTTAAAAGTTTAATCGGTTCAAATGAAAAACAAAGACGTGTTGTCGCAGGTTTGGGTTTAACAAAAAAAGATCAGATTGTTGAACACGCTTCAACTCCTACGATTTTAGGTATGGTTAACAAAGTATCTCACTTGGTTGAGATTGTTAAATAGTTGCCGACCGAAGGTAAAATAAGATAATATACAAAGAAAGAAGGAATAAAAATGGCTAATATAACATTAGAAGATTTAAGACCGGCACAAGGCGCTACAAAAAAGAGTGTCAGAGTAGGTCGTGGACGTTCTTCAGGTTGTGGTAAAACTTCAAGCAGAGGTCACAATGGAGAAGGACAAAGATCAGGCAACTCTTCAAAAAGAGGTTTTGAAGGCGGACAAATGCCTGCATACAGAAGATTACCAAAATTGAAAGGTTTTCAAGTTTATTCAAAAGTAAATTATGCTCAAATTAATGTTGGCAAGATTGATGCATTGGGACTTAAAGAAGTTTCATTCGAAACATTAAAGGAAAAAATGACAATTCATCCATCTTGTGTTGGTTTGAGAGTATTAGGTAACGGAGAAATTAAAAAAGCAGTTACTGTTAAAGCTATGTATTTCACTCCATCAGCAAAAGAAAAAATTGAAGCCGCAGGCGGAAAGGTTGAGTTAGTATAATGGCAAATGATATTAAGGCACCATCTACTGAAGACTTGATGTCAATGTGGAATGCATCGGGATTAAAACAAAAAATCCTATTTACATTGTTAATGATAGCAGTATGGAGATTCGGGGTTCAAGTACCTTTATACGGTATAAATAACCAAGTATTTTCAACAATTGCTGCAGGAAACAACATCATCGGATTTTTAGATTTATTCTCGGGTGGTGCACTCGGTAAGGTATCTATTCTCGCACTGGGTATCGGACCGTTCATTACATCCTCAATTATTGTACAACTGGTATCTGTTGTTATTCCTGCACTGGAAAAATTGCAAAAAGAAGAAGGAGAAGAAGGACGCCGAAAATTATCACAATATACGAGAATATTTACGGTTGTACTCGCAATTTTCCAAGGGGGGATATTTATGTTATTTTTACATTCACTCCCCGGAGCAGTAATACCGAACGTAAGTCATACTTTATTTTATATTAATTCTGTTTGTATCCTAACCGCAGGCGCAGTTCTTGTTATGTGGATTTCAGAATTAATAACAGAAAAAGGTATCGGGAACGGAGGTTCTTTGATAATTTTCTGCGGTATCCTTTCAGGGATTCCGGTTTATGTTCAGAGAACCTATCAACTTGTGAAAGCAAGTCCTAGCATGCAGTTGGCTTTGCTACTTTTACTTACAATTTTCTTCTGTGCAACAGTTTTAATCGTTATTATGCAAGAAGCAGTAAGAAAAGTAATTATTGTCAACCCTAAACGCCAAATAGGGAATAAAGTTTACGGAGGAATGAATTCTTTCATTCCATTTAAACTCAATCCGGGCGGGGTTATGCCAATAATATTTGCTATTGCAATTTTACTGTTCCCGTCTACAATTCTTGCGATGTTTGGACAGGCTAATATAAAATCCGTTCAATTAAAACACTTGATTATAAGCCTAAATCACTTTTTAAGTCCGGACGGGATACCATATTATTTGATGTATGTCGGTTTAATTATTGCATTGACATTTTTCTATGCATCAATTATGCCAAACATGCAGCCAAAAGATATAGCAGATAACCTTAAAAAATACGGTTCGTCAATACCGGGAGTAAAACCGGGCAGACCGACAGCCGAAGCATTAGATAAAATTCTGACGAAAGTTATATTTATCGGTGCTATGGGTTTAGGCATAATTGCATTGGTGCCGTCATTTGGGAGTTACGTTACAAAAATCGAAACTCTCCAAGGTATCGGAGCAACATCTTTAATCATTATGGTTGGGGTTGCTCTTGACTTAATCAATCAAGTCCGTTCACACCTTTTGGCTAGAAATTATGAATCTTTCTTAAAAGATGACTAATTTTTATATAAAATCAACAAAAAAAGTAGGAGAATTTTTTATAAATTTCTCCTATTTTTTTTAATAAAATTTAAAAATATTAAAGATTTTTATTAATATTGCCGACAATATTAGGGTAAATTTACAACCAAGGGTGTACTATGGACGTATCGAGAATAGAAGCATACAATCCTAACAAAATCAATTGGCGCAATATGACCGCCAAAGAAATTTTAAAATATGAAAAACAAGGGGTACAAGTGCCTGATGTATACGTACAATGGGCACATGAATTTTTGAATAATATTCAAAAATATGACAACGATGAAGTTACATACGAAAAAGCAAAATCCATAACACGCCATCAAAGCAACGAAGCAAAAACAAACGAACAATCAAGAGCACATAAAAATACAAAAATTAAAGATTTGAATAACGAAGAAGAAACAGAACAAATCCCCGAAGAAGATACCGCTCTTGCAGTAGAAAATGCAAATATAGATAGTGAAGCGACATCTGAAGACGGAACAGAAGCAATACAAATGACCGCCGCACAAAGAAAGCGTAAAGATTTTCAAGATAAAGGTGTCGGTTTAAGAGAGCAAGCAACTTCATTCACAGTGGACAGCAACACAACAGGCTCACAAGCGCAAGAAGCAACCAAAATCGTACAAGAAATTCAAAATAGCTCCGACAATGAAATTGCCGAGTTGGAAGGTGCTATGCAAGAATTAATTGCAGAAGCAGAAGCTAAGCAACAAGAACTAAGACAAGAAGTAGATAAAATTAATAATGAAAAAAGTGATACATCTACATTTGCAAAAATTGACAAACTTCAAAAAGAACTTGAACAGCTCGGAATGAACGGACAAAGTGATATATCTGCAACTGAAATGTCATTAAGAGGTTACAGGGGAGAAATAGCCGAAAATCAAGAAGTTATGTTTAACGCAGAAGACTTTGGCAGTGAAACAATTAGCGTCGGGAATGAATTATTATCAACAACCGGAAGTTATTGGTGGTTTAGCATTGACAGAATTATCGGAGAAAGAGCCATAGATGCAGGTCAAGGAGCAGTGGCTAAAGCTCAAGCAGGGAATGATGCAGTGATTTCTGCTGATAACGCAAATAATGCAAACATAGGAAAAATTCCTGAATTAAGAAACAGTGTTCAAGAAAAAACAGGAGTTGATGCTCAAAATGCAAAAGAACAAGGTAATGCATCAGAACAAGATCCAATTACCGGAAAGGAAAAAGAGACTGAAAAAGATGTTAAAACTGCTTCAAATGACGGAACAGATACAACTGATAAATTACATTTGAGCATTGACGAACTTGTAAAACAAAAAGTCCGTAGAGGGGAATATTCGAAAGAAGCATAAATCATTTTAAAGAATCAATAGCAATCTTTACATCATTTGTGCGGTAAATGTAACTCCCTGCAACAAGGGAATTGGCACCGAAATCCTTACAAATCTTACCGGTTTGAGCATTAATTCCCCCATCAACCTGTATTATCAAATTATTAGGAGCATTTTGTCTGATAAATTTAATTTTTTCAGCACAATCTTCGATAAATTCCTGTCCTCCAAACCCCGGTTCCACAGTCATTATAAGAATCATATCGGCAATATCAAGGTATGGCAGCAAAACATCAGGTTTTGTCTTAGGCTTAACAGATATTCCGGCTTTTATACCACTGGTTTTAATTTTTGATATTAAACCTAAAATTTCTTTTTCCTCAACAGCCTCGTAATGAAAAGTCAAAATATCAGCACCAGCCTTAACAAAAGGTTCAACATAATTACCCGGATTTTCAATCATTAAATGCACATCTAAGGGAAGTTTTGTAATCTTTCTGAGAGATTTCACAACAGGAACTCCAATAGTAATATTAGGAACAAAATGACCATCCATGACATCGACATGAATCCAATCTGCACCGTTTTCTTCCACTAATTTCACATCTCGCTCAAGATTTGCGAAATCCGCAGACAATATTGATGGTGAAATGATAATTTTTTCTGACATTAAATAATCCCCAATTTTTCACAAGCACTATATGCAGCCTTTTGCTCGGCATCTTTTTTGGATAACCCGCTTTCAGCTGCTAAAACATCTCCGTTGTATGAAACTTCGACCTTAAAAACACGTTTATGCGCAGGGCCGGATTCACTTACGATTTTATATACCGGCCGATTTTTATCTTTACCTTGAGTATATTCCTGCAAAATCTCTTTAGCATTGTACTTTGCAAAATTATCTTTTACATCTTTTATTAACGGAGTAAAAGTTTTTTTAATATATTTACGGACCTGTTTATATCTTCCATCAAGATAATAAGCACCTAATACAGCCTCAAAAGCGCAAGCACAAATTGAATTTAGCTTTCTTGCACCCTGTTTTTCATCGTGCTTGCTTAAAATAATAAGTTCACTCAATCCGTTTTGTTTTGCTATTTGCGCAAGTGTATTATCAGAAACAATTATGCTTCGGATTTTAGATAACTCACCCTCTGTACTATCAGGATACATGTTATATAAGACATCAGACACCGTCAACTTCAAGACCGCATCTCCCAAAAATTCAAGCCTTTCATATGAATCGGTATAATCTAAATTTAAATCTTGAATGTAAGAGGGATGAGTCAACGCCTTTTTATATAATTCATAATCGACAATCTTAATACCAAAAATTTTGTCTACAGGAATCATTGCCATATACCTTTAATAAAGTTTAGAACAGTAGTAATCCACTCGGTTTTAAAAACAAAATACTTAAAGAAATAATAAACAATTGGAATAGTCAATGCAAAACTATCAGTTCTGTCCAAAAAACCGCCATGTCCTGGTAAAGAATCCCCGGAATCTTTCACTCCTGCATCACGTTTCAATAAAGACTCACACAAATCACCCAGTTGAGCAAAAATGGTACACAATAATCCTGCTACAAAACTCATCCACCAACTCAATCCCAAATATAGACCTATTATTTCAGCAAAAATAACAGAACACACAGCACCTCCAATTGCACCTTCTATAGTTTTATTAGGACTTACTGTCGGTGCGAGTTTATGCTTGCCGAGTTTTGAACCAACATAATAGCAACCAACATCCGTTGCTATAACTGAAGCTATCATCATTATAACAAAACCTAAACCACTGTCATACTGTGAACAGGTCAGATTTCTGAAAAATATAAGGTGCAACGGGAACCAACCACAATAAACCATTCCAAAAAGAGTTGTTGCAACATTTGCAATATATGGTTGTCTGCCTACAAAAAGAACCCACATAAAAGAACACATTGCACAAATGGTTAAGGCTGCAGCAACTAAATCAAACCTCTCAAAATAGACTATTGCAGCAAGAGCAACTTCCGTCAAGTAAATAACCTTTAAACTCGGATAAAACCCTTTATGGTTGAGAATTTTTACATATTCCCTTGAGGCGAATGCAAGAATTACCCCAAGTAGGGCCAGTAAATACAACCCGCCCAGTATAATGCATACAACAACTATCCACCCCATGAGTAAGCCGGTTAACATTCTTGTTGCATTTTTATTAAACCCGAAATCAAGTTTCATTATACAGTCATAACCTCTTTTTCTTTATCTGCAACCGCTTTATCGATATTTTCAGTATATTTATCCGTAATTTTTTGGATTTTATCTTGATTATCTTTCACTGCATCTTCAGGTAAATTTTCATCTTTTTCAATTTTCTTTAGTTTATCAACCATATCACGACGAATATTTCTGATAGCAACTTTAGCATCCTCCCCGAGTTTCTTGACGTCTTTTGCGATTTCACGACGTCTATCCTCAGTTAGGGGTGGGAACGGCAAACGAATACAAGTTCCGTCAGAATTTGGAGTAATACCGATTTCAGCTTTTATTATCCCTTTTTCAATTTCTTTCATGATAGTTTTATCATAAGGAGTAATAACTAGTGTTGTGCCGTCTTGAACCGATACTTGCGACATCTGTCTTAACGGAGTAGGAGCTCCGTAATATTCGACAACAACTTTATCTAAAATGGCAGGATTAGCACGACCAGAACGAACAGATGCAAACTCTTTATGCAACTGAGTGAGCGCTTTTTCCATTCTTTCTTCGCCAAATAAATACATTTCATCTAATGCTTCTGACATAATTTACCCCTTTCTAGTTTATATATGTTCCTAATTGTTCACCATTTAGAATA
Organism: uncultured bacterium; assembly: GCA_902791985.1. Taxonomy (GTDB): domain Bacteria; phylum Cyanobacteriota; class Vampirovibrionia; order Gastranaerophilales; family Gastranaerophilaceae; genus Zag111. The sequence continues at coordinate 29,360 of CADAYD010000006.1, forward strand.
TCTTTTATTCCGTTTTCTTTTTTGAAATCAAAAACTACAATCGGAATATTATTTTGTTTACACAAATCACATGCCGATGTATCCATAACTTTTAACCCATTTATGATAATATCATCATAGTGCATTCGGTCAATTTTTTTAGCGTTAGGATCAGATTTTGGATCCGCACTGTAAACACCATCCACACCATTTTTAGCCATAAGCATAGCTTGAGCATTAATTTCCGATGCTCTTAATGCAGCTGCAGTATCGGTTGTAAAGAACGGATTGCCTGTACCTGCAGCAAATATAACCACTCTGCCTTTTTCAAGGTGACGAATAGCTCTGTGTCGAATATACGGTTCTGCAATTTGATTCATAGCAATAGCGCTTTGGACACGACAATCAACCCCGATTTGCGTTAAAGCACTTTGCAAGGTTATTCCGTTCATAACAGTTGCCAACATGCCGACATAATCGCCTGTTGCCCTATCAAGACCGATTTTTGTGCTGTTTTTCATTCCTCGAAAGATGTTTCCTCCTCCGACAACTACTGCAACCTGTGCACCCATTTCAACAGCCTTTTTAATTTCATTTGCAATCATTGTAACGGGTTCCGGAGCAATACCAAATTGTTGCGCCCCTAAAAGTGCCTCCCCGCTAATCTTTAATAAAATTCTGTTATATTTCAATTTCAATTTCTCCCTATGAATCGTTAAAAACGACATATTCCTTTTCTTTCTTATACCCCAAAATCAACATTATGTAAAGAAAGTATTTCCCAATTTTAATATATTTTATCCTTCGCTAAATTCTTGAATTGAAATTGAATCTATACCGGTCAACGATTGAAAAGATTTGTATAAATCTTTTATTGGCTTTCTGTCCATAACATTTATTACACAGGTCAATTTTGTTGAATTTTCATCCGCGTTAAGCTGGCGACGCTTAATTTCAGAAATATCCTGATATTTTTCGATTATGAAATCCTGAACAGTTTGGACATAATCATTAGCACAAACAATACCAACTTTAATCATTCTGGTTTTCTTAGTACTTGAAGGAAGAACATTTCTTTCAAAAAGTCTAACCATTACAAGAGTTAAAATAGCCATCGCCGTACCGGCAAAAGCAATATCAAACATGCCCGCCCCGCAAGCCATACCGATACTTGCCGAAATCCACAATGTTGATGCGGTTGTTAAACCTAAAACTATCGGTCCATTCCTTAAAACAGTACCTGCGCCAATAAAACCGATACCTGTTACTACTTGCGCAGCAACTCTTGCAGTATCTCTTATTCCGGTTGCTTGAGAGATAACGACATTATCACCGTGCGCAAAAGTCGGAAAGCCATATATTGAAATCAATGTAAAAATACACGCACCCAAAGCGACCATAATGTGGGTTCTTAAACCGGCATACTTGTTAGTTAACTCTCTTTCAAGTCCGATGCAAAAACTAAAAGCCACAGCCGCAACAATACTTAAAACAAAATTCATATTTATAATTTGATCTACGTTTAAAATCATTTAACACTCCTTTGTTAAAATGCCTTCGTCATTTCAATAATAAAATTATCGTACCTTACTTTTAGGATCAAGTACATCTCTAATAGTATCACCTATAAGGTTAAATGCCAAAACTGATACAAAAATTAAAAATCCCGGAGTTAAAAGCCAAGGCCTATATAAGATGTTTGTAAATTCCTGAGCCTCTTTTAGCATATTACCCCAGCTTGCATCCGGTTGCTGAATACCTAACCCTAAAAAGCTTAAACCCGACTCAGACAGTATATAAGATGGTACAGACAACGTCATTGCAACTATTACAAAGCTTGTCGTCTGCGGAAGAATATGCTTTGTTATAATGCGCAGTTTAGATGCTCCGATACTTTTCGCAGCCTGAACATAATCTTCAGTCTTAATCGATAAGACCATTCCGCGTACCACTCTTGCAAACCCTGCCCAGCCGATTAATGCCAATATCAAGACAATCAGCATAAATCTTTGGCTGCTTGTCATACCGGAAGGCAGTATAGACGCCAAAATAATCAGAAGGTAAAAACTCGGAATAGACATTACCCCTTCTGCAAAACGCATCATAATCATATCGGTTTTTCCGCCTAAATAACCGGAGATTCCGCCATACAAAAGTCCGATAGGAAACAGAACAAACAGGGCCAAAAAACCAATAGTCATTGATATTCTGCCGCCGAATAGCAGCCTTGAAAATACATCCCTGCCATTTATATCAGTACCTAATAAAAATATTCTCCCGTCATTATCAGTTGTGAATAAATGTCTTTTGGCAGGAACTAAACCCAAAAATTTATACGGCTGACCTTTCCCAAAGAATTTTATATAATGTTTTTTACTCCTGTCTAAATTGTACTTTATTTCAAGAGTGTTTTGGTCAAATTCTCTCACATAGTTGTATGTATATGGTTTTGAAAACTTGCCGTTCTCATCAATGGTAAAGATTTTTGATGGCGGAACATAAGCCATGGTTCTATCTGAAAAATCTTTTGTATATGGAGCAATAAAATCGGCTAAAAATAAGGAAACATAAATTATTCCAAGAATAACAAGCGCAATTCTTGCAAATTTATCTTTCCATAATGCTTTGAATAACTCTCTAATCATGACTTACTCCTTATTCTCGGATCAGTAATGATTAGCAAGATATCAGCAATCAAATTCCCGATTACAAGCATTATTGCACCCATCATTAAAGAAGCCATAACAAGATTTATATCTGATTTTAAAACAGCCTCAAGTATTAGTCGACCCAAACCTGGGTACTGAAATACGTATTCGGTAAGTGCAGCGCCGGATAACAATCCCGCAAATTCAAAACCTAAAAGCGTAATCATAGGATTAAGAGCATTGCGCAGCGCATGTTTATAAATTACAACTCCTTCACTCACTCCTTTAGCTCTTGCAAATTTCACATAATCGCTATCTAAAACATCAAGCATATTTGCACGCATCTGACGCTGTAATCCTGCGAGCGAAATGGTAAATAAAACTATTACAGGTAGAATCAAATGGTGAGTAATATCCCAAAATTTAGCCCCGAAACTCATATCGGCAAAATTCGGACTGGTTAAACCACCTATTGGGAACCAACCGGTTTTTACGGCAAACATCAATAATAAAACCGCAAAGAAAAATGACGGTATCGCCATTCCGATACTTGTTAAGACGGTTAAAATTCTATCTAAATTGGTTTTCCATCGGACAGCCGCAATTATGCCAAGCGGAACGCCAACAAGCCAAGTTAAAAGGATTACAATTGTTGTTAAAAGCAAAGTATTTGGAATGCGTTCTCCGAGTTTTTGACTTACCTTTTCGCCCGTAGAAGTTATTCCTAAATCCCCACGAGCAAACGATAATGCCCATTTACCGTACTGAATAATTATCGGTTTATCAAGACCCAATCTTGCCTTTTCTTTTTCTACTGTTTCAGGCGAAACTGAAGGATTCAGCTTTAACTCTGCAAGCGGATCAACCGGTGACAACCTTATAATGAAAAAACTTATCATTGATACGATTATCAACAAAGGTATAGTTTGAAGTATTCTCTTAATTATGTACTTTATCGTGTCCAATATATATTTCCTCTATATTATGTGTAATTCCGCCAAGACTTGAGGGGTAAATATTTTTGAATTTATCCCTGATTGCAACGATTCTTATGGGCGAATATATATATATCATCGGTTTCTGATTGTAAACAATTTCCTGATACTTGTCATAATAAATTTTTCTGTCCTCAAATTTTGTGGCAAGTGCACCTTTTTCAAACATTAAATCTAGCTCTTTTTCCCACGGTAAAATACCTGCTTTCCCTTCCTGAGGCGTTCTCATATTAAACATGTGCAAGCGCCCGTCTGACATCCAGACATTTTTACCCCCGTTTGGTTCCAACGGCGAACCTGTCAAACCCATTATGACCATATCCCAATCAAATGTTGAAACAAGTTTGTTTACGAGCGAATTAAACTCTATAGGTTTAAAATTAACTTTCATTCCCAAATCTTCAAGGTCTTGCTTAACCATGACACCAATTGCTTCACGTTCGGTATTACCTGCATTTGTGTATAGATTGAATTCTACTCTGTTACCGTATTTATCAAATAATTGTCCCCTTTTATCAGTCTTAAATCCTGATTTTTTGAGTAAAATTTTTGCAGCATTTATATCTTTATTATATGATTTCAATCTTTTATTCAAATAAATAGAATTTAAAGATTCCGGCGTAAAAAGCGGAACACCTATGCCATTTGCAATATTCAAAACCATATTTTTGCGGTCTATTGAATAATCAACTGCTCTGCGGAAATTCAAATCACTAAACCACTTTTGCTTAATCGGATCAACATAATACTTACCTTTATCATTCTTACGATTATTTAAATTAAGCGAAATATACATTGTACCTGTATCAGGTCCGAGATTATACAATTTAAAATCCGAATATTGCTCTAATGATTTGTAACGAGCGACTTTTGAACCTTGCAGGGAAATTACGTCAAGCTCTTTAGCCTCAAATTTTAAAACTTCGTTATTTAAATCACCAACAATTAAATAAACCAGCTTATCAAGATATGGCAGCTTTTCATTTTTAGAGTTGATTTCATAATAGTTTGGATTGCGTTCAAATACAACTCTTTGGGCAGGGACGTATTCCTTTAACTTAAATGCGCCCGATACCACAAAATCTTGGGGCTTTGAGTTTGTAGATAAGAATGAATCAAAATATTCCTTACCTTTTTGAACCGCAGGATAAAAAACATGCTTAGGCGCAATGGACATAGAAAGTGACCTTAAAAAAGGCGCATAAGGTTCAGGTATAGAAAAAACAACAATATAATCCCCATACTTACGGACTATAGGCAATTTGCCGTTTATGACGAGTGAATCCCTTGTTGAAGTATCTCCAAAACCTCCAAAAATTATATTTTGCCACGTAAATACAACATCATCTGCCGTAATAGGCTTCCCGTCAGACCATTTAATTCCGTGTCTCAGATATATGGTATAAACTTTCCCGTCAGGCGAAATTGTATAACCTTTCGCAAGTTTTGGGGCTACGTCTCCTGTTACGGGGTTGGTTGTAAATAATCCGTCATACATAACCCCTGATAATATCGCAGAAGTATTATCCTTACAGTTAAACGGGTTAAAAGTTTTCGGACCCTCCCCGATAGTTGAAGATACAAGAGTACCTCCAAAATTTCCCACCTGAGCTTGTGATTGCAAATAATCAACTCCGTCTATTGTAACGTTCTTCGGTATAGGATAGCTTTCAACTGTATTTGTCTGATATTCATTGTTATTTTGCGGAATTTTTGTAGGAATATCTTGAACAATACACGCTCTTAATAAAAGCGCAGCCAACACCAAAAATAATAATACCCTAAACACTCTCCCTCTCATGTCTTTAATAATAACATAAATTTAGAATTTTGCACTAGCAGACAAGGTGATTTAAAAATTTTTTTTAAAGGTAAAAGTTGAAATTTTAACAAAAATAGCAAATAATATATCTACATAGATATGTTATAAATATTCAATGTTTCATATTGCTACATTTACCAAAATTTCTTTAAAGTTTTTGCAAAATTGAACGACCACTTCACTGCGTGAAGTTCGGCTTGAGTGTATTAAGATGAAAAATAATAAAATATATGCAATAATAACGCCAATTCATTACATTCAAGCGGTTTAAAAACAATAAAAAAGAGGCTTATGCCTCAAATCTTTTAAATGGTACCCCCAAGCGAATTCGAATCGCTGTCTACACCGTGAAAGGGTGTTGTCCTAGGCCTCTAGACGATGGGGGCTTGTGTAAATCCCTTATGTGAAAACATGTTATCTTGAACAAAACTAAATGTCAAGAATTTGATTTAAGCATTTTTATTTCGTCCATTATTTTAAATATCTCGGAAGTAACATCCGATTTAGAATGAATATTTTCTTTTACAAGCTGAGAGAATTCAACTTTTTTAAACTCATGCATCCCTCTGTGCTTGAATATTTCTTCAAGATATTCCACCCTATGTCCGGCACTCGGAATTATATCATCATTAATAAGTGAAATATTATTAAATGCCAATTTTAACGTTCTTTCAACCAAATCATTTGACAACAAATCCTCAAATTCTCCACATTCAATTATATGAATCTTATCTTTAGGTTTTAGCCTGTGAGAAATTTCTTTAGCGTTTTCCACCCCATCCTTATCCAGCAAAATGTATATAGGCAATTTTAATAAATCACAAATTTCATAATAAAGTTTTACTACTTGATTTTTACCGCCTGCAGGAATAATAAAAACACCATTTTTATCGAAATCAAAATCACAAAGCTTGGCAAACTCTGGCAGCAAAGTTTCTTCCGTTGCACCTTCGACAAGAATTACCATTTCTATCGGAAATCTAAAACCCAGCTTCTGTCGCTCTTTTTTTATATCTGCATTATTTTTTATAGACTTAATCCAAATCAAATTCGGAACAGATTTTTTATCAATAAATTCTATACAAGATTTATAGTCGAATTTATTGTCTATTAGATTGATTGTTTTATCATTTAAATACGAAACAGAATTTTCATATTTTAAAAGCTCTTTATTTATTGATAAATCAGATGAAATTTTTCCGAATACTTTTTTTATAGAAAAATTAAAAACTTCTTGAGCATAATCCCTGAGCTTTTCATAATCCATATTATCCAAATCATTTTTACTGAAAGACGGCTCTATAAGATTATGCAAAACTATATCTTTATATACACGTAAGTACTTTACTTCTGCAGATTTAAAACGTGTAAGTCTGTCTATTGATATAAGTATTTGTTCTTTTGTAAGTGGCTTGATTCTCATATTATTTATTTACATTTATTTACATTTATTTTATAAAATAGCAATTTTTTCTATATCTGATTTTTAATATAAATGTGGAGTTATTATGGTAGTAGAAAAAATTAATACCGCTTTCGGGCAATATAATTATAACACAAGTGCAATAACAAGTGTTAAGGTCGTTGATAACAAAAAAAATCAACCTTGCAATACCTATAATGCTCCATCTTTTACTGCTAAATCAGTTACTCTAAACACTTCCCAAAATATAGGTTTGCGTACTGAATTTGCGAATAAAGAAGAGAAGAAAAAATACAACGAGGTCTGCGCAAAATTAGACAGAAACAATAAAAAAGTCGTTAATACTCTGCTTAAAAACGGTGTGCTTTTAAATAATAACTCCGACGATAAATCTACCGTTTTGGACAATTTACATAAAATCGTCACTGAGCCGAGAGCTCAAGGGCTTTCTAATAGCGGGATATTGAGAGATACTATCGCAACAATTGCTTATCCGTTTTTAATTACACAGCAATTTGGTGATATTCCAAACAAATACAGACAAATAGCAATTCAAGCTAATAATACGTTGAACACTGATAAGTCAGATATGAGACTGGCATCTGATGATATAGATGTCGAGCATTCAGGCACATGTGTTGCGGCAAGTACGGAATTCAAGCTGGCAAAACAAATGCCGGCAGAATTTGCACGCTTTGCACAAGAACTCAGTTCTCCTAAACTTGCCGTAACAAAACGTATTAAGCTGGAAAATCTTGCCGATAACACTCTAAACGGAGTATGGCTACTAAATGCATTTAACATGCCTTTTAATTTAGAAAAAAATTACAGCGATGCAAACCTGAAACTTGCTCCTGATAAAAATGCTATACTAAGAGCACAAATACAAACAACAGACAAAGATCCTGACGAAAGAACTCCACTTGATGTATTAATGCAATCAACATTTATGCAAATAGGTTCTCAACAAGCATATAATTCATTAACAGATAAAAGAGGAGGAAAATTTAATCAGAATGATAAAGGATTGATTGAATTTGAAAAAACTTTTACCGAATCTGTAGTCTTTGATAAAAATATTTTGTCAGTAACATACCAAACTGTTGATGAAAACGCAAGATTAATCGGTTACGAAACTGACTTGGATACAATGAAAAAGCATCTTTTAACTGCACTTGACATGGGTGAAAATATCATTATCGGTTACACTCAAACAAATGAAAACAACATCATAGTAAACGGACATGAAATTACAATTGTCGGATATAAAAAAGACGATAAAGGAAAATTGAACTTTATTTGTAACGATACGGATGACGGAATTACAAAACCTATCGTTTATTCGGAAGATTACCTGCTTCCTAAAATTCACCATGCAGCACTTCCAAAAGAAGTTGTAGAAAAAGACATGAAGATTGTACCGAATTGGGAAGAAGGAGTTGACATGTTTAAACAAATGAGAAAACAGGCTGCTTAGTATTTAAAGCAAAAATTTTGCAAAATTTATTTTTGTAACAATTTTGTTATAAGAATAGCAATTTTTTCTTTTACCGGAATTAATAAAAATGGAAAAGGTCAAAATAAATGATTACTGGTGTTTACAATGCATATAATAATGCAAATTTATTAAAATCTTATTTTAATAAACAAAACTGTTCATCATTTGGCAACAACAATGACAAAACAGTAAGCGCAAGTATTTTTTATGTTAATGATCTTCACGGCCAAAATATAAGAATGGAGAAGCTTATCAATGCTATTAACCAATTTGACACCTTTACCCCATCAAATAAAGACAAGATGAAATTCGCATCGGGTGATATTATGCTCGGAGAGGACGAAAAGCACGTTAAAGTTGACAATAAATTTTTAAATTTAGGAGGTTTTCTTGCTACCGCACTGGGAAACCACGAATGCGACCTTCCTACAAACCAATTTGCTCAAATTATAAAAGATAAAAAATACAAAATTTTGGGATTGAACATGAATCCTTCTGAAATTAACCCCATTCGCCCACTAATAGAAAAATCGTATATTCAGGAAATTAACGGACACAAATACGGAATTATAGGACTTGTGCCACCGGATTTACATATTCACGTAAAATTGCAAGAACACCTGCCGGATTTACACGTAGAACAAGATTTGAAAAAATCTATTCCTGAGATTCAAAAACAAGTTGATGAATTTGAAAAGCAAGGGATTAACAAAATTATAATACTTTCACACGCCGGTTACAGACAAGACGTAGAAATAGCTAAAAATATCAAAGGAGTTGATATTATTCTTGGGGCACACACTCACAATCTGCTTGAAAACATAAAAGAAAACGAAAACCTTTTCTATTCAAAAACGGGAGAGCCCATCATCATAACTCAAGCCGGCAGAGATGGAGAACACTTTGGGGTCCTAAATGTGGATTTCAACGAAAACGGAATAATTACAAAGGTTCAAAATAACATAGGCGACACAGACAAGTACAGCCGTAATATGGTAGCAAGAGATATTTTTGAAAACATATTAGGTAAACCGGAAAAAGTCGGGTATATCAAATCCGCACAACCATACCCGAAAGATTTCCTTGGAAGCGAAAACCCTCACTGCGATTTTATTATGGACGCATTAAGATCTGAGCTTAACACTGACATCGCATTTATGAACTCCGCTAACATCAGAGGGAAGTTTGAGCCCGGAGATATAGATACACGTGACCTTTCAATTATTTCACCGTTCGCAAACAAAGTTGTGATTTCAAGAGCAACAGAAGAAGAAATAGTTAATGCAATAAAAAGCAGAACCAAAGCATCAATGAAAACAAAATCTCACAGACCCGGACTGGTACAAGTATCCGGACTAAAATATACATTCAACAGTGCAGGAGAAGTATTATCTATAACATTTATCGATAAAAACGGGAAAGAAACCCCTATAGATATAAATAATCCTCGCAAGGATAAATTTTACAAAATTTGCTCTGACGATTATTGCCTTGGCAGTGAAGAAATGGGGCTGGGATTACCTCACAGACTAAAAGAAGCAGAAAAAATATTTGACCACGATAAAGACATTGTTGTAGGGGAATATATCAAACACCTGAACAAACCAATCGAAATTAAAGGTGACGGAAGAATAACAAAAGTAGATTAATATCCGTACTGTTCATGTTCATTTAAATAATCTCGAATACAATTTAGGGAAGATTGAACAATACGTGTAACTCTTGAAGGAGAAAGTCCAATCTGGATTGCAATATCTTTGACCTGCATATTCCTGTAAAATCTGTATTCAACGACCGTTCTTTCTTTCGGCGGGAGTTTTGAAATAGCAGCCCTAATCATTTTACCCATTTCAGAAAGTTCCGCACTTTCATCAGGAGTGGCATGAGGATCTTTCAAAAAATCAAACGGCGAATCATTATCCGAAGCATCGGCAGCAAGCCCATCAATAGACAAAACCGTTTCGTAAATTGCTTCACGAACCTTTGCCTGCTTCATATCTATACCTTCAGCAACTTCATCTTCATCATATTCATCTTCAGGTTTATGTTTGATTGAATACCATTTATAACGAATTCTCAACTCGTTTCTTATTGCCCAGCGTACCGCTGTTGCAATATATGCTGAATTATATCTGGCAAGCTGTTCCGGAGTTTTATTTTTAAGCATAACTTGGATTGCTATAATTCCGATAGATAACAATTCCTCGTACTCAACCATGTGCGTAGGCATACGTTTATGCTCAACTCTCGCTACTTTTTGTACGATATCTATATAATCTTGTAAATTTTTTGTTTCTACACTTGCCATAATTTTACTTATCAATAATACAACATTTTTTTTAAATTCTTGTCATTTATTTGGTTGATATTTTGAATTTTATAGAAATTTCTAGTTAATATTCTTCTTTTTCATTTTATAAACAAACATCAATATTTCAGCAACAGCTTTATATAATTCGGGAGGTATCGGCTGATTAATATCACACATTCTAAATAGAGCTCTTGCAACAGCAGGGTTTTCAATTACAGGGACATTATGTTCTTTAGCAATCCCAATAATTTTTTTAGCAATCAGCTCAGTTCCTTTTGCTATAAGCATAGGCGAGTCCATCTCTTCTGCAACATATTTCAGCGCACAAGCAACATGCGTCGGATTGGTAACAACAAAATCTGCCGTCGGGACAGAGTCCATCGCACCCTGTTGTAACATTTGCATACGTCTTTGACGCAGTGCTGCCTTAACATTCGGGTCACCTTCAGAGTTTTTATACTCATCTTTAATCTCTTTAAAAGACATTTTTTGATCTTTTAAAAATTTCCATTTTGTCACTCCATAATCAGCAGCAGAAATAATCAAAAACGCAATACAAGCCTTAAATATAAATTCTGTCATTAATTTGCCGAATTCAATCATAACAGCAAAATTATTATCAACAGCCGCAAGCATTAAAATCGTTTCTATATGCGCACGATAAACCATCCAACCAATATATCCGAGAACAAGAACTTTAACTATATTTTTAAACAATTCAAAAAGAGTTTTAACAGACATGATATTTTTAAAATATTTGGTCGGATTCAACTTATCCAATTTTGGGATTAAAGGAGCAATAGCAACAAGAGGTCCAACCTGAATAAAATCCGCCAACACTGCCACAAGCCATGCAATTGCAAGAATTGGACCAATAATTAGACAGGCACCTTTTACCGCAACCAGCAGAATATAAGAATAACCGATTTTATCAAGATGTGCATTCGGTATTTGTTCATAAAGCAGGGTAAAAACTTGAACAATTTCTTTCCATATAAAAGGAGCCAAACCAAATATTACAGAAAAAAGAACAAGCAAAGAAACTGCTGTTGAAAAATCTTTTGATTTTACAACCTGACCTTCTTTTCTTGCCTGCTCAAGCTTTCGGGGAGTGGCATCAAACTGTTTGTCCTCATCACCCATAATTTAACCTTTCTGATAGCACTATTATATCATAAATTATAATGATTTATTATTAAAAATCGATTTACAAATTGATTTTTATTCCAAAAATATTAAAATAGAAGTATGAGAAAATTAGTTCTAATACTCGTGTTAATGTTAAGTGTTGCGCTGCCGTCACAAAGTGCTTTTTGGAACAAAAATAAAAATCAAAACACTCAAGCACAATCCCAGCAACAGCAACAACAGACACAGGTTCAAACGCAAAATACAAATTCTTCTCAGGATGCAAACCAAGCATCATATCCGCAAGATGTTGATGGGGCTCCTATTGCAGAAGATGAATATATAGACCATACCGATGTAGAAGAAATGTACCGTATAATGCCTGTACCGGACTTTAAATATATTCACAACATTGATCCGGGAGAATATCAAGATACAATGTACACAACTTGGTCTCCTTATCCTTTATTTAGATTAACAGCACCACTATTTTTCAAAAGCATTATTATTGAACCGGGATATTATTTATTAACCCCGAGAGAACACGAAGGGAAATGGTATATTTTGTTTAAAGAAGCAGGCCGAATCAAATACATAGTGCCTTGCTACAAACGTGAAATGGTGCCTTACGGATTTTATGAAAACAATTTACCAAAAGTAAAACTTACAAGGCCGCAAAAAATCCGAGAAGAAGCACTAAAATGGGTTGGGAAACATAAAAATTCCGCAAAAAGAAAACCTACACCTGACACATTTCTTGATGCAAACGACCTTGACAACAACTTTATTTCACTTATAGTATACTGGGGTAATTACAGATACTATTTTGTACTTCGTTCAATTCAGCTATAATACATAGCCAGGAGGGAAAAATGAAAAAAATAATCGCCATATTTATTGTGTTTTTAACGCTACTATGCACAATACCTGAAGTAAATGCTAAAGGGAGCTTCTTAAATCCTAATATTGATATAACCGAAGTTCGCGCAAGCCATATTCTCGTTAAGAAAAGAAAAGATGCAGTTGCAATAAGAAAAGATATCTTAAGTGGGAAAATTTCTTTTGAAGATGCAGCAAGAGAATATTCTCTTTGTCCATCAGGCGCATATGGAGGAGATTTAGGATATTTTACAAGAGGAAAAATGGAACAATTGTTTTCAGACACCGCATTTGACTTGAAAATCGGAAAAATTTCAGACCCCGTTGGTACTAAATTCGGATGGCACTTGATTAAAGTTTACGATAAGAGATAAACTCCATCCTCTGCTCACAAGCCGCTCTACTCGGACTAAAAAAAACCTGATTTCTGAGGAAATCAGGGATAAAATTGTAGGGGAAAAATTAAATTGGAATTAAATATAAAAATAAAATTATTATGCAATATGTAAAAGTGATTTGTTATATGCTGCAATAAAATTCATCTGTTCAAATAACAAGTCCGAACGGTCTACAAATGGTTGAGGCTGAGCAGCAACAGTTGTCGTTACTTGATCTTTATACATATCTTGCAACTTTTTATCAATTTTTTTCAAATTTTTTAAAGCCATAATTGCGACCTCTTCTTATTATTCTCTCTATGTATATATAAAGTATATAAATATTTCCAAATTTCAGTTTTTACGAATTATGTTACAATTCTTAATATTCTACAAGTAAATTGTTAAATTTAAGCAAATTTTCAAAAGAAATTGTTTTAATTAATATATAGGTATGGGAAAAAGGAAGTAGAATGTCTGAACAAAGTGTTAATTTATTCAATAATTTCAGGTTAAAGCATCCGAATTTCACGGCGCAAAATCCTTCTATGCAAGGAAATGAAACAATCCAACAAGCAACACAAGCCTCTGGTACCGGCTATGTTAATAACAGATTAAACGCTTCCAAAGATGCCGATCCGATGACAACGTTAGGGCTGACAACCGCTATAGGTTACGGAATAGGTCAAGGCATGGATTATTTCGGACCTAAATGCGAAGGGGAATACGAAAAAACTATTCTCGGCAAACTTGGTTCTTTGGGCGATAAATTTTCTAAAAACACTAAATTGGGAAGATTTATTGAAAATAACCTGCGTAAAATTAACATTGGCTGGTATAAACTTTCAAAGAAAAGTTCAGTTGTTTACACCTTGAGAAACCACTCAACTCAACCTGAATGGCAGTTTGCCAAAATGCCATTCCACGGCTTACACGGCTTTTTATCAATGGATACACATTCCGTTCTTGAGAATTATACAAAACCAATATCAAATATAGAACGTAAACTTTTAGGATTTATTCCCAGACCAAATAAGAACGATTTTAGTAAACTTGAACAATACGGTTTGAGTGAAGATGCTATTAAAAATTTCAAAGAAAGTCTTAACGGCAAAACATTCCTTGAACAAGCAAAAGCGCTTCAAATAAAAGAACTTGAGCTTCTGGGAGCAACTAACATTGATACAACAAAAAGTTTAGAAGAACTCCAAAACGTAGCAAAAGAATTGAAAATAACTAAAAAACTCGGTTTCAACTCGGTTGCAGAATTTGAAACCGTAATGAAAGATGTTGTCGGGCACCCAAAAGAGATTATGCAGGCCTTTGAGCGAGCAACAGCAGGCGGTCAAGATTTGCATATATCAATAAACAGAGGTACCGGTTCCGGATTTCTTGGCAAAATCAAATCTCATTTTATAGGTAGAAAAGTAAGTATAAGTGAGTATTTGAATAAATACAAAGCAACTTTGGGTAAGGGTAACACTACTCACCTTGGGCGAGCATTACCGAAGGCATTAGGCTGGCTGGTTGAAGGCTGCACAAACAGATTTGCAGGCGGTAAACTCGCACCGTTTATGCAAGCATTCATCTTTGCAGATATGGCTTATCACACAATAAAAGCACCTAAAGGTGAACATGGGAAAACTCTTGCCGAAAGATTTGTCAACGACTTTTCATACTTCGTTGCTATGACCTTGGGCTTAATGGGCATCCACAAAATCGGCGGCGGCAAATACATCGGAACAGATGAAGCAGGAAGAGAAGCATACAGGGAAGCATTAAAAATTCATAAAGAATTAAATAAAGCAGGCGCATTCACGACAAAACAAGCATTTAAAGATAGTCTTAAAGCAGTAAACGCACATTTGAATGTTGACGGTCTGAAATGGTATCAAAAAATTTGGCAAAAAGCAGCTCGGTTCATAAACATTGGAAATGAACACGGCGGAGTTTGGAATAATCCGAACGCTAAAGTAATGAATTTTGTAAGGAAATTGGCAAGTAAAAATATCATAGGAGTACCGTTAAGAATCTGGCTTGCTATGGCTGTTGTTACGCCGGTTTTTGTAAAAGCAACAACAAAAATTGCACATTTAATCTTCGGACGTCCGACTCATTCAGTACTTGATGAAGACGAAGAAGAAGCAAATGACACTCAAGACAATACAACTCAAAATCAGCAAACAACTCCGCATCTTGATCCAAACAATTTGCCGGATACTAACTTAATTAAACAAACCGCAAACGGTCAATATAATAATCAAAACGGACAAACGACACAAACGACTATAAATACTCAGAATACCAATTCGCAAGAAGGAATACAAGAACCCATAAGAACATATATTCCGTCCCCTGTTAGTAATGTTAATCAAGGCTTAGACCCAACAGCAGCAAATATGGCACTTGCGAATGCCGACAGAACAGAACAGCAAATCGCTGAAATTATGGCTTCAATAAGAAAAGGCTAAAATTAATTTATAGACATAAAATCTCCGATATAATATACTTATATCGGAGATTTTTTATGGATGAACTTGAAATAAAAAAAGTTATCGGACTTATGTCAGGGACCTCCTGTGACAGCATTGATGCAGGATTGTGCGAAGTCTATCCTGATATGTCTGTTAAACTGATTAAAGGTATAAATTACAAATATCCCCCGCACATAAAAGAAAAAATATTTCAAATTTTTAGAGGCGAAGCAACTGTTTCTGATATCTGCAAGATGAATTTTGCAATCGGAGAATGTTTTGCCAATGCCGCAAAAATTTTGATTGAAGAATTTGGGAAACCTGATTTTATTTCAAGTCACGGACAAACTGTTTTTCACTATCCTTTTGACGAAAAAATTGACGATATATCACTAAAAAGTACACTGCAAATTGGGGAAAGTTCTGTTATAGCACAAAAAACAGGATGCATGGTAATATCAAATTTCAGAGAAGCCGATATAGCGAATGGAGGTCAAGGCGCTCCCTTAGTATGCTTTGCCGATGAAAAATGGTTTCGGAGCAAAGATAAAAAAAATTACGTAATACAAAACATCGGTGGAATTTCAAATGTAACAGTTGTTTCTCAGGATTATGACACATTCGGATTTGATACCGGACTCGGTAATATTATGATAGACTATTGTGCAAACAAATATTTTTCACTCGCTTATGATAAAGACGGGGCAATAGCCTCCGAGGGTGTTGTATCTGACAGTTGGCTGGAATGTTTGCTACAGGATGAATATTATTTTACTGAGCCTCCAAAATCTACAGGCAGAGAGTATTTTTCTCCTCTATATATTGAAAATGCACTTAAATACGCACCAAAAGACCCAAAGGATATTCTTGCAACAGTCACAGCGTTAACCGCAAAAACAATCGCTGATGCTTATGAAAGATTTATTTATCCAAATGTAGGGATACATGAAGCTGTTATTTGCGGAGGTGGTGCATATAATAAAACCTTGATGAAATTTTTGAGAACATATCTGCCTTCTTACATAGAATTAAAAACATGCGAAGATTATGGGATTTCAAATAATTTTAAGGAAGTGATGGCGTTTGCACTGTTAGGGTATTGCACCTATTACGGAATACCAAACAATCTCCCTTGCGTTACAGGCGCAAAAAAACGAGTTGTGATGGGAAAGATAACTTATTAAAAGGTAATAAGTTCGTATTGTCTTTCTTTATCCTCTTGTAACAAACCATACATAAAATAACAAAAATATATTTTTTCGTGTTATTATAAATGTAGTGGAAAATTAGGAATGTGTGTCATGGCTAATTTGAAAAAAGAAAAAATAATTGGAATACCCCGCGCAATGTCGTTTTACAACAACTATCCGTTTTATTACGGATTTTTTAACGACTTGGGTATAAAAATTGTTTTGTCTGACGTTACAACAAAACAAACAATGTCAGAAGGAGCAGGACTTGTTGTGACAGAAACCTGTTTACCCATAAAAGTTTACGTCGGACATATTTTAAACCTCATCAGAAAAGGTGTGAAAAATATTCTGGTTCCGTCTTTGCAATCCATCGACACAAAAATTTATAACTGCTCAAAAATCAGAGGACTGCCAGACTTAATCAGAAACGTCATAAAAGAAGATTTTAATATGATAGAAGCAACACTGGATAAATCAGAAAAAAATCAAGGATTATATGAATTTTTGGCAGAATGTGTTGCTCCATACGGAATAACAGACAAAAAACTAATTAAAAAAGCTTCAAAAGCCGGTTGGAGATGCTATAACAATTTTCATGTAATGACTAAATCCGGTATGACATATTCTAAAGCCTTGAGTTATGCACTTCAAGGGAAAGTTGTTATAGGAAATCAAACAAAAGAACATCCTATCTCTATCGCACTTGTCGGACACGGTTATAATATATATGACGAACGCGTATGCATGAAAATTATTGATAAACTTGAAAAAATGGACACAATGGTATACACGTCGCTTCAATTATCTTCAGAACAACTTGATGAAGGGATAGCAAGCCTCGGGAACGAAAAATACTGGGCTAACGAAGATGAGATGACCGGTACGGCAGGGCATTACTTAAAAGATAACAAAATTGACGGAATCATAACTGTTACCGCATTTGGCTGCGGGCCAGATTCTTTAATGATTGAACGTATTACTAGAAAGGCAAAGCAATTTGGTAAACCACTTCTAAACCTTACCATTGACGAACAAACCGGAGAAGCAGGTTTCATAACCAGAATTGAAGCATTTGTAGATATGCTTTTCCGTAAAAAACGAGCATCTATTGTTAACAACATTAATATAAATGAAGAAGAAAATCAGTATACACTTAACACCGATATTATTGAAATAAAGAATTAAAATTATTTATTCTTCTATATTTATAAATTCATAATTTTGACCATTGTTGCTGTAATCAGTACCGTTATTAAGCACTTCAGTCGGTTTGGACTGGATTGAACGGTTTATTGTAGTCGAAAAATCAGCCAAATTATTTATATTATAAAAATGCCCGCCCGTTGTAGCAGCAAGACAAGTCAAGGCTTTTGAATAAGACGAAACCAGTACGACATCAATATGAACATCGCTTCGTTTTGCCATCAAACGCTTTGCAAATTCGCACGGATTCCCTCCGCAATTTTCGCCTCCGTCAGTTATAAGTACAATCTTTTTCGGAGTTGTAGTATCCATAGAAGCAAAATCCTGATAAACAGCCCTATCTAAAGCGTAAACCAACGGTGTAGCTCCCCCTACATCAACAGAATTCATACCGTTTATAATTGCATTTGCATTCGCGCTGCGAATTTGAGTAACCTGCTTAGTTGCAGCACAAACACCACTTGAAGAACCGATTGGACTTGCTTGTGTAACAACTTTAAACTTATTACCTTTTTTAACTATTTTCTTAACTTCTTGCAGTGACGCACCTAAAGACGGGTTATTACCGTAATTATCATGACCGAAAACCCTAAAACCAAGTTTTGTTGATGATGGAATTTGAGCAACAATTGCACTCATAGAACGCTTGGCAACCTGAATCCAATTTGCCATACTGCCGGAATAATCCATAACAATTTCTACAATAGCACTGTCACCTTCATTTACAACACTCTGGTTGACATAAGAAGAAACATCATAATTATTAAAATAGTTTTGATTAATTACATTAGCCGGAGAAGATTGAATCGTTTTTGCAGGTGATTTTACAACTCCCGAAGTATTAACGGTATATTTTGCACCGTAAGCCACACAAGTACTCAAAACTAATAATGCCAATAATACAGATAATTTTTTCATAACATATTTCTCCTATTGACGAAATAATATCACAAAATATTTATAATGTGCAATTTTTATAACCCATCTACATGCTATAACGAATATAATATATAAATTGTTCATTAACATCATAAAATATTAAATACAATACTGCACATACAATAAAAACTCTGCTATCAATCCACATTTTCTAAACTGCTGCAAAAATTGCACCTTAAAAATTTAATCAATAGGTTTGAATAATTTGTAAACTTCTATTTCTAATGCATCTGCAATTAATAACATCCTTTTAAAACTGGGAGTCCTTTTACCTCTCTCAATTTCCGACAAATAATCACTACTTATTCCAGTAATTTCACTAAGTTTATCTTGAGTAAAACCCCTTTGGTTACGGTAATATTTTAAGTTATTTTTAAATATTTCTATCGTGCTATTTGTCATATTGACATTTTATTGATATAATAAAAATAATTTAACAGGCATATAGCACGATAAAAAGGCGAAATGAAAAATTACAAACGAACGATTTTAATCGATTTAGATGGAGTGTTAAACACATATACTGGCGATTTTGATGAAAAATACATCCCGCCGATAAAAGACGGAGCGTATGATTTTCTTGAAAAATTAGCCGCAAAATTTGATATAAAAATTTTTACAACAAGAAACAAACTTTTAACAAGCAAATGGGTACTTGAAAACAGGATTGACAAATTCGTTGGTGAGGTGACAAATATCAAAGAACCAGCATGGATGATAATTGACGACCGTTGCATAAACTTTCAAGGGAACTACGACAAAATATTTGACGAAATTAAAAACTTTAAGGTTTGGTACAAATAACAAACAAATCTACAACACAATTTGGGAAGCAAGGATTATTCTTTGGCTGTTCGGGGCATTATCGTTCTGACAGAATACATAATTAAGTATAAACCTTAATGCTTGACCTTTTACAAACCAATTTATCCCTGCGGTATATTCCCGTCTTGTATCACCTGATACACGTCTGTTTGGGTCAAATTGATCAATGCGACCGATTAACTGCAAATAAGGTTTGACCTTCCATCCTAAGGTATAGGCAAAACCTCCGGCTTGATTACTGCTCAACCCTGCTCCCCCATTATAACCGTCTGCAATGGCAGCTTCAAAATTTGTCCATAGCCTTTTATGTTTATAACCGATAAAGGCGGTACCGACAGTATAATTGAAATCATTATGTCCGGCATTCAAACCTCCACCGAGTGTCAATTTGCCATATTTCCCATCATCGGAACCAAAAGGTTTTATGTTTAACCATCCTATAAAATCAACTCCCGGCATTCCGCTTGTCAAAGTTCTACCGGAAGAACCGACCGACAGACTGTAATCTACATAATTATAATCCCCAATAATTTTTACAGCCGTCGTTCTGAGATTCCCAAAATTTCTTGCAATCTGAGAGCGACCGACAAAAGGCAATGTATAGGCAGAACTCCCACCTTCCATACCTACTTGTCCTCTTGAACGTCCTAATAATATTTTATGGTTGGGAATTTTATTATAGGTAATAAACATATCAGACCAGATATTGTCTACATAACTTTTACCCTCCATAGGAAGCGGTAAAATACTAAAACGATAACTAATCATACCGTCTTTACTTTTCCCAAATACCCCAAACTCAGTTGTCAAATTATCGTGTTTTGTTGAATAGTTGTGAGGATTAAATAATGCGGATATAGAGCCCCTGTGTGCACCAAAAGCCTCTATACTCCCACCATTTTTAAATTTGTGAGTAAGCTCATCTTTAAATAAATATGATGGAACATCAGTTCTTGTTATCTGAGTTTTTAATATTTTATTTATAAAAGTTTGTTCTTCTGTTGTAGTTATTTGAGTGTCAGTTTTGGGAACATCGAGCAAAAATTCAACCGTATCAGAAACATTATCTTCTGAATATATATCGCTTTCAGATATGGCAATAGTAACCTCGTCTTGCTGCGGATTATCAAGAAGGTCCTGAATTTCATACTCATTTTGTGCTGCTGCATAATTTGGGGTAAAAAATATTACGGCTAAAATCAATAATTCCAATAATTTCTTCATTTCAAAATTATATCATGCAATATTGTAGAATTTCTCATTTTTTTATTGTATATTTTTGCTATGAAAAATAAAACAGAAATATCTAAAAAAACAAATATACATGCCCCGATAGTTGAAGCTTTGAAAGCAGCATATAACCATCCTACTTATCAATTCCATATCCCCGGGCATACAAAAGGCTTGGGAACTTTGGCTGATTTCAGAAATTTAGTCGGCAAAAAAGCGCTTCAAGTTGATACGACTGATGAATTTGATAATTTAGGAACTCTTACCCCTGCCACAGGTCCGATTAAAGAAGCCCAAGAACTGGCAGCTCAAGCCTTCGGTGCTGAGCGAACATTCTTCTTATTAAACGGCTCAACTATCGGCAATCTTGCGATTGCTATGGGACTCACAAAAAAGGGGCAAAAAGTTATTGTCAACCGTAATTGCCACCGTTCAATTCTTACAGGTTTAATTATATCAGGTGCAGAGCCTTTGTGGGTTTTGCCGGAGAAATTTTCTCAGTGGGGATTGTGGGGAAATGTTAAGGCTCAGGATATTGAAAAACTTTTAGACGAAAATGATGATGTATCTATGGTTTGGATTACAAATCCAACTTATGAAGGGGTTGTATCCGATATAAAAGCAATCTCAGATATATGCAAAAAATACGATGTTCCGTTGATTGTTGACGAAGCACACGGTTGTTTGTGGAATTTCCATTCAAAACTACCTGAAACCTCGCTAAAACTTGGCGCTGACATTGTTGTTCATTCCCTCCACAAAACGGGAGGTAGTATGAGTCAATCTTCAATGCTGCATATCAGTAAAGATTCAAAAATAAACGCAGACGATGTTGAACGTGCATTGATGCTTTTACATACAACAAGTCCGTCACTCATGCTGCTTGCAAGCCTTGATGCGTCAAGAGCAAATTTACAAAGCCCAAAAGGACAAAAACAAATCAACCGTGCAATATCTAATGCAAAATTTTTGCGTTCGGAAATTGATAAAATGGAGCACATTCATCAATTGAAATCAGATTTTGGATACAGAACAGATGTTACAAAAATATTTATTAAAGCCGACGGATTGTCAGGCAAGCGCTTAGAATCAATATTAGAAATTGATTTCGGGATAGAAGTAGAAAGCGCAAGCGATGAAGGATTGTTAATTTTAAGTAATATCGGCAATAAACGCTCAGATTTTGAATATCTCGCACAGTGCTTACATAAAATTGACACTCACGATTACAAAGATATCTACTATATGGAAAACAAACGCCATATGCCAATGCTCGTTCCTATAATAAAAAAGAGCCTAAGAGAAGCTTATTTTTCAGAAAAAGAGATTGTACCAAAAGAGCAGGCTGTAGGGCGACTATCAGGGGAAGTTGTTGCAGAATGTCCTCCGGGGATTTCGATTTTACTGCCAGGAGAACTAATAACCGAAGAACACCTGCCATATCTGACAGACTACAAAACTATTGAAGTTTTAAAATAAAAGCCCCCGCAATGCGGAGGCTTTTATAATATGTTTCCCAAATTTCCTATTGATTTTAACCCAACAAACTTTCTAATAAATCTGCGTTCTTCAACGCGCCTGTAGATTCTTTAATCTTTTGTTTGTAAATGTAAGTTCTTAGGGCTTCCCTGATAAGTTCACTCCTTGAACGATTTTCGCCAGTTGCAACCTGATCGATGCGGTTCAAAAATTCCTCGGGCATTGAAATCAAAACTCTTGCCATATATTCTCCTTTTCAATAATTTATTAATACTCTGTCCTATATATTAATAAACAATTTTGCCTCTAAAAAAGTGCTAAATTTTAAATAAAAAATATATACTAATTTTTAAAAGCATTATTATAAGGGGCTTTCGGCGAGAAATTCAAATTAATATATCTTAACAATAATTAAGAAATCATTAGTGCAAAACAAATAGCGAGCATGAACCATGTCGAAATATTACGTGCAAACATAAACCGCAAGAAAAAAGATGCGTTTTGCGTATCCTTAACTTGTTCCCAATTTTCAAGCGGATAATGCCATGGTTGGGCATAAGGTATAATCGTTTTATCTTCATTATACATTTTTAACAATTGGAAAAGTTCAAACACAAGGGGCATCGTTAAAAGGGATAATAAATAAACATAATTACGTGTTTTTAAAGCAAGAAAAATTATAAAAACATAACCTGATATATAAAAAATTGACATAAATTTTAGTGCGTTTTTCTTTGTTTTCAAAAGGGTGCAAAGAGTTCGCTTAGCAGAACAAATATCCTCATCAAAATCCATGAGCATATGTGCATACAATACGGCATTTACAAACATCGCACAGGCTACAGACAGGAGCAATATATCAAATGAAAAGTGTTTTGTCATAACATAATAAACACCCTCGAACATTAATGGTCCATAAGCAAGTATAACCGCAACATCTCCAAATCCTTCAGACGACAACTTTGAATAAAACAGAGCAATCGGCAAAACTGCTAATGCAAAAAGAATTACCCCCCAACCTGCAAGAAAAAACAAAATTCCACCGCATAATGCTGCTGCTGAGAGCATAAAAATAATAACATTTCTTAAATCACGAATATTTGCCTGACCATTGCGTAAATATCGGCATTTAATCTCTTTTGAATTATTTAAAAATTCGTCATCACAGCAAAGCCTTTTATAATCAAAATAATCATCACTAAGATTAGTTGAAAGATGAACGAGTACAATACCTGCAAGCGCAATCAAACCACAAATTATATTACCGCCTTGCTTTGCACTATAACAAAAAGCAACAAGCCAGCTCAAAAACGTCATCGGAATCGAATACGGACGCGCATTATTTATCCAAAATTTTATAGTACTAATGATATTCATTTATGTAAAAATATTTTTTATCGCTACAACTGTTTCATAACTTGCACCGGCTTCAAGCAGCTCCTCCGCACTCAAGCAAAACATAGTTATATAATGCTTTGCCTCTGAAATATCGGCATTTTCGAGATTTTTCACCGCCAGTACAATCGCATCATCACGGCTGATTTTGGGTAACAGATTATTTATCCCTTTTCGAAATATTCTTGCTTTAGATTTACCCATTATGCTGCTCCTTTTTCAAATGCTAAAAGCGCTGCGCCTATCATACCGGAATAATTGCCCGCACTTGCTTTTTTTACCTTTATAGGGGTAGTTATTATTTGCTTGTTAGCCTCAGATTGAATTTTATCAATATCAACAAACTCAGCAAGTGAGCCGGACAGAACAACGCAATCAGGATCAAAAATGTTACTCAGTCCTACTATGCCGTTTACTATATCATTTTGCCATTTATCAAAAATTTCAATCATCAAACTGTCGTTGTTCTTAACACCATCAATAACATCATAAGTTGTAACTTGCAGATTATTTGAAATTTCTTCAGCTGTGAGCTTTAAACCTTTGCCTGATGCATATATTTCAAAACAGTCCCAATTCCCGCATGTGCATTTTCTGCGTTTATCGCAATACATCTTAAAATGCATCTCTCCTGCTGCACCATTTTGACCTTTAAGAAGCTGATTATTAATTATTATCCCGCCTCCGACACCTGTTCCTAATGTAAGCATTACACTTACCTTTGCCCCTTTTGAAGCTCCGATTTTATATTCTGCCCACGCAGCACAATTTGCATCATTTTCAACAAAAACCGGTTTTGAAGATAGTTCTTTAAACGGCATATCCGGATACCCCTGAGCAATATTACCGGTTGAACCTAAAATGTGGTCATTTTCGTTGTTAACCGCACCACAGGTGGAAAATGCAATTACATCAACATCTGCTTCGTATTTTTTTATTATTGATTCAAACAAAGATTTTATTTGGTCAAACGTTTTTGGGGTTGAAAATTTTTCGATTTCCGATGCTATTTTCCCGTTTTCATCAATAATTGCACTGTATATTTTTGTCCCGCCGACATCTATTCCGAGAGCATATTGCATATACTTCTTCCTTTTACTAATGGTTTGTCTTTGCTTAAAGTTATAACATCCGAATCTATACTTTTCATTTTAACCGGATGTTGAGAATCAATTATTTTATACAAATCTCTTAATCTTTCAAAACCTGAAACAAGTCTTATTGGAAATATTCTCATTTTTTATCCCTTCTATTTATCTCTGAAAACAAATCTTTTTGTAATTAACTGTGGTCTTGTGATAGCTGAACCTATTACAACGGAATGAGCACCCAGCCCAAAAGCTTTATTCACTTGCCCCGGTTCCCAGATTCTACCTTCTAATATTACCGGTAAATTTGATTGCTTTACAAGTTCTTCAAGTAAAGGGAAATCAGGTTCATTTTGAGGAGAATTTACTGATTCCATAGTATATCCGGCAAGAGTCGTCGATAATATATCCGCACCTGCTTCTTCCGCTAAAAGCCCCTCCTCAACAGTACTTATATCTGCCATCGCAATTTTTTTATTAATATGTATATATCTTATTAAATCTTTTAATTTTTCATTTTGGGGACGGACTCTCTGAGTTCCATCCAGAGCAACGATATCCGCACCTGCATGTATTACATCCAAGACATCCTTTATTGTTGGAGTAATATAAACTATTTCTTTATAATTTGCAGGAATTTTATTAGGTTTTGTAATACCTATTACAGGCAATTTTGTTATCTTTTTCGCATTTACAATATCTCTGACTCCTGCAACTCTAAGCCCGCCGGCACCACCGTTTAAAACACTTTTCATCATCGCAGCCATACACTTTTCATGATACAAAGGTTCAGATGGCATCGCTTGAACAGATACAATGACAGTATCCTTTATTTTTCCTAAAACATTATTCATAGGAGAATTATAAGTCAAACCAATTTTTTAAACAACAAATATTAAAAACTTATACCCTATTTGTCTAAAATATTTTCATAACGTTCTTCAAGATTTATTTTATACAAATTATCAGCCATATATTTTGCAAGTTCTCGGTAACTCTGAGCAACATTTGTCGTTGAGTTTATCTCACTAACAGGGATACCTTTATTAATTGCATTCATTATTGCAAAATAATTGTTCGGAACTTTCCAATAAATATCTTTTGACAAAACTTTTTTTATATCGTCTTCTTTTATTTCATCATTATCCATATAACGATTTACAACAATCTTTGTTTTCTCATTGTCATAACCTAGTTTATTGAATAGCTCTAAACACCTCTGAGTATTTCTAAGCGCAGGTAAATTTGCAACTGTTACGAGCAAAATCATATCGGAATTATCAAGCGCAGCAATATTTTTACCTTCAAAACTGGCTTCGACATCTACAACAATATAGGAAAAAGTATCTTTCAATGTATTAAATAATTTAGTAATTTGTGCCGGTTTAATATCGTCGGCTTGTTTAAAATACGGAGGATCAGCAAGCACATATAAGCTTGTTCTGTGGTATCGTTCAAGAGTACTTAACAAAAAAGTTTCATTAATCTTATCAATATTTTCCAGCATATAAGATATATTAAATGAAGGCTTTAAATCTAAGAAAGTTGTAATATCACCTGTCTGAAAATTCAAATCAATAAGAGCGATATTTTCTTTAGTTATTTTAGCCAATTCCAAAGCAACATTGGTAGCGAGAGAAGTTTTACCAATTCCGCCCTTATTTGAAAACACCGAAATAATTTTGCACTTATTATTTTTATTAACTTGTTTTTCCGAGGATAAAACTCTTTTTAAACATTCAGTAAACTCACTCTTTATAATAGGAAGCGCTAAGAACTCCTTAGCCCCTGAGCGCATAGCCTCTACTATCAAACTTACCGTAGGATTATCACTAAGAACTATAACTTTACAATTACGATATGTAGAACAAACTTTAGAAATTAAATCCATTTTACGGGGTTTATTATCAGATAAATCGACAATAAGCAGAGAATCCGACATTATTTCCATCGTAACATCTTCACAATTGTGACAAGCCACAACATTGAGATTTTCAAACTCCGAACAATAGAGTCTTAAAACCTCAACAGTTGAAAATTCTTCAGATAAAATATATGTCAAAACTTTTTGCATTGAAAAACTCCACACCGGTAATATACCATGTTTTCAAGCAATAAGCAACCGTATCGACTATAAAAGAATTAATCATACTTCCAAGGAAGTCCGAATTTTTGATAATAATATTTGACCAATTTTTCAATATTAGGCAAGCCGACTACATGGGATAAATTAGTCTTTTTATCATACAGAAAATCATGATAGCATACCTGATAATTATCATAACAAGCTAAATCGACCCAGAAATTATCATGAGTCTTTCCTTTTTCATAATCAGGAATATTTTGTGCATAATAAGGATTTGCATCAATTATTGTATTAACAAAATTCTTTCTGCCGTAGTGTTCTAAATAATTCTTTCTCGGTTCATAATTTTGAGGATTGGATATAACCTTATCAATTGTGTCTGCTAAAGATTCCGGTGTAAATTCAGGAACATACTCCCCAGCGTTGCCAAAAAACACAGGGAAATCACCCCTTGTATATTTGTTAAAATCTTTAAATACAATTATCGGGACATTACAACTCTGCGCTTCACTGATAAATCTGTTTTTACCCTCTATCAAAGAACCCAAAACACAACATTTTGCAGCCGAATAATATTTTGACAAATCTCTATATTCTATATACGGATAAAAATCAATATAATCTTTTGTTTTTCCCTCAAAAACTTCATCAACATACTGCAATTGTTTTTTCCCGTAATCTTCAACTTTTGAATAATCAAAAGTCCCGTCTTCATTTCTTACAGCTGTTCTTTTACCTATTGCATAAACAACTTTTAATCTTCTGCCATATTTTCGTTCATATTCCTTAAGAGCAAACGCAATGACAGGCAAATTTTTGACAGGGAAAGGTGTCGATACACAAAAAACATCTATCGTTTTTGGAGTGTAAGGGACAGGTGCGATATAATATTCGTTGAGAAAATCCGCATCCTGCAACGGCAGACAAATAATATCTTTTGTTTCCGGGTGTTTATTTTTGTAATATTTTTCTCTTGCTTCATTTTTATAACAAGTGAAAAAATAATCCGCTTTCGCATTTCTGGGGTATGACGAGAACATCGAATTAGCAATCACAAAAAATATCTCTTGCAATTCAGGATATTTATTCAATAAAAGTCGAGATGCCTGAGAATAGAAAAAACCTTTCAGAAATTTACCTTTGTACTTCATAGGCGGAAATGGTACAACCATATTTAAACTTGCATGAAGGCGTTCTGTTTCTTCATATCTGTCCTCAAAACTGTAATTATCAATATCATCCCAGATTTCCTCAATAGGTTTTTCAATATTTGGATTATGCATGTATTCTTCCGGCCATATGTTTACCATTTTAACCTCCAAAAGTATTCCTATATATACATGATAAAGATTTTATCAATATGTGTCAACAATAAATAAGACAAAACTGCAACAAATATTTTGTTTGTTGTATAATAATCTTGCGAGGTATAAATATGCAATTAGAATTCTTATATTCAAAAATACACAGAGCAACCGTAACCGATGCTAATTTGAATTATGTCGGTTCAATTACTATTGATAAGGCTCTTTTGGATGCCGCAAACATGAAAGAATGGCAAAAGGTTGAAATTCTTGATGTAAATAACGGGGAAAGATTCCAAACTTACATAATTGCAGGAGAAGCAAATTCCGGCTGCATTTGTCTAAATGGCGCGGCCGCAAGAAAAGTTCAAAAAGGGGATAAAGTTATAATTGTTACCTACGCATCTATGGACGAAAAAGAAGCCCAAACCCACAAACCAACCGTTGTAATTGTGGATGATAATAATAAAATTATCAACTAAAAGTTATTAAATTAAGATAATGGAGTCTCTTTATATAATCTTTACTTGACCTTTTTTAAATAAAATCATATGCTATATAGGTTAAAATCATACTATAACAACAATGATATGTAGTATAGGAAAAGAGCAGCAGGTCGGTGTCGCTACACAGACAGAAAAGAGGTAAGTATGACAGAATTTACATACAAAAGAGGGGATGGAAAAACTTTTTCACCGGATGATATTAAAAGACTCATCGGCGAATACAACATCAAGTTTATTAAACTTCAATTTGTTGATATCAACGGTCAGATTAAAAATATGACTTTGCCGGCAGAACAAATTGACAAGATTTTGAATAATGAAATCATGTTAGATGGCTCATCTATTAAGGGTTTTAGAAGCATTGAAACCTCTGATATGTTCTTCCATCCGGATTTGACAAGCTTTCAAATTTTGCCTTGGCGTGAACACGAAGGCGGGAATTCTGCTCGTTTAATCTGTGATATATACAACGTTGACGGAACACCGTTTGAAGGCTGCCCAAGATGTAACTTAAAACGTGTCATGCAAGCAGCAGAAAAGATGGGATTTTCAATGAACATTGGCCCTGAAGCTGAATTCTTCTTATTTGCTAAAGATAAAGACGGAAAAATTACTACAACAACTCAAGACCATGCAGGGTATTATGATGTAGGGCCCGAAGATTTAGGAGAAGACGTTCGCTCTGATATAGTTTTGACTCTGCAAGAAATGGGATTTGATATTGAGGCTTCGCACCACGAAGTTGCAGACGGGCAGCACGAAATCGATTTTAAATACTCTGATATTTTGACAGCTGCTGATAATGTAACTACGTTTAAGGTTGCAGTTAGAGCTATTGCAGCTAAACATAATCTGCATGCAACATTCATGCCAAAACCTATATTCGGGATTAACGGTTCAGGAATGCATTGTAATATTTCATTATTTAAAGACGGCAAAAATGCTTTCTATGATGAAAAAGCAGAATATCAGCTATCAGATATTGCAAAATATGCGGTCGGTGGAATTTTAAAACATGTTAAAAACTTTACGGCTATAACAAACCCGCTTGTAAACAGTTACAAACGACTTGTTCCTGGGTATGAAGCACCCGTTTATCTGGCATGGTCACTTGCGAACAGAAGTGCATTGTTAAGAGTACCTGCCAAAAGAGGTGTTTCAACAAGAGTTGAACTTCGTTCCCCTGATCCGGCATGCAACCCTTATCTTGCTTTTGCCGCAATATTAGAAGCGTGCATGGACGGTATCAGAAATAAAATAGATCCTCCGGCTCCGGTTGAAAGTAACATTTATAAATTAACAGCAAAAGAACGCAAAAAACAGAGAATAGATTCACTGCCGGGGAGTCTTGCCGATGCACTTGAGCAGATGGACAAGTCACTTGTAACCAGAGCAGCACTTGGCGACCATATCTTTACGGAATTCATGACCTCCAAGAAAAAAGAATGGGATTCATTCAGAACTTATGTTTCTCAATGGGAATTAGACAAATACTTAGCAAGATATTAAAAAATGTATACTAAGCAAATGAAACGAGAAATAACTAAAAAAGTCCTAGCAACTCTAGGACTTTTAATCCAAATTCTTGCCGAATTTGTTTAGGGAGTTAAGATAGGTTCTATGAGGTAACGACTCATAGAGCCTTTTACTTACAAGTATATTCTAACTTATTTTTTTTATTTTTTTTACCCCTATTTTTTAATTTTTGTAACAAAAAGGCAATTTTTGAAAGTGAAAAGATTTTATATAAATATAGGGGATATAAGGAATTACTATGGGATTACAAAAAGTTG
>CADAYD010000007.1 GCA_902791985.1 uncultured bacterium
AGTAAAAACTTTACCTCAAATAAAAATAAATCAAAATTTTGAGCAAAAGATTTCATCTAATGATAATACAATTGTGCAAAATAATACAGAAAGAAATATATCTTCTGAAGCTGCAAATTCTTTAAAATCTCAAATTTTATATTCTTTAAATTCTAATAACAATGAATTCGTAGAATATTTAAAACCTGATATGGATACAAGTGCAATTATAAAAGAATTATGTGATAAAGATAAAATGGGTGATAAATCTTTCAATAAAATACAGGCATACAAAATGGCATATCTAATAACTCATTCAAAAAATCCTGAATTATCAACTAAAAATTTCAATATTATTATGAATACAAAAGATATTCATAATAAACCTGAAATATATGATTTATTATTCGCTGCAAATAGAGTTAATGATGGGAAACAGCAAAATATATGGGGGTTTAATGGAGGAGAATTAACTAAAGAAAATATTGCAATGGGAATGGCTATTGGTATGAATTTATAATGAATATTTTTCGGGATATATAAAAAACGCACTTTTGTGTAATCTTAAATATAAGATTATGAAATAATTTAGGTAATTATATATTTTCTTTTAAGGTTTTCCAAAAGCGTTCTATTTTTACCATTTATTTGTGGTCTATAAGGTTTTGTATAAATATGTTTCATTTCCATTTCCGTTAATAATCTTTTCCTTTTTTGTTTATTGCAACAGATCTTTTTTTATGGCAATATAATATTTGTCGAAGGGAGTGTGTTATGGGTGAATCTAAAACCTTAATTTTAATTGACGGTCATGCGTTGGCGTTTCGTGAATATTATGCACTCGAACGTACAGGAATGAAAACCAGTAGCGGAACTCCAACTTGGGCTGTTTATGGTTTTTTTAAGGCAATTTTTGATTTACTTAAAAATAAAGATCTTAATGCTGATTCAATAGGAGTCGCATTTGATGTTTCTCATCAGACATTCAGAACTGAATCTTATGAAGATTATAAAGCGAACAGGGTTGCTATGCCTGACGAGATGCAAATTCAAATGGAGTTGATTTATGAAGGCTTGAAGGCTTTTTCCATCCCGATTTATACAAAGGAAGGTTTTGAAGCAGATGATGTAATCGGTACAATTTCAAAACGTGCGTGTGAACTTGGGCATAAGGTTTTGATTTTAACCGGTGATCAGGATTCTTTTCAGCTTGTTGATAAGGATGGGTGCGTAAAGGTTATTATTCCGACAAAAGGAGAATTAAAGGAGTATAATTGGGATGCGGTACATGAGAAACTCGGAGTTTATCCCAATCAAGTCATTGATTATAAAGCGTTAAGAGGGGATACGTCCGATAATATACCAGGAATTAAGGGTATTGGTGAAAAAACTGCTGTAAAGCTCCTTGAGCAATTTGGAACCGTTGACAATGTGCTTGCCCACGCAGATGAAATTGATGGTAATTCTCTTCGTGAAAAGATTAAAAACGGCGTTGAAGATGCAAAACTTAGTAAATATCTTGCTACTATTGTTCGTGATGTAGATATTGATTTTGATTTCGGCAAGACTAATATTGAACTTCCTGATATAGCTGCTGTTACAGAGTTTTTAAGGAGTATGCAATTTTATAGTTTCTTAAAAAATATTGAATCAATACTTAAAACGTTTAATAAAAATACAGATAAAGTGGTTGAGCACGATTCCGTATCGACGGAGTTTCAGGGTGTTGGAGAAAATGGTCAACTCGGTCTATTTGCACAGGCAGTCACAACTGAAGTCAATAAGGCAGAACTAAATTACAACTGCAAATTCATAACAGACAGTCAGGATTTTGAAGTTATGATTGAGAATTTGAAAAATCAATCACTTATTTCCATTCGCTCTTATGCGGATATAGATAATTCTGTCAATTATAAGCTATATGGAATATCTGTCGGAATTAATCCCAATTTTAAATATGATAACGGAATAAAAATTGTCAGCGGTAATGGGCAAACGACCTGTTACTATATTCCGCTTGGTCATAATATTGAAGGGCAATTGTCCGGTAATGAGGTACTCGCCGATTTAAAATCCGTTCTTGAATCTGAAAATATCAAAAAAATTCTTCACGATACCAAAAAGGAACTTAATGTTTTGGGTTCAATAAAGGGTGTGGTTTTTGACACTATGCTTTCAAGTTATATTAAAGATTCAAGTGCTTCAAATGAATTTGATATTCAATGTATGGAAAGAATTAACCATATTTTGACAACTATGGTGACTGATACTAAAAAAGCAAAATTTAGTGATTTTGATATTGAAAGTGTAAAAAATCATACCTCAGACTCCACAGTCAGTCTGTTTAATCTCACAAAATATTGGCTTGGAAAACTTGATGAAAGAGAATTAAAAATTCTCAATGATGTAGAAATTCCACTCAGTTATGTGCTATCTGATATGGAAAAAACAGGTGTAAGCGTAGATAGAGCATATTTAAGAGAACTTACTGGCGAATTTGATTCTAAAATAACAAATTTGGAAGGGAAGATTTATGAGCTTGCCGGAGAACCTTTCAATATAAATTCTCCAAAGCAGGTCGGAGAGATTTTATTTGATAAATTGGAATTAAAGTCTAAGAAACGCGGTAAATCCAAAAATTCAACAAGTGCTGATGTTTTGAATTCTCTGGCACAAGAACACGAAATTGCACGTTTAATTTTAGAATATAGAAAATATTCTAAGTTAAAATCAACCTATACAGAAGCGTTGCCTGCATTGATTGATTCAAAAGATAATCGTATTCACACGACGTTTAATCAGACGGTTACAACGACCGGTCGATTATCCTCGTCTAATCCGAATCTTCAAAATATTCCTATAAGGACTCCGGAAGGGAACAAAATCAGACAAGCTTTTGTGCCTAGTGATAAGCAAAATTATCTTATAATGTCTGCTGATTATTCGCAGATTGAATTAAGGCTTTTGGCACATGTTTCAGGAGATGAAAATCTTATAAATGCATTTAAATCCGGTGTTGATGTTCATACTCTCACTGCTTCAAAGGTTTTTGAGGTTCCTATAGATGAAGTTACAAAAGAAATGCGCTACAAATCAAAAGCGGTTAATTTTGGAATTGTGTACGGGCAGAGTAAGTATGGGCTTGCAAAGGCCCTAAAAATCAGTGCGGATGAGGCTGAAAGTTTTATAAATAGATATTTTGAAACTTATCCCAAGATTAAACTCTATATGCAGGCAATGGTCGAACTTGTCGAAAAACAGGAGTATGTTGAAACTATATTTGGTCGCAAACGCTTTCTTGCAAACGAAATAAACAGTCCCAACGGGATGATAAGAGAATTTGCTAAACGTGCGGCAATAAATCATCCTATGCAAGGTTCGGCATCAGACTTAATAAAGCTTGCAATGATTGATTTTTATAAAAAATTAAAGGATAATAATTTAAAATCAAAACTCATTTTACAAGTGCATGATGAACTTGTAATTGAGGTCGAAAAATCTGAACTTGAAACGGTTAAAAAACTTGTGCTTGAATCAATGGAATTGAATCAGCCGCTTAGAGTTCCGTTGTTGGTTGATGTAAATACAGGAGAAACATGGCAAGAATCGTAATTTTACTTTTAGCAATATTTTTATTCTTTGCAGTGCCAGTGAATTCGCAAGATTTAGTTGATTTGAGTGCACTCACGACTACGCAGAATGTTAAATATCAGGATTGTATTAAGGTTTTCAATGTCGATAATGTCAGTTTGTTGCATTTAACTATTGCATCAATAAATGCAAACAGATTCAGAATTGATGAAATCCAATCGCGAAGCGGTTACGTCCTTTTTACTGCAGCAGGTAAACAGTTTTTGGCTTCTATTTCTAATGTAAATACTAATCAAGGGATGTTAAAAATTACTCCTGTTGATGATAATTATTACTTTCAGCCGGGAATTGTTACGAATATTTTTAAATATATCGAGCTAAATTTGAAAACAAAGTTAGAAACGATTAACTAAATTGTTACAATTGTAAATCTGAATCTATAATGCCGAAAACCCTGCATTATCAAAACTTGGAACTCCCATATCCTGAAAGTAGAAGTATTCTAATGGATTATTCACAATTCACTAATTACTATTAATCTGCGGAAAGATTGTTTTTGCGTTTTGTGTTGTTGTGTTTGCAACTTCTTCAAACGTTATTCCCCGCAAAGATGCAATTTCCTGCGCAACGTATTTCACATAACTCGGTTGATTTTCTTTTCCTCTAAAAGGAACAGGGGTCAAATACGGATCGTCTGTTTCAAGCAGCAAAAATTCAAGCGGTATATTCTGCGCAACCTCTTTGACCTTAACCGCATTTTTAAAGGTTACAACCCCGCCCAGAGAAATATAAATCCCTTGCTTTATACATTCTTTTGCAAATTCTAAACTACCTGAAAAACAGTGCATTATAACTTTTGAATTTTTATTGTATTCTTTTAGAATATTAAGCGTGTCAAAATATGCCTCTCTACAATGAACGTTAATCGGAAGGTTCATTTGGTTTGCAAAATCAATCTGTTTTATAAAAATTTCTTTTTGTAAATCAATAAAACTTTTGTCCCAATAATAATCAAGCCCAACTTCGCCGATTCCTATAATTCGATTATTGTTCTTTATTATTAATTCCATATCAAGAAGTGTTTTGTCATTAAAACATTTTGCTTCTTCCGGGAAAACTCCGACATATCCGTAAATTTGAGAGTATTTTTTTACCAGTTCATCGACTTCAAATATGCTTTTATTGTCGTAAGACGGAACAATTATTGTAATATTTTCATCTTCGCAATTTTTGAGCGCTTCATCTACAGTGCGTTCTTTTAGCATATTTATGTGAGAATGAGTGTTTATAATCCTATACATAATTAAATTATATCATGTTCTTTATGTTTTGTTGTATAATTTCACTATGAGAGAAGATTTAAAAATATCTATTGCACATTTGTATCCTAAACTATTGAATTTATACGGAGATTTAGGCAACATTATTGCCCTAAAAAAACGCTGTGAGTGGCGTGGTATAGAGGTTGATTTTGAAGAAATAAATATTGGGGATAAAATAGGTGCACATGATTTATATTTTATAGGCGGAGGACAGGATAAGCAACAGGAAGAAGTTGTTGAAGAACTATATTCACACAAGTCAAATTTGCTATCCCAAAGAGATGACGGGGCTGTATTTTTAGGAATTTGCGGCGGATATCAGTTATTTGGGCATTATTACCAACCGCACGGGAAAGACAAGTTGCAAGGGCTTTCGTTGATGGATGCTTATACTGTTGCAGGAAGTAAAAGATTTATCGGAAATGTTACGATTGAAACCAATTTTTTAGAGCCAAAAACACTTGTTGGTTTTGAAAATCACAGCGGATTAACTTATCTTGAAGGGGAATCAATGCCGCTTGGTAAAATTATTATAGGTAACGGGAATAATGGCAAAGATGGTTTAGAAGGCGGATATTATAAAAATGTATTCGGAACATATCTTCATGGGTCACTTTTGCCTAAAAATCCTCATTTTGCAGATTATTTAATTTCGTTGGCACTTGAAAAACGCTATGGTGAAAAAATAGAACTGCCGCAGCTGGATGATAAATTTGAGCGGGATGCCCATAGTTCTGCTGTGGGTAAAAACTATTAATTAGTGCAAAAATCTGAAATATAGATATGCAGAACTTAAAGTTAAAGAAATAAATGTAACTAATGCCCCATATTTCATAAATCTCAAAAACGGAATTTTATATCCTTTTGAGGCTGCCGTTTCGCTAACTAAAACATTTGCAGCCGCACCTATCAAAGTAAGGTTTCCTCCAAGACAAGCACCTAAAGATAGTGCCCACCAAAGTGCGTGCGTATGACCGGTAATTGAGTTTGGGTTTGCAGGATTAATAAGCTCTTCAATGAGCGGGGCCATAGTTGCAGTATAAGGTATGTTGTCAATGATTCCGGACAATAACCCTGATGCCCACAAAATTATATATGTTGCTGCATTTAAACTTCCATGAGTTAGTGTCATCATCCCGTCTGCAAGAAATTTTATTCCTCCGTTAGCTTCAAATCCGCCGATAATTATGAATAAACCGACAAAGAAAAATATTGTCAGCCACTCAACATCCCGATAGATTTCTTTTGGTTTTTCAAATAGCAGTAAAAAAGATGCACCCGAAACTGCGAATACAAATGCAGGAATGTGAGTCATATCGTGTGTTATAAACCCTAAAATTACAAGTAAAATTGTAGCAACCGAGCGTATCATAAGGTTCTTATCACTAATAGTTTTTGAGTTATCTATTGTTGCTATTCTGTGCATAGTTTCAGGTGTTGCTTTCAAGCCTTTTCTGAATATCCAAATTAAAATGCTTACGGAAATTAGAAATATTATTGTAACTATCGGAGTAAGTTCTTTTATAAAATCCATAAAACTTAGCCCTGCCCTTGTTCCTATGATGATATTTGGAGGATCTCCTATTAGTGTGGCTGTTCCTCCGATGTTTGATGCTAAAACCTCCGTTATTAAAAAAGGCACAGGGTCAGTGTCAAATTCTTTTGCAATTACAAACGTTATAGGCATCATAAGTACAACTGTTGTTACGTTATCTAAAAATGCTGAAGCAATAGCCGTAAAAGCTGCAAGAGAGAATAAAACCGTCTTAGGATGACCTTTGGTCAGGTGTAAAAGTTCAAGCGCCAGCCATTTAAACACTCCGCTTCGGCTTGAAATATGTACAATTATCATCATTCCTATCAGTAATAATATTACTTGAAAGTCTATATGTGCAAAAACTCCTTTTACAAGAGTTTTTGTTGTATAGTCAAAATGTGTTTCAAACGGAATTAACCCAAGCAACATCGTTAATGCGGCTCCTGCCAGAGCAACAACCGATTTTTGAATTTTTTCGCTTGCAATAAATATATATGCAACCAGCAATATTAATCCTGATATTACCATCCCATGTGCCTGAATAAATTCCATGT
This sequence comes from uncultured bacterium, assembly GCA_902791985.1. Lineage (GTDB taxonomy): Bacteria > Cyanobacteriota > Vampirovibrionia > Gastranaerophilales > Gastranaerophilaceae > Zag111. The sequence goes on from CADAYD010000007.1 coordinate 6,984, forward strand.
TATCCTTCTCTCTTGTAATAAATGTATATTAAACATGTTTATTCTATCACAAAAAGAATTATTTTTGTTTTAAAAATTCAATCTCAGTTTTCAGGTTATCAATTTCTGCTTTAACAGGGTCAGGTATTTTATTATGCATTAAGTTGCCGTCTTCATCAACTGTTGCTCTTTGAACTATTCTCCCAGGTATCCCGACAACTGTTGAATGAGAGGGTACATCTTCGATTACAACCGAGCCTGCGCCGATTCGCACATGGTCAGCAATAATAATATCTCCTAAAACTTTTGCTCCTGCACCGATAATAACGTTGTTGCCGATAGTTGGGTGACGCTTCCCGTGGTCGTTGCCCGTACCGCCCAATGTTACCTGCTGATACAGCAAAACATCATCACCGATAATAGTAGTTTCTCCTATTACAACCCCTTCGCCGTGGTCGATAAAAAATCTTCTGCCAATTTGTGCAGCAGGGTGAATTTCAATGCCTGTAATTATTCTCGTAAGATATGAAATCATTCTTGCAAGGAGTTTTAAACCCCATTTGTGAAACTTATGCGCAAGCCGGTATGCAATAATCGCGTGCAACCCCGGATAACAAAGTATAACTTCGGCAAGATTGCGTGCAGCAGGGTCATTGTCATAAATAACCTGAATATCTTCTTTAACCTTTGAAATTCCACGTTTTATAGAGCTAAACATTAGTGTACCAATTTAGCGAATTTTCGCTTCCCTGCTTGTAATACTACACTTTCGTCAAAATTTAGGCTATAAGCCATATCGGCAATTTTCTCTCCGTCAATTTTGACACCTCCGCCTTGAACCAAGCGCTTTGCTTCTCCTTTGCTTGAGCAGAACCCGAGTTCAACGATTAAATCCAAAATTCCTTTGCCGTTTTCGATTTTTACTTCTTGAATATCTTCAGGAATACCTTTATTTGAAACAACATTGATAAAATCTTCCTGTGCTTTATCTGCTCCTTCTTTACCGTGGTATTCTTCGGTTATGGTGTGCGCAAGTTGCATTTTGAGATTTCGCGGATTGATTGAACCGTCAGAAATTTCTCTGTCGTAGCGTTCCAAATCTTCTTTAGAGGTGTCAGTCAGTAAGCTAAAGTAGCGTGTAATCATATTGTCAGGGATACTCATTAATTTACCAAACATGTCTTTTGCACTGTCAGTTAAGGATATGCAGTGCTCGGGGTAAGTTTTAGACATCTTAATCACACCGTCAGTACCTTCCAAAAGCGGCAAAAGTACAACAAGTTGAGGGTATTTTTTGCCATAAGCAGTCTGAATATCTCTGCCTAAGAGAGTATTAAATCTTTGATCTGTTCCGCCTAACTCTATATCCGCATCAATTGCAACAGAATCATATGCTTGCATCAGCGGGTAATAAAATTCAACAATCGAAATTGGCTTGCCTTCTGCGTAGCGTTTTGCAAAATCGTCACGAGTCATCATTTGTGCAACCGTAACTTTTCCTGCTAATGCAAGTAATTCTGTAAAACTCATAGGATGAAGCCAATCTGCATTATTTACAACTTCAGCCTTAGACACGTCAAGAACTTTTGCCATCTGCTCGAAATAGGTTTTTGCATTTTCTTCAACTTGCTCTTTAGTAAGTGCCGGGCGAGTTTCAGATTTGCCGGAAGGGTCCCCTATCATGGCTGTCGCTCCTCCTACCAAAAGCACAATTTTATGTCCTAAAGATTGAAATTCTTTGAGTTTTCTCATTACAACGGTATGTCCTAGATGTAAATCGGGTCGAGTGGGATCCATTCCGAGTTTTACTCTAAGAGGAGTATTGGTATCGCTTGCGTGTTGAAGTTTTGCCGCAAGTTCTTCGACTCCTCCGGGCAATACTTCTGCATTTCTTGCTATATACATAGCCTGATCTATAAATTCTTGTCTGATTTCTGTTGTCATTAATTTCTCCTGTTTGTGGGTAGGATAAAGTCTATCCTGATTGTGCATATTTTAAATTATTTATTTTATCTGTAATTTGTAAACTGCAAGGGGGTGTTATAGTTATCTTCGTTTTGGCGTATCATCTGTATAACCGCCTGCAAATCGTCTCTGCTTTTGCCGGAAACTCTAATCTGTTCGCCCTGAATAGAAGATTGAACTTTGAGTTTAGTATTTTTGATGTCATTTGTAATTTTTTTAGCAAGTTCTTGAGTCAATCCCTTTTTAAGATTGATAACTTGTCGAACGTTACCGCCAAGTGCATTTTCGACTTTTTGCGGATCTAATATTTTAAGGCTCAGATTACGTTTTGAAAATTTTGATTGCAAAATATCATTAATGTTACGCAATTTCATTTCGTCCTCAGTTGTGATTGTAATAGATTTCCCTTCTTCAAGTTCAACTGTTGATTTAGAGTTTTTAAAATCAAAGCGTGATAAGAGCTCTTTTTTTACTTGCTCAACTGCGTTTACGACTTCTTGTTTATCGTATTCCGATACAATATCAAAACTACAATCTTTAGCCATAGTATACCCTCCTTAATACAATTTAATATTACCATAAACAAAAATAAAGGTAGAATTTAAAAATCCTACCTGCTAAATCACACTAACTATTTTCTATTACGGGGAAATTTTGGTTTTAATTTTATTAAATAAATTTATAATTCCTGTTTTACATTTTGAAATTAAATTCGGAACTTTTGATGCAATTTTATTATATATTTTAGGTCCTGTTTTTATGCCTATTATTCCAAGTGCAACAGCGCCTATACCCAGTAAAATTTTCTTGATTAGTGAGTATTCTTTTTTACGTTTATTTTGATATATATCAGATTGCGGCTGACCGTTATTAATTTGGGGCAGTGAGCCGTCAGCCGGTACGTAAGTCATTGAATTCATCGTTGTAGGGAATTGTCTTTCAATCATAGACATTCCGATATCGTCTGTCATAGCCGGGTTTCTTAATCCGTATAAAATGCTGTTGTCCATAAAATTATAACCTACTTATAAACCTTTACATTTATATAAAGTATTTTTGTGTAAAATAATTTACTTTTTTATAAAAGTTTGCTTAAATATTCTTAACAATATTTAGAAAAGAGGTAGAGTTTATGAATATGTTTAAACGTTGGTATGATGCGGATGCGGTTGTCAGTAAGACTATAAATGATATGGAAAAATTACCGGAAGAACAACAAGTTTGGTGTGCTGAATATATAATAGACGACTTGTTGAAAGATGTGGAACTAAAAGAAATGAGTCTTGAAGATCAATACAACTACATAATGCGCAGATGGTATGATAAAAATATTAAAGTTTCGCATGCGATTGAGTATTTAAGGCTTTGTCCTGATGATATAAGACGTGAAACAGCCTTGAAAGTTCAAAAATTTATGAAAAATCTTAACAAATAGCCAAAATTAAAAATATATTGTTTAATATATTTGGAGGGATATTTGTGTCGGAAGAAATTAATAAAAAGGTAATAAATTTATTTTCAAGCCACAGCAAAAATAAACTGCCTAAAGAAGAGCAAAAGCAGATAAAGTACTATGCCGGTTTTAGTTATGTCAAAGTTAAAAGAGATTCTAACGGTAAAAAATTCCGCAAAGATTATTTGCTTAAGTATGCTTCCGGTTGTCATTATATGGTTACCGTCATGAGAGAAGTAGAAGGTGAAATAGTTCTTTATTCTTATGATGTCCCTAATGAAGATTTATTCAAATTTATGAAATCTTTTGAAGAGAATACTTTAGACGGAACGATTATTGAGATAAACAAATATTTTCCTAACGAAATAGTTTAATAGTTCCTCGTTCGTTATGGGGTGAGGCTAGGAGAGGGGTTTTAATACCCGATGTGTTTTTTTACGAAATATAATGAAAGTTTATATAAATGTTTTAAGCCATACCAGTATGTAGGGGGAGAGTTTTTGTCGCATAACAAGGATTTTGACACTGCAAAAATTCGTGTTGCGATGGCTTTTCCTGATAAATACGAGATAGGGATTTCGAATTTAGGTGTCAGGGTATTGTATGAGCTAATAAACAAAGAACCTGATTACATATGTGATAGGGTCTATGCTCCCGAAAAAGATTTCATCCCTGAGCCGTTGTATGCGCTTGAATCTAAGCGGCCGCTTAAGGATTTTGATTCAATAGGATTTTCGCTACAGTATGAGATGGCTTATCCTACAGTTCTAAAAATGCTCGAAATGGCGGGTATCCCTTATAAAAATGAAGATAGAACGGATGAAGATCCTATAATTATTGCTGGCGGTCCTTGTACCTTTAATCCGTTGCCAATGTGTGAATTTATTGATGTTTTTACTATAGGCGACGGAGAGGATACAATTATTGAAATCTGTAAAATTTTAGAAGAAACTAAAGGATTACCGAGAAAAGAGCGAATTAAAAAACTTTGTGAAAATCCATCAAATGGACGCTGGTCTGCTTTAACAGGAGGGAATGTAGATAAACGTATTTCTCAGTTAGAGTTGGAGACAGCTTTGACTTCTTATCCTATACCATTTTCATCTTCGGTTCAGGATAGGGCAGTCGTTGAAATTCGCAGAGGCTGCGGCAGAATGTGCAGGTTTTGCCAACCGGGGCATGTTACTTTGCCGATAAGGGAACGCAGTGCCCAAGATATTATAAAAATCACAAAAGAACTTGTAAAAAATACCGGTTATGACGAATATTCCCTTTTGTCTCTATCATCAAACGATTATGCAAATATTAATGAAGTAATTAAGGAATTGAGCGTTGATTTCAATGATAAAAAAGTTTCCGTAACTTTGCCAAGCCAAAGAATTGACGGGTTTAATCTTGAACTTGCAAATCTTGTTCAAAGTGTCAGAAAATCGACCATGACGCTCGCTCCAGAGGCGGGAAGTCAAAGACTTCGTGATGTTATCAAAAAAAATATTTCAAAAGAACAAATTGAAAACGCGGTTTTGACTTTGTACGAAAATGGTTGGAGTCGTGTTAAACTTTATTTCATCTGCGGTTTGCCTACAGAAACTCTTGAAGATATGGATGAAATGGCAAATTTGCTCACCGGTTTGCGATATAAATCAAAACTTATAAAAAAAGAAAAAGGCTTAAATCATTCTCTTGAACTTACGTGCACGCTCTCGATATTCGTGCCTAAGCCGTTTACTCCGTTTCAGTGGTGCCCTCAAATGGCTTTAGATGAAGTTAAGGCACATATTGATTATCTTATGGAGCGTATGAAAAAAGTTAAAGGAGTAAAAATCAATTATAGTGACAAGTATTTGTCTTTACTCGAAGCGGTTTTGACAAGAGGTGATAAGTCTTTATGTAAATTTATTGAGGCGCTTTATAAAAAAGGTGTATATTTGGCTTCATGGGGTGAAAATTTTAGCTGGAAACTTTGGAATGAAACGGCGCAGGAATCCGGTTTGGATCTAGAACAACTTGCGCAGGCGCAATATGATTTGGATAAACCCCTTCCTTGGGATTTTATAAATGTCGGACTTAATAAAGAATGGCTTGTAAATGAGTATAAAACCGCTTATGCAATTACAGAGGATTGTGTGCATGTTGTCCCGACCTGTCAAAGTCAATGTGTAAACTGCGGAGTTTGTAAAAACTTCAAGACTCATAAAGTTATGGCAAAACCCTTTACGGCATCAGATAAAGCACAATTGCTTGCAAGAGCTGAAAAACGACATATTGAAGACATTGATCAAAAAGATATTAAGCCTGTTTTCAGATACAGGGTAAAGCTCACTAAAATGGGTATTTTACGTTATTTTTCGCATCTCGACTGGCAAAATACATTCTTAAAGGCTATGCAAAGGACAAAATTGAAGGTCGCATATTCTTACGGTTATAATCCTAAAATGAAGATTTCTATGGGGATTGCGCTTCCTTTGTTCTGCGAAAGCGAAACCGAGCTGGTAGATATTTGCCTTTGGGAACATCCGGATAGTGATTATGTTAAAACGGAGATAGAAAAAGTTTTACCTCAGGGTTCTCAAATTATTGAGGTAAAACAAATTGATGTAAGTTCTCCGGCAATTGAAGAAGAAGTTTATTGGGCGGAGTATGAGGTAAAGATTTTTGATGAGGGTGTTTACGATTTTGGTAAATTTGTGTATAATACTCTCAGAGTTTTGGAGTCTGATGAGATTTTAATAGACAAGAAAACTAAAAAAGGTTTAACAGAAAAAATAGACTATAAGCATTCAATCGGAGAATATCGATTTGATAGCGGAAGTCTGTTCATAGTATTAAAGGCAGGTAAGAGCACTAATGTGCCTGCGTTAAGAGCGGATACGCTTATGGCTGCTATTGCACCGGAGGTTATGTTTGATATTAAGCGTACAAAATTCTTGACAGAAAACCTGCACGAATTATAGAAGAAGGAAAGATTTTTATGAGCAACAGAAACAACAATCAAAAACAAAATCAAAGTCAATCAGTTGACAAAAAAATTGTTATTGCAGAACGCGATAATATCGCAGCATTATTAGAGAATAAAAAAGTTACGGACTTTTTTATCCAAAGAGGAGATGTTTTACTTGGGGACGTGTATCTTGCGAGTGTAGATAATATTTTGCCAAGTATAGACGCAGCATTTGTCAATGTTGGCACTGATAAAATGGGATTTTTACATGCTGAAGATGTCATGGGCAAAGGAACATTAAAAGAAAAACTTGCACCTAAACAAAAACTTGTTGTGCAAGTTGTAAAAGAGCCAACAGGTCACAAAGGGCCAAGAGTAACAACAGAAATCAGCCTTCCCGGTCGTTTTTTAGTGTTGATGCCCTATGAACCCGGTATCAGCGTTTCTAAAAAAATTGAAAATTCAAAAGAAAGAGCAAGATTAAAGGCGATAGTAAATCTAATTAAGCCTGTTGGTGTCGGTGTTATTATAAGAACCGAGGCTGAAGGTCAATCAGAAGCTGATATTCAGGAAGATTTGGAAATACTTTTGGAAAAATGGAACAATATCATTACATCTTCAGAAACTCTTGAGGCTCCAAGTTTAATATATAGAGACCAAGATTTATTATACAAAGTTATCAGAGAAGCTTGCACTGAAGATGTATCAGAAATTGTTGTAGATACTCCGTTTGCACTTAATCGTGTTCAAAATATTTTACAGAATTGGCACATTAATAAAGGAGTTAAAGTTACATTATACAAAGGTACTGAGCCTCTATTGATTGCGATGGATATTCATAAAGAGATTAAGGCTGCGTTGAATGTAAAGGTTAATATGCCATCAGGCGGATATTTATTTATTCAGCAAACTGAAGCATTGACAGTAATAGATGTTAACAGCGGAAAATTCATCAGTTCTGCCACCCAAGATGAAACTATTTTGAAAACAAATATTGAGGCAGTTCATGAAATCGCCAGACAGCTTCGTTTGAGAAATATCGGCGGAATGGTTATTATAGACTTTATTGATATGATTTCACGCGCAGATAAATTGGCTATGTTAGAAGAACTTGAGATTGCACTTGAAGCGGATAAAGCAAAACCACAAGTTGGTCAATTGTCGGATTTAGGCTTGGTAGAGCTTACAAGACACAGACAGGGACAATCTTTGGCAGAAATCTTTACTAAAAAATGTCCGCACTGTCAAGGTTCAGGTTGTTCTGTAATCGATTTTAATTTTGCAACTCCGGTTGCTGAAGGTGAGTACCGCGCAAAAGCAGCGAAGGTCAAGCTTCCGTCAGGTGCGTTCAAGAAAAATAATAAATTCAACAAAAATTCTAAACCTCAAAGTGAAGAAATTGTAACGGAGGTAGTTGAAGAAACAATAGAACGGCCAACACTAGAAACAGAACCGTCTGTCGTAGCATCTCAAGAAGCCGTAAAAAAAGAAAATAACAGACGTAACAGAAAAAATCGGTTTAATAAAAACGAAAAATCTCAAACTGAAGAGGCTGCAGCATCGATTCCAACAGATGCGCCGACCCTGGAGTCCAAAGATACAAAGAAAAAGACTCGCAGAACTTCTAAAAAAGCTGCAGTTGCAGAAGTTAATGAACCGGTAGCAGAAGTGAAGTCTGAAGAACCAAAAGAAGAAAAGCCTAAAAAGCGCCCAAATAGGGGTGCTTCAAAAAAAAGTAAAGTTACAAAGAAAAAGGATGAGAATGAATAATAAATTTTATAAATCATTATTTGCGGTGATGACTGTATTATTTACAGTCACACCGTCTTTTGCTGCTAAAATAACTCCGGAAATGAAGATTGTAGCAACAAAATTTGGACTTGCAATGGCTGGAGTTGTCGCGTTTTCCTTTATTTTGTATTTGATATTAGCTTTATATAACAGGTTTTTTGTCGGAGAACAAATTAAAGATTTTAAATTAAGAAAAGATTCTTTAAGGGCCCCTTCCGATAAAGACGATGCGATTATGATGTTTATTGCAAAGAATAGATTAAAGTAGGATTTTATTGTGGAAAATTTAAAAAAACATGGTGTTTTTATCACAATTTTAGTCACAATTGTATTAGTCATACTGTGTATAATTCATAATTCTTATGTTGTAACGCAGCGTAAGGCAAAGAAATTACAAATTAGTCCCAAAACTGTTTCATTGACTTCGAATGTTCCAGTAGATAATAATTCGGTATTAAATCAGCACTCTCCCCTAGTTCCTGAATTTAGGTTAAATAGCGAAAGGACAAATAATCAAAATATTCCCGAACGTTCTTTAGAAACAGTGTTGTCCGTTTCAAATGAATATTCATCACCAAATGATGAAAAAAAATTTTATGCTCCACCCAATAGGGGTGACATAGATAAAAATAATTCTAAAATTCTCAATCCAATACCAGTTGTAAGACGCCCCAAAAGTTTTACAAGCAGTTTGAGTATGTGTGAACCTTATAAAGAAACTCTGACAACTGAGTATATGGGTATGAATATCAAATATGATTTAGAAATTTTGGGTTGGATAAATAACAAATGTGTTTTAAATTTTGTGTCGAATATGCTGGGTTCAGGTGAAGGTTTTGAAGATTTATATGGCATATCTGCGGATTCTTCTCAGATTGTAGGTTTTGCTCCTAAAATAAGGTGCGAATTTACAAAGCAACAGCTTTTATATGTTGGGGATAATATTTTAGAAGAAAATGATAAGAATCGTAAAATGCTAAAAAATCCTAATCAGATTGAATTTCCTGATATAGGTGAAATGTCATTTTCGGATGTTAAGCTTTTGCAAATAATTTTTAACGACAATGCTTGCAAATTGGTTAATTCTGATGAATTTAATAAACTGTTAAATGGTTTGTTTACTTACTAGTGTTCAGATATCGCATTGGTAGTGCCTTTAAAAAGCAATGAACTTAAAGCCATATTGCTTCAATCTTTTTTGTAATTTTCTTGCATAATAAGTATTTTGATGTAAAATATATGATAAAGGGGATTAACTATGGAATTTTTCAGAAAACATCAAAAAGCCTTTATAATTGTGATGGGAACCTGTTTCCTGATATGGACATTTGGTTCTATGGTATTTATGGCTTTTTCAATGATGAAATAATTGGAATATGAAAATAAAAAAACTTATAAAATATATATTTATATGCATATTATTAGTCGGTTCTATAGGTATAACTTGTGGACCTGTTTGTGCTGCTCCTCAGCAGACTTCGGCACAATTAAAACAGAAATTAAAACAAACAAATAATAAAAGAAATTATTTACAGCAGCAAAAACGTAAAGCTGATTTACGCTTGCGCAGAGAGCAAAACAAACTGAGTACAAACCAGCAGAGATTAGAAGTTGCCCATACAAGATTGCAGCAAAATACCATTCGATACAATAATTTGATTACAAATCTAGCATCTATGGAAATTCAATTAAATCAGGCTCTTGCAGAATTTCAAAAACTTGATTATGAAATGAAAAATCGTATCAGACAGGTATTTATGCACCAAAGAACCGGAATGTTTGAATCAATACTATGTGCAAGAGATGTTAATACTTTATTGGATACGTTTTATTTTGAAAAAATTGTTATAATGGAAGATTACAAAAGAATTCAGACTTTAAAGGCTAAAGCAGCACATATTGCCGCTCTTAAAGCACAGGTCGAAAGTCAAAAGCGTATGATAGAAACTTCAATCAGAGATATTAATAATCAGCGTGCCTCAATTCAAAATTCTATTGCCGCAAATAAATCTATGATTGAAAGACTCAAAAAAGATAAAGCATATTATGAAAAGACTGAGAAAGAACTTGCAAATCAATCTGCTAATTTGCAGAATATGATAGCAAAATTAGCGAAAAATAATGCCGGTTCTTCTTCACAAGTTGTAGTCTCGTCAACCGGATTTATAAGACCGATTTCCGGTCCGATAACTTCTCCTTTTGGTTATAGAATACATCCTATATTCAAAAGTAGGATTTATCACTCCGGTATTGATATTGGTGGCCCTAACGGTGGTGCTATCAAGGCTTCTAATGACGGTAAAGTTATATATTCCGGTTGGTATGGCGGATATGGCAAGGTTGTTATTTTAGACCATGGGGTGATAAATGGTCAACCGATTACAACACTGTATGCTCATATGTCCTCTATAGGAGTATCTAACGGGCAAATGGTTAAAAAAGGCCAAACATTGGGAAGAGAAGGTTCAACGGGTTATAGTACAGGCCCTCATTGTCACTTCGAGGTTCGTGTCAATGGTAAACCTGTCAATCCGATGAATTATATAAGATAAGGAATAAATAATTGAAAAAGAATTTAATTATAATATTATTATTGTCTTTAGTATCGTTACCTGTATGTGCTCAGGATGATGCAGAGATGCAATTGCAACCGGTTGGTTCTAATTCTTCTGAATATGTGGATATTCAAGAGTCGTTTCAATCTCCTGAAATCAGCAAAGATGACACTATTCAAGATGTAGTATTATCCGAACAGGAAAGTGAAGATGTTGAACAAGAGGAACAAGAAGCAGAAGAACAGGATTATACACCTCCATATGTTGTTTCTGATCCTGAGGATGTTATATTTCGTTCCAATGTTAACAAAATGATGAATATCCTCGATGATTTTGATTTTGACGATGGTGATGTAAGGGCTTTTTCTACCGCAGATAAAACTTCAGATACTGATTATTCACGTATGCCTTTATTTAAACAGCTGCGTTTGAGGTCTACTTTTAAATATAGAGAACATGCTTCACGAGAAAGAGAAAGTTTTGATTTTTCAAAATTGATTTTTTGGAAAAAAGGTGATGATACTCAAAATACGGTTTCGTCTGAATTGCCGGAGGATAACGAAGATAACAGTGCCAGTGAATTATCTAACACTATTGATAATGTTGCAAATATTGAATCTTCTGATGTTATTTCATTTGAAACAGGAATTAGTGAAGAAGAAGTTGAAAAGCAGCTTTTACTTGATGCTGTAAATATAAACTATGACAATGAAACAGGTGAAATGGTTGCCACCGGTCGTCCGATTTTATTCTTGCCTCCTCAAAAGACTAAAATTATTGCTGATGTTATGACTTATGATGATCAGGGTAATATTTTAAAGGCTACCGGAGATGTAATTATAATAAAAAACGGTAATTCGACTCATACGGATTATTTGGTTGTTAATTTAAATGAAGAAACAATAGATGCGGAAAATATTTTTGCTCAGTACCCGAGATTAAATGTGACAGCCGAACACGGACTTCAACAAGAAGGGATGTTAATTTTTGATAACGGGACTATGTATTCGGATGAAGATAAGGTTTATCGTTTAAAATCTCAGATGGTTGGACCAAAAATTTCTGATATGATTCTTGCGGAAGGTCAAGAAGAAATATTTTTTGGAAAGCCTAATCATGAAATTGATATTAAAGTATCCAGTTTAAAAATTGATGCAAGAACTAATCATGACATAATAAAAGCAAAAAATATAAGAATTGGTCATAACGAAAAATATTTCTTAAAATGGCCTTCAATGACTATATATACAAATAAAAACAGAGATTATTTTGACGGGAATTATCCTGAACTCGGAACCCAAAGAAAAATAGGTATGTTTGCAGGTCCCGGTTTTGTATTTAGCGGGCCTTTCGGATCTGTTATAAAGGCTATACCAATGGTTACTTACAATAAACAATTCGGTATCGGCGGTATGCTTCGTTACACAAATACTTTCAATACTACTGAAATGGGTTATTCGACAGTTAAAAATATGTTTGTGTTGAGAGGGCGTCAACAGTTAGATGATAATTTATATTTACAATACGGGTATAATACTTATGTGGATGAATGGTTTTTCGGTGCTCGTATGCCTAAATATATAGCAGAAATTGTTTATAACAAGTCATATGCTCATCCGAATTTTTTAGGCGAAGGCAGACCAATGACTTTTTCTCATAGAGCCGGTTTTGGTTTTATGAAGGATGACAATGAAAATTCTAATGGTGAAAAGTTTAGAAATGATACGAATTTTTCATCTACAAGAACAAAATATATGGCAACTATTAATCAAACTTTGTATAAATATGAAAATATTGATAAAAGAATCAGAGTTCGTGCAGGTTTGATATTACAAGGTTCAGGAGCCTTGTATGGCAGCGGTGATACTCAGTTTGTTGCTAGAGGCGGTCCGACTGTTCGTACACAATATAAAAATTGGATACAAAATGTTTCTTATTTCTTGACAGGTTATGATGATCATACTCCTATGCCGCATTTCGATGCATATCGTTACGGAACAAGTAGTGTAAGATTGTCGGAAGCGCTAAGATTAAACAGATATATTACGGTTGCCTGGCAAACTTATGTAAATTTATCTAATGATGCTCCTAATAAGAAAAATATCCAAGAAAATGCTTTTCTTATTGCTTTAGGTCCGGATGATTTAAAGGTTGTGTTAGGTTATGACTTTATAAGGGAAAGAACTTATTTCGGATTTAATGTTGCCTTTAACCCGAAAGGTACAACACTCAGGTATGACAGAATGATTATTAAAAATCCGGAAAAATTAGGTAAAAGTACAAAAGAAGAAAATCAAGTTGCATATGTCCCTCCGGTTCCTGAGTATGTCAATGAGGAGCAAGATGGGTTTGTATTTTTCAAAAAGGCCGCACCGGAGCCAAAAGTTCTGAAATATGCAAAGGTTATTGAACTCGAAGATCCTGAAAAAGAAAGGATTGATTAGTGTTTGATTTTGAGAAAGATGAAATAATCAAATTTGGGAAAATTGCAGGTGATAGAGGATTAACCCCCGGAATTTCCGGTAATATTTCTGTCCGAAGTGGGGATTATATTATTATTACATCTTCCGGCAGCGCAAGTTCTTTTCTTGATAAAGAGGATATATGTGTAATTGATTTTGAAGGAAATGTCGTCGAAGGCAGTAAAAAAGCATCAAGTGAAAAGTTTTTACACATTGATTTTTATAATAAGCGTTCTGATGTAAATGCTATTTGTCATTTTCATTGTCCGTATCTTACGGCTGTTGCTGCTTGCGGTATGCCTTTAACAGATAATATTTTACCTGAGATTGTTTTTATGTTTGATAATATCCCGCTTGCACAGTATGCATTGCCGGGTTCATCTGATTTGGTAAATAATACAGCAAAATATTTTGCGGATTACAAGGTTGTACTTATGCAGAATCATGGAGTAATTTCAGGCGGGATTGATTTAAAAGAGGCGTATTTGAATATTGAACTGTGTGAAGCTTATGCCAAAACATTGGTACTTTCAAAAATTCTTGGAGGTGCTAAAATATTGTCAGATGCACAGGTTGAAGAAATTTATTCATTGAAAAATTAATAAGAGGAATAATTGTGAGTATTACTTTAGAAACTAAACAGGGATTAATTGCAGGGGACGGAATATTACCGATTAGAATGGCACAGTATGCAAAAGATAACGGTTTTGAGGTCGTTTGTATATCTTTGTCCGGAGATAATTATGCAGAATTAAAAAAATATTGTTCAAAAATATATTCCTGCCACCCCGGTGAAGTAAATAAGATTGAATCAATTTTGAAAGATGAAGGGATAAAACAACTAACTTTCCTTGGTAAAGTTCATAAAAAAGTGTTGCTCCAATTAAATAAATTTGACCAAAGGGCAATAGAATTTATCAAAGCAGCGGTCAGATTGAATGACGATCAAGTTATGTTGATGATTGTCGAACAATTGGAGCAAATTGGGGTAGAAGTTCTTGATCAGACAATATTTATTAAAAATTTAATGATTCCGGCAGGCGTTCTTGGGAAAAATAAACCGACCAAAGAGCAGTTAGAAGATGTTAATTATGGTTTTTGGTTGGCAAAAGAAATGGGTAGACTTGATGTCGGGCAATCGGTTGTTATCAAAGATAAGATGATAATGGCAGTTGAAGCATTGGAGGGAACTGATGCTTGCATAAAGCGAGGAGCAAAACTTGCTAAAAAGGGAGCAGTTGTAGTGAAAGTAGCAAAACCTAAACAAGATAAGCGTTTTGATATACCTGCAATTGGTTTAAAAACATTGTCTGGTATGCACAGAAAGCATGCAAGCCTAATTGCGGTTGAAGCAAACGAAACTATCATCGTTGACCAAGAAAAGGTAATAGAATACGCAGATAAACATGATATAGTAATTATGGCAGTGTAAATATGAAGAAAAAAATTTTTGTTATTACAGGTGAATATTCAGGAGAAATGCATGCTGCAAATGTAGTAAAAATGCTTCGCCAAATTAGCAAAGACTATGTAATTGAAGGAATTGGCGGAGATAATTTGAAGGCTCAAGGAGTCAAGCTTTTTGAACACATAAGGAATTTGTCTGCAGTAGGGCTTTCTCCGCAAATAATATGGCATCACTATAATTTGGGTAAAAAACTTGTAAAATACCTAAAAGAAAGTTTCAAACCGGATTTAGTATTGCTGGTAGATTATGGCGGATTTAATCTATCTGTTGCAAAGTATCTAAAGCAGGCAGGGATGAAAATTTATTATTACATTCCGCCTCAAGTTTGGGCAAGCAGGCAGTATAGAATAAAAAAAATTAAAAAATATGTAGATAAAGTTCTTTGTATTTTCCCGTTTGAAGAACCGCTTTACAAAAGTTACGGAATTGATGTCCATTATTGCGGTCATCCGCTTATTTATGGGCTTAATCCTCCTGCCTACAGAAAAGGATTTTTTGAAAAGTACAATTTGGATATGAACAAGAAATTAGTTGCAGTGTTCCCGGGATCGCGTATTTTTGAGCTTAAATTTTTGATGAAAATATTCAAAAAAGCGGTTGAAATTTTGCAAAAGAAACATCCTGATTTGCAGTTTTGTATCTCCCAAGCGCCGAATATTTCGGATGCCGTTTTTGATAAATATTTTGGGAATTGTGATGTGAAAGTTATTAAAGGTGATAATCAGGCACTTTTGAGTGTGTCTGATGCATTGATTTTGGCTTCCGGTACTGTTGCCCTTGAGGCTTGTTTGTATAAAACACCTATGGTTATAGTATACAATGCGCCTAAATTATTTTATTGGATTTATTTACTTGTCAGATGCATTGACAAAGTTTCACTTCCTAATATCATCGCAAATAAATTTATTTTGCCTGAATTGATAGTGAAAGATGCTAAGCCGGAGTTTATTGTGCATAATATTGAAAATATATTATATAATACGACATCAAGAATGTTAATGATAAGCGAGCTTGGGAATGTATCAAAGCTGCTTTCAGATAAAAATTCTGCATTAGAAGCGGCCAAGGTTATTGATAGGGAATTATTACCTTAATATAACTTCATTATTTATTTAATTTAAGCAAATTATTCTTCGTTTTCGTTTTATTATGGATGAAGGCCAGTGCTATGATAAATTCAATAAATGGTGTAAATCAGTCAAAGCTTAAACCCTTTGACATTGTTTCCGCCCGCAATGAAGTTGCGGATTATTGGATTGCAGAAAATAACCATTCCGGTTTAAATGTGTCAAATGCGCTGGATTCAATTTTACCTGATGCAATCATATTAAACCCTGAAGAAGCACGAAAAACCAATAATCTTAAAATTATAGGGATTTCAATAGCGAGTGTTACTGTGCTTGCTGCTGCGGGAATTTTCTTCGTATTAAGAGGCGGACCAAAAGGAGTTGCAAAGGGTTTTCAGGTATTGAGAAATTTTCTTGAGCGTAAAGTACAGAAATCAAAATTGACAGGTGCAACTGCTTCTGGTTATGAGTATTTGCTGGGTAAGGCCGATTATTTACTTGGAAAGGCTCAAGCAATAAATAATTTTACAACAATAAAGGATTATGCCTTTAAAAGACTTATGTATGGGAAAAATTCAGTTGGTAAGTATACAAAAAAAATTCACAAAGGTATAACAAATATGTTTGAAAGATTAGGGCTCAAAACTGTTTCTAATTCCTATGCAAAAGCTATTTCAAAATTTTCCGCAATGAGTGATACAAATAAGCAAATTCTCTCAGAACTTGGTAAAAGCGGTGATTTATCAACCCCTGTAACTATAAATGATTTTACATTCCCTAAAAGCACATGGCTTAAAATGGCAGATGATATGAGTAAAAATATTGATAATTTACTGGAGGAAAGTTTTAGCGGCAGTGTTCGTAAGTCGCGGTATTTGAAGATTAAAAGGAGTACAAAAGAACTTGAACAGAGTTTTGATGATAAAGGTCCTTTGTGGTTTTTATCAAAGGATACATTAAATACTTTTGTCGCTGATACAACTATGCTGCCTAAAAAATTAAAAATACAAGATGCTATTAAAGTTGCAAAATACAAGATTTCTCATAGTACAAGAGATTTATACAGGGATGCTGATGATATTATTATGCAAATATCATCAAAATTGGGCTTTGATGATTCAAAGACATTTGAATCTTTAAATGCTGTAAGAGAAAATTTTAAAATTTTTGTAAAAACAGGTGAAGTTGATGCAAAAAAAATGTCCGAGGATTTAGACAATTTAAAAAATAATGTTAATTCTTTGTCTTTTAACAAAACTGAAACTTTAGAAATGATAAATGAATTGGAATCACTTTATATGAATTATAAAAAAGGTCTTGTTGATAATATTTTAGATATATATAAAGTTTTGCTTCCAAAAGAGAAGTATGAAAAGGTTGAAAAAGAGTTTCAAAGTGCTGTTAAATCTTTAAATAAATCGATAAAACTTGAAACTAACGACTTTATAAATAAATCAAGAGATTTGACAATGGGCAGTGCTCCCACAGATGTCCTTACAGTTTTAGGCGGTTTTGGCACTTTAGCATATTATTTGGGCAAATCAGATAGTGCTCAAGAGCGAACAGCGATTACTCTAAAATATGGAATACCTGCACTTGTTGGTATAGGCGTTTCACTATATGGTAATGCCAGATTGTTTGCCGGTTCTAAATCATTATTGTTTGCGACAATTTCATCATTTGCGGCAAACAGAATAGGAACAATTGCAAATAATATTTATGAAAATTATCTCAAGAAAAAAGGAAAGTATGTGGAATCCAAAAATTAAAATACTCTAAAAAAATGATAACAATCGGCTAATATTGCGTTAATATGTGATAAAATGAGGTATATTATGTCAGAAACTATAAGAGAGCAATTGGAAAAAAGAGAGTATGATTTTTTAAGCCCATATGCGACTAAGGTTGCACAATCACAAGGACGAAAATACCAAGAAGAAAAAGACGAACTCCGAACTGATTTTCAGCGTGACAGAGATAGAATTCTTCATTCTAAGGCTTTTAGACGCTTAAAACACAAAACACAGGTGTTTTTATCTCCGTTTGATGACCATTTTAGAACTCGTTTAACTCATACACTTGAGGTTTCTCAGATTGCAAGAACTCTTGCTCGCTCATTAAATCTTAACGAAGATTTAACAGAAGCAATTGCACTTGGACACGATTTAGGGCATACTCCATTTGGACACTGCGGAGAAGGAGTCTTAAATGAACTTGTTGAAGGTGGGTTCTTTCATAATATTCAAAGTGTCAGAGTAGTTGAAGTGCTTGAAAATCTTAATCTTTGCCAAGAAACAATTGATGGTATAAGAACTCATAGTTGGGGATTTAAGCCGTTGACTCTCGAGGCTAAGGCTGTCCAGCTTGCTGATAAAATTGCATATATAAATCATGATATAGAGGATTCCATAAGAGCCGGAGTTATTTCAGAAAGCGATTTACCAAAAGATTGCATAAAATATTTTTCATCAAACCCGAGTGAGCGTCTAAATAAAATGATAACTGAAATTGTTTATAATTCGGTAGGGAAACAAGATGTTTCAATGAGTGAAGAGGGTTGGGAATATACAACAAAACTTCGCAGTTGGATGTTTGATAATGTTTATATTGAATCTCCAGCCAAACTTGAAGAAAGTAAAGCACGCCATGTTGTTCGGGAATTGTATTACCTTTATATGGACATGGTAAAAGATATTTGTCCGCCTGATAAGGCACAGAGAGTAGTTGTTGACTATATTTCCGGCATGACAGACAGGTATGCAATTGAACGTTTTAAACGCAATTTTATACCTGAAGGTTTTAAAAACAGTACAAAAGATGATTTTTTGTACAAGCTTGCTAATATGGCAGAAAAAATATAAAAATATACGAGTTTATATGGATATACAATATTTAAGTGAATATCTTGAATTTATTGAAGTTGAAAAAGGTTTAAGTGCAAATACGGTCAATGCCTATCGTAGAGATTTAACAGGCTTTCTGGATTTTTGCGCCGATAAAGGTATATTCGGAGTTGAATATATCGGACGGAATCATTTGAATTCTTACATAATGAAACTTCGTTCGGAAAATATAAATTCTCGTTCTATTGTTCGTAAAATTGCTTCTATGCGTGGATTTTTCAAGTGGCTTTGTGCAAATGAATACATATCGAATAATCCTATATCTGCTCTTGAACAACCAAAATTGCCTAAAAAATTGCCTAAAGTTATTACTTTTCAAGAAATTAATGAAATTTTTCGATCAGATTTAAATACGATGGATAGTCTTATTGTTGAGTTATTGTATGATTGCGGATTGCGGGTGTCAGAACTTGTTAATCTTAAAATATCTGATATTGATTTAAAATCCCGATATGTAAAGTGTTTTGGCAAAGGTTCCAAAGAGCGACTTATTCCTTTTGGTAAAAAGGCTAAAGAATCTTTAAATAAATATTTAAAAGTTAGAGATGTTCTTGTGTCTAAGTATAATTTGTCTGCAAAACGACTTTTTATAAAAGAAACTGGTAAATTTTTAACAAGGCAAGATGTTTATAATTTTGTAAGAAAATTGGGTGAAAAAATTCACAAGCAGATATCTCCTCATACTTTAAGACATACTTTTGCTACTCATTTATTGGAGAATGGTGCGGATTTAAGGGTTGTACAAGAGCTTTTGGGACATAGTGATGTTTCTACAACTCAGTTATATACACATATTACTAAAAAGCGCCTAAAAGAGGTTTATTTTGCAATCAATAACAAGTCATGATATTATGTTTCTATGCTAAGTGTATATATAGCCGGATTAAAGAAAGGAACAGGTAAAACTCTTTTAAGTGCAGGACTTGCTGGTACTATGCAGAGTTTATCTTATGCTACCAGTTACTATAAACCAATTCAAACCGGTGCAAATTTGTTAAATGATGACGAAGAATTTGTCACTAAAATTGACAAAAATATTAAAACATTTACATCATATAAATTGCAAAGTCCTTCTTATCCTTTAATCAGCGCTTATAATGAAGGCATAAAAAAAATTGATACAATGAAAATTATGCATGATTATAAGCAAAATATTATGTATACGGATTGTCATATAGTTGAAGGCAACAACGGAGTTTCATCTCCATTTGACGAAAAAAAGACGGAAATAAATCTTATATCACAGTTCGGTTTCCCTGTAATTTTGGTTATAAATCCCAATAACACTGCTTTAGATGAGGTTATAAGCGGGATTAGTTATATTTATTCCAATCGTGCTGATTTAATGGGGGTTGTTATAAATGATTATAATCCGGATTCACAAAATGTTGAAACAAAATATATGCCGACTCTTATAAAAGAATATACAGGTGCAAAAGTACTTGGAACCATGCCCCATTATGAATCTTTTGAAAATCTGGTTCCCGAGCAGTTGATTGCTGATATTTTAAATAATTTAAACGTTGAAGATATTTTTAGTTTAAAAATAAAGAAGTTATCTTAGAATATCCTCCAAAAAGTAAGATAATTTTTCATTGACATTTTGTAAGGCATGCCTTACAATTATTATGAAAGGAAAAAGCATGTCAATAAATTTATCATCCGGTTTAGAGGATTATATTGAAACAATATATTTATCAACTTTAAATAATGAGGCTCTTAAAGCTGCAGATTTAGCACGAAAACTAAATGTTTCAAGAGCATCTGTTTCCGAGGCTCTATCAAAACTGGTATCTAAAAAACTTGTAAAATATTGTCATCATGCTTCTATTAATTTGACAGAACTAGGAATTAATGAAGCAAAAAAGGTTTATGCTAAACATTTTATTTTAAAAAATTTTTTTGAATGTGTTTTAGGTGTGCCTTCGGATGAAGCAAGTCATAATGCGTGTAAAATGGAACATATTATTTCTGATAATGTTTTAAATAAAATGCATAATTTTACAAAATTTTTTTCAAAACATAAAAAGATTTTAGAAATATACATTGAGGAAAGTGAAGAATAATGTCTTCGATAAAAGTAATTGGGAAGTATTTAGATCAACCCCTTTTAACAGCCGGAATAAATAAAAAAGTGCCTGCAATGCTGACTATTGGTGCCGGTGCTGTTCTTGCTGATACTATATTGAAATCTCCAAAACAGGAGCGAAAAAATAATGCATTAAAAATTGGACTCACGCTCACAGTTACTGCCATTTCTGCTGTTATGGCGCCAAGAATTGCAGGTTTTATCACCGGCAGAAATAATTCTAAAACTCTATCTCAAATAAAAAAGATTAATACTGAACTGGTGGATAATTTTTTGAAAAGCAATAGCGTGGATGATAAGATGAATTCCATACTTCAAAAAGCAAAAGGCAAAGTGCTATCATTAAAAGAAGTAAAAGCGCTTTTTGGCAATCCGAAATGTTCTCAAATTGCTAATGAGTTGATTCCTCCCCCTGATAATATAACTTCAAAAGATATATTCAGAGAAATAGGTTGGCTGTCAATTTATGGTGCTATTCCTGTTTTAGGCGGAATTACAGGAGGAATTGTCGGGGATAGATTTACGGATTCAAAATGGAAAGAAAAAGTGCCAAATAAGTTAAAAGAGGGTGTTTATCAGTATCTTGCCAACATTTTCTTATGTAATATCGGGGCTGGGGCGGCTTTAGGAATTCTTGAAAAACTGGAGATTAAATCAAAAGGAGCAAGATGTCTTGGAATGTTGTGTGGAATACTTGCAACAGGTGTTATAGGAGGAAGTGTTATCGCAAATTATATAGGGAAAAAAGTAATAAATCCCTTGATATCTAAAAATAGTAAAAATGATACACGAACTCCGGAACTTCTTGATTTAAGTCTTCATACGGATGATATCGCAACCATATCCTTATTGTCCGGTTTAAAGTGGATAGAACCATCTCTGCCTTTACTTTATTCTATTTCAGGTTATCGAGCGGGTATTGGTTATCGCAACGGTAAAGAAAATAAATATTAAATCAAAAAATTTTTATATTAATTGTAAGGTTATCCTAACTTTATAAAATCATTTAACCACAACTGTACATTATTAAGGGGGAATTCCCCCTTTTCTTTTTATAGTAATGTTTATTAATTTGATATTTCGTTAGTGGTTGGAATATATTGTGGATTTACTGCGAGCCATTTGAATGTTTGTTGTTCAATTTCAGGAATGTCAATTATAAATGTTCCGCCGTAGCGCCCCCTTGAAAATACAAGATATCCTTCTTTTGCAAGATTGTGGAATGCTTTGCGTATTGTATTAGGACTCAAATCAAACATTTTTGACATTTCTATAATTGAGGGTAATTTTTCACCAATATCGTATTCTTCTGCAATCATTCTTTTTATTCGGTTTTGCGTTTTTTCGTAGTGATAAAATGCGGTATCTTTTGCCGGTGCAAAAATGGACATTTCCGGTCTTACCGAAATTGTATTATCATTAGGGATTTTAATAACTGATGTCCCGTATTTCCCGCGTCTGGGGAGTATTATATTTTTCTGTGCAAGTATAGACAAAGCATCATGTACGGTTTTTAAGCTTGTTTTTAGGTGTTTTGAGAGTACTGTATGCGAAGGTAATTTGTCTCCAATTTTTAAATTATTTGAAATGTACCTTTCTAAATCTTTTACGACCATATCAACAAGGGTTGTAGATGTAGATGTTTGTTTAATTTCAGTATTTATATCAAAGTCTTGTGTTTTCAAAATCCAGCCGTATTCATTAGCATTTTTGTATTTATGTTCGAGTATATTTTGAGTACAAAGATAATCAAGAGCCAATCTTGTTGTGTTGGCACTGTATCCGATAATTGTTGCTATTGTTCTGGATGATGGCAAATTCATCCCAACTTTATAACAGCTTGATTTAATATAATTTTTTATTAATTCTGCGGCAATATCTCGTTTGGATGTAAGTTTTCTCATTGTTGTAACTGGAGTTTTGTAATCTCTTACAAGTGTTCCGATACATTGTTTTGATTCGACATATCCTAAATCTTCAATATATCGGAATGCATTTTGCATTGTTCCGATACTTACTCCTAATTTGTATGCAAAATCAGCTTTTGATGGCATAATATTATTTATTGAAATTTTATTTGTTTCAAGACCATGTTCAATATATTTCATTAGCCATTTCCCTATGGCTACAGATTTTGCTTCACATATGTTTTTTAATTCAGGTAATTCAATGTCAACTTTTGATATCGGAATAGCTGTAAAATTTGATTTCTTTGGGAATATGTAATTCTTGTCCATACTTTCTTCCTTTTCAGATTTTAATAATACACTATGTATAAAAAAACATCAAGTATTTTTTTGCTAATAAGTGTACTGATTTAAAAATAATTTACAAATTTTATTATAAAATTGTGTAAATTAGGCTTAATAATCCGCATAAAATAGCTTTTAGTGTTATACTGTTATAAATTGGTAATGATAGTAATATAGTCTGGATTATTTGTGCAGGGTACCATTGATAAAAATCTTACATATAAAAATGTATTGAAATCAGATATAAATGAGTGTTCTGATATTTTTTCATTTGAGGAATATATAAAAAGTGTAAAAAAATATGGTTTAAAGTACACATGGGAAAATATTTGCAGTTGCACTTTAAATGCAGAATCTTGTTCTTATTTACCTCCAAGCATTGATGATTATGGAGAGCTTTATGAAATTGGTCTTGCTATAGAGGACAAAAATTTAAAGAAGAATAAGGGGCAGTATTTTACTCCTGATGATGTTGCACTTGTTATGAGTGAATGGCTAGAAAAATCGAATGGGGAAAATGTTTGTGATGTCGGTTGTGGAACAGGGAAGCTTATCTTGACATATCTAAGTTATATTGGTTATGAAAAAGCACGGGAATTAATTTCAAAAGGCCGACTTTATTTGTACGATAATGATCCTCTGGCACTTAAAATATGTAAAACAGCCATATCTGTTTTGTACGGCTTAGATATAGCAGATAAAATTCATATTACGGTGTGTGATTTTTTAGATAAGTCGGTTTGTTTACCTGATAATTGTAAATGTATTTCGAATCCGCCATATTCAAAAATTTCTCGTATTCTGAATAAATGGGGAAAGTCTGATGTTATCAATGAGTCCAAGGAATTTTATACTGCGTTTATGGAAAAAATAATGGTTCAAAGCGAATCTGCAGTAATCATTACACCTTACAGTTTTGTATCGGGCGGAAAATTTTATTCTTTGCGTAAGCAAATGAATAATTATTCCGGGTTTATCGTTGTTTTTGATAATGTTCCCGGAAACATATTCTGCGGTAAAAAACATGGGATATTTAATTCAAATACCTCAAATTCTGTCAGGGCTGCAATTACAGTCGTAAATAAAAAAGATAAGCAAAAGGGATTCAGATTGACTCCCCTAATAAGGTTTAAACAAACAGAACGAAAAAAATTGTTAAAATGTAAAGTTTTAGAAAAATTTTTATCTTTAAAACCTCAAAAAGTCAGTGAAAATAACACAAAATTTTCAAAGTGTCATAAGGAATTAAGAGGACTTTTTGAGCTTTGGTCTAATAAAAGCGATAAAAAGTTATCTGATTATTCAGTAAATAAGGGTAAATATACTCTATCAATGCCAAATACTTGTCGGTATTATACAACGGCATCTTCTAAACCAATGAACCGTAACGGACAGATTTCTTTAACGTTTGATGATGAAAAGATATTTAATTTTGTATACTGTTTAATCAATTCGTCTTTTGCCTATTGGTTTTGGCGTATATATGACGGAGGGATAACATATCCTAAAAGTTTGTTAATGGATTTACCTATGTTTTGTAATTTATTATCGCAAGATGATTATATATTTTTTAATAAGATTGCGAAAGAAATGATTAAAAACGAAAAAAAATATATTGTTCGTAAAAATAATGTCGGAGTTCAAGAAAATATTAAATTCCCGAGAAAATACAGGGATATTATTAATTCCAGAATATTTAAAATTCTTGGTTATCAGGCAGAGGAAAAAATATTTGATATTGTACATTCAAATATGGCTCTAAAAGTAAATCTTTCTGATTGATTAAATAGGAGAACTGTTATGGATAAAGCAAATGTTATAAATGATTTGATATCAAAGGTTTATGCATACAATGGTAAAAATGTTCTTAACAAGAAAGAAATAAAAGAAATTGAAAAGTTTTTTGATAATAATAGTACAAAATACTCAGATGTTCAGGAATTATTAAAACAGGATTCTCGAGTATATGAATTAACAAAAAATCTTAAATCTGTAAAATCTGAATTAAATAAACAGCTAAAAGAGCGAAAGGCTCTTCAATCCGGAATTTTGTTTGAATGTGTATGCGCTCAAACATTAGCATCTATTCTTGGTTTAAACAGAACAGAAGATGCTGAAAATTTAACGTTGTCCAATATGCCAAAAGAAATTAAAAAGTTCTTTTATATGATGCAAGAAAAAGCGCATACTGCTTGTGCTGTCCGTTATGTTTATTACAAAAAGGATGATTATAGCAATATTTTATTTCAGTATGGGAATCCTGAAACTACAGGTGATTTAACGCTTGTATTAAATGAAACCCCTATAATAATTGAGGTAAAAGATGTACCGGCGTTGATACAAGATAAAGATTTAAGATATGACGAAAACGGGAAATTTATTATCAGTGAAGATATTGTTAATGATGCTCCGAATTTTATTGATAAAATAAAAGAATTCAATAATGTTACAAACGTATTTGAAATGCTAGGACATAATTACCCGATTTTAAAAAGTGATTCTCCGGAGGAAAAGAAGAAGTTTATAGAGGAATTTTTAAATTCCGATATTGATATTTTAATGACGTCCAAATCTAATAAATTGGTTATTCTAAAAAAAGAAGATTTGCTTAAAAATACTTCAGATGGGCTTCCTTTACTCGATATAAGCGGAAGCGAAATAAGGACTACCGGTAAAAATAGCTTGAGGCATCCGTTTACTCCTAAATATTTAAATAAAGTCTTGTCAGACTCAAATATTAGAATTGATGCAGACAATATTTGTATTGTGGATAAGCATAATACTAAAATTATTGGTTATAAAAAAGGCAGATTAACAAGTAAAGAAACTCGTTTCAAAATTAATCAATGTTTTTTCGTTAAAAAGAATTATGTTGAGGAATATGCGGATTGTTATAAGTTTAAATTAACTGATATAAATCAATGTAAAAGCGGAATTTCAATTCATATAAATATAAAAAAATCAAAATTACAAATTAAAAAAGAATTATATAGTTAACTATCCTTAACGATTTTGACAAATATTATTCAAAATGTTAAAGTATGCTTATTATGAAGAAGAGTTTTTTGATTAATTCATTACTGGTTGCATCGGCTTTAGTTGCAATGTCTTGCTATTATATTTCAAATCATACTGTAACATTTATGTATGTTAATCCTTACACTGAAACTGCGGGCATGAAAAATATTTCTAAAACAGTGCTTGATATGGAAAAAGTTTTGGATGGAGCAAGAAAACTGGCAAGTGATAACGGTTACAAATTTGATTATGTGTACACAAATGCTTATGGCAGTGGTTTTTTAAAGTATAATCCTATTCCTAATGATTTAGATTATGATGTATTTATTGATCTTGGGACTTTTGATTATACGGATGCTAAAACGAAAGACGATGTGGCTAATGAAATAATGGAAAAAATTGAGGCATTTCAGTATTATTTTAATGCATACATCAACATTTCAGATGATAGTAAGTTCAATACTTTAAGATCGCCATTTGATATGAAAAATGCCCTAAAATCAAGGCATCAAAAGTATTCTGATGAAATAGCAGCATCTTTGGATGATGCTATTACCAATAAACGTTATGTAAATCATTTAACAAAAGTTGCTAAAGATGACGGAACCGTTATTTATTACATGCCTTATGTAATGGATCCCGGACAGATGCTACTTAAAGATTTCGACTTGATGATGATGTATAGTGACGAAGTTTCTTATTATGATTATATGCTTAAATATGAAAGAATTGTTTCGTTATCGTTAAGTTTTTGTGCAACGATTAATCATAACGGTAAAACAACTTATATTGAGATATTCCCTGAATTGTTCTCTACAGGTCCTTTGATGCTATCGTACAGACTATACGCTCCTAACGTATTTTTCAGGAATTCTGCGATTAGATATCTTAGTGATCAATACTCCTTAACTGATGATGAAACTTATCTCAAACGCTTGTTGTATTGTTTTGCGGATCATTTGGAAGTGGTATATCCTGATGATGCGTTTGAATATAATCCAATAAAAATCTTTAAAAGAACTTTGCAGCTTACTGATATGGTTGCACCTGTATTAGGTAAAGAAGAAGCTCAAGAGATATATGACTTTATACAGGAAAATTTACAAAATCGTGATATTCAATTATTAAATGAGTATATTAATTTGTGTGATATAATCGGCAGGATATTTAAGTCGCCTAAATTGTATGTTTCTTTTGTTAATTCAAGGAAAATGCACACTCTAATAAAAACTTTGAGTGAAGTTTTAAAAGAGCTTAAATCCCGAGGGAATATACCTCCTGAATACATAAAAGTTCTTGAAGATTATGTAAAAAATGATGTTATTGCACTTCTTAAAATGGAGAGCATCCGTGAAAGAAGTGAAACACAGAAGACTGTTGTAGACAGAAATTTTAGAAAAAATATTATGCCTGTTATAAGTAAGGCTGTTTTGACTGTTGTTACCGACAAAGAAAAAATGCAGCATATTATAGATAGGCTTAAAAACATATACTTTGATTCCGGTTTTCGATTTATAAATATTTATGTTGCCGGACCTGATACTTTCGAGTTGGAGAAGAACGAATTCACTGACAGTATCAAAGATTTTAAGGATTTTGCTGCTAAAAATGATTTAGCTGAGGATATGAAATTTAAAATTCTTCCTAAAAATCAAATTCCGAAAGAACATTTAAAATATGAAATTTGGGTTAGATATAATACCACAAAAGAGCAAGACGAATATTATGCAAAAGTTAAAAAAGCTTTGCTTGACCATAAAAGTAAATTCAAGATTAATAAAAAAACATATTTTGTAAAATAGCGCTTTAATAATTTAAAATTTTATTTTTCAATAGTGTGCAAATAGAATAATAACAGGTTAGGAATATCAAGAGTTTAATTACACTCATAATGCTTTGGTTAATATTTGGTATGTACAAATTGGCATATATAAAATTCAATATAAAATAAACCAGAGTTCCTATAAATACCATGATAAAGGTTGTTTTAAAGATTTTGGTATAATTTAGGTAGGAAAAGTTTTTAAATTTGACCAATCCGTTTATGAATAATAACAGCAGTTCTGATAGGCAAAATGCAATTGCAGCCCCGATAAGTGCGAATTTGTTTATCAAAATAACATTAATCAAAATTGCAAAAGGAATTACTCCCAGAGATACAATCATTTCAATATGAGTTTTATTTTTAAGATGGTATTTACTGTTTACCAGTTTTAACAATTCGTGTGCAAATACAGAGATTGCGAAAAACGGTAATACAATTGCTCCAATAAAGTATTCTTTAGGGAAAAATAATCTTGTAATATCTTGAAAATAGAAACAAAAAGTCAATGTTAAAGGCATTATGCACATCACGTACAGTTGTAACAGACTTGTCCAATAAGATTTAACTGGTATGTTATGTTCGTATTTCGCAACCAATTCAGGAAATCCGGCAAACATAAAAACTGACCCGACCGGCTGGATGATATTATATACAAGTATAAGCGCAAATCCCATAATTGATGTGTATAAAAACATTGACATGTTTTGGAAATACATTTTGGCAAAATGTAAAAGCAGCCAGTAGCAAATGTTGGTTAATACCAGCGGAAGTGCATATTTTACGGTCTCAATAAGTATTTGTTTTTTAAAGCTGATTTTAAAAGACAGATTAAAATCAATTTTCTTTAATATATATATGTCAATTATAAATATTGCAATATTCATTGCAACAAGAATTGATGTGGCATCCGCAACGTTTTTGACAAGTACTAAGAATAATATGATGAATATTACTTGATAAAGAAATATACTGAACGTGTATAGAAAACTGTTATTTTTAACCCTCAAATACTGATATAAAAGCTGGCGTATTCCGCATGGGATGACCAGCGTCATAGTTAAAACAAATGTTGCAGTATCTATGCCAAAGTGAAGCTGTATTACATCTTTAAACAGAAAATATATAGCCATTACAATAACATGAGCGACTAATGTCATACCAAAAATACTGGAATAAAATTCTTCAAGCATGTTTTTTATGTTGTAATGTTCGTGATATCTTAAAACGGATTTCGTAATCCAGTCCGAAGAACATGTACATAATACATTAAGGAATTGAATGGATATAAAATACATACTCATCTCTTTTGCTTCCAAAATATGAGAAAACAAAGGAACAATAATCAAAGAGTTGAGCATAACAAGTATCTTTGATGGTACATAACTTAATGTATTTTTAAATATTTTTAAATAACTATATGGCATAAAACTTCCTGCTATAATTAGATTATAGCACGAAAAGCAGACTTGAAAAACACTGTTAAATATGTTATAATATTATAAATTGGAGGTAATATGTTAAAACGAGGATTCACATTAGCGGAAGTTCTGATTACCATGGGTGTTATTGGTGTTGTGGCCGCACTTACAATTCCATCTTTGAGTGCAAATTATCAGAAAAGAGTTTTGACAACTCAACTCCAAAAAGCTTATGCTGAATTATCTCAAGCAGGTTCAATGGCTCTGTCTGAAGAGATGTCTTCGGATATAGATAGGACTCGTGCTTTCAGAGATAATAACTTTCTTCAAACTTATCTTACCAAGTCTACAAGTTGTGGAATAAGTAGTTGTTTTGCTCAAGCATAC
Organism: uncultured bacterium; assembly: GCA_902791985.1. Lineage (GTDB taxonomy): Bacteria > Cyanobacteriota > Vampirovibrionia > Gastranaerophilales > Gastranaerophilaceae > Zag111. Next base: position 36,557 of record CADAYD010000007.1, read on the forward strand.
AAAAGTCAATGGCGAGGGGATAATGATTATGAGCCCACAAGATTTCCTATGACAAGCTATAGCTGTGTTAGGTCAGCTGCAGGTTATTCTGTATGTTTTGGTAAATTGTCTTATGATACAAATTTAAATTACGGTATACTTGATGTAAATGGAACAAAAGGACCTAATAAAATGGGAGTAGATTTTTATAGAATTTATTTCAAAAAAAGAGGAGGGTTAGTTGGTTATCAGCAAGAACTAATTAACATTTTAGAAAATGATTGGAATATAGATTTTTAGAGTTATTTTATCGGAGGATAAAGCATGAAAAAAGCATTTACTTTAGCAGAAGTTTTGATAACTATGGGCGTAATCGGTGTTGTTGCAGCGTTGACTATTCCATCGTTGAGTGCAAATTATCAAAAAAGAGTTCTGACAACTCAACTTCAAAAAGCATATGCCGAGATTTCTCAAGCTGGTGCTATGGTTATCGCAGATGAAATGACTGATGACTTTAGAACCTCGAGAGCAATCAGAAATAGGAGGTTTATTGGGCCTTATTTAAAATCAGGAGGAACATCATCGTTTGCCAGTAATTATGAAATGCATGACAATAGAGGAACTAATTATAATATTTGGGGTGAAATGCGAGGCAACTATAATTGTGGCTCTTTAAGTTCTGGTGCGGTTGTTTGTGTTGATGAGCATGCTCGTGGTATCCTTGATGTCAACGGTCAAAGAGGTCCTAATGTAATTGGCAGGGATGCATTTTCTATAGGCTTTTTAAAGAATGGAACCATAAGTTATGATTATAGTCCTTCTTTAGAAAGTATTATGTTGAATGACTGGGATATTGATAGACCTAATGATTGGTAAATCTTGAAAGGATTAAGCGTATGAGAAAAGGATTTACTTTAGCGGAAGTTTTGATAACATTAGGTGTAATCGGTATTGTTGCAGCGTTAACAATTCCATCTATGAGTGCTAATTATCAAAAAAGGGTTTTAACCACTCAACTCCAAAAGGCTTATGCTGAAGTTTCTCAAGCAGGTGCTGCGGCTTTTACAGAAGATATGGGTAGTGATTTTCGAAAATCTAATACAATACGAAATCGAAAATTTCTCGGGCAATTTTTAAAAACAACAAGTATTGATGTCGGAAGATTCCCGCGTTATCAAAATAATGGTAGGGATAATTATGATATATCTCTTTATCTTGGACCAAATAGTCGCAGTTACGCATGTGGTAAAATGCAGACAGGAGCGTATATTTGTGTAACGGAACAGGGTGTAGGAGTGCTGGATGTTAATGGCGAAAAAGGCCCGAATGTAATGGGTAGAGATGCGTTTACAATCGGATTTGCCAGTGATGGGACTTTAAATGCAGATTACGATGCAAATTTGAAAAATATTATAGAAAATGATTGGGACATAGACAGATAATAGAATTATTAGAGAGGATTTAATATATGAAAAAAGGATTCACTTTAGCAGAAGTTTTAATAACAATGGGCGTAATCGGCGTTGTCGCAGCGTTGACGATTCCGTCTTTGTCAACGCAGTACCAAAAAAGAGTTTTGACTACTCAACTCCAAAAGGCATATGCTGAATTATCTCAAGCAGGAGCAATGGTTATTGCTAATGAAATGACTAGTGATTTTCATCAATCAAGGGCTGTAAGAAATCGTAATTTTATTGGTCCTTATGTCAAAACCGGCGGAAGCGGTAGTTTTGCAAGTAATTATGCTTTATTGAGTGATAAAAATACCCAATATAATTTTTTGGGAGATATATCAAATCGTAGAGATTGTGGTTCAATGCTATCTGGTGCTGTTGTTTGTGTAGATGATAATGGAAAAGGTATACTTGATGTAAATGGAGCAAAAGGGCCGAATTTAATTGGCAGAGATGCTTTTACAATATGGTTTGACAGAGGCGGTAAAGTAACATCAGATTATAGTCCTTCTTTGAAATACATCATGTCGGAAGATTGGGATTTAGATGCCGCTCTTTAGTTTTTGATGTACTATTTTTTTATTTAACCACAACCCATTTTGATTTTGGTTTGAAGTTGGCTTTATCATCTAATAAAGCCTTAATCAACTTGTTATAATTTACTTTTTGCTCAGATGTCGGATTATATTTTATCCAAAGATTGAAACTAACATAGTGCTTATTATTTGCTTTGAGTTTTTGCTTTGATTCGATGCTATATTCAACATCTTCAGGCAGATAATTCTCTGCTGTAAATGTTTTATAATCTTTAATCGTTTTTGTAAAATCATCTTCAACAATGCCAAGTTTGTCTTTGTCCAACCAAACAAATTTGACTCTATGAAATCCTGCTTCTGTATAAATTTTGGTAAATATATCAACAATAGTTTTTACTCTCTCAGGCTTGTATAGCATTGAGTTCATATTGCTTACCACAACTTTTTCAACTTCGTCTTTAATTTTTTCGAAATCCGTCGAATCAAAATTATTTGTCGTGCCGCTCTCTATAGTTAAAATATTTTCTTTAATATATTTATTTATCCGTTCAAGCTCGCTAATTGTTAATTTATCGACATTCCCTCTGCTTTTTAGTTCTTGGGTTATTTTATCTGCTATAGTATACATTGTGTTTAGTTTATTTGAATGGACGATATTATTGAGTAATTCGGAATTCCAAGTTATGTCATACATGTTTTTGTAAATGTTTAGAACTTCATTTAATAACTGCATATCTTTATTTTCAAAATTTGTTTTTACGAAATCAACAATAATGTCATAATCATCTTTTTTAATTAGTGGTTTAACCATTTCCGCAGACTGCATCATTCGTTTTAAAATCTTTACCGGTGATTTTTTGAGAGATTGTAAGTTCTCTATTTCTCCAAGGTGGCGTCTGAATGATAACATTCTTGTATAAATATATGTTTCATCATCTTTTAGCCAGCTGGCATTTTTTAGAAATTTTAATGAATATAACCTGTCAAAAACTGTAGAACCAAAACATCTGCGAGAAAGTTGTAACCTCGTTCCAGGGAATACTTCCGGCACAAGTTCAAAATCGAACGTTTTGCCTTTATATTTTAAGGTTACATAAAATTCAGGGATGATAGAAAATTCTCTCAAATAACGGGGCATATCTTTGCTGTAGGTTATTGTATCCGTATATAATTTTAGTTGTTTGGAATGTTGAAGCAGTATTTCATTAAAATTTAGCATGTAAGGCATTGTGATATCTTCTTGCATGTCTTCTGTTTTTTCAACGGTAGTATATTTTACATAACGTCTTTCATTAACTACGTTATCAAGATTATCCTCAATGTCTTTTATATTTAGTGCCCTATTTTGGGCTGTTGCATCTAATATTGCAAAAGGACTGTTTGAAGAATAAAATTTCGCTTTGTTTGTGTTGTAAATGTTAGAAATAAAATAGAAATAAAATGCGTTGATTTTGTCTACTAATTCCGTTGCTATTTCGTTTTGATTTTTTCCATTATATTCGTAAGTTCCTAAATCAACTCCAACAGCATAATCCAGGTCATTCGGTATGGGGTTATTTTTCAGAAATCCTGAGCCATAAGGATTTTGATATATATATTTAATTTTCTTCTTGTCAAAAAATAATGAGGTTTTGGTTTCATGTAATATATCATCAACAAAATTTAGTGTTTTTGCTATGTATGGAAATCCGCTTGTTTCTGTATAGGGATTTGCATAAACAAAGAACATAACCTTTTTGGATACTGCAAATATTGCTGCAAAAACAAGTAAAATAGATACAAAAATAATCAAAAAATTTTTACGCATGCTTTTTTCTCTCTCCCCAAAACTGTTTCTTCCATTTTATAATAGCATTTTCTCAAAAATAAATCTATCCTGTAAAAATATTTAAAAAATAAAAAAGAGTTATAAATTTATTGTAACTCTTTATGTAATAATTATTGTAATGGGGCGGGTGGTGGGATTGTCTTGCTGCGCCTCGCATTAAACGGGTCTTCGCATTTTGCTTTATGTGGCTATTGCCACAAGCAAAATCTGCTCCGCCCTCTGCTCGGCTTGCGCTCGAACCCAGACCAAGCTTCGCTTGTGTAAATGAACAGACAGTTTGCGAATTGTGTACGGACAGTTTGCGAAAAACGGGTTATATTTTGTAAAAATTTTGCAATAATTTAGCAATTTTCAAAACAAAAAATACTTTATATATATGTAAGTTTCATTATGGGGATTTATATGGGAACACAACAAGTTATTAAATTAGCAGAAACATTAATAGCACAAGGAGTAAAGAAAGCTCGTTATGTTACTCCAACTTGTCGTGTTGGTACTGCTGAACAATTAGGCTTAAAATTAGAACAACTTGCTAGTGATACTGTTCAAATTCATAAATCACCATTAAGTGAGATTACAAGTTACTTACAAGGAGTTTCAAGAGAAGGAAAAGGATTTATACCAACTTTTGAAAACCCAAATTCCGCCTTTGCAAAATATTTTAGTGAAATTGAAACATATAATGCTGTAGAATTAGCAAAAGGAACAAGAAAAATTGGATCATTTACAATTTCACCAAAAACCAAATTTGTGAACTTAAATGATTTTAAAGATTTTATCCATGCAAATGCAGAAACTCTGAATGTATCAAAACAAGAATATTGGCAACTTGTAGATGAATTGTCAAGTCAAATAAAAAAAGAAGTTACTGCTAATCCAAATGGTTTAAGACAAGATTTTGTTGAAAATGCAGATAAAATTCATAAATGGGCAGAAATATTCAGAACACAACATAAATATCCAGACGGAAAAGAATCTTTTAGCAAATATTATGACGAACAAATGTTTAATAAAGCTGTGGAACAATATAAAGAATTTGTAGAACAAGTTACAGGAAAAAAAGTTTTTATAGGTTGTCCGAGTAGAATGAATTTCCCGATTGCTGCACTAAGTTTGTTAAACTGTCCTAAAGCATATAAAGATGTTGATTTTATACTTTTAGGACATGGTAAAAATTCATCTTTGATTACCGATATCACAAACCCAAATACTTGGCGATTTTCTGATAATGATAAAAGTATTTGGGAATTTATAGAAAATGTTTGTGCAGGTGGTAAAAAGGGAAAAAAGGGGTTGGTCTTTTCTTGCGAAACAGATGGTCTGGCAAAAGCAGGAAAAACTGCAGAAGAAATGATAGACCAAGATGGACAAAAGATGTTTGGAATCGGTAACGAGGTTATGTCAACTTTTGTAGCAACAAATCCAGCTAAAATAGTAGAAAGTGGTATAAGGCATATTAAAGGACACAGATATTTGGTAACAGCATCAAAGGATAGTCCAATTGGTTCGACTGAGTGTGTAAAATATGGTAGAGCTTATACTTTACAGCCAATTACAGAAATAGGAACTATTGATTATAATTTAGATTTCAGCAAATATCAAGTTGAAAATTTAATATAGTTATATTTTGGTTGACTAAAGTCAACCCTACTTTAGAGTGCAAATATGTGCAAAAGGGTGCAATAATAGTGCAAAAAATGAGTAAAAAAGTGCAAGAAAAGTCACTTTTGGAGTAGTTTGAGTCAACTCCTTTCCGACCCTAATAAATCGACAAAAGCTGGATTGCTTCGGGCTTTTGCCCTCGCAATGACGTTAAATACTTCCGAGCAAATTACTCAAAAAAATACATACAGCTTGGTAGGGTTCTCATCCCACTCACAAATAAAAAACGCACCCATAAAGGGTGCTTATTTTTATTATGGGGCGGGTGGTGGGATTCGAACCCACGCATAACGGAACCACAATCCGTGGTCTTAACCACTTGACGACACCCGCCATAATCTATATGTCAATTCTATCAAATCAATTCACAAAATCAAGTGTATTTTTTGTGATCTGTATATTTGTCTAAGGTAGGAATAAATTAATTCCCTCCCTTCATTAGGGATGCAGGGTGGGTGTTAGTCCCTTTAGGGCAATGCCTCCCTAAACATGGGGGACTTAAAAAAACAGAGAAGAACGAATGTCCTTCTCTGCCATTTTATTTATACCATTAAGAGTAAATTATTTACTTCTTGTAAGAACCATTTTTGCTGCGTTAGTTGCAGGTTCAACAGAACCGTCGTGGAATACAACAGGGAATACGTCACCCATTGTAGCACCGCTTGATGCTGCTTCACATGGTGTTGCTGACGGGTCTAATTTTGTATCTGTCGGAGTTTGGCAAGTAACTTCTTTGTTTGGAGCGCTTGCACCGTTTACATCGATAAACCCGATGCAGTTAGCAAGACCGCCTGCCTTAACTTCCGGAGTAGAACCTTGAGCAGCTTGTGCTTGTCTTAAAATTGCTTCATCTAATACAGTACCAGCCGGAAGAGCACAGCCTGTTGCGTTAGGATTAAATCCTACGTAAGAACCGTCTGCAAGTGCAAATACAAGATAGCCTGTCGGTGACGGAAGCATGGTTGTTGCAATACTATAACCGCCTTCTGTTGCTCCTGTTTGAGCGTTAGTTGTTGGAGTAGAACCATCTGCTGCCGGAAGTTGACCGTAAACTCCCATATAAGTTTTTCCTGCTAATGTGTTGTTAAATATACCGCACATTGTATAATTGCCTGCGGCAACTGTTTGTGTAGCACAACTAGCATGTGCACTCGCTGTTCTTACACCTGCATAATCCAATTCATACTGTGCTTGAGCCATCAAGCCTGCTTGAGACAATGTTGATAATGTCTTTTTGAATTGTGATGCAAACTTTACACTGTTAGTATTCTGAATCAATGTAGGAATTGTCATTGCTGCTACAACACCAATGATACCCAAAGTGATTAATACTTCAGCCAAAGTAAAACCTGATCTTTTTTTCATAGTTCATAACCTTTCTTTTTTGTTAAATACTATAACATTTGTATTACATATTGATTATATTACACATATTTTCTTTTCATGTCAATTATTTGAACGATTTTTTATCTATACCCTGATTTAATCATTTGAACTCCTAATATTTATTTTTATACTGTAATTAATCCCAAAAGATTAATTCAAATAACAATAGTTATTCTAAATTAATACTTTAGTATTAATTTAGAATACAAAAAGTAGTTTCAAATGGCTGCTGTTAGTGAATTTGTAGAAATGTAAATAATTATTAAGGAGATAATGTACTTGAAAAAAAATATTTAGGAGGTAGGATAGTTATATAAAGTTAAATATCGCGGGATGGAGCAGTCTGGTAGCTCGTCGGGCTCATAACCCGAAGGTCGTTGGTTCAAATCCAGCTCCCGCAACCATTTTAAAAGACTACTTAAGTAGTCTTTTTTCTATTAATACTTCCGCAAAGCACGAGTACCTTTTAACAGGACATTTGGTCGGAAGTTTTTCAAGTCATTGCGAGGGCAAAAGCCCGAAGCAATCCAGCATTTGCCGATTTATAAAGGACGGAAATGGGTTGAGTACAAAAGTCCGGAATGTCCGGTTTGGGGAACAAAAATGTCCACCTTTTTGCACCATATTTGCACATATTTGCACTAATAAGTAGGGTTGACTTTAGTCAACCGAAATGTAACGGTATGCTACATTACCATTGCATCGGCACTTGTGCTTCAATTAAGTGACGATAAAAAGTACTCCTGTCAACACCTTTTTCAATCCAATTAAACCAAGGATTTGTCACCCAATATCTATTATTTTCAACTGCTGATAACAGTAATTGATGATCTGGTACAATGTTGTATAAATCTATCAAATCAGATTCCCCTTTTTTGAAAACAATATTAATTTTTAAACTATTGGAATTTGCTTGCGAATCTATTATTTTTTCAAGATTGATTTTGGATGTATATCTATCAAATAAATTTTTGTTTAATAAATATTTATTTACGAAGCGCCTAAAACCACCCAATATATTACCATAACTTGATATATTATATGTATATTCTGAAGAAATTAAATCTAAAACATCTTTGTTTTTTGTTTCATCATGAATCATAGCCTTATAACTATCTGCTTGTAAATTACTCATTAAATTGTCGACATTTCGAAAAGATTCAATATTTGTTACATTGCCATTTAAATATCTTCCTGTTCTGTGAACCGCGTACGCTTGTTCTACCATTGATAAGCCGGTAACAGCTTTAATTTGCTTTCCACTTGTTGATGTTAAAATATGCCCATTTGGGAATAAGATTTCTTTATCACATTTAGGAAATTTTATATAAATATCATCACCAGATTGTCTAAACAAGGAATAAATACCACTTCTTCCTGATTCGGTAGACATCAAATTGTTTAAACGACTAACAAACCAGCAATTGCCTATATTACCTTGTTGCGAAATGTGTCTTAACACAGGAGGGAAAAGCTCCTCAAATTTTTCTTTAGATATCTTTAATTCTATTTCAATTCCATTATTTCTTGTATATAATTTTTCATTTTTTATGTAAACATCACTATTTCGTACTATTTTTGCAATCTCTTTTGTATTCATGTGTGAATAATTTGGAATATATTCTTCTTTATTCGCAACTTTTTTTAAATCTTCAAGTAAGCTTCTTGAAAGTCTTGCATTTTTAAAATTTGTTCTCAGGTTTTCAAGAGGTACTTTACCTTGTTCTATTAAATCGAAAAAGCCGCCTTTTACCATATATAGATAATCTTCAGGATTATTAAGTCTGAGAGTATTTATATTTTTAAAAATTATATTATATCTTTTTATTAATTCTTTTTGAGGTAAACCTTTAAATTGGTTTTCTACTGCAACAAATAGTTGTTCTACAACTTTTAAATCAGAATTACTTTTTACAAAATCATCATAAACTTTTATAAGTTCCTCATGTTTGACTTTTGGAGCATAAGATATAATTCCGTTTCTTATTTTTTGATAAGTTTCTGACTTAGATATGTTACTTTGAAATTGATGGTAATTTTGTTTAGGACAATATTTTAAACCTTTAATATTTATTGGTCTGAGGACAGGCTTTGTGCATAGTATACTTTTGGCGAGTTTGCCGCCGCGTTCAACAATAAAATTAAATGCAACTTTTTGTAATCCCATGAAAATACTTCCCTTTATTATCCCATATATATTTATAAAGTATTTTTCTTTTCAAAAATTGCCTAATTTTTACTCCAAAATTACAAAATATTACCCTCACCCAAATTTCTAATGTTCGCATTTCGCTTACATTGAAATTTTACCCTCTCCCATCGGAGAGGGGGTTGGAGTGAGGGGGCAAACATCCTGTTACAAAAAAATCAAACTGTTTGTTCTTATGCAGTGGGTGTTAGTTTTTATTACAAAAAAAGAACCGTTTATTAACGGCTCTTTTTTTTATTATATAATTTATCCCTTTACCTAATTTATTCTTTGAAACATATATCCGATACCGCGAGCGGTCAAAATCAATTCAGGATTAGCCGGATCTGTTTCAAGTTTTGAACGTAATCTTGAGATGTGAACGTCAACAACTCTTGTATCTATTCTGTGATCAGGCGGATAAGCCCAAACGTGTTGCAAAATTTCGTTTCTTGAAAATGCTTGACCTGAATTATTAACCAATAATTCGAGTAAACTGAATTCCATTCCGGTTAATCTGATTCTGTCATTTTTGCGATATACTTGACGACGAGCGGTATCAATTTTGATATTACCCGTAGTTATTACATTTTTAGTCACTTTGCCTGATGCGTTTGGCATCTCGCGATTATTTGTTCTTCTAAGAACTGCTTTAACCCTTGCTTCAAGTTCTTTCGGACTGAATGGTTTAATAACATAGTCATCGGCTCCAAGTTCCAAGCCGGTAATTCTTTCGGATACATCTCCCAATGCTGTAAGAATAATAATCGGAACATCAGATGTTCTTCTGATTTCTCTTGTTACCGCATAACCGTCCATCTTTGGCATCATTACGTCTAAAACTACCAAATCAGGGTTGTTTTTATTAAATGATGCAACGGCTTCTTCTCCGTCTTGGGCAGTATAAACATCATAACCAGCCATCTTCAATCTGGTTTCCAAAATTCTTCGGATACTTGATTCATCGTCAGCTAAAAGTATTCTTTGACGATTATCGCCTTCATTGTTCGGCATTTCAACATTTTCTGACATAGTGACTTCCTTATTTTTAAAATGCTACCTAATTTATAAAAATATAAATAAATATTACGTTTTGTTTCTTTTTCTATACTTTTATAACAGTATGTTACACTAAGTTACAAAAAATTGCAAGAGGAAAATTGATATTTTTTGTTTTTTTTGTTTTTCTGTACTATTGGATAATTAGGCTTTTTTGCAGAGTTTTTGACTTACTATTTGTCTGAATTTTTCAAGGTCGTCTTTTGTGTCAATCCCGACCGGTACAAAATTTACAACCGAAGTTTTGATTTTCATTCCGTTTTCCAATGCTCGCAATTGCTCAAGGCTTTCGGTTTGTTCAAGCATTGTTTGCGGTAATGATGTCATGACTTCTAAAGCGCGGCGTTTGTAACCGTAAATTCCAAGATGACCGTAAAATTTAGCAAATCCTAAGTTCCGTTCATAAGGGATTTTTGAACGTGAAAAATATAGTGCAAATCCGTTTTTGTCTATTACACACTTGACAAGATTAGGATTATCTGCTTCAGATTCACTAATTTCTCTAATAAGCGTTGAAATATCCGCATTTTTATCGTCTTTAACGTTCTTTAAAACAGCATCTATGCTCTCTGGTTCAATAAGAGGTTCATCTCCTTGAAGGTTGCAAATATATTCAATTTCACTATGGCGTGAAACAACTTCCATTATCCTATCCGATCCGGATTTGTGCTCGGTTGAAGTTAATTCAACTTCTCCGCCAAATCTTTTTACGCAATCGTAAATGCGTTCATCATCTGTTGCGACGATAATAATATCCGCTAATTTTGATTGCTGAGCTTTTTCATAAACCCATTGTATTACAGGTTTATCCAAAACTTTTAATAACGGTTTGCCTTCAAGACGACTTGAACCGTATCTCGCAGGAATAATTATTGCACTTTTTCCCATATTTCCCTCCTTGCATCAATTATACTATAGCTTAAAAAAACTTTATATTATAGCAATTTTTTTTTGAATAACGTTTTTATATGAGTATGGTAAATGTAAGTAAGATAGTAAAAGGTTTAACTAATATCGGTTCTGATGCGTTTTCTCATGTACATGTAAAAGCGCCGCAAACTAACCCGGAGTCTGGAGAAAAACTTTCAGGTGGGATTTCAAAAGAGGCATCTGATGTTGTTTCCGGCTATGGAAAGGCATTGATTACTTCAAAAACGAAATTATTGGGCTCTCACAAAGATTATGAAGACGAAATGCGGATTTTGGCAAAAAAATTCCCTAGAACTTCAGCCAATGGGACAATTCCGATTGATGAAGCAGTAAAAGAATTTGATATGCTTGATTTGTCTGAAAATCAAAAAGCCGATCTTCTTCTTGCCTGTGCATTTCAGACCAAATCAAATGAAACAGTATTGAGCAGACCTGCTTTGTATATGGCAAAATATGTTATACTTGACTGCTATGGAAAAGTCCCTAATAAACTTGATAAAGCTATTAGGACTGCAATATATGATGAAGGAAAAGTCTTTGATGTTGATTTCTTTTATGATTTATTCAAGCCAAGGACTTGGGTGCCAAAAAGAAGTGCAGAATTTAAGAAAAGTCCTACAGGGAGTGACAAATTAGCACATTTTAACATGGCAAGAAAAGGTGCAATTTATGATGCTTTGAGAGAAAATTCAACGAAGCGTTCAAAAATCAGCATTAAAACGACTGATATATTTACTCCTTTGGATAAAGTCAGTGAAAATATCGCAAGTAAATTAGATGCTTTAATTGAATCCGGAGTCGAGATTCCTCAAGAATTAGTTAAAACAATGAAAAGCGAATTGACAAAATATAATTTTGATTTAAAGAAAGTATTTGCGGATTATTATTCTTTATTGAAAGAGTGTCAAACACTTGAAGATGTAAAAAAAATTTATCCGGAATTAAGGTTTCCGACAGAGTTAAGGAAAAAAGATTTTAATATTAATACCACAATCGATTTAAGTCTCAGAATGAAGCAAGGTGGAATTGATAAACCTGTCATTGAGGCATTACAAAAACTTTATACCGAATTTACTCCCGCGAGCAAGACGTTCATACATATTGACGGCAGCACAAGTACAAATGTTGTGAATTTAAGACGTGCCGGATACGTGCTCAGTGAGCCTGATGAAAAAGTACTTGGTTTTCTGAAAGAATGTGAAGATACACAATTAAAATACAAAAAAATATCCCAAATGAGTCAAGACAAGTTAGAACCGCTGATTGAAAAGCACGCGCTTCGTACAAGCGGGGTTTGGAAAGATTTTATTGAAATTACTAAATCAGGGAAATGGATGCCAATCAGGCTAATTAAAAATAAGAGAATGTATCCTGAAACTACAAAATACAGTACAGAAAAACTAGTTGATACATATTTATTTAATTTATTCTTGCGCAATCCGTATCAAAGATATTCTCCAAATCCTTTGTGTCGTTTTGATGGTATAAATTATCTTGATGACACGGCAAAAAACATACTTAATCGTACCTATATGATTAGATTTTTAACCAAAGAAGAAGGTATACCTGCAAATATTACTTGGACGGAATTTGTCAAGAAATATAGCAAGGACTTTGAAGAATTTAAACGCCAATTTGATATAGCGGCGATTGGAAAATCATTTGAACATATAGAAGATACTTATCATAGACATTTTTACAGAAGTTATTGGACAAATGCTCGTTTTGAAACTCTCCAAAAACAAATGGAAAAATCTCGAGATATAGCGTATGAAAAGGTCATTTGGGGTGAAGAATTCCGCCAAAAAGAAATTGATGTCAATCAAGTCAAAAATCTTGTCAAGGCAGATGAAGGCATTTGTGCTGAGCCCGCCGCAAAACTCATTGACCCTAAAGAATTTAGCAACTACAAATATCGTGTACTTACAATCCGTGACCCTAAATTACGTGAAAAATTCCAAAGTGCAATAGCACAAGGTAGAGAAACCAATGCGGATTATTTTAAAGTCTATAACGACATTCTAAGTGAAGCATTTGATGGGAAACATGTAGACGAAACCAAGGCTCATGCGCTCATAAATATCCATGAAAAATATTTGTCCGAAGCCGTTGAAGGAACACAGAGTATCACAGAAGCCGAATTTAAAGCGCAAATTTTGGCTAAATATAAAACTTCATCAGGAATCAATTATGAAAAGATTGTAAAAGATACAAATGCAGGAGCAGATTATGTAAGACTTTCTGCTGAACTTATCGATGAAAATTCAACTGAATTTTTGACGGAACTTGAGCGTAGATTCAAGGATGATTATGCAGGTATCAATGAAATTATAGAAAAATATTTACAAACTCCGCAAATTTTCAGAGAAAAATTTAGAAATATTTATACAAAATCAACTCCGAGTTGTCCGAATATTGTTTTGCATAGGGAACTTTCAACATTCTTAGAAAAAATTGAAGGTTGGCACTTTGAACGTGATGAATTAATCAACTTAGATAAAGAAAAATTAGGCCAATTTGATGATAATTTTTCACAATATGTTGTACTCCCACTGGAATTAAAAGAAAAAATTTGGAAATTATCTGCACAAAATTATGAAACGTGTGACGAACTATTAACGAAATTTTATAACAATGCTAAAAAGCGTACCGGTGAATCTGGCGGCACAGGGCTTAAAACACTGACTCAAACAGGTAAAAATAAAAAGAGTCTGCCACCTGAATTGAAGATTTTAGGTAAACATGGCGGATGGAGATTGTACTCCAGAAAAGCAACCCCAGAAGACATCGAAAAATATGGAAAAGTTAAATACGTATTCTATGACGTTGTAAAAACGCACTAGGCTATTTTGTTACCACAAATGATGTCCATTGGTCTTGTTGGATTTCTTCGACAATTTTTAGGTTTTCGCGTTTAATTGCATCAAGTACCATTTGTTTTTTCTCATCTAAAATTCCGCTTAAAGACAGATAAGCCCCATCTTTCATTATATTTTTTAAATCGCCCATAATTTCAGCCAAAACGAAATGCAGAATATTTGCGCACACAAAATCAAATTTATCTTTTATTTTATCCGCACTGCCTAGTTCAAATATGCATTTTTCCCCGTTTTTGAGTGCGTTTTCTTTAGCAACATCAATAACCGTTTCATCGGTGTCACATCCGTAAACATAAGACGCACCGAGTTTTTTTGCAAGTATTGATAAAATCCCCGAACCCATTCCGATATCTGCAACTCGGTCATCTTTTTTCATGTATTTTTCAAGTGCTTTCATGCAAAGTTGTGTTGTTTGGTGTGTCCCCGTTCCGAATGCGCATCCCGGCTCAAGTTTTATGATAATTTCATTTCCTTTAGGTTCGTATTCAATCCAGTCCGGCACAACGGCAATTCTATCGGTTACATGAGTCACATCCCATTTTTCTTTCCACTTTTGTGACCAGTCTTCGGTTTTCTTTTCTTCAAGCGTAAATTCCCATGAACCGAGTTCGGCATCGGATAGTCCTCTGCTTTTAAACTCCTGCCTGTATAAATCCAAGACATTCTCAACATCATAGAGCATGTCTTCGTAGTCCTGATTATTTCTTAGAAAAACTCTCAAAGTGCCTTCTGTGGTATCTATCATTTCAAGGTCTTTATAGGTTTCTTCCGCAAGAATTACACCTTCGCAATCAAAATTATCAAAGAAGATTTCGCTAATCAAATCTTCCAATGCAGGATTAATTTTTAATTGTAATTCGTAATATGTTTGGTTCATAGTACTAATTATGTGCGGGCGCTATAGTGTATGTTTAATGAATTTATATAAACAATAAAATTTAGGTTTTACATTAAAAATCATATTCTTACTAAGTATTGTATACTTACCCATTCATTTTATTCCAAAAATGCACCCATTGCACGGTATTTGTCATATCTCTGGTTACGAAGTTCTTCGCCTGACATTCCGTCAAGTTCGCTTAACGCATTCAAAATTGTTTCTTTTAAATTATTTGCGGTTTCTTCGTAATCTGTATGCGCCCCGCCAGTCGGCTCTTTAATCATTCCATCGATAATACCGAATTTGAGCAAATCGGGTGCGGTAATCTTTAATGCTGTAGCTGCTTCAAGGTTTTTGTTTGCATCACGCCACAAAATTGAAGCACAGCCTTCAGGCGAAATAACCGTATAATAAGCGTGTTCCAGTAAGTAAACTTTATTTGCGACCGCTAAGCCAAGTGCTCCGCCCGAACAACCTTCGCCTGAAATAATCGCAATAACCGGAACTTTTAGTTTTTGCATCTCTTTTAAATTGTATGCGATAGCAGCGCCTTGAGCGTGTTTTTCCGCACTAATTCCGGGATATGCCCCCGGAGTATCAATAATTGTTACTATCGGGATATTAAATTTGTTTGCATGATAGAAAAGCCTTAATGCCTTGCGGTACCCTTCAGGCTGAGGCATTCCAAAGTTGTATTCTAAATTTTCTTTCGTTGACTTACCTTTCATCGTGCCGATAATCATAACGGGGCGACCATCAATTTTGGCAAGTCCGCCGACTATTGCTCTGTCATCGGTTCCGACCCTATCACCATGAAATTCGACAAAATCGGTTGTCATAAGTTTTACATAATCAAGAAATTTAGGTCTTTCCTGATGGCGTGCTATCTGCATTTTTTGAGCGGGGTTAAGATTTTCATATAATTCTTTTTTAAAATCTTCCGCTTCTCTTTCTAATGTTTCAATCACTTTATTCAAATCCTTACCTGAGTCTGCACTCATTTCTTTAAGTTCTTCTATTTTCTTTTGAATTTCTATTATGGGTTTTTCAAAATCTAATGACGTACTCATTTATATATTGGCTCCTTTATTCGTG
Source organism: uncultured bacterium (assembly GCA_902791985.1). Classification (GTDB taxonomy): domain Bacteria; phylum Cyanobacteriota; class Vampirovibrionia; order Gastranaerophilales; family Gastranaerophilaceae; genus Zag111. The sequence goes on from CADAYD010000007.1 coordinate 52,433, forward strand.
CATTGACAAAATGTTTGCCAATGTACTTTTTAAATTCTTTCTTGAAGATACGACATCAACCTGTCCGTACTTCATTAAGTATTCTGCGGTTTGGAAATCTGCAGGAAGTTTTTGTCTTATTGTTTGCTCAATAACTCTGCGTCCTGCAAACCCGACTCTTGCGCCCTGCTCTGCGATAATTATATCGCCTAATGTGCCGAAACTCGCCGTAACACCGCCAAATGTCGGGTCTGTAATTACGTTAATATATAACAATCCCGCGTCATCAAGTCTTGCGCATGCGCATGAGGTTTTTGCCATTTGCATAAGGCTTAATGCGCTTTCTTGCATTCTTGCTCCGCCGGATGATGTTACTGCTATAACAGGAAGTCTTAATTCAATCGCTTTTTCGATTATGCGTGTAACTTTTTCGCCGACGACACTGCCCATTGAACCGCCCATAAAATCAAAATCCATAACTGCACATGCCACTTTATGCCCGTCAATGTTGCCTACGCCGGTTATAACTGCATCATTCAATCCTGTTTTTTCCTGCGCTTTAGACAGTCTGTCCTTATAACTTTCTGTATCGACAAAATCAAGCGGATCTGTCGGTTTGATATTCCCGAACATTTCTTCAAACGTACCTTCATCAAAGAGCTGCTCAATTCTTGCTCTTGCGCTCACCCTGAAATGATAATCGCACGCCGGACAAACCATCATATTATCTTCGATATCTTTTTTAAGCAACTGCGCTCCGCAATGAACACATTTTGTCCACAAATCGGGGTTCGCTTCGATTTCAACGCGGGCTTCTAATGCTCGGCGCTGAATCTGTGCTTCCTTACGCTTTTCAAACCAATCTTGAACTGTCATATTAAATAATCCCTTTTTCTATATCCCTAAAGGTAAATTTTATACTTACTAAGACATTTTATAACAAACAATGCTAATAAGCAAAATCTTAATATTTTTCTTACATATTAAGGCAATAGTTAAACAGTGGGAAACGAACAGTTCATATTAGCGCTATTGCACATTCTATAAATACTTGTGTAACGGTCTTTATACTTCTCTATTCGCTTATTAATAAAAAAAACTCCTGCCAAAAGGAGTAATGACAGGATTAGGTTTTATTTGTGTGCTATTGTTTAGCACTGTTAAAAAGAGACATCTGTTTGACATTATTACTTAATTTTTTATTCCGTCAAATTTTTGTGGCTAAAATTTGTAATTTGTCTTATAATTTTTTTTATGAAGAAGATTTTAACGGCTTTATTAATAATAGGCATGACATTCACATCAAACTGTTATGCAATTTCGCTAATAAAAGATAAACCTGCGTCGGAACAAATTCAGGATAATCCGAAAAGTCAGCAGTCAAGAGCTTTGTATGCCCAAAATGATATTGATAAAGCGCTTGAACTTTTAGAGCAAATCCCTGAAGACGAAAGAAGCGCTCAAGATTGGCTTTTAATCGGCAACATTATGCAGGATAAAGAAGAAATCGACAAAGCGCTTTACATGTTCAATAAATCAGCACAGAAAGAACCGAAGTTTTATAAACCCCACTACAACATGGGATACATCTATTTGAGCAAAAATCAGCCTAATATGGCACTTGAAGAATTTAAACTTGCAGTAAAATACAAGAATGATTTTTCGTACGGATATTATAATATCGGCTGTGTGTATCTAAAACTTAAAAAGTATTCGCAGGCAAGATACAATTTCTTCCGTTCTCTCAGTTTAAGAGCCAATGAGCCTGATGTATATTATAACATTGCATACACTTACAAGATGCAGAATAAAGAAAAACAGGCGCAGACATACTTAGATTTATATAACCAAATGATGGAGAATCATGAGTTATAAAGGGATAATATTTGATTTTAACGGAACTCTTTATTGGGACAGCGCAAAACATAAACAAGCTTGGCGTGAGTTTTCAAAGCGCATAAGAGGAACTGAATTCAGTGATGAAGAAATGGTTTTACATATGTTTGGCAGAACTAATGAAGAAATCATAGAGTATGCAATCGGAAGAAAACCTGAACCTGAAATGGTTGAAAAATACGGACAGGAAAAAGAAGAATTATACAGGCAAATGGCAATAAAAGATGCCGAGAATTTTCATCTGGCAAAAGGTGCTGTGGAATTTTTGGATTATTTAAAGGATAATAATATTCCAAGAACCATTGCCACTATGTCTGATAAAACAAATGTTGATTTTTATTTTGAAAATTTTAACTTGGGTAAATGGTTTTATATAGATAAGGTAGTATATGCGGACGGCATAGTTCCCAGTAAGCCTGCACCGGATATTTATCAAATAGCGGCTAAGAATTTGGGTTTAGAACCTAAAGATTGTATTGTTGTCGAAGATGCTATTTCAGGAATAAAATCAGCACGAAGCGCGGGCATAGGTAAAATTATAGCGATTTGCTCCGAAGAGCCATACGAATTTTATACCTCAATGCCTGAAGTTAGCGAAATTATAAGAAATTTTTGTGAATTTGACAGAAATTTATTTACACTAAAAACCGAATGCTCAAAATAGTTTGCGCATCCGGTTTATTATTGCCAAAGAAAACAGGTACTATGATTTTGGCAGCAGAGCTTTCAACGTTTCGATAATTTTTCTGCCCGCATCATCAATAGGAGCATAGGCTTTTAAGAAATAATCACCCGGAATAGGATACGGTTTGCCTTCGGCATCAATAGCTTCCATCGCTTGAATCCCGTTAACTTTAGTTTTTTCAACACCTTCTCGGGAGACAATTTTGTCACCTTTAGGCAAATCGGCCTCAATATAAACAGGTTTATCCATACGGGTTTGGAAAATGTCACCTTCAAGATGTTCATACTTATCTGCTAATGCTTTTGGACCAATAGGATATTGTTCTCCGTTTAACAGATTTGTAACTAAGGAATCGCCTGCTTTGCCATCAAGCATCCCTTCTCCCCATGGGTTTTTAACTTTGAACGGTTCTGTCATTTTTTTTTGCAGAGATTTTCCCCGGCAATTTCTGAAAAGTTGCGCCAAATGAAACTGAGTTTACCATAATTTTACCTCCTACTACTAAAAACTACGCATTGGACTTAGGCCCTAACTACGCACGCATTGCAATAGGGGTTTAGAGCATCCATCCAATCTTCACTAATTTATAAAGTTTTTTTGGGGGGAGGGAATTTCAGTAAATAAAAAAATGTTTACAAAAATTGATATTTATAGAAATAGTTAATGTTTGAAGAATATTGCAAAATAAAATTTAGGTGATAGTATGAATATATCAAATCAAATGGACTTGTAGCTCAGTTGGTAGAGCAGTTGACTCTTAATCAATTGGTCGTGGGTTCGAGTCCCACCGGGTCCATTTTTTGTATATTGATAAATAAATGTTTTGATGAAATTGCTATGTCCTATCGGGCTTGCAATGGTAAATAAGAGTTATGTTTTAGTTTAAATAAGGGGTGTTTTATGGGTTTTATGAACGATAGTAAGTCGAAAAAGACAATTAGAAAAGCGCTAAGTGTTCTTGGTAAGAAAAATTTTGTTTTTATAATGCATGGTGGAAGTTTTCCTGCTGCACCGAATGAAAATACCGGTTTTGGTACAATAAATTCAAACGGCGGGAAAATTTTTATTGAGTACGCTCAAGGTTTATTTGATGCTATTCAAATGGGACCGGCAGGTAAGACAAAATCAACGGATGCATCACCTTATACAGGGACTATTTTTTCTAATAATCCTCTATTTATTGATTTAAAGGAACTTACTACCAAGAAATGGGGTTTTATTCTTTCGGATAAAACGTTTAAAGAAATTGTTGATAACAATCCCAATAAAGATAAAAATAAAACTTCCTACTCTTACATAATTAATAAACAAGAAGAAGCGTTGACTGAGGCTTATGACCGTTTCATAATGCTAAATGATAAACATTTAAATAAAGAATTTGAGTCTTATAAAATTCAAAATAAGTCTTGGCTTGATAATGACAGCTTGTATGAGGCTCTTTCAATTGAGCATGGTAGTGATTATTGGCATAACTGGAAATCCGAAGTCGATAAAAATTTATTAAACCCAAAATCAAATGAAGAAAAAATCGAATTCGCTAAAAGAATAGAAGATATTACAAAGAAATATTCAAAAGAAATAGATCGCTATAAATTTATCCAATTTGTACTAAGCAAACAAAATGACGAAACGAGAGAATTTGCAAAGAGCAAAGGAATGAAAATGATTGCGGATCGTCAAGTTGCTTTTTCTGACAGGGATGAATGGGCATATCAATCTTTATTTCTAGATGGTTGGTGTCTTGGATGCCCTCCTGATTATTTTTCAAAAGATGGTCAGGCTTGGGGGTTCCCTGTTGTAAACCCTGAAAAACTGTATAATGGTGACGGAACTTTGGGAGAAGCCGGAATATTAATGAAAAATCTTTATAAAAAGATGTTTCGTGAAAACCCCGGTGGGGTCAGAATAGATCACATTGTAGGCTTAATTGATCCTTGGGTTTATAAAAAAGGTTCAAAACCGAAGCCGGAGCAAGGAGCAGGAAGATTATTTTCTTCTCCTGAACACGAATTTTTGAAAAAATTTGCTATTCCATCAGTTGAAGATTTGGATATGAATTATAGCGCAGACAATGAAAAGCGCGTAAAATATCTTACAGACGATCAGATAAAAAAATACGGTAGATTAATTGAAAAAATTGTTATTGCTGCGGCAAAAGAAGAAGGATTGACCAAGGATTCAATTGTTTGCGAGGATTTAGGAACACTAACCAATCCTGTTGCTAAAGTTATGAAAAAATATGACCTTTTGGGTATGAGATTAACGCAATTTACGGTTCCAACCGAACCAGAGGATCCATACAGATGTAAAAATATCACACCTCATTGTTGGGCAATGGTTGGTACTCACGATAATAAACCGGTTAATATTTGGGCAAAATCAATGATAAATACTCATGAAGGTTATCTGCATGTAAAAAATCTTGTTGAGGATTTATTCTTTGAGGCTGAAAACAAGGATGAAATTATTGTAAAAATGACGAATGATAAAGAGTTTTTGAAGGAGACAAAACTCGTTGAGCTATTTGCTTGTCAGGCAGAAAATATACAAATGTTCTTTACAGACTTTTTTGATATGAATGAAACATATAATACTCCGGGGACATCCGGAGATAGAAATTGGAGCTTAAGATTGCCTGATAATTTTGAGCAAATGAAAACAATAAACTTGCCACAAATTTTAAAAAAAGCTATAATCTCAAGAGGCAAAGATTTTGCTGCTAAAAATAAAGGAATTATTGAGGCGCTTGATGAAATTAAATAATTTATTAAAGGTAATTTTGATTTGTTCGCTCTTGGCGGGAATTAATCTTTCTGTGTTTGCTGATCTGGCTTCTGATGCAACAATTCAATATAATAAAGGCATTGAGTATTATCAAATAGGTTCATATGACAAGGCTGCAGAGTGTTTTAAAAAAGCGACCGAGTTTGACCCGAATTATATAGATGCATATTTCAATCTGGGCTCGTTGATGGAATATCTTAATCAAGATGAAGAAGCATTAAGTGCGTTTAAGCAGATAATTTTACGTAAGCCTGATGATTACGAAGCGGTTTATAAGGCTGCTGAATTGAGTAAAAAACTTGGTAATATAGATAAGGCTAAAATGTATTTAACACTCATTCCGACAGATTCATTGATTGGCTCAAGGGCAAAAGAACTTGCTTCTACTATGGAAATGGATATTCCGACTGCTCAGGCCGAACAAAAGAAACCGGAATCATTTGCGGATGCAAATCCAAAGAACAATTCAAATGGTGTTTATAGTGATATAACAAGTCCTACCGGCATTGTAACCGATAATGACGGTAATCTTTATGTCGCAGGTTTTTCTGATAATACAATTTATAAAATTACTCCAAATAATCAAAAAATGGTTTATGTTAAAAATCCGAAAATTGATGGTCCTATCGGTTTGGCAAGAGATTCTAAAGGCAATTTATATATAGCAAATTATAATAAAAATACTGTTTTAAAAGTCGATTCATCCGGTACAGTTTCAGAGATTATTGCAAATATCCAAAATCCCTATTGCATGTATATAGCAGACGACCTGTTGTTTGTTTCTGCACAAGGCAGTAATTCTGTTATAAGATATAAATTAGGAAATTAAGCAGTTTTAATATTTTTCTTTATATTGGAATATAAAATTTATGTTTAGAAATTCATTTTTTTCATAGATTTTTCTGCATTTATTAAATCAAAAACATACTCATAATAAGCACTTTTACCTTTGAACGGTTCCAGTTTTTTTTCAAGTTCATTTGCGGTAATAAAACCTTTGTAAATTGCGATTTCTTCAAGACAAGAAATTTGCTGTCCTTTATTTGCTTCAATTGTGCGTACAAAATTTGCGGCTTCAAGCATTGAATCTTGAGTTCCCGTATCAAGCCATGTAAAACCTCTGCCTAAAATTTCGACATTTAATTTACCTTTTTCAAGGTAAACTTTGTTTAAATCCGTAATTTCAAGTTCTCCTCTCGGTGATAGTTTAAGAGATTTTGCATATTCGCAAACATTTTCATCGTAAAAATATAATCCCGTAACTGCATAGTTTGATTTTGGTTTAGAAGGTTTTTCTTCTAAAGAAAGTGCTTTCCCCTTTTGGTCAAATTCTACGACTCCAAATCTTTCAGGATCTTTTACTCTGTAACCGAATACGGTAGCACCGTTTTTGTTTGCTAAAACCTGTTTTAGAAAAGTTGAGAAACCAAAACCGTGAAAAATGTTGTCTCCAAGTATTAGTGCAACATCTTCCCTGTTAATAAAATTTTCAGCAATTAAAAATGCATCAGCTATACCGCGTTGTGTATATTGAATTTCATATTTAATTTTTATTCCGAATTGAGAGCCGTCACCGAGCAATTTTTGGAAGTTTTCATTATCTGCTTCATTTGTGATGATAAGTATATCATTTATTCCTGCCAGCATTAAAGTTGATAGCGGATAATAAATCATAGGTTTATCATAGATTGGTAATAAAATTTTTGATATAGGTTGTGATGCAGGGAATAATCTTGTGCCTGCTCCTGCCGCTAAAATTATACCTTTCATTTTATTATAAAACTCCTTGTTCTTGGTTTTGCTCTTGTTTTCGATACTGCATTTCATACAATGTTTTGTATTGCCCGTTTGGAATATTCATCAATTCTTCGTGACTGCCCAGCTCGACAAGTTCACCTTCATTAATTACTGCAATTCTTGTTGCATTTTTAATCGTAGAAAGTCTGTGAGCAATTACAAATACAGTTTTATTTCTAATAAGATTATCCAGAGCTTTTTGGACAACTGCTTCGGATTTATTATCGAGTGCAGATGTTGCTTCATCAAGAATAACTATTGGGGAATTCTTGATGATGGCTCTTGCTATTGCAACACGCTGTCTTTGTCCTCCTGAAAGAGACATTCCTCGTTCACCAATAACAGTATCAACTCCATCGGGTAAATCTACTATCATTTCGTCAAGATGAGCGTATTCTATTGCTTTATTTAGTTCCTCATCTGTTGCATTTTCATTCCCCATCATAATATTTTCTCTAATGGTACCAGAAAACAAGAAATTATCTTGAAATACCATTGAAATATTGTTTCGTAGAGAATTTATACTGAAATCTTTTATGTTAACTCCGTCAATGGTTATAGAACCGTTATCTATGTCATAAAATCTTGGAATCAGATTAACTAAGGTAGATTTTCCTCCGCCTGAATTCCCGACAATCGCTACAGTTTCATTCTTTAAGATTTTTAAATTGATATTTTTGAGTACCATATTTTCGTTGTTATATCCGAATGTTACGTTATTAAATTCAATGGAATCATTTAAACCTTTAAGGGATTTTGCATCTTTTTTGTCTGTAATTTGCGGATATAAATCAAATAATTCAAACACACGACCTAACGCTACAAATACAGTTTGCAATCCAGTCAAAGTGTTACCTAAAGTCTTAACAGGTTTATATAATAGCAATAGTGAGGTTACAAATGATGCGAAACTTCCTGCCGTCATGCTGCCGTTTGTAATTAAATAAGTCCCGTATGCAAGAACCAATGCAATTCCAAATGATGCAATTAAATACATTATCGGACTCATCCAACCGGTTCTTTTTACAAGTGACATATTATTATCAAATGTTTGCCAAATTTTAGTTTTAAATATATTTCTTTGGCGGTCTTGTAAACAATATGCTTTAATTACTCGATTGCCAATGTAAGTTTCATTGAAATTTGTCGTAATCCCGCCGCCAAGAACCATATTTTTATTTGAAGTTGCCTTAACTCTTTTTCGAATAAGTGCAACAGGTATAAATGCTGCGCAGAGCACAACAACACCTATAACTGCGAGCTTCCACGAGCTGTATAGCATAACGGCGATTAAACTTAATGCCCCAAACAGACTTGTAACAAAATTTCTCAAATATGAAACAATTCCATCAGATGCTTTTTCAGGGTCTGTAAAATATCTTGTAAGAACTACTCCTGATGAGTTCTCATCAAAGAATGATGTATCCATAAAGACCAATTTATCAAATAATGCAATTTTAATAGTATTAGTTATCTTTTGGCTTGTCCATTCAGTTAAATATGTATTTAGATATCTTAATGTTCCTTGAATTCCTGCAAAAAGTACAACGGCAAAAGGAATAGCAAGCGCCATTGTTGAACAACTTACACTGTATGTGTGCCCGAATGCCTGAAAGACCCAGTCTTTTTGCCCGACAACATAGTCCATATATGGCTTCAGTGCAAATGCAACAACCCCGTCTAAGGCCCCGACAGGTATTGCAACCAGTAGACCAAGTATAACCCTACCCATAAATGGCTTTATGTACGGGAATAACCTTTTCAATAACCAACCGTATCTGAATGAATTTTGTGCTGTCGTTTCTGATAATTTCATATCTCATCCTTCATAATCTTATTCTTTAGTTAATTATACTCCAAACATAACTTATATACTCAAATATTGAGACCTATGTTACATTTCGCAAGGTAAAATATAACCAAACTTGCATTATTTCGAAAAAAGTGTACAATGAAAGTTGAATAGTAGGTCTGTTAGACCAAAAGTACACAAATCAGGAGAAAAACAATGTACGAAGATGAAAAGTTAGTCTGCGAAGACTGTGGTCAGGAATTTGTATTTAGTGCAGGAGAGCAAGAGTTTTATGCGGAAAAAGGGCTTGTAAATAAACCAAAAAGATGCCCAGAATGCAGAAAGTTGAGAAGAAAACAACATCGTAAATCAAGAAAAATGTATGACGCTGTTTGTTCTAAATGCGGTGTTCAAACTCAAGTTCCGTTCAAACCTGTACCGGGTAGAGATGTTTATTGTAAAGAATGTTTTAAAGAAATTGGTGAAAATACTCCGGCTCCGGAAACAACAGAAGAATAATTGTTAATGTTCTATATAAAATAAAACCCTCAAAATATGAGGGTTTTATTTTTTGTAATTTATATCATTATACAATTGTTTAAATAATTAATTGTGCTTATTTTTTCGTCATACAAATATTTTATAAAATTCAAGTGTGCGCAATCTTTAGCGCTTAAAACGAGATTTATTTCAAACCCTTCTGTGCAGAAAGGCTCATAGTCATAGACTACATAACTATTATATTTGCTTTTCCATTCTTTTCTCTCTATCTTACAGTTATTTTCATCTATTATATCTTCAAACCATGGAAGTAAATTTTTATTTATATTTTTCATTTCCATTCTATTAAATATACATTCGTTTATACTGTTTCCAATAAACATAATACTTTTCTCCATACATAAAATCTCTATACAAGAATTATAAAATTTAATAGAAATAAAATAATTGCCAAAAGGATTAAAATTTATACTCCTAATTGCTTAAATATTAGTTAACATATCTTCATATTTCAAAAAAAAATAGCAATTTTTCTTCATTTATATACTTTATATATATAAGTTATATATGGAGAGATAATATTGAGTCACGCAGATTTTATGAGAACAATGACAGGTTTAACTTGTGGTATGCAATCACTTGTTAGCTATATTGATGCCAGACAAAGTGGTGTTCCTGCAAATGTCGCTTCTGTCAATTTTGCTGGAAATTTGTTTAACGGTTTGGCTCGAAATGAAGTGGCTTACGAGATGCAGAGATTCGGCAATCCGATGGGCAATTTGATAAATATGTATGCCGGATATGGAAATCCTGTATCAAATACTGTCGGGACTCTCGGTTTAATGAGTGCTTGTTCTCCGTGGATGTTTTTCAATACCCCTTGTTGTTATGGAGGATTTGGTATGGGGTATGGTTTTGGATTTTCTCCTATGTGGGGAATGGGCGGATTTTGGTGCTAATCACTGATTTGAGAATTATCTGAAATTACATTATTAATTACCGCTACAAAAGTCCAAAATATAAACTGTAATTGTGGTCTGAAGAATATAGTGTCTACGAGCCCATGGAATAATGCTGAGCAAATTGATACCAAGCAAACACTTGCAAAAATTATATTTACGGTATTTTGTGATGTTAATACGTATTTTGTTCCGTCATAAATGAGTTTAATTAAGAATAAAAGAAATGCTATTAATGCAAATATACCGCTTTCTACTGCAGTTTCAAGATAAATATTATATGCACTCAATGCATCGAATCCTGTTTTCATGTATAATCCGTAAATTTCTCTAAAGTTTTTATTCCCGACTCCAATTCCAAGCAGCCAATTATCTTTGAACATTTCTATGGAGGAATGATAAACGTTAAATCTGAATGAATTTGAAGAATCATTTCTCATTGCAAAAATAGATAAGAACCTTAGTCGCAGGGAATGTATAAATGTAAGGGCAAATATTAGTAAAAATGTTGCTCCGCTTATTATTGTTATATATATTTTTTTATAGGTTTTCCAGAAAAATTTGGCACTTAATAAGAATATTAGCCCAAAAACCAGTAACATCGAAAGATATGCTCCTCTACAACCGGTTTGAAATATAGAATAGCATGTTCCCAAAGTTGCTAAAATCCCTAAGGAGGCAAGCTTGTACATTTTTTTATAAATAAAATAAAACCCGCTGCCGATTACTGTTGGTAAGCCGCAAACTAAATACCCTCCGTATAAATTTGGATTTAGCGGTTTTAAAGTTCCGTAGACTCGTGAAATAACGTCTTCAGGATTTATATTTGACGTATCTTGCCATGTTGAAATTTGTTCAAGATGCAGTGTACTTTGGAATATTCCTACTAGGGCTTCTAATGTTATACACCCTGCAATTGTTCCCAAAATAAGCGCAATATGTTTTTTATTGTCTTTTAAATATTGGCTTACAGAAAAATAAAATCCTATGTATATGAAAGTCTTAAAAAAACCTTTTAAACTGAGTGAAAAGAGGGTTGAACCAAAAAGACTTACTACAACAATCATGAAATATATTAGTAAAAATATTTCAAATGTTTTTAATTCAATTTTTTGTTTCGGGCAAAATAAAAGTTTTACTAATGTCAAAAACATTACTATGAGTCCGATAAAACCTATGAAATCTGAGCTCATAAATATCGAAGATATAAAGGTAATCATGATAAATGGCAAGATAAACTTGTCAATATTTTGTAAAAATAAACTATTATTATAAAAATAATTTAATTTTTTTTGTGAAAATTCCAAAATATTATTGAACATCATCGGTTGTATTCATATCTCTGTTTACTGTTTCATCATCAACGGCATCTATGACTTTCAAGTCTGATACGGTACCGGTAAATTTATAATTTGCACCCTCTAAAGTTATCGGTAAGCCCATTTTAATTTTGTTCCCTCCAACAACTGCGCCGTCTTTTGTGATTTTTGCTGTATCTGTTAATGTAACTACAACATCGTATAAATCAGGTTGAGAATCATCGGTAACTGTTATAAATTTATGCCCCGTCGGGGTTGGTATAACTATTTTTCTTCTGTCTGCATTGATTCCGAGAATATCTAAGTTTGAATAAGGAACATTTCTTATGCTTATGAATGTTTTATCTCCTTTTTTTATTGGTATATCTTCTCCGGAGAATGTTACACCCCTCATGTATACTTTAAATACGATTTTTGAAGTTGCTTCAATTTGTTTGTCTGCGGTTTGTCTGAATCCTTTATAAGTGTAAAATCCGACTGCTAAAGCAACTATACAAAATACAATAAATAAATAATCCAAAGGTTTAATTTTTTTTATTATTTCTAAAAACTTATCCATAAAGTTCTCCTTTAATTCTCCAATTTTTCAACAGCGCTCAATAATTCCTGAATGGTTGTGGTTGCGCATCCAAATTGTCTTACAACAATACTTGCAGCAACGTTCCCGATAATAGCGGAGTATACAGGGTCTACTCCTGATGCAAGAGCAAGAGAATAAACCGCAGTAACGGTATCCCCTGCACCTGTAACATCAAATACTTCGGATTTATTAAATACAGGTATTTTTTGATATTTGCTATTTGGCTCTGCCACAAACATACCGTCTGCACCGCAAGTTATAAGAATTGCTTTTGCATTAGTTTGGGTCAACAAAAGATCCCCTGCCCGTTTCAAATCTTCTTCATTGGTAATTTGAAAACCGACTGATTTTTCCGTATCAGGTAAATTCGGAGTCATTGATGTAACGTTTTTGTAACCCCCAAGATCTCTTTGGGCATCAACAACAACTATTTTATTGAGTTCATTTGCTAAATTTGTCGTAAATTCTATTATTTTCGGAGTGATTGTTCCGATGTGATAATTTGATAGTATTACTGCATCATATTCTGGTAATAATTCTTCAATTTTTGCAATTATTTTTTCTTCTGTTTCTTGTGTGATAAAACCTTTCGATTGTCTGTCAATTCTGACAATTTGCTGTGTTATTGATGTTGTGATTGAACCTGAAATCCTTGTTTTAACAATGGTTTTACGGTTTTTATCAATAATAATTCCATCACAATTTATATTTGCATCTTTGAATGTATTGAAAAGATATCCGCTGTGGTAATCGTCGCCTGCAACACCAATAACTCCGACTTTTCCGTTATTTAATGTCGAAACGTTATGAGCAGCATTTGATGCTCCACCTAAAATGTGTTTTGTTTTTGTATGCTGAAGAATTAAAACAGGTGCTTCTCTTGAAATCCGTTCAGCATCTCCGTATATCATTTCATCCAGTGCTAAATCCCCTACAACCAAAACTCTTGCATGTTCAAGCTTTTTTATAGATGAAATAAGTTTTTCTTTATCAAATTTCATAGTATGTGCTTTCTTTTCTTACTTACTTTAAAATTATAACACAAACCTAATATAAATATTAAAGTTTTTTACAATTTATGCCGATAAATAAGGTAGTGGTACAATGTAGAGAATATTTATGAGAATTACACCGATTAGTCTCAATAGTGTAAATGGGTATGGTGCTCTTTCTGCTGCACAAACAAGGCAAAGAAAGAGTCGTGTCTCGCTTGACCAATTAAAAAATATCGATGATTTATCATTTATTCCAAACTATCAAATTCCATTTACATCCATACAAAATTCCTCTAAATTACGAATTTTATTTAAGTATAATTTACCTTGTATTTATAGCGGGGTTGCTATGATTGACCCTAAACAAGTTTCAAGGCTTATTAAAAGCGGGGCATTTGAAAAATCATCAAAGGATGTAGTAGAAATTCTCTCAAGGTATAAAGATTGCTATTCAGGCATGGAAGAACGTGTCATGGGAATAATTTCTGCTCGTTCAAAGATTCATCCTGATTTTACTGTAAAACAGTTATTAAAAGAGATTGAGCCTGTGTATAGACGCGATTTGCGTAAAAAGCAAAGCGGAATTTTTCATAATATCCAACTTGAAATTAACAAACTTCCGCAGCAATATCAAGATAAATTTGCTATATTGATGCGAGAAACCGATAAAAGGTTAAATGAACGACCTGTTTTGATCCCGTTCTCCTCATATGAATTTAAATATAAACTTGCTAAAATTAAAGACAACATTTTAAATGAAAATGATTTGAAAGCCAAAAAGGTTATGAATAAGTTAATGAAGGAATCAAAACGGCTTGCTAATTCCACTAATGAAAAAACAATTGATTATCAGATAAAGATTATGGGTATGATGGATTGGATTTTACGTAAATCCGTATTAAAAAATAACAGCGAGCTCAAAGATTTAATTGGAACATCAAAAGCTCGACTGACCAATAAAGAAATTATTGTACCTTTTTCAAGAAAGTCTTATTTATATGATTTAGGCAGGATTATTGATGATTTACCGGACGATATACATGAAAAAATAATGAGGGAGGCGTTCAGGCTTCCGACATCAAATGAAGATTTTTCAGCGTATATGGTTAAAATTTCAGGTGAAAGTTCCGAAAAAATTGTATCAAGAATTCTTTGGCCGTATTTGGCATCTGTTGAACATATATTCCCAAAATCAGAGGGTGGAGCTGATGTCATGGCAAATTTTGCAGGTGCGACAACAAGGGAAAATTCTATAAGAAAAAGTATCGAGTTTACAGAGCAAATGAAACTTCGTCCTAATACTCCTTACTATTGCCAAAAATATGTAAACAAACTTATTGATCTCTATCATGAAGGCGTTTTTGAAAAATACAGAATAAATCCAAAATATATTGAAGAATTTAAAGATACAATATTTAATGTTTCAAAAGGACAGATAGATTTAGATATTTCAAAATTTTATGAGCCTCCAAAGTTTCTTTCAAATTCTCCCCAAATTATTCCGTCTTTATAGTGTGTAAGTTTAACTTTTTGGAGCGTGTTATACAAATTTTCTTGCTCGGAAACTATTTGAATAGTTAAATAATTGCGTGTTACCCCTTTTAGGTTGTGAGAATGTTTATCTCGATGTTTTTCTATTATAACTTCATGAACTTTGCCGATATTTTTGTTTATAAATTCATTGTATTTTTTGCGTGAAATGGCCTTTATTATATTTGCTCTTTTTTCTTTTGTTTTATCATCAACTTGGTTATTCATATTTTCACCGATTGTTCCTTTGCGGACTGAATAAGGAAAAGTATGAATTTGAGTTAATCCTGATTTTTCAAGGTTTTGGCGTGTAATATCAAAATCATCATCGCTTTCACCGGCAAACCCTGCTATTATATCGCTACCTAAAAATGGGGAGTCAAACATCTCATTTATTTGTTCAATTTGTTTTAAATAAAAATCCGTTTTATAAAAGCGATTCATCGCGCGCAGGGTTTTATCGTTTGCACTCTGGAGTGACAGATGAAAATGCGGACAAAATTTTGTAGATTTTTGTAAAAAATTAAGCAATTCGTCATTAATTTCGTTTGGATTAAGTGATCCTAAACGGTAGCGTTCTATCTTGGTTTTTGTTTCAATTTCTTTTAATAAATCCAACAGGTTTAATCCGAAATCTTTTCCCCATTGACCGATGTGGATTCCAGTCAACACTACTTCCTTAAAACCATCCTCGGAGAAATTATTAATTTGTTTTACGATAAAATCAGATGATGCGCTTCGGCTTTTACCTCTTGCTTTCCATATTATGCAATATGCACATCTTGAATCGCAGCCGTCTTGAATTTTTAGGCTTGCTCTGGTTTTTGTCGTGTCTGATAGCTCGACTTCGCTGAATTTATCCTGAAGCATAACATCTGATACACAGAAGTTTTTATTATTATTAAGAAATTTATGCAGGGTCAGTTTATCATCATTACCGATTACATAATCTATAAAATCGTTATTCAGTAATTGTTCTTTTTCAATTTGTGCTATGCATCCTGTTAAAACGGTTTTTATTTGCGGATTTTTATGTTTTGCATTGCGTAGGAGATAAAATGCTTCGTTGTCACTTTTGTGGGTAACGGAACAGGAATTTAAAATAAAATAGTCCGCATTTTTAAGGTCTTCTACCTCAATAAATCCGTTTTTTATAAGATTTTCTTTAATTATTGCCGTTTCAAACTGATTTGATTTGCAACCCATCGTATGTATAATGAACTTTTTCATAGTTTGATATTATGGAAAACAGAATTAATTGTAAATATTTATAAATATTTTTATAATAAATAGCAAAAAAGTATTTCACATGACTTTAATATTGTAGTATAATTTTGTTGCGAAAGGTATAGGTGTAGCATGCAGGTTAATTCTGTTTCATTAAGTCAAAATGCCGCAAATATGGCATTCAAGGCAACCCCAGAGGAGCAAATTTTTGCAAACTTAAAAGATAGAGATATCAGACATATAGCCTTCGCCAAAGCCTCAAATGATGTTAATGACAGAAAGCACAACATGATTGATAAAGCACTATATTTATCTTTACCTTTGGCTGGAGGTCTTTCTTCTGCGCTTAGAAAATATCCTCCCGAATTAGTTGAGCACATTAAGCCGCACAACATGCGCTCTTTCAGAGTTATGCAATTTGCCAAATCTGCTGCAGGTTGGGGTGCAGGCTTAGCAGCGTTAAGTGTTCTTTGGGATGTTAAAGATTATTTGGCGCAAAGAGTTGATTTTATTAAAAATAATCCTGTAATGTCTTTTATTGGTACATTCGCAGCCGGTTTTGGTGTCCTTGCTGCTGTTGATAAAGCCGGAACAAAGCTTATAGACAAATTTGCGAAAGTTGCAGATAGTGAAAAAGTTTTAAAAAGTATTGTAAAATTTAGAGACACATTGAATAACAGTAAGGTTTTAAATAAAGTTTCAAAATTTGTTTCGAAATTTCCTTCTCCTATAAAGGATATTGGTAGAACTGCTGCTGTATTTGCTCCGTTAATTGTTATTGCTGTTCAAATTGGGCATATGTTCAATCATCAAAGTGTTAAAGCTCAGGTTGTAAATAGAAATTATGAGGAACTAAAGCAGGCTCAGCAAAATATCAAAGACCACATTGCTGATGAAAAATTAGATGCAACGGTTGTAAAAAAATCAATTTCTGATTTACATAAGGATTATGAAAAAATGTTGAGTAATAAACCTGTTATGGATGCTAAAACAGGAGAGCCGATTACTTTTGAACAGTACGTTAAACTTGCAACAACTTTTGTTAAGTAATTTTCATTATAGTTTTTTTTTATTTACTGGTTTTGTAGAGTTATTCTTTGGTTAAATTATTTTGTGCATTTTTAATATTTCATTAATCTTAAAAATATTTCGGCTTTATCTTTTATTAGAAACGTTTGTTCTCTCGCAGGTTACAGATTAAACGAAAAATATTTTTTAATATACAAATATGAACAATCAGACTACAAAAATTTTTTCTTTAGGGCGGAATATTTTCAGTGTCAGAAGAGATAGAGGTTTCTCTCAGAACGCTTTAGCAGAAATTTTAGATATCTCAAGAGAACATCTTGCAAAAATTGAGACCGCAAAAAGAACATTGAGCTTGGATTTGCTTATACGTATTGCAGATGCATTAAATGTTAAAGTTCGTGATTTAATTGATTTTTAAATTCTATTTTATATAATTAAATTGTTATGGCAGATAAAATTATTATATTTTCGGGAAAACAATACAGCGGAAAAGACACGGCTGCAAAGGTTATGCTTGATTTAATGTCTGACTTTCGCCGTTGCGCCATGGGGGATATTATAAAACTCACTTATGGCAAAGAAAAAGGACTTACTTACGAAGAAATAGAAAAAAATAAACCATTATATAGGCAAGACTTAATAAATCTTGGGAATTGGGGTAGAGCTCAGCATCCGGACTATTGGTTAAAGAAAATTCTTGAGCAAGACGGTAATATTATGGTGACAGATGTTAGAGTTCAACATGAATACGATGTGTTTAAAGCCGCTGGGGCAATAGCAATAAGGGTTGAAGCCTCAAGGGATACAAGACTTGCTCGCGGAGGGTCTCTAACCGGAGAAGATGACATAACAGAAATTGGTCTTGACCATATTAAAGATTGGGATTATGTAATTGATAATAACTCTGATTATGAAAATTTAAAAAGGCAGGTATTAGGGATAGTTGAGGAGTTAAAAAATAAATAATGAGTGAATTCCCGTTTGAACTTGACGATTTTCAAAAAGAAGCCTGTAGTATAATTGATAACGGCGAAAGTGTTGTTGTTTGCGCCCCAACTGGTGCGGGCAAAACGGTTATTGCTCAGCATGCGATAAATAACGCTTTAAAAGAAAATGTACGAATTTTTTATACAACTCCATTAAAAGCGCTTTCAAACCAAAAGTTCTATGATTTTTGTGAACAGTACGGGCAGGATAATGTCGGACTTTTGACAGGTGATACAACTATTAATCGAGGGGCACAAATAGTTATTATGACAACAGAAGTTTTTCGTAATATGCTCTATGGAACAAATTTTGGTGCTGTTGCGGATAACTTAAAAGACGTTAAATATGTCGTTCTAGATGAAGTTCACTATATGAACGATGAACAACGCGGTACAGTTTGGGAAGAAAGTATTATTTATTGTCCGACAAATATTCAGCTTATTGCACTTTCAGCAACGGTTGCTAACGGTCAAGAGTTGACAGACTGGATAAATACTGTTCATTCAAAAACTAAATTGGTAAATACTGATTTTAGACCGGTGCCGTTGAGATATTATTATTTTGACAGCTCGCAGCCTTTAAAACTTTTACCGCTGTTAACTCCCTCCGGTCAACTCAATACAAAAATTCGTCCGGAAAAACCGCAATGGGCAAAAGGTGGCAGAGATAAACGCAAAAAATCATATGTAAAACAAATTATTTCAAACCTTTATAATCAGGATATGCTTCCGGCAATTTTTTTCACATTTTCTCGTAAAAAATGTGATGAACAAATGGAGAAATGCTCCGGGCTTGAACTCAATACAAAAGAAGAACAACAAAAAATACGTGAGTTTATTGATGAATTTATCGCTGATAATCCTCATTTGTATGGAAATAAAAACATAGAATATTTGGTTCAAGGTGTAGCATCTCATCATGCCGGACTTTTGCCGGCTTGGAAAAATTTGGTTGAAAAGCTCTTTCAGCAGGGATTAATTAAGGTTGTGTTTGCAACAGAAACACTTGCTGCGGGTATAAACATGCCTGCTCGCTCCACTGTTATAAGTTCTGTCAGTAAACGTACCGATTCCGGTCACAGAATGTTAACCTCAAATGAATTTTTGCAAATGTCAGGCCGAGCAGGACGCAGAGGAATGGATGAAGTCGGATATGTTACTGTTGTTGGTACATCATTTCAGTCGCCGGAAGAAGTTGCAAATTTGGTTCAAAGTGGGTCTAATCCTTTGGAAAGCAAATTTTCTCCGAGTTATTCTATGGTTCTTAATTTGCTACAAAGATTTGATTTAGATGAATCAAAGGAATTAATTTTAAAGAGTTTCGGTTATTATTCATCTGATTACCGTCTAAAACCAATTCTTGCAATGATGACACATTATGATAAAGAGCTTAAAGAGCGTACATTTACCTGCCCTTATGGACAAACTGATGATGACTTGCAAAAATATGACAGAATAAGATTTTTATATGTTCAGAACAGGCAAACTTATAAAAAAATTCTTGCACAAGAAAAGAAACGAAAACGACCGCTATCGCCGGAAGTTATTGAATTTGGACAGCGTAATAAAGAAGAATTAAGGCAAATGCAATCTTATGCTTGTGATAATTGTAAATTTTATAAAAAGCACTCAAAAAATATTGAAGTAATAAAACGCATAGAGTCAAAGAAAAATCAACTTCAGAGAGAAATAGAGAACCAAAAAGATATTTACTGGAACAAATTTTTGGCCCATCGCAAAGTGCTTGAAGAGTACGGTTATCTTGTCAATAATTATCCGACGGATAAAGGTAAAACAACATCTCAGATTAGGAGTGAGAATGAGCTCTATCTTGCTGAAATTATTTTTTCCGGCTTGCTGGAAGAACTTACTCCGGCCGCGCTTGCAGGTGTGCTTTGTGCTATAACTACTGAAGATTTACGGATGGAAATTCCTTATGTCCCGTTTAGCGAATCTGTCAGAAAAACTTTGAATAAAATAAGAAATATAAAACGCAAATTAGAAAAAGTCCAAAATTATTATGATATTGAATCTCCGCTCTACATTAATCCGTATTTTAGTTCAATGATAGAACTTTGGGTTGAAGGTGCTGAGTGGGAAACAATAACAGGCTCGATGCGTGATGTCGGAGAAGGTGATATAGTTAGAGCATTTAAGCGTACTGTGGATGTTCTTCGACAATTAACAGTAATAGATAACATTCCTGATGCTCTTGTATTCACTGCACGCGAAGCCATTGAAAAAATAATGCGTGAGCCTGTGAATGTGGATTAATTTTGAATAATATGGTATAATAGTTTTGGTCGTTTAAGGTTAGTTATTTTTAAAGGAGGATTTTTATGATTGAGTGTTTAAAGAAGTATTTGGTTGAATTTATCGGTACTTTTTTCTTGGTATTTACTATTGGTGCGACGGCAGCATTTGGTGACGAAAGTTGTATTGCACCTTTAGCTATTGGTTTCGTTCTTATGGTAATGGTATATGCTGGAGGGTATATCTCCGGAGGTCACTATAACCCTGCGGTTTCTCTTGCTGCTGCAATAAGAGGAGCATTAGAATGGAAACAGTGGATCCCATACGTTATATTCCAAATACTGGGTGGTGTTTGTGCCGCTTTGCTTATTAATTTATTGTCAGGAGGGCTGGATGCTCCGGTAAAAGGTTCATTTAGTCTTGCTGCAATCATTATTGCTGAATTTTTATTTACATTTGCATTATGCTATGTTGTTTTACACGTTGCAACATCTAAGAAAACTGAAGGCAATTCATACTATGGACTTGCAATCGGTTCAACTGTAATGGTGGGTGCTTTTGCGGTTGGTAATATTTGTTTGGGTGCTTTTAATCCTGCGGTTGCAATTTCGGCATTTGTT
Organism: uncultured bacterium; assembly: GCA_902791985.1. Lineage (GTDB taxonomy): Bacteria > Cyanobacteriota > Vampirovibrionia > Gastranaerophilales > Gastranaerophilaceae > Zag111. The sequence goes on from CADAYD010000007.1 coordinate 73,365, forward strand.
ATGGGTGCCGTTTGTTGTCCTTGTATTATGCTCATTACAGTTGCAACAAACCTCGTTGCAGGTGCTTGTGCAGCATTAATATACAAATGTACAAATGTTGAATAATTTTTTACGTTAAAGAATAACTGTCGTAGCAAAAAACTTTCGCTATGACAGTTGTTTTTTTTATGTTAGTATGGTTACACAGAAGGGATATAACATGAGCGAATTAAAAATATATTTGGATAAAGATATTAATAAAGGGCTTATTAAGTCTAAAAAAATAGCAGTAATAGGTTTTGGTTCTCAAGGATACGGTCAGTCGATGAATTTAAAAGACTCCGGTTGTGACGTTGTTTTGGGTCTAAGACTTGGTGGCGAATCCGATAAAAAAGCAAAAAATTATGGTTTTAAAACAATGAATATTGAAGATGCCGTAAAATGGGCAGATATTATTCAGGTTCTTATTCCGGATGAGGTTCAATCTCAAGTTTATGAAAAACAGATTAAGCCTAATATGCGCTCCGGTCAGTATTTAATGTTTGCTCACGGGTTTAATATCCATTTCAAAAGGATTGTTGTGCCAAGTGATATAAATGTCATAATGGTTGCTCCAAAGGGGCCGGGACACACGGTAAGAAGTCAATATATTGAAGGTAAGGGGGTGCCGAGCCTTATAGCTGTTTATCAAAACCCATCCGGCGATGGCAAAGAAGTTGCGTTGTCCTATGCAAGTGCAATCGGTGCAGGGCGTGCAGGAATTATTGAAACAACTTTTCGGGAAGAAACCGAAACGGATTTGTTTGGAGAACAATGCGTTATATGCGGCGGCGTTTCAGCCTTAATGAAAGCAGGATTTGAGGTCTTAACCGAAGCGGGATATTCACCGTATATGGCATATTTTGAAGTTCTGCACGAGATGAAGCTTATTGTAGACCTTGTAAACCAAGGCGGACTTGCGGATATGCGCTATTCAATTTCTAATACGGCTGAATACGGTGATATGACAAGAGGTCCAAAAGTAATTGGGGCAGCATCTAAGAATGCTATGAGAGAAATATTAAAAGATATTCAGTCAGGCAAATTTGCAAATGAATTTACTTCTGAAATGAAATCAGGACAAAAAGAATTTAACAGATTACGCGAAGAAAACCGCAACCACTTAATCGAAAAAATCGGAGAAGAAATCCGCTCATCATTTGTCTGGGGCCGGAAAGAAAATATCGTTAACAGAGATAAAAATTAGTTTGGAGTGCATCTTAATGGACAAATCGGAAGAAAAATTTTATGAAATCTATTACAAAAATATTCTGCCAAAATTAGAAACTCTGGAACCGGAAAGAAAACAAATGTTAAATATACTTAATAAATCTGCTTCGGATTCTTCTCAATTCAAAGAATTTAAAAAATTAGTAAAATCAATCTGTACAAAAGATTTTGAAAACGAATTATCTATAAAATGGAACAATCAAAGCACAAGAAAAAAGATATCTATTGAAAAAAGCAATATATTTCCTAAATACAATAAAATTGAATATGATGATGCTATTCAGGGGATATATAAAGATACTGAATTTTATGTTCAGGAAATGGAATTATTATTAGAAGGGAAGAAGGAACCGAAAACCGTATTCAAAGGAATTGCAATTTGTATACATTCTAATAAAACAGTAAAAGTACAGACAATAGTTACATCAAAAAATGATACGGCTACACACAACAGGCTAATGCCAATACCTATGATGTTTATACTTAGTATGATATTTTTATTATTGGGAATATCTGTATTGATAACAATTCTAAAAGGGGTTATTACAGAAGACATTACAAGGGGAATATTTGGTTCAATTGCATCAATTGTCGCAGGAATTAGAACTTTTTATTTAGCTGTACGGCAAATCAAATATGAACAAAAACTACAAAATGTCAAACTGGAAGATTTAAATTTTGGCAAAAGGTTCAATGTTTATTCCGAGGACCAAATTGAAGCAAGGTTTTTGGTCACACCCGCGTTTATGGATAGATTGCAAAATCTTCAAACCGCATTCGGAACAAGGAATATAAAATGTTCATTCTTTGACGATAAAATTATATTCGCCATCTCAACAAGCAAAGACCTGTTTGAAATTGGGAACTTATTTGTACCATTGACGGACAAAAGACAAATCGAAACATTTTATAAAGAACTAATTTCAATATATAATATGATTGATTACTTTAAATTAACAGAAAAAACAGGATTATAAAGGAGAAAAAATGTTCAATACAGAAGATACATATGAGGTTGTTATATTCTCAATCGGGGACACAAAAGCCGGAACAAAGATGGGCAAATTACAATTAAAAAATACAAATGACGATAGTATTTTGAATTGTATCCTCTGGGAAGAAACCCTCAATCGATTTGACGCAAAAATATTCAGAACAGGGAACTTAGTGCGCATAGTTTCTGCTACATTCAATGAAAAATACAATAACTGCCTTGTATCAGCGCTGGAGCTTATTGAAGAAGCAAAATTAGGATTAGAACCCCAAGAAATCGATGAATATTGGGCAAAATTACAATCGTACATTAATAAAATAGAGAAACCGGAATTGCGAGAATTTGTTTCGAAATTATTTAGTGATAATGCCGAAAAATTTAAGATTATGCCTGCGGCTAAACTTATGCATCACAATTATGTCGGCGGACTTCTTGTTCATACGGTTGAATGTTTGGAGTTTGCCGAATTGAATTTACCTGCGTTTGCATATAAGGTTAATCGCGACAATATTTTTGCTGCGTGCTTATTACATGATTTTGGCAAGATTTTTGAGTACACAATTGACACTGAAACTGGGCTAATAGATTATGCTCCGGGATTTAGAGAAACCTGGATTACCCACTCACAATGGGGATTTAGTACTTGCATGAATGCAGGGTTTATAAAGGTCGCAAGAATGATTGCAGCCCATCATGGACGCGCAGATTGGGGTGCTATTATTGATTTGGATACAAAAGATGCAATTGAACCGGAATTGTACTTAATTCACCTTATTGATAATCTTTCCGCAAAATTCGGCAAAATAAATACACATTTATTTTCTAAGTAAATTTATCTCCTTAGTATTTTTTGCGAGTTGAAAACCGAATGTGCATGTCCCATCAGGAGTGCTGTGTGCAAACATTTTTCCTCCATGCATAGAGATTATATGCTTTGCACTGTATAATCCCAAACCTGTTGAATATTTATTGATTTTTGAATTAGATGTTCTTGAAAATTTATTAAAAATCCCTTTCAGTTCTTTGTCTGAGATATAATGACTCTTATTTGATATTGTAAAATTTATAAATTTATCAGTGCAAGCTAAGTTTATTGTTATAATAGTATTTTTTAGACCGTATATTATTGCATTTGACAGTAAATTCATTATTACCCGTTCTATTTGCAGCTTATCTGCATTGATAATGCATGTGCTTTGGGGACAAATTAAATCAATTTTTAATTCGTGTTCTGCAATTATCAATTCATAATTTTTTATTATTACTCCCAATAATTCGACGAGGTCAAAATTGATTTTTGTCAAATTGAATGAATTTGAGAGAATTTTATATCCTGATAATACTGTACCTACAAGATTTGATATATATTTTGCGGAAGAACATGTTAATTCAAGCATTTCATATTGTTTAGGGTTTAGTTGTCCGAATTTCCCCTTCAAAAGTAAATTCAACATATTTATTTGTGCATATGTCGGTGATTTTAAATCATGGGTCAATGTTGCTACATAAGACATCTTCTCTTCATTAAGATTCTTATATTTTTTTACTAACAGAATCAGATAACCCATTATAAGAATAACTAATAAAGATATGATAAATAACATAACAGCTATATATTATTTACACAAATTCTATTTACTATTGCCCGAGAGGCTAATAAAAAATTAATTTGCAATCGTATTACTAAGGTAGTATAAATATATTGGAAGTTTAGAAAAAGGAAAAGAGCATGAACAGTTACATTGAAAGAATTATTAGGGACGCAAACGAAAAAGACAACAATCAGCCGGAATTTTTACAGGCATTAGAAGAAGTTTTGACTTCTTTAGAGCCGATTATAAATTCAAGTGATAAATATGAAAAAAATGCGATATTGGAAAGAATGACTGAACCAGAAAGAATAGTTATGTTCAGAGTTCCTTGGGTGGACGATAATGGCGAAATTCAAGTTAACAGAGGATATAGAGTTCAATTTAGCTCTTTGATTGGACCTTATAAGGGTGGTTTGAGATTTCATCCAAGTGTAAATTTGAGTGTTATGAAATTTTTAGGTTTTGAACAAATTTTTAAAAATGCGTTGACAGGCTTACCAATAGGCGGCGCAAAAGGAGGTAGTGACTTTGATCCGAAAGGGAAATCGGATAACGAAGTTATGAGATTTTGTCAAAGCTTTATGACTGAGTTGTATCGCCATATCGGACAAGATGTAGATGTTCCTGCGGGTGATATTGGTGTTGGTGGCAGAGAAATCGGTTATTTATTTGGTCAATATAAAAGAATTAAAAACGCTTATGAAGGTGGAGTTTTGACAGGAAAATCGATCTGCTATGGCGGTTCGCTTGCCAGAACTGAAGCAACGGGTTATGGGTTATTGTTCTTTATGAGAGAAATGCTTGAACAGCATGGCAATTCAATAAATGGTAAAATTATTACGATTTCAGGCTCTGGTAATGTTGCTATTTATGCTGCACAAAAGGCAACCGCAATGGGTGCTAAAGTTGTTGCAATGAGTGATTCAAACGGTTGTATATATGATGAAAATGGCATTGATTTGGATATTATTAAACAAATTAAAGAAGTTCAAAGAGGAAGAATTAAAGATTATATCAATGCTCATCCGAATGCTAAATATATTGAAAAAACAGGACCGAATTCTCCAATTTGGAATATAAAAACAGATATTGCGCTTCCTTGTGCTACCCAAAATGAGTTAACTCTTGAAGATGCAAAAATTCTTGTTTCAAATGGTGTTATTGCTGTTGGTGAAGGTGCTAACATGCCTTCAACAATGGATGCGATTGAATACTTCTTAGAACATAAAGTGTTATTTGCTCCTGCTAAGGCAGCGAATGCCGGAGGCGTTGCTACTTCAGCAATTGAAATGACTCAAAATAGTATACGTTACTATTATTCATTTGAAGAAGTTGAGAAAAAGCTTGATAATATTATGACAAATATATTTAAGGCCTGCAAAACGGCTGCTGATGAAGCAGGTATAAGTGGTAATTATGTAGCCGGCGCAAATATTGCAGCATTTAAAAAGCTTTCGGAAGCAATGATTGCTCAAGGCTTAGTATAAATAATATAAACTAATTGTATAATTATGAATGTCCGTTTCAAGAATGTATTTGAAACGGGCATTTTGTACAGTGTGCTTTTGGATGCAGAATTAAATTATCCTCTAAATCATACATTCTGGCTATTCTTGTAACAAGTGGAGCCCCGCATTTGGGACATTTTAATCCTCCTGCGCCATTTAAAATCAGTTCTTTTAGGCTTTCTATGATTTCGTCTGAAATAATATTTTCACTTATATCTTTTTCTAAAGTTTTAATTTCTTCAGGTTCGCATTTTAGAATTTTTGCCAAAGATTGTCTTCTTGTAACTGAAAGAAAAAGAGTTTTTCCTTCTTCAATCTCCTCAATTTCTTCAAGCGGAATATTTGTGGCAATAGATAATCCTTTTACCGTATAACCAAGTTCTTCTCTTTTGTTATGTATAAATTTTGCCAATGTTTCCATACCCGAATGATACCATAAACTGTTTGATTTTTATTTATGTTAAGAAATATTACGATAATTTTTCAACTCTAAACCCTTGTTCCTATTGGCTTCTAGTGATTTGTTAAATTATTGGTCGTATATTTCAGGCAATTTTTGAATAAAAAATTTTTTTATATATATACAGGGGAACAACAAGAAACGGGGAAAATATCATGTTTGGACTTGGAATGAGTTGTAACGGACAATTAACAAACGCATCATTGGCATATTTGCCGTATATGCAATACAATCCATTTGGAATAACAAATTTTGGGGGCGACATCCAAATATTCCCTGTGGATAATTATCAGCAATCCCAAATAGGGATGGCATTTAATCAGGTTGCTCAGGCTTCTGGTTGGCCGGCAGGCATATTCGGTGGTTATCAGATGACTCCGCAAATTAATACACAGGCTATTGTTGCAAATGTTCAAAGTATGGTTGCTGCATCTCTTAATCCGATGACTGTAAATGAAGTTAATCAAGGATTACAGGCTATTGCAAGTGAAAGAACTAAACTTCAAGCACAATTACAGGCTCAGGATTTGAAACCGGAAGACAAAACTGCGATTGAAGCAAAATTAAAAAAACTTGAAGAATATGAAAAACAATTGAAAGATATCGGTAAAGCAGGTTTAGATCCGCAAAGTGCTTATCTGAAAGCGAATGCTCTAAAGGTTGAAGTAATTAATTATATTGCAGGCAGATCTGATGGAAGCAGTTCTCAAGGTTCAACAACAGATTCATCAACAAGCTCTTCATCAACTTCAAGCAGCAGTACAGGTTCTACTTCAACAACAGATCCTTCGTCAAGTTCTTCGACAAGTACTTCAACAACATCAACTTCTACTCCGCAAAATCATGCAGCATGGGCAGATGCATTTCATGATGCAACATTTAAATGGGGAACGGATGATGAAGTTTTCAATGCTTGCTGTGAGGACATAACAAAAGACAATGTTATTGAAAAAATGATTCAATACAGTCAGTCATATTCAGGTGAATCGTTTATGGAAGTATTTATGGCTGATGCAGACAAAGATCAAAAGTTAAAATATGGCAGACATATTCAAAGGGCACTTCGTGATAAAGCACAGGAATTAGGTTATGACTTAAGTAATGACCCTGATTATATTGCAATTACAAAAGAACTTAACAGTATGTTCTATATAGACAATGGTGTTGCTGATAATTTCAATGCTTTGATAAAGAAACTTGCGGCAAAAATGGGTTATCAGTACGATTATAAAGAATATTCAATGTTCTAATAAAAATTTGATATGAATAAGGTTAGGTAGTTAGTGTTTAAATTTTTACCTCGCAGAGATGCGAGGTTTCTTTTTGTTAAGAATATTTACAATGTTCTTTTTTTTAGTTATTTTTTCGCCAGAAAAGGGAATATATATAATGTATATAAACCATTTTTCTTTTTCTTTATTTTCTCCTACAAAACCTTTTACCTACGAAGCCGTTCCCCTATGTACGGCTATTTTTATGTTTAGATTTATAAATAGCTCTGTATATTTGAGTTATTTACGGTATAATAACTTATATGTTTTATTATTATGGGATTAGGGCTTTATGAATATTTTAGATAAAATAAAGAAAATTGATTATGAACACAGAGCATTTTTAGTATTTTTAATTGTTCATTTATTTGTATGGAGTCTTATCGGACTTATTCGTACTATTTTGCCTACTGACGCATTAGAAGGCATTTATTGGGGAAGTTTACATGATTTTGGTACTCCGAAACATCCACCGTTCGCCGGTTGGGTTACTTATTGGGTGTATTCGATTTTTAAAAACGATTTTTCAATATATTTTGTCAGTCAGGCTTTTATTATCGGGGGATTTTATTACATATATAAGTTAGGTAAAATTTTTCTTGATGAAAACAGAGCAATTTTGTCTGTTATTTTACTTGAAGGATGCTGGGTATACAGTTACATAACAGGATATTACGGATTTAATCCTGATGTTATTCTATTATTCCTGCTGCCTTTGCTTACTTATGTTTTTTATCGCTGCATGACAGAAAATAAAAATATTGACTGGATAAATCTTGGATTAATTGTCGGGATTTGTTTTTTGAATAAATATCAAACGGTTTTGATTTTAATTCCGATGTTTATTTGGGCATTGATGTATAGAAAAGATATTTTTAAAAACAGAATGTTTTATATTGCTGTTGTGATTGCGTATTTGCTTTTTGCTCCGCACTTACATTGGATGGTAAAGTACGATTTCTTCCCGCTTATGTATTTTGAAGGTGAACTTGGAAGTTCTTCGTGGTTCAACCATATTAAGGCTCCGTTAATGCTTATATTTATGCAATTATGTGCTGTTGCGGGTACGTTATTGATTTACGGGTGTTTAAAACTTCGACAGAAATCCCCATTAAAATTTAACGATAATCTTGATAAAGAAAAAACTTGGCTGCTATTGTTATTTTATTTCTTTCCGGTTGCAGTTACAGTTGTGATGGTCGCATTCGGAGGGGCAACAAGATTTCGCTGGGGGTTCGAATTCCTTTATTTAACGGCGATTATGCTTTTTTATTTCTTTCCGACAAAAGAAATTAAGAAAGACGATTTTAAATTTGTTTTAAGATTTGCGTACGCAATTATGCTGATTGTATTTTTATCGCTCGGCACTTTGCTTGCTGTTGAAAAGAATTATCGCAGCAGATATCCTGTCGGGCAAATTTATTCCGATATGAATAAAATTTGGGCTAAAAATTATAAAACACCGCTCAAATATTTTGGCGGATATATTGAATGGACACTGCCTTTGACTATTTATGGTAAGGAGCATCAACAAATAATTCTTGATACAAATGGATATAAAAATCCTTGGATTGATGAGAAAGATTTGAAAAAATCGGGTATAATAGTTATCGGCAGGGATGAAGAACATATCTTTGATGATACTAAAAAATCTTGTACGTATCTTGATAAGAGTTATGAAATTCAGCCAAAGCCGTATAGTTTCACAGTTAAAAATGCATTCGGTCAGGAAAGGCAGTATGATATTTTCTACCATATAGTTCCACCGATGGATAAATAAAGGATTTTTATGAAAAATTATGCAATAATACTTGCTTCCGGCACTGGTAAACGTTTTGAAAGTGATTTGCCAAAACAGTTTGCAAAAATTAATGGTAAATCTCTTTTAGAATACAGTATTGAGGCGTTTGAGTCTTGTAGATGTATAGACGAGATAATTGTTGTGATTACTCCGGAATATAACGGTTTGGCACGTAAAATTATAGAAAATAACGGATACCAAAAGGTTATAAAACTTGTAAATGGCGGCAAAGAACGCAAAGACAGCTCATATATCGGTGTAAACTCGATTGATGAAATAGATGCGAATGTACTTATTCATGATTGTGCACGACCGTTTGTTTCGCATGAAATTATAAATAATTGTATAGTTATGCTTGAAAAATATGATGCTGTTGCGGCTGCTATTCCATCAACCGATACGGTAATTGAGACTAAAAACGGTATGATTACATGTGTTCCTGATCGCTTGTCATTGATGCGTATTCAGACTCCCCAATGCTTTAGGCTGTCTCTGATTAAAAACGCTCACGAACTTTCTAAAAATGATTATAATTTTACTGATGATTGCGGTCTGGTTATCAAGCATAAACTCGCAGATATTCATATTGTTTATGGTTCGGAACAGAACATTAAAATTACTTATCCTCGTGACATAAAAATGGCTGAATTTTTGATAAATAATATGTATGAATGATGTAAATTTCCTTTATGATTTGGTATTTATTTAATATAAATATGAAAGGAGATTATTATGTCTGAACAAACAATAGTTGAAAACAATTCAGGTATGGGTAAAGATATTCAAGTTCCTGAAGTGGTTGCAAAAAGATTCAACTGGGGCGCTTTTTTGCTCAGTTGGATTTGGGGTCTGGGTAATGGGACATATATCACTTTAATAGGATTGCTGGTATGTTTTATTCCTTTTGTTGGAGGTCTTATTGCCTTAGGTTGCTCGATTTGGTTTGGTATTAAGGGTAACGAATGGGCTTGGCAAAACAAAAGATTTAATGACGTAGAGCATTTTCATTCTTATCAAAGAAAATGGGCTACAGCAGGCGTAATAGTTTTATTCTTGTCATTTGTATTTTGGTTCTTCCTTGTTATGCTTGCGGCATTATTAGGATCAGGTCAGGGTTCTATGTAATTTCAGGAGGTATTTGAAATGGAAGAGAACAAACTTGAGGTTAATGAAAAATTATTTGCTTTTAATGGAATAATCGGGCGTCATGCATATTTCGTAAATATAGTCATTCTTTGTGCCTTTAGTATTATCGTTGTTTCTCCTTATACAACATATTTTTACGCAAATGCCGGTACAATCAGTGACATGTTAGATATCCAAAAAATGTTCTTAAATACCCCTTTAATCCTTAAATTGTGGATGATTATCGGTACTGCCGGAGTTTGTACTCTTTCTGTTTCAAATATTTTTAGGAGATTAAATGATATATTAGGGAAAGTCCAAACCGGAACTAATATTATATTTTCAACAATATCCGTTTTGGCTTCTTTTTCGTTTTTAATCCCGTTAAAAACGGCATTTTTATTGCTGTTTGTAAATTTTATTTTAGCAATGTTTTTACTCTTTAAAAGAGGGAAAATTACAAATACGCTTCCTTATGATTATAAAAAAGAATTTAACTGGGGCGCATTTTTTGGAACTTGGATCTGGGGTTTGTTTAACAAATCATATATTCCTCTGTGGGAGTTATTGTTATGGATTACTCCGTTGGGATTTTATTTCCAATTGTACTGCGGTTTAAAGGGTAATGAATGGGCATATAAAAATAAAGGATGCACTGATGTTAAGGCGTTCAATAAATCTCAAGAAACTCAGGCTTTGGTGTTTATTATTTTGAATCTTGTAATTATCCCGATTTTATATGTTGTATTAGTTCTTGGATTTGTTATTCTTATAGCTTTTATTGCCGGAGATTCCGCTAATCAGCCGAATGTAAATTCTAATGAAGTTAAGCAAGAATCAAGTATCGATAAATTGATGAGCGGTTTTACTTCTTTATATTTTGAACGCTATGAATTTACTTCATATGAAAATAAGTTTTATGTCCTTGATGATGATTGGCAAAATGCAGATTTCCAAGAAAAGAAGAATATGCTTGATTTTGCGGCTTCAAAATCCGCAAATGAGCGATCCAGAGAGTTTAAAAAGCAGTATCCTGACAGATCTCATTATTTTTCAAAAACAAGAGAATTGCCTCGTACAAAAATTTATTCGGCAACATCGGGCAAACTTTTGGGTGAGTTTGTTATGAGTGAAAACGAAATGAACGGTTCTTTTACGGAGGCATTTAAGGCTGCTTTGAACGCGTATCGCTTCTATAAACCTTAGTTACTTTTTAGCGTTTAAATCATATATGTTTTTTAACCCTTCAAGAGTCAATATCGGGTTAATTTGATTAAATTTGCGCTTCATATATTTGGATACAAGTTCGCTATGACCGCCGGTTGCAATGAGTGTTACATTTGTTCCGAGTTCTTTTTCACATTGTTCAATAAGTCCATCTACAGCACATGCACAACCTCTTATTACTCCTGCAAGTATGGCATCTTTTGTGTTTTGTGCTAAAGCGCACGGCGAATTATCAATTTCAATTTGCGGGAGTTTTGAAGTTTTGTCATAAAGACTTTTTAATTGAGTTTTTAGTCCTGGAATAATGATTCCTGCGCAAAATTCTTTTTTATCATTAACAATGTCAAATGTGGTTGCCGTACCGAAATCTACAACAATTACCGCTCCGATATCCAATTTCGCTGCGGCGGATGCATTTGCTATTCTGTCGGCTCCTACTTCATCAGGATTATCCGCAATTATTTTTACTCCGCAATTTATTTTATTTGATACTATTATCGGGTTCAACATAAAAACATTCTTAATCGCATTTGTAAATTTTTCATCAAGTTCTTCTACAACAGAACCTATAACGCACCCGTCAATTTTGTAATCTTTAAAAATAGTTCTGAGCAAATTTTCATACTCGGATTGCTCTAAATCCCTATCAGAAGCCAATCGGAATTCTTTTTTATATTCAGCATTTTCAAAAAGACCGAGAGTAATATTTGTATTTCCTATATCAGCTGTCAATAGCATAAAAAATAATCCTTGAGTAAATTTCAAGGATTATTTTATTACAAAATATTTTTATTCGCAATTTTTATTAGTTATTTGCAGATGCTGTGTTTTGGCTACTTTGTGGGGTAAAATAGCCGGTAAATACAGATTCTTTAATGTTATTATGTGCAACATTAGGCAACAGCTTTCTGAACTTTGCAATTTGTTCTTGGATGCTGTTTGTTCTGTTAGAGCCTATTGCATCAACTTTGAAATCATTTCCTGCCATAATCATTCCTCCGAATCCATAGTAATATCTTCTTTACTTATATAAAGTATTTTTTAATGGTCGAATTGCACAAAATCAAAAATATTGTTACAATTCTTTACAATTCGTATATAAGGTCACTATTATTCAATTTTATTGTCTTATGTACTTGACAAAGTTTTATGAGCACATATACTAAGAATGTATTATAGAATACTAAGTTATAGTAGGATATATAGGTTAGACACAAAAGAAAAGGAGATTAATCTCATGGCACGTGAAAAGTATGAACGTACGAAACCGCACGTTAACGTAGGTACAAT
>CADAYD010000008.1 GCA_902791985.1 uncultured bacterium
CAGGCAAAAACTCATATTACCGCGTAGCGGTCTTATGCTGCCGTAGGCAGTATTGTACCCTAGCGTGTTTTTCTTTTCGGTTCACTTTTCTTTTTGCGTCGCAATCAAAAAGAAAAGTGAACATTGAGAAATCTTATACCTATAACAAATATTATGTAAAAAAAAGGCATCATTGCTGATGCCCGAATTTACAAACTATCTCTTCTCATACCAAGATTATTACTGCAAAGATGTTCTCCAAGCAGTATCATATTTGCTTTGAACCATCGGAGTATCTGTTGATAAAGTGACATTATGAGGAGCAAATACAAATACACCATCTCCGACTTTCTTTGGCTGACCGCCCAATGCTTGAGATGCACCACATAAATAATCGATTGTTCTCTGTGATTGATGATTATCTAAAAGATGCAAATCTAACATAACAATTTTTCTATCTTTCAAATTTTCAACGATTGTAGCCACATCATCAAATGAATGAGGTTCCATAACAACTATTTCATTCCCACCTTGATTAAATCTGGGGTCACGAACAACTTTGCTTTCCTGTTTTCTTTCCGCTTTAAAAATCGGGTCTGCAACTTTTACCGCATTTGAACCGGGTTCAGTGTATTCGCCCATATCTTCATCAATAATCTCATCAAACGGATCTTCGTCTCTAAACCCATCCATAACAAAATCTACTGCTTTTCTTAAACTTTCTACAATCGCCACTTTATCTTCCTCCGTATAATTATGTAAATAACTTTCTACCTATTCTAAGCATTGTTGAACCCTGCTGTGCTGCAATTTTATAATCCTGACTCATTCCCATTGAAATTTCTTTTAAATTACAGCCGAACATCGAGTTGAGTTCTTCTTTGATATGTCTTATTTCCGAGAACAACCTGATTAACTCAGCTTCATCCTCCCCCAAAGGTGCCATGTTCATAACACCGATTACCTCTATGTTATCCAACTTTTGTATCAGTTGGAATACTTCAAATAGAGTATTTTTTGAAAACCCGAATTTTTGTTCTTCATTAGCGTTATTGATCTGAAGCAAAATCTTTTGGGTTTTACCAACCTCTTTTGCGTGCTGCGAAATACATTGTGCAAGCTTTAAAGAATCAACGGAATGAATATAATCAAATGTTTTTATAACCAACTTCACCTTATTTGTCTGTAAATGACCTATAAAATGAAAAGTAGAATTTTGTCTTATTTCCATCGGTAAAAGACTTATTTTTTCACAAGCCTCAACCGCTCTTGATTCCCCAAAATCGCGAATACCAGCCTCATAAGCCCTGATTATCGCATCTTGCCCAAAATACTTCGTCACTGCAATTATTCTTGGTTTACAAGGTTCAATTTCTTCCCGTATCCGTAAAAGATTATCCCTAATTGTCTCAAACATTTAATCATTACCTCTACAAGAAAGACACTCAAATAATGAGCATATTTTTATTTTACAAAAATTTTTCATGATGTCCAAAATATTTATCTAATAAGTGTTTCAAGAATTTTGAACATGGCTGAAACCATGTCGCTGACATGATTTCAGCCATTTGCCGTAATCCTTGCAATACTTAACATTCCTTAATAATTAATTGGCTCATATATACGGAAATGCATACCACAATTGAAAGTCATGGCATTTTAAATATTTTTCAATCAATCAGGAGGTTGAATATTGAAAAATATTTTCGTGCTATAATAAATACACAAAGGATTTACACTAAATGATTATACCAAATAATTTTGCAATGGCTTTCAGTCTTACGATGCTGGCAGGTCTAACTACCGCAATCGGGGGCGTCGTAGCATTTGTTACGAAAAAAAATAACCTCAAAACCTTGTCTTTGGGGCTCGGATTCAGTGCAGGGGTTATGATATTTATATCATTTATGGATATTTTGCCCGAGGCAAAAAACCTTTTAAAATTAAACTTCCCTCGCAGCTTTGAGTGGCTCGTATTTGCCGGATTTATTGTCGGTTTATTTATTTCTATTGCGATTGACTATTTTTTACCTGACCACGTTGATACCAAAGAGCTTTTAGATCCCGATGCGCCGGAAGAAAATGACGGATTTAAGCACTATAAACTACAAAGGGCAGGAGTTTTAACTGCAGTTGCAATATGTGTTCACAATTTTCCTGAAGGTCTAGCCACATTTTTAACAACAACGCAAAATATCACTTTGGGTGTTTCGGTTGCACTTGCAATTGCAATTCATAATATCCCTGAGGGAATAGCCGTTGCACTTCCGATTTACCACGCAACTGGTAAAAAACGTTATGCAATGCTCTATGCGGCACTATCAGGAATAACCGAGCCTATCGGGGCTCTTGTCGGCATGTTTATTTTCGGACTATTTTTGCCGCAGGTGCTTGTGGGAATTTTAATGGCCGGAGTTGCGGGGATAATGACATATATTTCATTTGATACCCTCTTACCACTTGCAAAAGAATACGGGAACTGGCACTTGTCTATTGTCGGTATTATGTCGGGAATTTTATTTATCTGGCTAAGTTTAATTCTTGTGGGGTAAAAAAAGTGAATAGGGGAAAGTGAATTGTATACAGACCTTTACGAAGAATTTTAGGTGCAATTTGTGCAGCGATTTTATACCCTCACCCGTAGTTTGTGTATAAACCTTTCAAGTCGTTCCATTGCGATTTGAAGTTTTTCAAGAGAATATGCATAAGATATTCTCAAATAGCCCTCTCCGCTGTCACCAAACGCAGTTCCGGGGACTGCAGCAACTTTTTCCTCCTGTAAGAATTTTGTCGCAAATTCCTCACTTGTCATCCCGAATTCTTTTATACAGGGAAACACATAAAACGCACCGTAAGGCTCAAAACATTCTAATCCCATCTTTTTAAACACATCAATCAAAAATCTTCTGCGTTGATTATAGGATTCTCTCATCATATTAACATCATCTTCACCGTTTTTGAGAGCCTCAACCGCCGCATACTGGCTGATTGTCGGAGCGCACATAATTGCGTACTGATGAATTTTTGTCATTTGTTTAATTAGCCATTCAGGGCCGCAACAGTACCCAAGACGCCACCCTGTCATTGCATAGCTCTTTGAAAACCCATTAATCAATAACGTGCGTTCCCTCATATCGTTGAGACTGATTATTGAAACATGTTTCCCTTTGTAAGTTAATTCCGAATAAATTTCATCCGAAATCACAAAGATATCGTGTTCTTTAATAATTTTAGCAATTCTTTCAAGGTCAGATTTTTCCATAATCGCACCCGTCGGATTATTCGGATATGGCAGAATTAAAACCTTAGTTTTTCCTGTAATTGCGCTTTCAAGTTCTTCCGGAGTCAGCCGAAATTCATTCTCAGCCTTAAGGTTAATAAAAACATTTTTCCCTCCTGTGAGGTATGAACAGGGCGCATAGGAAACATAAGACGGCTGTGGAATAATGACCTCATCCCCGTTATTTAAAAGCGCTCTTAAGCCGATATCAATGGCTTCAGAACCTCCGACTGTAACAAGAATTTCGTTTTTCGGATTATAATTTACCCCTTGAGTTTTTTGTATGTAGTTTGAAATTTCCTGTCTAAGAGGCAAAAGTCCTGAATTTGAGGTGTAAAAAGTTTTGCCTTTTTCAAATGCATAAATCCCTTCATCTCTGATATGCCATGGGGTCTCAAAATCAGGTTCACCAACACCAAGCGATATCGCATCTTTCATTTCGCTTACGATGTCGAAAAACTTTCTTATACCTGACGGCTTTATGTTTTGAACTCTATCTGATAAAAAATTCCTCACGGAGTGACAACCTCTCTTGTATCTTCATTTACCTCATCTAATATTGTACCGTGAACCTTGTATCTCTTAAGGACAAAATGAGTACCTGTACTCAAAACATTGTCAAGTGTAGAAAGCTTATCTGATACAAAAGCAGCAATTTCTTTTAAAGATTTTTCTTCCAATGTAACCATAAGGTCAAATCCGCCGGAAATGAGATAAACCGATTTGACTTCAGGATAGTTATAAATTCTTTGAGCTATTTTATCAAAACCCTGTCCGCGCTGTAGTGTCACGCGAACTTCAATAATTGCCGAAACTTTTTCTATTGAAGTTTTTTCCCAGTCAATGAGCGTATGATAACCGCAAATTACATGTTCTTCTTCAAGTTTTTTAATCTCATTTGCAATTTCAATTTCTTCTTTGCCTAATAAAACCGCAAGTTCGCTGATTCCTATTCTGCTGTTTTTTTCGATTATAGATAACAACTGTTCTCTCATTTCATACTCCTTATTTGCAACTATTGTAACATATTATCCTTCAATTGTGAAATGTGACGTATAAAATATTATTTCATTTATATATATGACGAAAAATGAGACCGAATGAATTATACTTTTACCATGAATATTTTCAGAAGAATAATAAGAATTTGCGCACTTTATATAAAAAAACGCCGACTAAAAAAAATTTTAAGGCTTTACAGTAATACAAAAAACGACAACGGGCTTTCAAAAACAATCATATCAGACGGTGCAAATGTAACGATAAATTCAAAATCAAAAGATTTGATTGAACAGGTAAGAAAAAATATTAAAGTTATTGTGGCCCAAACAAACTGCGACGGGAACAAACTCTTAGGCTATATCAAAGCCTCGAATACAAAAGTTTACACTGTAATGAATGCAAATAAGCTTCTAAAAAATATAGGAGAAGAAGAAGGTTTAATTTGTGAAAAACAAGGTTTTGATGCGCTATATTTGTCGTTTATAACTTTAAGCGGTTTGAAATTAAAAACTGAGCCCATGTTTGTATTTGAAAAAAAAGAGCCTGAGAGGTATTTGGTATTATATAACTTTTACAAATGGTATTCAATGAAATCAGGATTAGCGGGATTTGAGTACAAGATACAAAAAAAATACAATAAATATTTAAAAAACATTAAAAATGCGCGCATGGAAAATTTGCCGTTAGAGGATATAATAGGATTGCAAGAAGCAATTGAAAGAGATAGAGAAGCAACAGATTTTGTCTTAGGCTATGAAAAGGAAAACGAAGTTTCTAAAAAAGTTTCCAAAAAAATAACTCAAGACGGCGGAGCCAACGTTTAAAAAAAGAGTTGACAATAAAATATGTTCTTGCTAGGATTGAATAGCACGGATTAGCCGAGATAATTGAATAGCACATAAGCGCTTGTAGCTCAGCAGGTAGAGCACTCCCCTTTTAAGGGATAGGTCGCGCGTTCGAATCGCGCCAAGCGCATTTTTTAATGACAAATAATAGCAAGGGTTTTAAGCCCTTGCGTTTTTATTTCTGAAAAATAATTTTTATAAAATGTCGTAATAATGTCGTAGCAATTTATTAAAAATTATAAAAAATTACGACAAAATTATTTTAAATTATCTTTAAAATACCCCTCTAAAAATTCGTTTGTGTCGTTTTCATAAGTCGATTGAAAAGCCATTTCCGACTTTTTAAATATATTTTTACCAAGTGCAAACCCTTTTTCTTTGCCGTCGCGTCCTTTTATAATATGCCCGTTCTCTATTAAATGGTTATGCGGGGCAATCTTTGAATCTGAATAAACCTTTGTATATACGTCTTTTGATTTCTTGTTATAACGCGTTTTCCCCGCTTTTAAACTCTTGTAATAATTACCCGTTTTCTTGCCTACGTTCGTTTTTGCGGTCTTTTTTACTTCTTTAAGAAATTTGCGCTTTTCTTTATCAAGAAATTTTTGCGCGTCTTTTGGTAAATTCTCGACAATTTCCCCCATAAGTTCCTTTTTAAATTCTGTTAATTCTGAAAAATCGAATCCGTCCATTTTAATTACTCCTTATCTTTTCGTTTATTTCATATTTGTTTAAATCGTCTTGAAATTCTGATAAATTCTTAAATATAAGCGCGCGCCATTCTAATAATTCGGGGTTGTTTTCGTTCCTACGATAGTAATTTCTTAAAAGTTTTTGCCCCGTTAATAACGCAATTAAGCCGATTGTAAAATCGTTATACTTGTAATATCGAATACGCAACGCCCGCGCAAGTCTTTGAATCTTATAATAAACGTTCCTATCTGTTTTTGAATGTTCATTCATATAAATTTTATTCTTTTTTTTATTTATTTTTGAATATTCTTGCATTTTGTTTCCTTTACGCCTTTTTACTGATATTTATTGATTTATAAACAAATATTTTATATTTCCCCCTTATACCACACCCCCCATGCAAATTGATTTATGTTATATGTATCTGGGCATGCGGTCTTTTGGGGTAGCCCCTTATTTTTTAATATGGGGGGGATATGTTCGGGAAATATGACGCGCCATAATCCCCGTTAAGCCCTGTTAATTTATTTTTATATGTGTTCATACCCGCAAATATAAAATAATGTCGCATTGTTTTACTCACCTATTTATTTTTGAAAATTATTTTCTTTTTGATAACGAAAATTTTTGAAAAAAATTTTCAACAATATTTCTTTTATATTCTTTATTCTTATTATTCTTTATTATTCTTTATAGTTGTTACTCATAAGTTGATTAAAAGTTGATGTATAAGTTATTCATAAGTTGATTTTATTTTTCTTATATGTCTTTTATCCTTATGTACTGCGCAATATAACAAATAACAAATTAAGTTGATTTTTAGAAATTTTGATTTTTTATTAAGTTGATTTTATTAAATTTCGTCGTCGTCATTCTGATAATTGCACCAATTCAATATTGTTACCTTTACCCCGTCCGTTCGGGACTTGCCCGCGTCCCACGTCAAGAAATCTAATTTCTTAAATCGGATAAAAGCGTCGCGCACCATTTGCACCGTTATACCTTTTCCGCAATCCTTTGCAATATTTCCATAACTACTAATAAATTCACCCGCCTTACATTGATAAGGTCGCCCGTTCCATTCCCATGCATTACTGCGCCATTGTGCATTCGCCAATAATGCAAGCAATATGACTTTGTGTTCGGGTTTCGATTTTAGCCATATAGGATTAAGGAATAATTTGCGCCATATTTTGAAAAAGCCCTCATAACTTCGCATATTTACCCCTTTATATCGTCCGTTATAATTTGGCAACAATCAGAATCATTTATATTTATTAAAATATGTTGTTGTTTCCCGAGAAATAATGTTTCCCGCGTTATGTAACATTTATCACTTAAAAAAGATAATATTTTTGTAACTGTTGTTTTTGAACACGATAAAAATTTTGCAAGGTCTAATATATTGACTAAAATGTCGCCCGCCTTGAAATTATATCCTTTATAAATGACGTTTTTACTAAAACAATTTATCAATAAATATATGTATAATGCTTGCACCTTTGCACTATCAACACTTTTTATTTTTAGATTTGGTAATTGTTCATTGAATAATATTTTCATATTAAATCCTCTCAAAATATAATTTTGAGCAATTTATGTTATAATGTAGGCATAGATTTTATTATTTCGGCGCATGAATAATGCGCTTTTATTTTATCTATTCCCGCAAAATAACACTAAACCGCTAACCTACAATTAGAATCAACCCAAGCGAAATAATCTTTTTCGCAAATATACAAGCGCCCGCCGACCTTACGCAACACTTTATCAAAGCCGTTTTTATTTCTTCGAAAAATAATTTGTCTTAACGACTTAACTGTCGGATAAGGGTGAAATTCATTCCATTTTGAAACGGGTATAAGCCCGTAATTTTCCGCTTGTAAATTGTTGTTTTCAGTTTCTTTTTGCATTTTTCTTACTCCTTTATATTTGTTTTAATTTGTTTGTAACAATTACAAATATATAAGGATTAGAAATTTTATAATATCCGTACTTTTATATAAAAAAATACGTATATTTTAACTACTAACAATTTCATATAAAAATTTTAGTAATTTTTCGGGTTTTCTTAATATAGTATCCCCTTTTTTATTTTCAAATTCTTTAAATTGTTTGCTATTCCTTATAGTATCTGCAAACATTTTATCCTCACTTATTTTAATAAGCATATTTTTAAAATGCGTTTCAACTGTTCTTTTTGATATAAACAATTTATCCGCAATATATTGCGCCGTATGTCCTTTTATAAGCAATTTAAAAATTTCGGTTTCCTTTTTTGTGAAATTGCCCGTAATAATAGAACATGCAACAACCTTTTTTTCTTTTTCGACATTAAAATTACAAATAGTTTGTTTTATAGCGTCAACTTCACGAATAGCGATATATAGTTCATTTATATTAAAATTATCATCTTTTGGCGCATTTTCATAAGATTGCACAATTTCGCTTTCAAGTTCGGATAAATCACTTATAAATTTATCTTTTAAGTGTTTAAATTTTATTCTTAAATCTGCGCCCCGTTTATATTTCATAGATTTTATTATTTCCTTTAACTAACTCACTAACTAATTATTTTTTTAGTCCCCATGCCTGTTATTGCTTGCATGCCTGTTTCCTACTCTCAATTATAGTATAAGCAAACAAGGCGACCCCCCACGCCCTTGTTTGCGTCATTTTTCTAATCGCAAAATGACAAAAGTTTAAGTCGATTGCTGGCATGGTAACAATTTGTCAATTTCGGATTGTATTAAATTCGCTTTTTCGTCAATAATATGCGCAAAAAATACCGTTCTATATGCTTTTTCTTTTAATAACATAACGTCTGTATCAGTTTTCATGTCTTGCACTTCGTTAATAAAATTTGTTATTTCATAATTCAACGCTTTAATTGATTCAAGATAGCCGTTAAAATCCTCTAATTTGTTTTCATACATTTCTACATCAATCATTTTAAATACTCCTTTTTACTTTGTTATTGCGCTTTTAAAAATTCCGTCAATATTTTGTCGCCTACTTGATTTATTGCGGGTCTTAAACTGTCGTCCCTTAAATGTGAATATCTATTAGTCATTGCGGAACTTTTATGTCCTAAAATCTTTTGCGTTATAGGTTGCGAAATTCCGTCCATTGCTTGCCAACTTGCGCCCGTATGCCTTAAATCGTGAAATCTGAAATCTTTAATCCCGCATTGTTTAACAATTTTCGGGAATAATTTGCCTATTAAACTTTCTTTTGGTTTTCCGTCGGGCGTTTTAAATATATAGTCATTGTTTAAACTACGGATTTTATTTTGCGCCTTAAATGTAACAAGTTCCTTATATACAAAATCGTGCATAGGTGTCCCCCTGTCCGTTCCGTTTTTGGTATCAAGGAAATAAAACATTTTGTTTTCAAGGTCAACCGTTCCCCAAGTTAAATGCAATATTTCACCTTTTCTTGCGTCTGCTAAAAGTGCAATCAATACGCATAAATACAATTCATAATCGGCGTTTTTGCAAGCATTCAATAATTTTGCAATTTCTTTTAATTCAAGATAGCGTTTTCGGGCGTTCTTTTCTGATAATTTCTTTACTTTTGCCATAGGGTTTAAATCTAAAATATCAAGGTCGTTTACGCAATAGGCAAAAACTACGCGCATATAAGTCATATATTTGTTTATTGTTGCGGGCGATAATGTATTTTCTGACATTCGCGGGGCAAGATGTTTCAATTCTTTGTTACGAATCGGGATTTCTTTACGCTTGCGCGCAAGTTTATTTCGACAATCGACAAGCGTTTCGGTCGTCAAACTTGATAAATAATATTCGCCGATTTCGTTTTTGTACCAATCAAGCACCATTTTAAACTCTGTTTGTGCTTTTGGTTTACGTTTTGGCAATTCATTTTCTATAAATTTGTCGATAATTTCGCCAACTGTATATTTTTGCGCTTTACGTTTAGGGAAATTTATATTTTCGCGGATTTCGGTTTCGGTTTTATTTGCCCATTCTTTTGCGTCCGTTTTAAGTTTAAATGTTTTTGTTACGGGTTTATAGCCCTTAATTCTTATGCTTGCCGTATAACTCGGCTCGCCGTTCTTTTTAATGCGCTTTTTGATTTCTGCCATATTTACCTCATAGATTTTATTATAAAAAAATAATTTTTTGTCGTAATGTCGTAAAAATGTCGTAGCAAATATTTAAAATTTACGAAAAATTATAAAACAATATTATCAAATAAAAAATATAAAGTCAATAATAATGCGCATTTTAAGATTTTTAATTTTTTATGATTTTTCTACGTTTTTATATTCCTACCCACTTTTAAGGGATAGGTCGCGCGTTCGAATCGCGCCAAGCGCAAAATAAAAGAGGCTGTAACGGCCTCTTTTATTTTGTTGTATAGCCAAGATTTGAACGCATTTTAGCGTTCGAGCGAAATGCGAGCAGAGGCTGAAACAAACGGGTTAGCTTGTGATAAACAAGACAAGCAGGTTTGCGGAATGCCGTTTATTGCGAACATTTCAAGACAATTGCGCCAAGCGCAAAATAAGAACTAAATTTCAATATACTTTTTGGCACATTCAAGCATTGAGTTGACCAGCGCTGAATTCACGCTTATATTCATCCCGTTTATCTCTAGCACCTGTTTCATTCGTTCTTCCCATAGGTTATAAATGTCAGACTTATCTAAATCCAAAGTTTCCCCTATCATTAAAATCTCTTTAAAATCAATCGGCAGCGGGTATGCTCCTCTTAACATATCAACAATATGCACCCGTTTTTTACGCGGAAATGATTTCAAAAAATTTACCATACTCATCTTTTTTTGTTTGAGTACGCTTTTTAAAAATTCTATAGATTCATCCTGCAATATTGGTTCTTGGGGAATTTTGTATTCCTCAAATTCTTCCGGTTTAATATCCATTACTGTTGCTATACGCTCCAATGTAGTCGAACGAGTCGAAAACGGGATTGTTTCGTCAATTAAGTTGTAAACATAAGAAAGCGTAACCCCTATCATTTCAGCAAAATCTTTTTTATGCAACGAGTTTTTTTCTAAAAAATCTATAACTTTTTGAGAACTTTTTCCTTTTGTTGTTGAACTTTTCATTTTGTCTCCTTAAATATTTTTTAATAATTTCTTTCAATGTATTTTTAAATTGCCATTTTTTTAACCTTAAACTTTCTATATCATTGTGGTAATATTTATTTAGGTTAAAATCATAAAAACGAGGATAAAATGAAATTAGTTGCAGGACTCGGTAATATCGGGGAAAAATATACTTGGACAAGGCATAATGTCGGTTTCATGGTTGTTGATAAATGGGCAATAAATAACAATATTCAGTTCAAAGAAAACAAAAAACTTCTGTGCTATTTGACAAAATTCAAGCGAGGTGCGGATGATATAATTTTAATCAAACCGACAACTTACATGAATTTATCCGGAAATGCTATTTCTGCAGTTATGAATTATTATAAAATTGCAATCGAAGATTTGCTCGTAGTTTATGATGATTTATCGATTGAACTCGATAGAATAAGATTTCGCCCGAACGGCTCTGACGGCGGACACAACGGAATAAAATCGATTATTAAAAGTTTAGGAACTCAAGACTTTGCAAGACTCAAAATCGGTATTGGACCTCAGCCGCCAATTCCGGCTGAAGAATTTGTGTTGCAAAATTTTTATAAATATCAATTGGATAAATTAAAGCCGGTACTAAAAACTGCTGTCGAAGGGATAGAATTTTATCTCGACGAAGGTATGGAAAAAGCCCAAAATTTTTATAACTAAGCATGCTACAGATTTTTTAGTGATTATTTTCACTTCCAGTTTTTTTATTTACCGCTAGCAAATTTTATTCCTTACTATACCTATTTTACAAATTCGGTATTGATGTTATAATAGATATGCATATATTTTAAATAAGGAGTGTTGATAAATGAGTTTGCCGCTCGCAGAACAATTTGAAGCAAATGAGCAATACGAAGAAGCATATCGTGAGTACAAAAAAGAGTACGAGTCAAACCCTGATAATATGGGAATATTAGAACGACTCGGACACTTAGCTTTAATTCTTGATAAACTTGATGAAGCCGCAAAATACTATCACGAAATCCTAAAGCGTGATGTGACTAATCCGCTTGCTTATGAGCAATTGATGACAATATACGAAGATACGGATGCTTACAAATATTATGTGTATCGTGGCAATAAGCACTCTATTGAAGGCAAATTGGATTTTGCAATAAACGATTTTAAAAAAGCGCTTTCGATGTGTACTGAAGGTGCACAAACCGCAATGACCCGCTTCACATTGGCAAATTTATATAAACAAGCCGGCAAGGACATGAAAGCCATTGATGAATTTAATCTTTTGCTTGAAG
This sequence comes from uncultured bacterium, assembly GCA_902791985.1. Taxonomy (GTDB): domain Bacteria; phylum Cyanobacteriota; class Vampirovibrionia; order Gastranaerophilales; family Gastranaerophilaceae; genus Zag111. The sequence goes on from CADAYD010000008.1 coordinate 12,174, forward strand.
GCAGTGATGTTCATGAAGAAATGTTTCTGCAACTTGCTGATATGTATTTAAAAGACGAAGCTTATTCAAGTGCAATAGACACATTGATGCGAGCAAAACAAAAAGGGTTTGATTCTGCCAAAATCAACGAGGGTATTGCAGCTGTATACTTAAAAAGCGGCGAGCCACAAAAAGCGATTGAATACACACAGGATGAACTTTTAAAAATTCAGTGTATGCTTGAAATCGGACAGATTGAGGAAGCATATGAAAAGTTAAATGCATTGCCGGAAGAACTTAAAAAGGTTCCGCGATATTTCACTTTAAAAGCGCAATATTATTATTCTGCGAAGAAATTTGATCAAGCACTTGAATGTATAAACGAATATAATTCACTTGCTCCGAATTCTCCTCTCACATACCAAATGCGTGCGCTTGTATACGATGAAAAAGGAGATGAATACAATTCACACCTAAATTGGGGCCGATATAATATTTTAAGACAAAATTATGATATAGCAATAAATGAATATCTTAACGCAGTTCAAATCAATGACGATGATGTTGATTTATTGTTTGAACTGGCAGCATTACTTGAAGATAACAAAGAAATTGACCACGCAAGTGAGTATTATGTTAAAATCGTAAAAAAAGACCCTAAAAATAAAGAAGCACTTAGAAAATTGGCGTCTTACCGCGAAAGTATAGGAGACTATCAAGGGCAAATCTCTTACTTGCAAAAACTTGTTGAAGTTGACGGAAACGATTCAGATGCATTAAAAAATCTTGGACGCGCTTACGAAAAAGCAAGAGCCAACTCAAAAGCACTCGAAATTTATCAACACTATATTGAGATTGTAAAAAGTCCGGCTGAATATAAGATTATCAAAGACAAAATTGAAAAACTTCAAAATAGCGCAAGTGCAGAAGAATCTGAAGGCTTGCTTGATAAAATTATGAAAATTTTTGGGAAATAATATTTAAGGCAATTAAACCTTAATAAAATTATTAATATTTGTTAACAAATCCCAATAATTTTTAAAGTTTTTATAAATAGGTGTCGATATCTTATTTGTAATTAGTTTAAAGGAGTAAACAGTTATGAAGAAGATAACAACACCATCCTATAATAGATGCGAAAGTGTTGAATTAATATTAAGAGGAGCAAAAAAACGCAGAGCGCTTGCTTATTCCATCGCTGCAGAAGTAAATTCTAATGCAGGAGTAAAAGCAAATTTGCGCGCAGTGAAGTAATTTATGCTACGAGAGTATTAAACTAAAAATAAGAAGAGAGCATTTATAACACCGGTTCAAAAGAACCGGCTTTTTATTATTTTTTGCAATATATAAAAAAATTTGCTACAATCAAATTTGTCAGATTTAATATGGAGTTATAGAAATGGTTGGGAAATCAAATAAAACAGCTGCAAAACACGGAACTACAATTGCTTATGATATATGTGCATTAGTTTTTTGCCTCTGCCCTTTGTTAACAACAATTTTTGGTATTGATTACCATAATGCCAATAATATTGTTCAAACCGCAGGAAAAATGTTTGCATTATCGCTATTTCCGCTTGCAATAGCACTGATTGGAATTTTTAACAAAAAAGCAAGTAATGAAACAAGTCATATTGCATTAGCAACCGTATTTATACTTGAAATAATTTACCTAATGATATTACTAATAGGCTTTTTAGACGGCGGGAAATTATTTTAATCAACTGAAAATTCAATATACTATTTCTTGTTTCTGCCTGTATGAGCAGGAGAAGTTTTGTTAACCCTTCTAATTTTCTTCTTAGAATGAATTGCACCGTCTTTATTAAATCTGGCCAATTTTACATCGGCTTTATCGGTTGTATCAGCTTTTGATGCGGTATTAATGTTTGCACTTGCAGATGCATCTTTTGTTCTTTCGTCAGCATTATCGACCTGATTATCATACATACGAGCATAATCATTAGCCTTTGAAACATCATTCGGATTATTTCTATCGAGCTCTGAATTGAGTGATGAACCATCAAATCCGACAGTTTTATCTTTTTCTTTCCTTGCATAAGCAGGAGAATTATTATTAGGATTTGAATCTTGTGGCTCTTTATCATTCTTATTAGTCGTATCAGATTGTTGTTGAGGAACTTTTGGAGTCTCTTGTTCCGGAGGGAGATAATCCATTCTGTCTAATCCTGCTTTAGCCATCATTTTTCTTGTATCTGCCCATTTTTTGTTATTATCATTTAAGGATTTTTCCATATCAGAAGCGTTTTGAGAATTAGCATCAATTTTGTCTTCAACATTGTCACTAACAAGCTTTGCTCCAACTCCTGTTGATGCAACCAGTGCATTTTGGACTAAACAAACTGCCCACATTGCAGCAAGTCCCCAGTTCCAAGGTCCTGTAGACATAAGCATTGCGATTAATGCCGTAATTAGAGCCTGAGCGACTATTGATTGAGTTATAATAACATCGCCAACCTTGTCATTATCATTATTTCTATCGGTTAATTTATCATTTAAAGATTCAAAGCCGTTTACAGATTTGAAAGAATTATTTGTTACTTTTTCTGCTTTCTTTAAAGGAGAATCTACAGAGGCCAAAAGTTTTGAATCTTTACTTGAAATTCCGGAAACTGCTGCACGAATAGCAGTTTTTGCACCTAAATTCGGATCATCAATTTGAGCAGCCTGCTCTGGAGATATTTTACCGGATTCGACTGATTTCTGTTGATTATTCATCATTTCAAATTGATAATTTATTGACTGAGCATCCAAAGCCTTAAACTCATTCCCATAAGCTTTTGCTAATGCAACATTTTGATCATGTTGTATTTTTACCTGATTGGCTTTTGCAACTAACGCTTTAGTTGTTTCATTGGAAATTTGAGCATCTTTTTCTGCGACTTCTGCACCCTTATCAACGACACCCTTTTTGGCATACAAATCAAGAATAGATAATCCTACCAAAGCCGCCCACTCAATTAGTTCAAGTGAAAAACCTATAGGTCCAAGTCCTAACATCGTTATTACACTATATGCAAGTGCTATATTTGCAAAATTGATATTACTTCCATAAGCAGATTTTTGTGCTGCTTGCGGGTCAACATTTTTTTCTTTTTGTTCGTTATTATATTTATCAGTTTCATTTACTGATGTATCTTCAGACACATTTTCTGTTTTTTGCGTTTTTTCGATATTTGATTGATTAGCAGCCTCCGTCTTTTTACCGGAATTATTTGCCGGAATAGTTTGTGATGTAGCATTACTTGAATTATCTGTCTGAACTGTTTTTTCATTGGCATTATCCGGATTATTTGTAGGGACTGCCGGAGAAGCAGTCACAGGAACACCATTACCTGAATTGTCCGAAGGAGATGTCCCCCTTGTTGCGGCTCTCCTTCTATTCGGACTGTTTGAAGGAACATTCAGAGAAATCGTAGTATTGTCTGCATTTTCTGAATTATTTGAAGAAGCCTGAGAAGGTGCTGCTGAATAACTCTTTCTTCTTGCCGGACTTGAAGTTGTAGCAGAATATACTGTTGTATTGCCCGGATTATCGGAATTATTTGAATTCAAAGATGGTGCTGCTGAAGCGGCTCTTCTTCTCGGAGAATTTGAAGGCGCAACAGGAGATGCAGCCTGAGTTTCTGTGTTCCCTGAATTCTTTGGAGATACTTCGTTAGAAACCGCTAAATCTAAATCATTTGCAATAGCAGCAGGGGCTGCAGAAGGAACCGTTATATCAGGATTATCAGAAAGATTTGTATCTTGTTGTACTCCTCTTGTTATATCATTACTATTATCAACATCATTTTCAACATTTTGGCCTTCGGAATTTTGCGGTTGATTATTGTTTTCCGCTTCCTGAGGTGCCTCACCACCCAATGCTTTAGTCGTTTCGTTTATGAGCTGTTGAGTTTCTTTTACTTTAGGTTTAGATTCTTTGACCAGTGCATTCGCTACATTAAATTCTGTTTTTGAAACAGCCGCACCTGCAGCACCGACAGCACCTGCGGCTAGCGCAATTGGAGATGCTGCAATTTGTTTTGCCGAAATATCAAACCATAGCGCTGCAACCGCACACAAATAAGCACCATATGGATTGAAATGTGCAAGCATTGCGGCACCCGTTGCCATAAGTCCTGCAGCAATTATTCCATTGACTACCCCGGCTTCAGCATTTTTCACCCCGATATTAGCAGTGTTTCCTGCCAGTTTTTGTAATTCTTTTGTATCTGCATCCATAACTTGCGCTTGTTTATCAACATTAGTTACAGATTTTTTATTATCACCTAATAATTTTGCACTCTTATCAATAGTTTTTGGGGTTTTATCTTTTAAACTATTATTTTGAGCCTCTATTCCGTCATTTTCTGCAACAATTTGAGCAATTGCAGAAGCATTAGGATTTACATTTTCACCTTGACTTTCATCCTGAACCTCAGTTTCAGAATCTGATAGTTGACCTTCTTCCGTAAGAGCTTGTATTTTCTCATCATTTTCTTGTTTAGCTTCATTATTGTTTCCAACCTGAGCTGCAGCTTTGCTTCCTTCTTTTTCAAGATTTTTGTCTTCTTTATCAGATTTTTTAACACCTTTACCTAATAAAACTCTTTCCGTACTAAGAACCGATGCTTCTGCCAAATTTACACCTGTAGCAGCAACTGTTCCTGCAGCAGCAAGTATCGCAACCGTAGGCATTGCAAAGACAGAGAATATAAACCCGAACGGATTTGATGATAAATTATCAAATCCTCCAAGTAAATTATTCATTCCTTTTGCAATTAAGTTATTACCTTTAACTTCTTCATCTTGTGCCTCAGAACCCTGTTCTTCAGAATCCTGTGTTTTAGAATCTCTTGTTTCAAAATTTTCTTCTTCATCATCTTCTTCTATAATTTCTGATGCTTGTTCAATAGATGCAGCCCTTGTTACATAATTATTAGAGAATTCTACTATATCTTGGGTATCACTGCTTTTTATATCTTCATATGTAGAATTAGCTGAATTCTGCAAATCTTGCCCGATTTTTTCAGCTACAACAGATAACTGAGTATCATTTATATTATTTAACGCATCTTCTATACATGTACTGTTGGTAGCCGCAACTCTATAAGCGTGTACTCTTGTAAAAATATTTAATTTCTCATCTATATTAGAAAAATTTAACGCAGAATTTATGGTATCTTGTGCTATTTGAAAGCCTTCCGTTGCTACATTATTTAAGTTGTCTATTGAATTGAGAAAATCATCTAATTCTACGGAATTTGTTTGAATTTCTTGTATAACATTATTATTTTTTGATAATTTTTCAGATAATTGTTTAAATTTAACTTTTTCTTCCCCTTCTAATTTGCCCTTTTCTTTCTTTTTACGTCCAAGAGCCTTAAATTCTTTTGCCATAGACTCAGTTTTATCTATAGAATTCTTATTGAAAAGATTATTTTGTTTTCTTTCAATATCGGCAGCCTTATTGGTTATATCATCTGTTTTATTTTTATATTTTGTTATATCTTCCTGAACTTTTTTGGATTTTATTGCATAATCTTTTACTTCTGCACGCAAATTACTAACTTCTGTTTCTTCAGCACTTCCGTCAGAAGCTAAGTTCTCATCATTTTCAACATTATCAGAAACTACTACATAATCAACAATATCTGCTTCTTGCTGACCTTGAGCCCAAGCGATAACTTCTTTTGGTATATTCACACCATTATTTGCCATTGCAAGAATTTCTTCATAAGAATATTCGGCATATGCAGGATCCGGCGCAACATCAACCGCTTGAATAACATTCAGATATCGCGCCTCAAAATCCATATTATGCAATTTTAGTGCATACTGGAGATAAAATTCATCCGTAAATTTTTGAGGGCAAGAGCCATCTTCATGTTGACCCTTTAATTGCTCTGCTATTCGAATAACTTCTTGACTATATCCCTCTGACTTTGAAGGATCAATCGGCAATGTTCTGTTTGGATCATCCAATTTGGCAAATCCGGTATGATTCTTTCTATTCGTTTTTAATGATTTTGAAACATTTGCTCTATCTGCTTCAGGAGTAGCAGCAACTGTTTTTGTGTATTTTGTCATTTTTGCGCGCCTATTGATATTTAATACGTTATATTTATATAAAATATCGGCACAAACGCATACAAACTTTAGATTAATAGGGGATAAAAATATAACGCTGTTACAAAATTTTACATTTCAAATAATAAGGCACTAAGATTATTTTTCTTAGCGCCTTAATAACTTAATACCCTATTACTTCAAATTAAATATGTTTTTCAATATTAGAAATAATAGTTGATTTGGGCATCAAACCTACCATTCTTTCAACCGGTTGTCCTTTATCAAATACCAAAAGACATGGGATGCCACTAATTGAATATTTTTTTGCAATCTCTTTGCTTTGTTCAACATTGACTTTTGCAAATTTTACTTTACCATCATAATCCTGAGCAATTTCATCAAGAACAGGTCCTAATTTTCTGCACGGACCGCACCAAGTAGCCCAAAAATCAACTACTGTAGGCATTGTTGATTGTTCAACTTCCTGCTCAAATATTTCATCAGTTAATTCTAAAATTTCTGCCATAATTTCACTCCATAATTTATTACATGCACCATTCTAACATAGAAAAATTTTTTGTGCTATTATCTATGATAGGAATATTAGGATATAGAAATGGCTAGAAAAAAAATAATTGAGATAGTTTTAGATACTGAGACCACAGGATTAGACTATACAAAAGAAAAAATGGTTGAATTTGCCGCAGTGAGATTAGAAAACGGCAAAATTAAAGATGAATTTCAAACTTTAATAAATCCACAACAACATATCAGAAAATCAAGTATAGCGATTCACGGAATTACTCCGGAAATGGTTAAAGATGCTCCGACAGAAGAAGAAGCACTTCCAAAAATATTGGAATTTATGGGGGATTATCCAATTGTTGCACATAATGCAATTTTTGATTATTCATTTATAAACGAAGCCTCAAAAAGAGTTACCGGAAGAGAAATTACAAATGAAAGAATTGATACTCAGCAAATGTTTAAAGAAATTTATCCTGAATTAGAAGCTCATGGATTAAATGCTTTGACAGAAAAATTTAATGTTAATTTGGTCAATCACCATCGTGCAATGGGCGATACCATGGGACTTGCACTTGCTTATCCTAAACTAAAAAAACTCTATATACAGCGTTATGATTGGGCTCAAAAAGAACTTGATAATGTTGAATATCTTTTCGAGAGATTTTTACGTATACAAAACACCGTCACTACTTTGCAATCAGAATTGCAGGATTTGAAATCGGTTTTCAAACTGTATTTTGATTTGGGAGGTAAACCGCTAGTATCAGAAGAAGGTGACTTGCTGGTATACAACTCTAAACAAACATTCGGTTATGATTTCGATTCGATAAAACCTGTACTGGAAGAAATTGGAGCATTATCAAAAGCAGCAAGACTTAATACAGGATTTGTTGACAGACTTGCAAACGGTCACAGTCTTGATGACGATAAAAGAGAAATTTTAAAAAATGCAAGAACCGAATTGTCGGAAACAAGAAATGTTCAGGTTGTAAAAAGTAATAAACAATAACCCCTTTCCGCTTTGCGGACTTTCTCTTAAAAGGGACAGAAAGGGTAAAAGGAGAAATAAATGTTAAAAAAAATAGGGGCTTTCTTTGCAGAACCGCCTGCACAAGAACCGATTAAGGATAGTGAAAAAGTAGCATCGATGTATAAACATTGGCGCTGGAGAATATTTTATTCAAGCTTTATTGCTTATGTTGTATTTCACCTTTGCCGTAAAAATATGGCAGTAGCACTTCCTGTAATGTCAACAGATTTAGGACTTTCAAACACTCAACTCGGAATATTGGGTTCAACTTTGTATATAACATACGGAATTGGGAAATTTATAAACGGCGTAATAGCAGATAAATCAAATGTAAGAACTTTCCTGCCGACAGCATTAATTTTATCGGCTATCTGTAATATTTGTTTCGTTTTAAGTGCAGTATTTGTCACTCCTGGGGAAGTAAGTTTCTTTGGTTTGCCATCAGCAACAATTTTACTGTGGCTTATGGCATTTTTCTGGGGGGCAAACGGATGGTTTCAGTCTTGCGGATTCCCTCCGGTAGCAAAGAGCCTTTCATATTGGTTTTCTAACTCCGAACGCGGAACAAAATGGTCAATTTGGTCAACTTCACACCAAATTGGGGTATTTTCATCAGTTGCGTTGTCCGGTTTGATTATAGGAAAACTCGGCTGGATGGGAGCGTTTTATGTACCGGCAGTAATCTGTATTATCACAGGTATTTGGTTATTTGACAGATTAAGAGATAAACCGGAAACATTAGGACTTCCTGATATCGAAAAATATAATAATGAACCGGCTAAACAAGAAGTTGCGGATGAACAGGCAAACGTTTCTTATATTCAGATATTCAAAAAACACATCCTTTGCAATCCGATTATCTGGATGCTTGCCATAGCATACACTTTTGTTTATATTATCAGATTCGGGACAGAGGATTGGCTTGTTAAATATTTAGTAGAAGTTAAACATAATACCTTGCCCATTGCCAGCGCAAAACTTTCTACATTAGCACTCGTAGGCTCGGCAGGTGCAATTATGGCGGGTGTTATTTCCGATAAATTATGCAAAGGAAACAGAACCCCTGTTAATATAGTATTTTTGATTTTGCTTGTTGCGAGTTTATATGCGTTTGCCATCAACCCTGCAAACAACGTATTTTTAGAAATTTTAGACTATGTATTTGCAGCACTAATCGGAATTTTCACAGCAGGACCGCAAATGTTAATAGGTGGACTTTGTGCGGTTGAAAGCAGCTCAAAACGTGTAGCATCAGCATCGATAGGTTTCACAGGGATATTTGGGTATATCGGAGCAGCCTTATCTGCCAGCGGAACAGGATTCTTTGTTGATAAATTCGGCTGGAATGGAGCGATTTCATTCTGGATGATTTCAACAGTAATATGTGTAGGAATTTGCATAGTTTTATACATTTTTGAAAAAATCAGAAAAAGAAAATCCCAAGCATAATAGGAATTGTATAATGAGTGACAAATCAGAAAAAGCAAAAGAACTTTTTAAATCGGGTTACAACTGCGCGCAATCTGTTTTAGGTGTATTTTGTGAAGAACTTGGCTTGGATTTTAAAACTGCAATGAAAATATCTTCATCCTTTGGTGGCGGTATGGGCAGAATGAGAGAGGTTTGCGGAACGGTAAGCGGAATGTTTATGGCTGCAGGGCTGGCGTTTGCAGGTGTAAACGATTCTCCGCTTGAAAAAGGAGAGCATTATAAGCGCATACAAGAACTTGCGAAAAGATTTAAAGATAAAAATGGCAGCATTATCTGTCGTGAACTCTTGCAGGGAGTAGAAACAACTGCAGGCACAAACCCTGAACCACGAACTGAAAACTATTACAAAAAACGTCCTTGCGTTGAACTTGTCAGCGACAGTGTAGAAATTTTTGAACAGTTTTTAAAAGAATCAAAATCCAAAGTTCAATAATAAAAAAAATAATATTACCCAGATAATTGGTAATTATGCTGATAATTAAGGTAAAAATTTCTTTTAACATCTTGTTAAAAGGAAAAGTTATGCCTGAAATTACTAATTATAAAAAAATGAATCGGGAACAACTTGTTGAAATGGCACAACAAGAAGATTTTAAGGCGCTTGAAGAACTAATAAGAAAAGTTCAAAAAGATATTTTTGCCACTCTTTCTTACATGCTTAAAAGTAACGAAAATCTATATGATTTAACTCAAGAAGTTTTACTAAAACTTGCCCGAAACATTAGCAATTTACAAAATCCAAAATGCTTTAACGGTTGGTTAAATCATATCACTACAAATACATATTATGATTATTTACGAAAAATAAAAAATAAACCTGAAACTATCCCGCTTGAATATTCATGTCCTAATACAGATACAAAAATAAATATAGAAATTCCCGATAAACACAGCAAGCCTATGGAAAAATGTATAAGCTCTGAATGTGAACGTCAGGTCAAAAAAGCCATAAGAGGATTACCCGAAACTTTCAGAATCGCAATAATTTTAAGAGAATTTCAAGGTTTGAGTTACGAAGAAATTGCCAATACAACCAATTCAAGTATAGGAACAGTAAAATCAAGAATCTCAAGAGCGCGAATGAAGCTGCACGAAGATCTTAAAAGTTACACAGTCTAAGGAGATTTTATGGACATTAATTTTACATGCAACCAAGTTGAAACATTGTTGGGATACTACATTGAAGGTACTCTTGCTCCATCTTTATCCGAAATTGTAAAAGAACATATAAAAAATTGCTCTAAATGCCGAAAAAAATTCGAGCGGCTACAATCTTTTATGCCAAAATATGACGCAAAACAAAATGAACGTCAACCGGACAAAGAACTGATAGGGAGTCTATCAGCTTACATGGACAATGAACTCGACACCACCGAAAATGTCAAAATTAAAAAAATGACTATTTCTAACCCTTCAGCGCGTCAAAAACTTGAGTCAATGTATAAATTTCAAAAACTTTTACACTCTGCATACGAAAAAACAAAGAACGATACAAAATTTGATTATTCAAAAAATATAATGGCTATGATTAACCAATCGCCTGACTATTCAACAACCTATTTCCGCAATCTTATCATAATGTTTATTTTAATAATGATTGCAATAATCAGCGGATTTGCTTACTTATACTTTTAGGTTCCCTCGGTTCATAAATGTCTGCATGTAAGTATGGTGAATTGCGGCTCTTGCCATTTCTCTTGGAGTTTGAGGATTTTGCCAAGCCGGATTCGGGTTATTTAATTTTTCAATATTTTTCTGCTGACGATGAGCGGCATACTTATTTCTCAAAAGCGGAGTAATTATATTACACGAAATGACTGAACCTATTGTCATTGCAATTACACCTATACCTATTTTTAATCCTTTAAATGTTTTTTGCGGATTACCGGTAAGTTTAGCATGTTTTGAGATATCAAAGTCAAATTTTCCTATTCTATCTGCCAAACCTTGCTTAACAAGAACTTTCTTTACGCTTTCCGGAATTATTTTCCCCGTCGTTACAAGTTTATTCGCAAAACTGGCCAATGTTTGGGTAACAGTATAGAAAGCCAGAATATTTACACAAGCATCTGCAAATTCCTGAGGAATAAGAAACATTTTTTGCTCCTTAGGAATTTTGTCATTAATTACAATACCAAAAATTTGAGCAGCAGAAGATAATGCCCATCCGATTGTTCCGGTATGAATAAGCATTTTGTCTGCCTCTTTATGACATGCATATTTATCATATATGTAATTAAGTATTGAAAATGGAGCTTTTTGTTTAGACATTATTCAGCCTCCTTTCTCATTGTAAAGGAGTCTATTGACGGTCTTGGAATGAATGTATTATTGTTATTTATTTTTTTAACCTCATTATTAACTACGACAGGTTGATGAGGTTTCATAATCTCTTTGTCAATTTTATTTTTTTCATGCTCATTCACTTTTTTGACAAAAATATTAGTCAGAAATTTAGTCAAAGGTGCATCAATTGCAAAATTGGTAAACATCATCACGCCGATTGATATAAAAGTTCCTATAGCAAATCGATAATGCTTTATACCTTTGATAGTTTTAACCAGAGGTTTTTTGAATTTAGGGGGAATTAGTAATATATCTGAAGCCTTTTTAATATTTTCAGTTTTAGTTAATGCATCAACAGCTTTTATTGAGTAATATCTAACCAAAAATCCTGTAGTAGTGCCTGCAATAATTTTGGCAACAGTCCTTGCTGCTGATACTTTTCTGGTTTCTTCGTCTACGTTTCTATTGTGTAAGTCTATAAACGGCTGGCTCATTAATGCCGTTACACCTAATATAACTCTGTTTTGGGGTGACGAAATATGTTGTCCCGCCCATTTTATTCCGTCAATAATCTTGCCATCTTTAAGTGTTAAAGGCGGCAACTTATCAAAGACCCATTTTGTAGCTCTTTGACCATAATTAAAAATCGGTTTTACGCCAAGGTTAGACATACACACATTCACCCACTATATAAACAAATTTGTTTGCAAAATGTTGCTAGATATTGTGCAGGGCATTAACAAAAATTTACAATATTGTGACTTTTTTAAAATTCTAAGACTTATAATATAGCGCCTTTGGGCACAACAGTCACACCGCCTTCTGAGACGTGAAAGCCGCGTCTTAAATCATCTTCTTTATTGAACCCGATTTTTGTATGCGGGGGGATTACAACATTTTTATCAATAATAGCTTTTTTAATTTGTGAATATCTGCCGACTTCAACATTTTCCATCAATATACTGTCAACAACGTTAGAATAACTATTAATTCTGACTTTAGGAGACAATACGCAGTGAGAAAGTCCACCTCCTGAAATGATACAACCTTCTGATACCATAGAATTTGTAGCCATACCAACTCTGCCGTCTTCTTCCCAAACAAATTTTGCAGGAGGATAATTGTAATTAAATGTTCTTAATGGCCACTCTTTTGAATATAAATTTAGTTCAGGATTATATGAAAGCAAATCCATATTAGCCTGCCAATAAGCATCGATACTTCCGACATCTTTCCAATAACCTTGCTCAGCTTTTGTCATTCCGGGAAAAGAGTTTTTAGCGAAATTATAAACATATATATTTTTACCCTCCCCTAAAAGCATAGGTATAACATTTTTCCCAAAATCGTGAGAGGAATTTTCATTAACCGCATCCCGATTTAATGCATCCAATAAAATTTCTTTATCAAAAATATAATTCCCCATAGAAGCCAGACACATATTGGGATTCCCAGGGATGGATTTTGGTCTGTATTGAGGCTTTTCGACAAAATTAATTAAGCGCCAATTATCATCAACTTCCATAATCCCAAATTCTGACGCTTCTTCAATGGGAATAGGTATACCGGAAATTGATAAATCCGCATTCTTATCTTTGTGGAAATCAAGCATTTGATCAACATGCATTTTATAAATATGATCTCCACCAAAAATACATACATAACGAGGGTCCTCATCTGTTATATGAAAAATATTTTGATAAATCGCATCCGCAGTACCTTTATACCAATCATTCCCTGTTCTCATTTGTGCCGGACAAAGATCAACATATTGGTTTAAAAACGGAGATAGAGTCCAACCTCTTGTTATATGTTTATTTAATGAGTCTGATTTATATTGGGTCAAGACTTTAATCTTAAAAAATCCTGAATTGATAAAATTGTTTAGAACAAAATCAATGATTCTGTAACGTCCCCCAAAAGGAACTGCCGGCTTTGCTCTATCCTTTGTTAACGGATAAAGTCTTTTACCCTCACCGCCTGCCAAAATCATAACCAATGCATTGTCAATAGCCATATAAAACCCTCATTCAAATACCATTTTATTCTATAATAAAATATTTAAAACGTCATTAGCCCAAAATAATTAATTTTTGAAACTGTATAAATTTATCAAGAAGAGTTTCTGTCATTAACATAGAGAAAAGTTAATTATCAAATAATATGACGATAATTCAGAATATGCATATATTGACTATTACAAAATTTAGCAACTGCAAAACATAAACCAACCTTGCAACAAATAAAAAATAAGTCTATAATGTGGATATGGTTGCGATAAGAAGATTAAATTGTTTTGATTATCCTAAATTAAAAAAACTCATTTCATATCTTTGTAATGATGATAGTGATATTTTGGCAAAAAATCTTATAAGTGAATCTTTGGAAATAATAAATGCAATGCTGCCTCTATCGCTAAAGTTTCGCTCAGAGTCTTTTATATTAATCGAAAATAAAGAAATTCTCGGATTAATTACTGCGGTTTGTACATCCGGAAACCCATATAAGATAAATATAACAAGATTAATTTTTAAAGAAAATCGTTACGAAATCGGTAAACAACTTGTCGATTTTCTTATTCAAAAATTGGGGTCAAAAGGAGCAAATACATTCACTGTTTTAATCGATGAATGTCACAATGAACTTTTCGATTTATTTATAAATGGTTGCGGTTTCAGACAATGTTCATCTGAAACACTTTGGAAAATTGAAAGACCTAAACCGGAAAAAAATAATTTAAGTTTCCGATATGCACAAAATTCAGATTCTCAAAATATTGCTCAATTATTTAATTCTGAATTGATAAATATTTATCAACCATCACTTCTAAGAAATCCAAAAGAATTTTGCACGCCATTTTTTGAGGGATTTACAAAGTTCTACAAAACAAGATACGTTTTTGAAGAAGCAAATAAAATTTTAGGGTATTTTTCAATTACAACTGAAGACAATCTTAATTACATTCTGGACATAACAACAAATAGCGCATATGAACTTGAATACGAAAAAATTATAAATTACTTGCTTTGTGATATTGCAAGAAAAAAGCATGCTTTTTATCCGATAATTAAACAAAAAAAATACACAAAAAATTCCCAACGACTGGAAAATTATTTAAAATCAAAAAATTATGAACCTATACAAACTCGACATATTTTAGTAAAAGATTTTTACAGACCAATTAAAGAAGAATCCCCAAATTGGAATGTATTTATACTTGGAGAAAGCCAAATATCCAGATAAATTCACAACAAACTTCTGCGTTTTGAACAAACGTAGAAATTACACTAAATATCTCACAGACTAACCTTCTAACAAAAAACCATTAATTTCTTTATCCTTCTGCTGTCAATTCATCCCATATACTTGGCACTACAATCAATGCAGTATAAACAATGAATCCAAACAGAATCAAGTTGATAGCCATGATAACCTCCTTTGGTTTATCGCCATCATTTGAATAATTTTTCAATCATCCATGCATATTAATCCCAAAATTTGAATAAAAATAACAACAAATTTTGAAATTTTGCATATACCTATTTATTGAACACTAATTTATCATTATTTAATTCGATTTTTATGGTATCACCTTTTGAAAATTCTTGCGCTAAGATTTTTTTAGATAAAGGATTTTCAACTAATTGACGAATAACACGTTTCAACGGTCTTGCCCCATAAACAGGATTAAATCCTTGAGTAGCCAAAAATTCTTTTGCGTCAGCACTAATTTCAAAAGTTAATTCCTGATCTTTTAAGAGTTTTCTCAAATAATCCATTTGAATATCTACAATTGCACTCAATTGTTCCAAATTCAGGGCTTTGAAGAATATCGTTTCATCGATTCTGTTTAAAAACTCCGGTTTAAATTTTTGTCTTAAAACTTCAAGAACCTTATCTTTGGTATCATTAAATTTATCCGCTGAAATCATTGAATTAAGTGTATTTTCAAGGATAATATCACTACCAATGTTACTTGTCATAATAATCAGCGTATTTTTAAAGTCAATCGTTCTGCCTTTTGAATCAGTCAAACGCCCGTCATCAAAGATTTGGAGCATAATATTAAAGACATCAGGATGTGCTTTTTCAATTTCATCAAAAAGAACAACCGAATATGGTTTACGTCTTACTGCTTCTGTTAATTGCCCGCCTTCTTCATAACCAACGTATCCCGGAGGCGCACCTACCAAGCGTGCGACATTGTGTTTTTCCATATATTCGGACATATCAATACGAATAAGAGCATCTTCATCATTGAACATGAATTCTGCAAGAGATTTTGCAAGTTCGGTCTTACCAACACCCGTCGGGCCAAGAAATAGAAAAGTTCCTATAGGACGTTTTGGATCTTTTAACCCGGAACGAGCACGACGTATGGCATCAGACACCGTATCAACAGCCTCATCCTGACCAACAAGTCGTTTGTGCAAAACATCTTCCATATGCAAAAGTTTTTCCATTTCGGACTCAACAAGTTTATTAACCGGAATACCGGTCCATTTTGAAACAACTTCATCAATGTCTGAAGCTTCAACTTCTTCTTTAAGGAGTTTATTTTCAACTCTTTCTTTATTTTCGTAAGCATTTAACTGCTTTTGGAGCTCAAGAAGTTTGCCGTATTTGAGTTCTGCGGCACGTTGCAAATCCATATTGCGTTCTGCTTCTTCAATTTGGTTATTAACCTGATTTATTTGGTCTTTAATATCGGTTTCGGAAGTAATTGAAGATTTTTCTTTTTCCCACTGAGTTTGTAAAACGTCAATTTTACTTTGCAAATCAGCAACTTTTTTATTTATTTCTTCAATTTTTGCTCTTGATTCGTCGCTCTCTTCTTTTTTTAATGCTTCACGTTCGATTTCTAATTGCATTTTCTGACGTGTCATAGAATCAATTTCTTCCGGCATTGAATCAATTTGAATACGCAAAGAACTTGCCGCTTCATCGATTAAATCAATGGCTTTATCCGGCAGAAATCTGTCTGTGATATATCTGTCAGAAAGTTTCGCTGCCTCAACAATTGCGCTATCTAATATTCTGATACCATGATGAACTTCATATTTTTCTTTCAGTCCTCTTAAAATACTTATGGTATCTTCAACAGAAGGTTCATCAACCATTACGGGTTGAAAACGTCTTTCAAGCGCAGGATCTTTCTCGATATATTTTCTGTATTCATTAATAGTAGTTGCACCAATTGTTCTTAAAACTCCTCTGGCAAGCATTGGTTTTAAAAGGTTCCCTGCATCCATTGAACCTTCAGTTGCACCTGCACCAACTACAGTGTGAAGTTCGTCGATAAACATAACAATTTCACCGTTGGAATCTTCAACTTCTTTGAGTACGGCTTTTAAACGTTCTTCAAATTCTCCTCTGTATTTTGCACCTGCAACGAGCGCGCCCAAATCAAGGGAAATGAGTTTAACATCTTTTAGACTTTCAGGAACATCCCCGCGAACAATTCTTTGTGCAAGTCCTTCAATAATAGCGGTTTTACCAACCCCCGGTTCACCAATTAAAACAGGGTTATTTTTTGTTCTGCGGTTTAATACCTGCATAATTCTACGCACTTCTTCATCTCTCCCAATGACAGGATCTAATTTCCCTTTGCGAGCCATTTCTGTCAAATCGGTTGAATATTTTTCAAGTGCCTTCATATTTTCTTCTGCATTTTTACTATCCACTTTTTTATTACCTCTTATTTTTTTCATAGCATTTAAAATTTTTGATGAATTTACCCCGAAATTTTCAAGTAAATTCTTAATATTTGAGTTTTCAAGATTTGCCATAGCAAGCAAAATTGCTTCTATCCCGACAAATTGATCTTTAATCTTTTCGCTCTCGGAAATAGCAAGCTCTAATAATCGGCCTGTATCTGTTGATAAGTATATTCCTTGCGGATTAACTGGAGTTGAAAGCTTCGGTAAGGATTCAACCCGCTCAACAACCTTATTAATAAAATTTTGGTTTAATAATTTCAATTCCGTAAGGTAATCTTTAATTATTCCGTTATCCTTTATCATGGCAAGCATAATGTGCTCCGGCTCAATTTGAGAATTTTTGTGAGCACTCATCAACGCACTTGCCGATGATAAAATTTCCTGAGAATAGTTCGTAAACTTATCAAAATCTAACATATTAATAAACTCCATTTGTAAGATTATTTTATACTTAATCTATATTATCAGTTTAACGTTATTTTTTGAAAAGTCATATTTTTTTAACTTTTTTTTAAGATTTGAAATTTTTATTAAAACAAGCACTGCTGATTTGAATTTATCATTTTATAACCAAGATGCCTGTATGTTTCAGGGGTAACCTTTCTACCTCTGGGGGTACGTTGCAAAAGTCCGCACTGCAAAAGATAAGGTTCGCACACATCCTCAAGCGTTCTTGAATCCTCCCCTATCGCTGCACTGATAGTTTCTATACCGACTGGGCCGCCGTCATATTTTTCGATAATAAGTTTTAACAGATTTCTGTCAGTATTATCAAGCCCAAACTCATCAATTTCAAGAATATCAAGCGAACTGTTTGCGATATCTTCATTAATTTTGCCGTTATTTTTAACTATCGCATAATCACTAACTCTTTTTATAAGCCTGTTTGCAATACGTGGGGTACCGCGTGAGCGCTTAGCAATAGCGTAAGCAGATTTTTCATCAATTTCAATATCTAAAAGTTTTGCAGTTCTTTTAATAACCTTGGAAAGTTCTTCAGGAGTATAAAATTCAAGCCTGTGGACTATCCCGAATCTGTCCCGCAATGGACCTGAAAGCTCCCCTGCCTTTGTAGTCGCACCAATAAGTGTAAATTTTGGCAAAGGTATACGCAAAGTTTTGACTGTCTGCGACTTTCCTGTTGTCATATCAAGATAAAAATCCTCCATCGCAGGATATAATATTTCTTCTGCGACCTTATTGAGCCGATGGATTTCGTCGATAAATAAAATTTGATTTTCTTCTAACGACATCAAAATTCCTATAATATCACGCGGTCTTTCAAGTGCAGGTGCAGAAGTAATTTTGACAGGCACTCCCATTTCGTTGCCGATAACCCCTGCAAGAGTAGTTTTACCAAGCCCGGGAGGCCCATAAAACAAAATATGGTCAAGCGCCTTTTCTCTTTTCTTTGATGCTTCAATAGTGATTTTTAAATGCTTTAACAAATTACTCTGCCCGATATAAGATTTAAAATCTTTAGGGCGGATACTGTTTTCAAACGCTCTGTCGTTATCATTTGCATCTGTCTTTACAACAGGATTTTTCTTTTCCTGAGTTTTTACATTAATAAAATCATTATCATCAGAAATTATACTCAAAATTGTACTCCCTTAAAACAATAATAGCACAAGTTTTAAGATACATCAAATTGACAAAAAACAGAAAATAATATAAATTTATAAGGTAATTAGGAGGTATATATGGAAGAAAAACAATTTAATACGGAATGGCTCGCAACATTTCTGTTTTGTTTATTACTCGGAGTGTTCGGGGCACACAGATTTTATACAGGAAAGACAGGTTCTGCATGCGCAATGCTTTTAATAACTTTACTTCTTGGATGGGTATTTGGTCTTGGAGTTTTTATATCAAGCACATGGGCATTAGTTGACTTGATTTTAATCGCTTGTGCAAAGTTCCCGGACAAAGATGGTAAACCTATTACTTGGACAGTGTAATATTATAACAATTTATTATATGCTAGGCTCTTCATTTTAACTATTTTTATAAACAAATATTACAAAATTAATCATGATTAAGCAATTTTGAGTAGATTATATATTTTATATATATAGTATATAAAAAGAAAGGAGTGCTTAAGATGAGTGGAGGACCAAGACCTGCAAGAGCCGTTAGAAACAGGGCTATTAGAAGGGCAATGGAAAAAAGACAACAAACTAATAGCACACACAAAAAACCAACTCAAGCAGAACAAGCAAATGATTATATTCAACAATATTATCAGGACCTAGCAAAAGCGAGAGAGCAAAATCGTGCTTGGCTGGAAGAAGGAGTCGGGAATCAAACAGAAATTGAGGTTGAAGCAACTGAATGGATAAAGCGGCAAATCAAAGGAGAACGCCGGTCTTTTACTCAAGCAGAAATTGATGCTGTAATACGCGAAGCAAGAGAAAATACACCCAGAGCTTGGTGAAATTTTATATAGAAAAAGCGGTTCGCATTGCGAACCGCTTTTTTATTTTACATTCAAACTTTTAGTAAGATTATATATTATTTCAAGTTTTTACGCTAAAATACGAAATTGGGACTTCCAAAAGTGTATCGACAAAAAAGAACCGAGTAAATTCTCGGTTCTTTTTGTATATATGTGAAAAGATTAACGTTTAGAGAATTGGAATCTCTTACGTGCTCTTTTTCTACCGTATTTCTTACGTTCTTTTACGCGTGGGTCTCTTGTTAATAAACCTTCTGCCTTTAGAACGTTTCTGTATTCTTCATTTGCTTTAAGTAAAGCTCTTGAGATACCGTGCTTGATAGCACCGCACTGAGCAACAACACCGCCGCCTACTGCTTTTACTCTAACATCATATCTGTCTTGAGTTTCAGTTAAAACTAACGGGCGATAAACCAACATTTCAATAGCAGGTCTGTTGCCAATGTAGTTTTTCAATGTTTTGCCGTTTACAAAGATTCTGCCTGAACCTTTTACCAATTTAACAACAGCAATGGAGGTCTTTCTTCTGCCTGTAGCCATTATAATATCTTTATTATCTGCCATTATTTAGCCTCCTTCGGTAATACAACCGGTTTTTGTGCCGCATGCGGATGTTCGGATCCTACATATACCTTTAATTTGTTAAACTGTTCAGCACCCAAAGTATTGTGTTGCAACATACCGCGAACAGCATGTTCAATAACAATTCTTGGGTCTTTTTCCATAACTTCTTTGAAAGAAGCAGTCTTTAAACCTCCCGGATAACCGGTGTGATGTAAATAAATTTTATCAGTTTCTTTTTTACCTGACACAACAACCTTATCAGCATTGATTACGATTACAAAATCGCCTGTATCAACGTTTGGAGTGTATTCAGGTTTATTTTTACCTCTCAAAATGTCTGCAACACGAACTGCAAGACGACCTAGAATTTCGCCTTCAGCATCGATTACATACCATTTTCTTTCGACTTCAAGAGGTTTTGCTGAATATGTTTTCATATTGCATTTTCTCCATTATGTTTTAGTATGTTACTTCCATTAATGTCAATCCGTAAGGACTGACTGTTTGACCTGCCTTACGGCGGTCACACGCCTCAAGAACCCTTAACATATGTTCGGGTTCAAGATTATGCCCTTCTATTTCAAGAAGTGTTCCGACAATCGTTCTTACCATATTGTATAAAAACCTGTTTCCTACAATATCAATAATCACTCGGTCACCAAGTTTCTGAACCTTGGCTCTTTCTATAAAACAGACTTTGCTTGGGTTTAGCGTTCCGGAACCTTTAAAACTTGAAAAATCATGTTCCCCGAGCAGATAATTCAAGGAGTTTTGCATCCTCTTTTCATCCGTTGGGTACTTCACCCGCATCAAAGCACCATCAAATGCGTTTTTACATTTTCTGTTTATAAACTCAAATCTGTAATGACGCCTTTTAGCACTTTTTTGAGCGTGAAAATTACTTTCCACTTGTCTTAAATCACTGACCGAGATATCATCAGGCAAAATTTCGTTTAATTGATAGACAAATTTTGAAGCAACAATATCTTTGTCTGTATCAAAATGAACGACCTGCCCGAAAGAATTTACACCTCTGTCAGTTCTACCGGAAAAGATTGTTTTAAACTGTCGGTTATTATTTTCGGGATTCCCGAATATCAATGTACTGAGTGCCTTCTCAAGTTCTCCTTGTATAGTCGGTTCTTTTATCGGTTCACCGTTTTTGAATTGAATCTGGCTTCCCGCATAATTTTTGCCAATATACTGAACTTTTAAAGCGTATCGCATTGTGAAACTACACCAACTGAATTAGTGCCATTTCAGAAGCATCACCGCGACGTGGCGGTAAATGGTAAATTCTTGTATATCCGCCTTTTTGATCAGCATATTTTTTACCGATTACAACAAACAATTTTCTTAGAACTGTTTGAGGAGTTTTCTTAACTTCATCGGTGAATTTACCGTCAGCAGGAACTTCAACGTATGATTTTTTCTTAACATCATAAGCCATGAAGTCACCTGTTTCTTTGTTATAGATATACTTTGCAGCGTTGCGAATTGAATTCAAATCGCCTTTTTTAGCAAGAGTGATAATTCTTTCCGCATACGGTTTCAATGCTTTCGCACGAGCCAATGTGGTTGTGATTTCACCATGAACAAAAAGTTCAGTCGCTAAAGAACGAAGCAAAGCCTTTCTTTGATCCTGCGCTTTTCCAAGCGTATGTTTTTTAGTTTGGTGTCTCATTGTCTTTTTCCTTTATATTTCGTTGCCGGAATAACCGGCGTGCTGTTATCCGATTAAATCTTCTTCTTCAACAGGATTTGGTGCCAAATCCAATCCGAAGTGGTGTAATCTTTCGATTACTTCATCTGAAGATTTTTTGCCGAAGTTTTTGATATTTAATAAATCATGTTCTGATTTTTTCAAAAGTTCGGACATCGAATTGATACTTGCACGTTTCAAGCAATTATATGCTCTGACAGAAAGTTCCAATTCTTCTATTGTCATTTTTGGTTCATCTTCATCTACTACAACTTCTTCTTCCTCAACAGGTGCAGCCGCAACAACAGGTTGACCTGTAATTGAAGCGATTTGCATGAAATGTTCAATAAGAAGATTTGCAGCTTGAGATAATGCATTTTGTACATCAACTGAACCATTTGACCAAATTTCAAGAGTTAATTTATCATAGTCCAAAGAATCGCCTACACGAGTACTTTCTACATTGTAACTAACTCTTTTAATCGGCATAAATGTTGCATCAATAGGCAATACATCGATTGAATCGCCTTTAACATCTCTAGGAACATCGTGTGCAACATAGCCTTTGCCTGATTCAACAATAACATCAGCGTGGAATGATCCGCCATCTGCTACAGTACAAATCAACCAATCAGGGTTTACAACCTTTACACCTGATGGCAATTGAATATCACTTGCCAATACAGGTCCCGGTTTATCAACATCTATTCTAAGGTGTTGAGCCTCTTTGGAATCTGTTTTTACAACTAATCCTTTAAGATTCAATATTACGTCAATTACATCTTCCAATACACCCGGAATAGCAGTGTATTCGTGAGTAATACTTTCAATTCTGGTGCTTGTAACTGCGGTTCCTTCAAGACTTGATAATAATACGCGTCTTAATGCATTACCGATTGTAGTACCAAATCCTCTTTCTAATGGTTCGATTACGAATTTACCGTATTGTGAACCGTCTGAATTTGTTGCTGTATCAACACATTTAATTTTTAATTCCATTATTTCAATCTCCTAGTTTTGTCTACTACGTGTTTTGTAAGATTTTCTTACTTTTCGCTATTTATTATTTAGAGTAGTATTCGATTACGAGTTGTTCCTTAAGATCAGGATCTAACTCTTCTCTTTCAGGAATTCTGTCAAAAGTGATTTTGAATTCTGATTTATCAATAGTCATCCAAGCAGGAGCACACGCTAAATCGATTGATTCCATAACACTTTGAACAAATTTTGAACTTCTTGATTTTACGGTTATAACATCTCCTGCTTTAACTAAATAAGAAGGGATATCAACTTTTTTACCGTTTACAAGAACGTGACCGTGATTAACAATTTGTCTTGTTTGTTTACGAGTAATACCAAAGCCTGCTCTGAATAAGATGTTATCAAGTCTTGATTCTAATAACTGCAAAAGAATCGTACCGGTAACGCCTTTTCTTCTTGTAGCTTCCTGATAGTATCTTGCAAATTGCTTTTCACTTACTAAGTATGTTAATCTGATTTTTTGCTTTTCTTTTAAGTGAAGCGCATATTCAGATAATTTCTTTCTAGCCGCACCATGTTGTCCTGATGCTGTTTGACGCATAGAAGATGTTAATTTTCTGTTTGATAAATCTTTTACTCCGTAATTGCGGAATAATTTTTCACTTGGTCCTGTGTATCTAGACATTTATTTTCTCCTTTACTTTTGTGCGGGGCATCTGTGGTTTACGATTGGACTATTATCGCAAGCCCCCGCTTGTTTTATACTTTTCCCGCCGAAACAATCAAAGATTGTTGTGTTCCTTTCGCTGTCTGCCACTTACAAATTAATACTCAATCATTTTGTTCGGCAGAGTAGCCTCAGGGGCGGTCATATAATGCTTAGCGCTCTGTTCACCTTACCATTTGGCAAGCTGACACCGGCGCTTCACACCGGCTCACGCACTCTATACTCTGCGTTTCTTCGGCGGACGGCAACCGTTGTGAGGAATAGGTGTTACATCCTTAATCAATGTAATTTCCAATCCTGCAGCCTGAATAGCTCTGATTGCTGTTTCTCTGCCTGAACCCGGCCCTTTGATATGAACTTCGACTTTTTTCATACCTTGGTCGATTGATTTTTTTGCTACCATTTCTGCAGCAGATTGTGCTGCAAACGGTGTTCCTTTTCTGGCACCTTTGAATCCTGATGCTCCGGCTGTTGCCCAAGCAATAGCATTACCTTGAGTGTCAGTAGAAGTTACGATTGTATTGTTGAAAGTTGATTGAATATGTACAACTCCCTGCAATACATTCTTCTTTTCTTTTTTCTTTGTTGTTCTTGGTCTTGCCATTTTTAGTTTCCTTTATATTTATTTGTGTTTATTACTTCTTACCTGCGATTGCAGCGCCTTTTTTGCCACGCTGTGTTCTTGCATTTGTTTTTGTTCTTTGACCTCTGCAAGGAAGTTTACGTTTGTGACGAAGTCCTCTGTAAGAACCGATTTCTTGCAAACGCTTGATATTCATAGCAACATCACGTCTTAAATCACCTTCAATATGATAATTTGAAAGTTCTTCACGTAATACTTTAATATCTTCTTCTGTTAAATCGTCTGTTCTTAAATCAGGTGAAACACCTGTTGCTGCTAAGATTTTCTTAGCACGAGTAGGCCCAATACCGTAAATGTAGGTTAAGGCTACTTCCATTCTTTTGTTACGAGGTAAATCTACCCCTACTAATCTTGCCATGTTTTTCTCCTTTTCTTTGGCTTTGTGCGCCGGAACAACTCTGCATATGTAGCACGCTGCACCATTTTTCGCACCCGGTGTTAGATTTTTTTGTGTATGAGGCTTAAATACTTCCTCACCGGCAACTGTTTTAATGCTCATCGCCTCTGCATTGTTTGTGAATACTTCTTTTTCCGTCCCCCTGAATTTGTTTAAGGGTCTGTTCATTTAATTGATAGATTCCGAATCAAGTTCGGAATGACATACAAAAGCAGCTCACTATTTACACGAATTAACCCTGTCTTTGTTTGTGTTTAGGGTTTTCGCAAATTACGGCAATTCTGCCTTTTCTTTTGATACATTTGCATTTGTCGCAAATTTTCTTTACTGATTGTTTTCCTTTATGTTTTTATTCGTGAGATTCTACTTTAATCTGAATGTAATACGTCCTTTTGTGAGATCGTAAGGAGTCATTTCAACTCTTACTTTATCTCCGGGAAGTATTCTGATAAAATTCTTTCTTATCTTGCCTGAAATATGAGCCAAAATTTCATGGTCATTTTCAAGTTTTACTTTGAACATCGCATTAGGCATGGATTCGATAATCGTACCTACGAATTCTATTACGTCTTTTGCCATATATACCTCTTTTTTCGGCTGTCAAATATGCACAATAATTGTGAGTATAACAATCATACTTGCTAAACTTTTGATTGCAAGGGGTGAAATTCAACAATTTTAGATATTTTAACATGTTTTTCAAGTTGCGGTTAAATGAGTGTTTAATTAATCATAAAACACTTCTTGTATTTGTTGAATTACACCGATACATTTGCTAAATTTGGCTACGCAGAAATCATGTTAATTTTTGTAACGATTTTAATTATTTAATTTTTATAAAAACATTAAGCATCATACCCGCATTGTTCCATATGGTACAGACAGTATGTGTTCCCCGATTTATTGAGCATATTTTCGCTGCATCCGCCGCGGAAAGAGTATTTATGAGCACAAGTTGCACATATTGGGCAAAAGCATCTGTATCTGCCATGTATCAACACCCAAATCAAGCACCAATTTTAGCATATCATCAAGCTCATTATAATTTGAGTTCATAAATGTAGAGCAAACATCGACATAAAACCCTACACCTGCAAGCATTTTTATTGCCCTGCAAGTTTTTTCAAACATCCCGTCAACCCCGCGAATATAATCGTGAGTTTTAGCGCTTGCCCCGTCAAGACTGATACCAAACTGGGTAGAAGGATATTCTTTTAAAATTTCAAATACTTTATCGTCGATTAACATACCGTTTGTCATAAATGCGGCAGCCATATCGCAATAATATATTTTATTTAAGTATAATGTCCAATTTTTATTTAAAAACGGTTCAAAATTTGAACCGTTTTTTTGAGCCCTCACTATCGAAAGAAAAAAAATTTGATTCCCTCCCATATATAGGGGATGTTAGGAGGGGTTTGAATCGATAATTTTATATAAAAATCTGAAACCCATCCCCCTATTTAGGGAGGAGAATTATTAATTCAATACAACCTCATCCTGATAGAATTATATTTGCAACATAAGGGGAAACGTGATACCATAATTCTATGAGTGCAAATGTTGAAACCGTTACAATCAAACGTATGTCAAAAGAAGATATTGACGGAGTCATAGCCATAGAAGAAAAAGCTTACGGTGCCCATCACTGGTCAAAGGATTCGTTTATGCAAGAGCTCAGTAACGACCTTGCGTGGTATTATTCGCTGTTTAATTCAGACGGCAAACTTGTCGGATATGCAGGAACATGGCACATTTTAGAAGAAGCACATATTACAAATATTGCTGTTGATATGGATAATAGGCGCAAAGGATACGGAGAAGCGCTTTTAAAACATATTCTCGACGATTGTTACAAAGAAATGATTAAGTACATAACACTTGAAGTCAGAGCAAGCAACAAAGCCGCTATAGGACTCTATGAAAAATACGGTTTTACATCTTTTGGAATCCGAAAAAAATATTACCAAGATAACAACGAAGACGCTATCATTATGTGGACAAAAAATATTTTCTACGACGAATTCAAAATCCCGTTTGAAAGTAATTGCCAAAAACTTGAAAAGAGGATACTTGTAAATGAGTGAAGAAATCCTTATTCCCAAAATGAAAAGGCTGGATAAGAAGCAGAGAAAAATTAAAATCCCTATAAATAATTTTGTGCTGGTCATTTTATGTACGTTACTGATTATAGGGGCAACATTTATTAATATTGATATTAAACATTATATCATTCCACAAGGTTTTTCATTTGGCAAAACTTTTAATAGTGAAGATTTTGTATATGTATTCAGCATAATCCCGCAAATCCCGATTTTGATGTTTGTGACATCCGTTTTAGGTAAAAGATTGGCAATCACCTGCGCCTGCCTTTATGTATTTTTAGGATTATTTACCTTGCCGATTTTTGCACTCGGAGGAGGAATTTGCTATGTAGGAGAATACAGTTTCGGATTTATCGTGGCATTCATATTAGGAGCATACATTGCCGGCAGTTTTCTCAATAAAAAATATTCTTTTATTAACATGATACTGGCTGCCATTCTTGGCGTACTTGCAATACATTTATGCGGAATTTTATATATGCTTTTATTGTCATTGATAAAGGGTGAAGGTAAAATGTTTATTCAAACTTGGATCAGTGCGCAGAGCGGAATGAAAATTTTGTATGACATAGTTTTAAGCTTCATTACTATAATAATTGGGAAGTATATTCACGCCTTTTTGAAATTTTTAACAGATTAACATTTGATAGATATAAAAAAATGTGCTAATATAAACGTAAGGATATTTGGAGGAAATATGGATTTTAAAGACATTTTTTTGGATATACCGGTTTTAATAGTAATATTTACTTTTTTAACCTCAATTATATACTGTATTGTTCAGTATTCAAAAGTAAATAAAAATTTGAAAATTATCATAAAATTTTTATCAACATTTAAGAAAAACGATTTGAATTTCAGATTCAAAGAGCTTGACGGATGGATGATGTCTAATCCATACTTATCAATAATATGGATAGAATTTAAAAATACACTTGTATTCTCTGAATCTGTCGCATTAAAAGAAGGTGACGATTACCAATATCAAGATGTATCTTCTACTGTTCAAAATGTTCAGACCACATTTGATCCATTATATTTTTTCAATGAAGAAACTTTAGTTACTTCAAAATTCAATTATAAAATGGTTCAAACAATGCCGACAATTTTGACAGGTTTCGGTCCGTTATTTACATTTATGAAAATTGCTATCGCGTTCGGTATGATTGACTTTTCATCACCTGAAAAAACAATCAACTCCGTTGGTGCGTTCATGAACGGCATGCAAGCCGCAGCGTTTGTATCAGTTATCGCAGTTTCGTCATCATTGATATACTTACTTATAGAAAAATTTATGTTCCAACAACTTTGTAAAAGACCGTTAGCGCAAATTCAAAATATGATTGGAGAACTTTTTGCAAGTATTTCATCAGAAAAATTCTTATATGAAATATTAAGAGAATCAAAAATTCAAAATAACTCTGCCGCAAATCTTATCGGAGTTATTCCAAAACAGTTTAAAAGCGCATTCAATGAAACAATGGCTGCCAATTTGGTGCCTTATTTAGAAAACCTTATATTTGGTTTAAACCAACTGAATAAACAAATGAAAGAAGTTGCTAAAGGTTCTAAAGGCGGCGATGAAGTTGACGGGTTGTTCTAGGAGTTAATAAATGGCAATATTACATAGGAAACACAGTGTAGAAGACGATAACGGGAACATTTTCTGGGTAACAATGTCAGACTTAATGCTAGGTTTGGCGATTATCTTTATTACCCTATTCGTTCTTGCTATGACAGGCTTTAACCAAAAATCCGTACAACAACAACGTATAAAAATGGAAGTTGCAAAGAAAATTGAGAGCGAGCTCCAAAGACAAAATATTAATGCAAAAATCGACAGAATGACAGGCGACTTAAAAATTCCGTCATCTGCTCTTTTTGAGGTAAACAGCTATGTATTAAAACCGGAAGGGAAAAAATTCCTTGATAAGTTAACCCCAATATATGTTAATACAATATTTTCAAGTCAAAAACTGGTTGATAATATTGATAGTATCATCATTCAAGGGCACACAGACTCTCAGGGATTTGCAGGGGCAAAAAATATTAATGAACAGTTTGTTTACAACATGGACCTGAGTACAAAAAGGGCAAATTCTGTTGCAATGTATATGTTAGGTGCAAAATACAAACCAGAATATAATGAAGGATTTCGACACATGATTACGGTAGAAGGCAGAAGCTTTAACGATTTGATTCTTGATGATCAAGGTAATGAAGACATGACAAAAAGCCGTCGTGTAGAAATAAAGTTGAAGGTTGCCGATTGGAGTATTGCAACTTTCTTTGGACTAAAACATTAATATGATTGAAGAACAAAACATATTAGAAACAATAAATATGATAAGACTTTACAATCTTGATATCAGGACTGTAACATTAGCTTTGAGTCTGAGAGATTGTATATCAGAAGACATAAACAAAGTTTGCGACAATATATATAACAAAATAAAAAAATATGCAAAAAATCTTGTTTCATATGCGGATGAATTAGCTGACGAATATTCAATACCGATAATCAATAAAAGAATTTCCGTCACCCCAATCTCTCTTATAGGCGAATCCTGCACAAGCCCTGATTATGTAAAAATAGCCAAGACACTTGATGCAGCCGCAAAAGAAGTCGGAGTAAATTTTGTCGGCGGGTTCAGCGCTCTTGTTGAAAAAGGAATGACAAAAGGTGATGAACTCCTTATAGAAAGTATTCCTCAAGCACTTGCACAGACACAAAGGGTATGTTCCTCAGTTAATGTTGCCTCATCCAAAGCAGGAATTAATATGGATGCCGTTTTAAAAATGGCAAAAATTATAAAAGAAGCCTCTCTACTAACTAAAGACCAAGACTGTATCGGAGCCGCAAAGCTGGTTGTATTTTGTAATGTCCCCAGTGACAATCCTTTTATGGCAGGAGCGTTTTGCGGAATAGGAGAGAGCGAAGCGGCACTCAATGTAGGAGTATCGGGACCCGGAGTTGTAAGAGCCGCAGTTTTGGCAATGGACAACAAAGCCGATATGAGTGAACTTGCAAATAAGATTAAGCAAACAGCATATAAAATTACCTCGACAGGGGAACTTATCGGCAGAAAACTATCAAAAAGATTAAATATTCCTTTTGGAGTGATTGATTTATCTCTGGCGCCAACACCGGCAGTAGGAGATAGCGTTGCCGGAATATTCCAAGCAATGGGACTTGAACATGCAGGCGCTCATGGTACAACAGCAGCACTTGCAATGCTTAATGATGCGGTAAAAAAAGGCGGAATTATGGCAAGTTCCCACGTCGGCGGATTATCAGGAGCATTTATCCCTGTATCGGAAGATGCAGGAATGATTGAAGCAGCCCAAAAAAAATATATAAACATCAACAAACTTGAAGCAATGACATCCGTATGTTCTGTAGGACTTGATATGATTGCAATTCCCGGTGATACGAATGAAAGTACAATTGCCGGAATAATTGCTGATGAAATGGCTATAGGCATGATTAATAAAAAAACTACCGCAGTGAGAATAATACCGGCAATTGGTAAAAAAGCGGGAGAAATCGTGCATTTCGGAGGATTACTTGGGGAAGCACCAATAATGCCCGTTAGCAATTTATCGGCTGAAACATTTGTAAACAGAGGAGGCAGAATTCCTGCACCAATTCACAGTATGAATAATTAATCGGAGTAAATATATTATGGTTTCAACATTAAATGAAATGGCAAACAAACTGCAATCTTTTATCATAGACATTCAAAGTGACGCGCACAACTCAACTGCGGCAAACTTGAACGTCGCAAAATATAATAATTTGAAATTATCAATGGATGAAACAATACGTTATCCGCATATCAGTATCCGTATCGGAATTTCCGGAGCAACTTTCAGTTTAAAAGACGGAGTTAGAATGGAAGGCGGACTCGGTTCAGATGAAAAATATGTTCGTAAATGGCTTGGACATAATACCGTTTCACAAGAACTAACAGAAATATATGATGACTTTATAGAAAATCTTAATTATTCCGGTAAGATGATGACGGATGAATCCGACGATTATGCACTTGAACAAGGTACAGACGGTAAAGTAAAAAGAGTATATGAAGCAAGAGCAGCAGTCGGAAGAAACAAAAAAAATATTTCTTATGAAAGAGAATTAGAAATCAAAGAAGAAATTAAAGAATATCTTGATTCTTCATCACGCAAACTTATTTAGCTCCGGCATTTAAGCTATTTTTCCCTCTCAGTTTTCTATGATATGTAATAGCAAACCTGTGAGCTTCATCCCTTATCCTTTGAATTAAAAACAAAGCACTTGATTCTCTGGGTAAAATTATGGATTTTGATTTGTGAGGTAAAAATACTTCTTCTTGACGTTTAGCAAGAGAAACAAAATCAATTCCACTTATTCCCATATCTTCAACAACTTTCATAACACTTGAGAGTTGGCCTTTTCCGCCATCAATAATAATTAAATCCGGCCTATCCCAACCTTTTTCTCCGAGACGAGAAAGGCGACGAGTCAAAACTTCTTTCATTGATAAAAAGTCGTCAGGTTTACCCTCAGTTGACTTAATTTTAAATTTTCTATACTCTGTTTTTTTACTCAAACCATTGACAAAAGTCACCATCGATGCAACCGTATTTGTGCCCTGTATATGTGAAATATCATAACATTCCATTCGATATGGAAAATTGTTTAATTTTAATTTCTCTTTCAAAAATGCTCCGATTTGGTTAAAATCTTCATTAATTTTTGACATTTTTGAAAGTTTTGCATTATTTAAAATTACTTGCGCATTCTTATCGGCAAGTTTTTGAAGTTCCTTACCCTGTACCGATTTGCCGTAACTGATTTTTACATTTTTACCGGAAATTATATTAAGCCATTTTTCGTACAAAGTCTTACTTCCTACCTGCTCTAAGACATCTGAAACAATTCGGTCAGGAAATTCAAGAGACAAAGTATTATAATATTCCTTAAAAAACGTTTCAAAATATTCGATTTTATCTTCTGCCTCGACATCAAAAGTAAAATCTTTTTTATCTATTAATCTGCCTTCCCTTATCATCATTATTACAATGACCAAAATCCCGTCTTCGTGCGCAAGTGAAATGACATCTTCATTTAGTTTGGTATTTTCGTAGACAACTTTTTGTTTCTCAAGTGTTTTTTGCAAATCAAAATAACTATCTCTTAGTCTTGCTGCTTTTTCATATTGCTGAGAATCGGAGTATTTTTGAATTTGTGCCATAAGTTGTTTCAGGAGTTCAGATTGTTTGCCCGACAAAAACAACTCAGCCTGATGAATAATCGCTTTATATTCCTCACTTGAAACAAGCCCCTGACATGGAGCAAGACATTTGCCTATTGAATAATAAAGACAAGGTCTTGATTTGAAACGAGGAGTATTACATTGTTTCAGGGGAAAAATTTTTTTTAGGAAATCCAAAGTTGAGTGCATAGCGCCAATATTTGTGTAAGGTCCGTAATATCTGCCTTTTAATTTGTTAATATTACGTTTTCGTACAATCTGAATACGGGGAAAATCCTCATCTGTTATAAGAAAATACGGGTATTTTTTATCATCTTTTAATAAAATATTGTATTTAGGTTTGTGTTTTTTGATTAAATGACTTTCTAATATCAGAGCTTCTACTTCTGAATTGGTTATGATATATTCCAAATGGTCAATTTGAGAAACCAAAACATTAACCTTTACGCTATCGTGTTTACGGTTAAAGTATGATTTCACTCTGCGTTTCAAAATTTTTGCTTTTCCGACATATATTATTTCATTATCCGAATTGTAATAAATATAACACCCCGGAAGTTCGGGCAGCATTTTTAAACTTTCTTTTAGTTTTTCGTTCATAAGGGTATTATAGCATATTTTAAAAACAAACGGGAATTTTGTCATTCTGAATTTATTTCAGAATCTTAAAATTCCCGCTATGTCAATTAATTTTTAATCAGTAATTATAATTCCAGATTATTTGAAAGAATATCCATTTCTTCTGCTGAAGCGTAAGCGCTGTGGCAACCGCAATCAGCATAGATAACTTCACCTGTCATGCCTGAAGATAAATCAGAAGCTAAGAACAAACCTGCTTTGCCAACATCTTCCAACGCAACATTTCTTCCTAAAGGCGCTCTTGCTACTGCTGCTTTCAACATTTTTGAAAATCCGCAGATACCCATTGCTGCAAGGGTTTTAACAGGGCCTGCAGACAAGCAGTTTACTCTTACACCTTTTTTACCCAAATCAACCGACAAAAATCTCATTGAAGATTCTAATGCCGCTTTTGCAACACCCATTACATTATAGCCCGGCACTGACAATATTGAACCCAAATATGTCATTGCAAATATTGATCCGCCTTCGTTCATGACATTTTCTGCATATTTACAAACAGTTACAAGTGAATAAGCACTTATACCAAGTGCCAAATCCCAGCCTGCTTTTGTTGTATCAATAAATCTTCCTGTTAAATCTTCTTTATTTGCAAATGCAACCGCGTGAACAACAAAATCCAATTTGCCGTATACTTTTTCACATTCGTCAAAAACTTTTTTAACGTCTTCTTCTTTAGTTACGTCACATTCCATTATAATTTTTGCGCCAAAACTTTCAGCAATAGGTCTTACACGTTTTTCCATCGCTTCGTTTGCATAAGTAAAAGCAATTTCACCACCTGCTTCATAAATTTCTTTTGCAATTCCGTAAGCAATACCATGAGTATTACTTACTCCAAAAATTAAACCTTTTTTACCTTTCATTAAATCCATAATTAAGTTCTCCCTAAATTTTAATACCCGACAATTCTAACAAAAAGAAAAAACGAAATCAAATAATATGCATTTTTATTAAACAGTTTCAATAGACTAAATAATCTTAATTAACTTGATTTTTTACTTATAATTAATTAAAATATTGGCAAGAGAAGTTATGAAAAACGATACAAGTATACTTGATAAAAAAATATCCAGAGAAATTAAAATCGGCAATGTAAAATCCGCTATTGAATTGTGCCAAATAGGACTCCAAAAGGATCCGACAAACGCACAATTACACTTGCGGCTTGGAGATTTATATTTGGCTTGGCATCTTGATATTTATTCGTCAAGCCAATACATTGATGAAGCTATAACCGAGTATCAAATGGCTCTCGAATCTATTGATACTCCGGAATTATATTATAAAATAGGTATCGCACAATATCATAAGGGAGATTTAGACAAGGCTGTTAATTATTTCCAAACTGCGATAAAGCGAAATCCTAAATATGCAAAAGCCTATTATATGCTTGCAGAAACATTTACAAAAAAAGCAAGATTTACGGATGCTATGGATAATGCAAAACTCGCAGTTAAATATTCTCCGTTTGCAAGCTCTTGTGCTCATACATTGCTAAAAAGCCTTTACCAAGTTTCATCATTTAGAGTTTTAAAAAATAAAATCTTGTCAATATACGAAAATATAATGTCAATACTCACTTTGCCATTTGATATCGATGCAATCAAGCGAGTTAAAGAATCATTATCTTATGCAAAATTTATACCCGTTTTATTAAAAGGATTTATTGCCGTTCAAACTCAAGGAATTGATCAAGCATTAGATATATATGTCGATGCCATTGAAAAAGCGCCGGGATTTGTTCCGTTGTATTGCCTTTTAGGAGATATTTATTCTTCTCTGGGCAGATTTGAAGATGCGATAACTGAGTACAAAATGGCAATTTGGCTTGACAGCTTAAATATTCCTGCATACCGTCATTTATGCAGTGCATATGAAGATTTAGGTGATTATGATAACGCGATAGAAATTTATAATAAACTTATCAAAATAATGCCTAACATGCCGGAATACCATTCTAATTTGGCAAATATTCTCTATATAAAAGGTGATATAGATGGTGCCGTATCGCATTTTCAAACTGCAATAACACTTAACCCCAGTAAAGAATGGACAAGCGTTGTTAATCAAACTCTGGGATTTGTTTTCCAAGAGTCAAAAAAAGATTTGGATGCGGCTATTACATCATACCAAAGTGCGTATCTGTTGACACCTGAAGATATTGATATTTATGTAAATTTGGGCAGTGCGTTTTATGATAAAGAAGATTTTGAAAATGCTTTAACCGTTTACCGCAACGCACTTGAGCTTGACCCTAAAAATGCCAAAATTCACTGCAATCTCGGATTTTTATACTGGGGAAAAGGAGATACCCAAGAAGCAATAAGAGAATACGAGCATGCTATTGAATATGATACGACTTATGCTATTGCTTACAACAATTTGGGAGTAATTTACCTTGATGATTTAGGACGTGTCCAGAAGGCAATAGAAATGTTCAAAAAAGCAGTTGAAAATAACCCTAATTATGCCCTCGCACATTTTAATTTAGCACGTTCTATCGCTATTACAGGGGACAAAATTGAAGCCGCAAAACTTTATCAAATTGCCCAAGATGTAAATAAAATTACAAACGAAATCGACCCGCAAGATATTACGGATAAAATCAACGGCTTATTTGATTAGTCTTAGACACAGGAATATCAACATTTTATTGCTACAAAAAAAGACCTCATTTCTGAGATCTTTGTAATATTTGCTCCAGGCCAGACTTGAACTGGCACCGAGGTTGAGCCCCGATTGGATTTTAAGTCCAACGCGTCTACCGATTCCGCCACTGGAGCACGGTTTATGATATTTAATTGTCAAATGTGTTCTGCTTGAGCGCGTCTACCGACCTCTCGAAAAACTTGACATTTAGTCAACTTTTTCACTTTTTCTCGGCAGAGTGCCACCGGAGCACGGTTTATGATATTTAATTGTCAAATGTCAGTCACCAAACAGTGACAAATAGATAGTATTATAAACATCTGATATTGTCAAACAGAAAATTCCTTAAAATATTCATCAAATTCTTTGATTTTATCATTTAATAAATCGATAAGATACAATAATTGTCCTTTTACTGTAGATAAATTTTCACATTTTTGACCTAATAAGCCTGATTTTACGTTAGAAAATAATAAATTTTGGAATATTTTTATTTGTTTATAAATATTATCATCAATAAATGATTTACTATCTGCCAAAAGAATAAACAATTCACCTAAAATTTCTTTAGATTTTAAATATTTTTTATTCAACATTTTTTCTTGAATTTTTCTCAAATAATTTAAAATATTTTCATATATTGAGTATATTTTTTGTTTTTTTTCGGGTAATTGCTTGCTTAAATACTCCATTGTTGCTTTGTAACCGGCATCAATAATTTCGCGCCTTTTTTCTTCTGTACAATTGAAATCAAATACAATTGCATCTCCTGTATTTATAACAATATAATCATATTTATCATTGTTGCCATATATTTCTTTTATAAACGAAGTTTCACTGTAAGTCATACATGAATAAATTCCGTTTACATAATTTAGCGGATTTGTATCGTCCCCGCTAAATTCACCTTCAAGACGTATTTCACAAATTCGGCTTTTTAACTCTCTCAGGTGCTTTGACAGATACCACATGGGTTTACCTTTCATCAAATCCCCGTCAACAAGCAGCTCATCATCAAGATTTACAGCCCTCATCAACCCGGGTGCACAGCAAGATATCCGAACAGCCATGGCAACTTCAAATTCAGGAGTTGAACAGGTCGAAAATTCATGACACGAAAAATCTTTCATATTTGTCGAAATTATATATAAATCTTTGCTTAAATCTTTGAAGCGCACAGGCTCATTTTCACCTTTTTGGTATTTGTCACCGTAGAATTTCTTTTCAATAAGTTCTCTAATCCAATCGAGGAAAACTTCACCCTTACTCAACGCAAATTTTACATTAAAGCCTAATGAAATATCTCTAAAAAGCTCAAAATTTACTCCTAAAAAAATATCTTCAATTTCTTTTGACCTGTAACCAACAGCAAGCAACGCCGCAACCATTGACCCGACAGACGAACCGCCAAAACTATCACATTCAACACCACATTTTTCAAAAGCCTTTAGCGCACCCACATGTCCTGCACCTCTGATTGCTCCGCCCCCGAATAAACATGTATATTTTAAACTCTCTAAATTCTTCATATTCAAATGATACCATAAAAAAAGATTGGCTCATCACCAATCTTTCTTGTTTTTCATATTTTATAACTAGGCAGCTTTTGAACCTTTGATTTCTCTGATTAAATATTGAGCAACCCATTCGAAATCTTTGTTATCTTCTGCTGCTTTTTTTAGATATTCAATTGATGCATCGCCGATTCTGATTAATGTCATCGCAACAACGCCTCTTTTGATACCTCTTACAATTTGTAATCTGTCA
Organism: uncultured bacterium; assembly: GCA_902791985.1. Lineage (GTDB taxonomy): Bacteria > Cyanobacteriota > Vampirovibrionia > Gastranaerophilales > Gastranaerophilaceae > Zag111. Next base: position 49,179 of record CADAYD010000008.1, read on the forward strand.
ACAAGACTTGGAACTGCATCAGTGCCGATGCTTACAAGTTCATTTTCAACTTTATTTTTTGTTGTGTTATCTACGTTATCTAATTCGATTAATGCTTCTTTTAATGTACACATATTTATCTTCTCCATATAAATCTCATTTACATTATTATTATAAATTAAACTTTAACGATATTAAGATTTCATTACATAATCTTTATATCTTGGAGAAAATATTAATATCTTCTTTATATCTATATTCTGTGTTTATCCAAAAGCACCATTAAAACAGAAATATCTGCCGGTTTAATTCCACCGATACGTGAAGCCTGAGCCAAATCCTTCGGGCGTATTTTTGAAAGTTTGTCTTTTGTTTCCGAAGATATATGCTCAATTTTTGAATAATCAATATCATCTGGAATTCTGAATTTTTCAAGTTTTCCTGCGTTATTAACCTGTTCTTCCTGTCTTTTTATATAGCCGTCATATTTAATAATAACTTCTATCTGCTCATAAACATCTCTTGGAATTCCCAATTCCGCAGTAGTTTTGTCAAGTTCCTGTAAAATTTTGTAATTAATATTAGGGCGTTTTAAAAGTTCCGTGGCTCGCATACCACGTTCAATATGCTCACCGTATTTAGATAATATATTATTTACTTCTTCATTTGCCGGAATTTTTACATTTTCAAGCCGTTTGCTTTCTTCTTTAATTAGTCGTTGCTTTTCTTCAAAACGGAAGAACTGCTCGTCGTCGATAAGACCTAATTTATGCCCGATTGGGGTTAAACGTTCATCGGCGTTATCCTGTCTTAATAAAAGTCTGTACTCAGAACGTGAAGTCAACATCCTGTAAGGATCTTGTATGTCTTTTGTGACTAAATCATCTATCAGAGTTCCCGTATAAGATGAACTTCTTGGGAGCACAAGCATTTCTGAGCCGTTTATGTAATTAAAAGCATTAATCCCTGCTATTAATCCCTGTGCTGCCGCTTCTTCATAACCGCTTGTACCGTTAATCTGACCGCCAAAGAAAAGACCTTTGATTTTTTTTGACATCAGAGAATGTGTAGTCTGAATGGCAGGTACATAATCGTATTCTACAGCATATGCAGGTTTTATTATGTGCGCATTCTCTAAACCCGGCAAAGTGCGCAGCATACGGACCTGAACATCATAAGGCAAACTCGTTGAAAATCCCTGAATATAAGTCTCGTAAGTGCCTAAACCTTCCGGCTCAATAAATATATGGTGCGAAGGATTAGAAGCAAAGCGTACTACTTTATCTTCAATCGAAGGGCAGTATCTTGGACCAACACCTTGAATTAACCCTTGATACATAGGCGATTTGTCAAGATTTTCTTTAATAATTCTGTGAGTTTCTTCATTCGTCTTTGTAAGATAACATGGATAAGTTTTTCTTATCGGGCGGTTTGGCTTAAATGAAAAGAAATTGAGTTCTTCATCTCCGGACTGAACAATCATTTTAGAATAATCAATTGTCCGTTTATCAACTCTTGCAGGAGTTCCGGTTTTTAATTTTTTTGTTTCAATCCCAAGTTTATGCAGACAATCTGATAAACCTATAGCAGCTTTCTCTCCAAGCCTGCCGGCACTAAATGATTTTAATCCTACAAAAATACGGCCTTCAAGTGAGGTACCGGTTGTCAAAACAACAGCCTTTGCACTGTATTCTGCGCCAAATTCATCAATTGCACCTGTTATTTCACCATTTTCAACTTTCAATTCGGTTATACAGCACTGCTTTATAAAAACATTTTCATTGCTTTCAAGCAAATTACGCATATATCGAGAATATTCGGCTTTATCAGATTGTGCGCGAAGTGCTCTTACTGCCGGTCCTTTTGAGGAATTAAGAATTTTTAATTGCAAATATGTTGCGTCGGTTACTTCACCCATAACACCGCCCAATGCGTCAATTTCACGCACCAGCGTCGATTTTGCAGGACCTCCGACTGCAGGATTACAGGGCTGTAATGCTATATTTTCAACATTTAGGGTTGCAAGCAGAACTTTCAGTCCTAATTTTGCGCACGCTAACACAGCTTCGCAGCCTGCGTGCCCCCCGCCAACAACTATTACGTCATATTTATTATTCAAATATCCGTTGTACATAAAAATATTATAAGATAAACATGTTTAACGTAAATCCGGTGCTCAATTAAAGGAATGAACTATACTTTAAATACTTGAATTTTTTCATAAAGATTATAAAATATATATATCAATTAAAATATAATAGGAATTGTTTATATATGAAAAAAATTGAATATTTAGAAGCAGCAAGAGAGTTTTTCACTTCTTCAAGGTTTATCAAATTCTTTTATTTGGTATGTTTTACGTTTGTAATTACGGCAATTATTTCATCTCAAAATTTCTTTTTTCAAAATGTAATTGAAAACGGGATGAGCAAAAGAGAAATTATTGCTCAAAAAACATTAACTGTTGAAGATGTCAAAAGAACGGAAGCTCACAAACGTGAAGTTGCCAAAAAAGTTGAACCGAAACTCGTTCCTGCTGAAGACGATTTTATAATAACAAATCTTGAAACATTGCAAAATGCAGTTTTTCAAATAAGAAAAAAAGAGATTTCAAAAGAAGAAAAAATTGCGGAAATTAACGTTTTGTTCGATTTAACCGATAATCCAAAACGGGATTTTATTGTAAATTTTCTGCTTAATGTCGATGAACCGAGCCTTAGAGAAGCATTTGATAAAGCATCTTTATCACTTGTAAATGTTCTTAACCAAGGTATAACAGAAAGCGATTATGACAGAGGACATATCAAGCAAATAATTATAGAAAATTTGGTTTCAAATGTTTCAAAACGCCAAGTTGCAGTTATTTGCGCATTATTAGAACAAGTTATAGTTCCGAATTTAGTCGTAGATGATGCAGCAACAGAACTGGCAAAACTTAATGCACAGCAATCGGTAAAGCCATATATGGTCACTTTCGAAAAAGGAGAGCAGATTGTATTCAAAGGAGAACCGATTACAAGGTTAAAAAGAGATGCCCTGAGAGAAGCCGGCTACAATGTTTACGAACTTAACTGGCAAGGCGTTTTTTCAATTTATATCCTTGTATTTATTATAAGTATCATATATCTGGCATACCTAAAATTCTTTGAAAAAACTTATAGCGAACCTCGCTATCTGTCATTATCTGCGGCATTAGCAATTATTGCATGCTCGATTGGGGTTATTTTGCCAACAGGATTTTCTCCTTATGTAATTCCTATTCCTGCCGTTGTAATACTTGCATCAATATTTTTAAACCCCAGAATTGCATTTCTGTTATCAACATTAGTTTTATCAGTTATGACTGTAGGGATTCAGTATAAAGCACAATTTATTATCGTATTTATTCTGCTGTCACTAATTGCAATGATAGCAACATCAAAAATAAAATATACAAGACGCTTTGACTTAATAAAATTGGGATTTCATCTTGGCATCGCAGGATTATTCATTATGCTGAGTTTGTATATGATAGATAAATGCTTAATAGAAGTGGATAATTACCTTATTCTAAGAGATTGCGCTTATATATTTCTAAATACAATGATAAGCTCTATTTTAGCTTTGGGATTATCTCCCTTGTTAGAAAGCACCTTCCATATTATAACCCCATACGGACTTGCAGAATTGGGAGATCATAATCAAGCCCTGTTAAAGCGTTTACAAATGGAAGCACCGGGGACATACCATCACAGTTTGATGGTATCAACACTATGTGAAGCAGCAGCAGAAGCAATAGGTGCGAACCCCATATTAGCAAGAGTCGGAGCATTTTACCATGATATAGGAAAGTTAAAACGTCCGCTATTTTTTGTTGAAAATCAATCATATTTCAGTATAGAAAACCCTCACAACAATCTTACTCCGCGACTTAGTAAAATGGTTATAACTGCACACCCTAAAGATGGTGTTGAGCTTGCAAAAGAATACGGATTGCCGAATGTTATTAATGATTTTATATTGCAGCATCACGGAGAAGGAATTGCAAAATATTTCTATAATCAAGCAGTTGCAGAAGAAGGGAGTGAAAACGTTAAAGAAGAACAATTCCGCTACACAGGTCCTAAACCTAACTCTAAAGAAACCGCCATTTTAATGATTGCAGATGCGGTTGAATCTGCTGTTCGCGCAATGAAGGGCGCAACTCCTGAAGAAATAGAAAATATTATAGAAAAAATAATCGTTGAAAGATTAAATGATGGTCAATTGGAAGACAGCCCACTAACACTAAAAGACTTAAAAGTAATTGCAACTACTTTTAGCAGAGTTTTGCGAGGGATGCAACATGATAGAATCAAATATCAAGAAGATATTGCAAGAGAACTTAAGAAAAGCAAAATTGAAATACCTGCAAAGGCACTTGATGCCGATTTAGAAAACAAAATAAAAGAACTTGAAGCATCCAAAACTATTGCTCCTACTGATAAACCCGATGAAAGAAAGGACGATTTTCATACAATCTGATTATGAATATAAATATTGAATGTACAAATGAATTTGATGGCTGGAATGTTGATTTCGATTGGATTAAGAATACAGCAAAAACAATATTTAATTACCTTTTATCACAGAATGAAATAAGCCAAAATTGCTGCTTGAAAAAGTATGATTACTCCGGAATTTCTTTTGATTTTTTATTTTGTGATAGCGGTCAAACTCACTCAATAAATCTTGAGTATCGCAGTAAAAATTATCCTGCTGATATTATCACTTTTGCGGTTTTTGCTGATAGCACCGAGAATGAACGCTTTATACTTGACGGGAACATAAACCTTGGCGAAATTATAATCGCATTGGATAAAATGATTGAAGGCGCAAATGAAAAAGGGATTTCAAAAGAAGATGAATTAGCATTTTTTATAAGTCACGGAATTATGCATCTTTTGGGATTTGACCATATGACACTGCACGATTATAATTTTGTTGTAGAATGGCAGAAAAAAGCGTTAGAAAGTATGAATATAAATTATGACAAAATATAAATCACAAGGATTTGCAAATACTTTTAAAAATGCCCGAAAGGGTATGCGCCTGTCGCTCAAAAGCGAACGCAATATACGAATACATCTTTTTGCTGCTGTTCTGGCTCTTACAACAGGTTTTTTCTTCCATTTTTCAACAGTAAAATTTTGCATATTGTTATTAACTATTGTTATGGTAATTTCTGCAGAAATGATGAATTCGGCAATAGAATTTGCACTTGATTCTGTTTATCACAACAAATATTCCCGCATGGTCGGAATGGCAAAAGACATTGCAGCAGGAGCCGTTATGGTTGTAACTATTGTTGCTGTCATGATAGGAGCACTTCTTTTTGTTCCGCCATTTTACAGGATGTTTTTCGGATAAAGACAGTATAATATTTGTATTTTGAGTCAGATCATTTTTAAGAATGTTTATATAAATTTTCTTCTTTTTGTAAATCTATATTAATTTATACTGTTATATCATATTAATATTGTGATATAACAATATAAACGTCAAGAATAACTTAATAAAATATTTTGTATAAAAGAAGGAGAAATAAATGAGAGTTGCAGTTTTATCGGACATACACGCAAATGTTCAAGCATTGGAAGCGGTTATGACAGATGTTGTTGAACAGAATTGCGAACATGTATTTTGTTTGGGAGACTTGGCACTTGCCGGCCCTCAACCAAAGGAAGTTATGGATTATGTAATGGCGCAGGACACATGGACAGTTATTCAAGGAAATACGGATAAAATGATAGCGACATTTGGACCGGAAGTCGTTGATTTTCTTGATGCTCAATATCCCGTTATGGCAAATGCAATCGAAAGTGATGTCGAAATTCTGGATGATTCTTATAAAGCATACCTTGCTAATCTCCCGCCTCAATTGAGTCAAGATATTGAAGGATGCAGTGTACTTTTTGTACATGGTTCTCCTAGAGCAAATAACGAAGATATTTTACCTAATATGCCACTTGAGCAGATTGAAGAAATAATTGCCGGAACAACAGAAAAATTAATTCTTTGCGGTCATACACATATTCCTTGCGGGTACCAAACAAATTCAGGACAAACTGTTGTAAATGTCGGTTCTATTGGGCGACCGATGACACAAGAACCTAAAGCATGCTATTGCATCATTGATTTTAATGATGGTTCTTTTGAGATTAGACACAGATTTGTACCTTATGACAATCACCTTGCGGCAAGACTTATGTCAAAAAGAGATTTTGTAGGTTCTGACAGACTTTCAGACCTATTATTAACTCCGGGACAAAGACATATTTAATTGTTACAAATTCTTAACAATTGACCATAAAAACCTAAAGTTTCTTTCAAAAATACCGATTATATATTTGAAAGGAAACAAGGGATAAGCTATGGGTCTTAATGTAAACTATACAGCATTATATCAGCACGGCATCGACAGATCGATGTTAAAAGAGGTTTCAAAAGAAATTCTCAATCGCGCTGCTCAAAAAAGTGCTAACTATACCAATAATGCTGCTAATGTTCAATTAAATAACATCGCAAGACCTGCAGAATTAGGGGTTGATTTATATAACGGGAAAGTTGACACACAAGTTCAAAAGCAAATTGCAATGAATAACACATTCCAATTTCAATTGAACACAGAAACATTAAAATCTATTCAATTTTTAAATTCCCAAGCAGCAATTTCTTCAAAAATTGACGGCAAATATATGCCAAATGTCAATGCAAATGCTATTGCACCGGAAGTACAAAAAACAGCTGAAAGTAACAAGTCACAATTCATGAGCATCATTACATCAGAAGTTGCCAAAGATAAAAATGGTTCTAACCCTTTTTACGGCGGGGAATTACTTATGAACAACAACAATCCTTCTAAGAAAGAAGAAACTAAAAACGAATTAAAAAGCATTTTTGCTTAATTATAAATCCTCGAACTAGAGGCATCTAAAGTGTTTACAAAGTAAGTGTATAATTTGATATCTTCTCAAAAATGAGAGGATATTTTTTTATCCAATTGGTGAATTATTATTTTTTATAAGGCAGGTAATCATGAATACATAACACATATTATCGGGATATTGTATTTTAAAAAATTTGCCATGACTGCTTTCTTTGTTCTAAGAAAGAAAGCTGTCAGAAAGAAACCCGCGATCTGAACTTTGTTCATCAAGCGCGCGGCGTTGTCCTTAGCCGCGCTAAGAGATTTTTGCCGACAGGCAAAAACTCATATTACCGCGTAGCGGTCTTATGCTGCCGAAGGCAGTATTGCACCTTAGCGTGTTTTTCTTTTCGGTTCACTTTTCTTTTTGCGTCGCAATCAAAAAGAAAAGTGAACAAAGAAAAAATTATCAAATAATATAACGATAATATGTATTATGTCTAGATTTTATATGAGGATTTGAAAATGAAAAAAGAAAACATATGGTTAATCGGCGCATGCGCCTTATTCTTTATCGGGGGCTATACTATGAATGATGTGGCAATTTCGCTTCCACGCTATAAAGTCGCCATTGTAGATATTACAAAAGTTATGGAGCAATCTAAAGACATTAAAGCTTTAAAGGTGTCTCAAGATAAACAGCTTAAAGAACTTGAAACTTTGATATCTAAAGCACAGAACGAAATTGCCAATACATCAGATCAACATAAAGCTATGGAATTGCAAATCAATTACGGAAGAGAAATTGAATCAAAAAGAAATGCAATCGATGAAGAATACAGCAAAAAAATTGTTCAAATAACTTCAAATATAAAAAATCTGATTTCAACTCAAGCAAAAAAGACCGACTATAATCTGGTCCTGCCGACAGGAATGGTAATATCCGGCGGGGAAGACATAACAGAAAACGTTATTAATGAAATGCAATAAAAAAAGACGGAGTCGTTACTCCGTCTTTTTTATCAAGAAATTTATTTAATTCTAAACGTTACATTAGCAACAGATGTAACCTTCTTTTTAATAGAAGATGAATCGCTTATCCCCATATCAGATACATCATTTGAATCTTCCGGAGTAATCTGGAATACTCCCATCTGAAGCGATTGAATCTTGCCGACTGAATTATGAGTAGCCTTCAACATTGCCTTTGCACGTTGTTTTGCATCATTTGAAGCCTTTTCAAGCATCTCTATCTTCAAATCGGAAAGTTTTGAATAAAAATAAGAAGGCTCATATCCGCTTATATCAACACCTTGTTCGGTCAATGTGTTTATATCGATTGAAACTTTTTTTATCTTTTCAACATCATCTGATTTAACGCTGTATCTCTGGTCAGCATTAAACCCGATAATTTCATTTGTTGAATTACCGTTGTAATTTGTTCTGTATAAGTTATAGCCGTTTATGTATTTTGCCTCTATTTGATCATCAGTAAATCCTTGTTCTTTAAGGAATTTTATAACAATCGGTTTTTGTTTTTTCAAAATAGCATAAGCATCCGCTCTTGATGAACCCCTTGCGATAACCTCAAACTCATACACACCCTTATCTGAAGTAACAGTCTGAGAGTATGAACCCGTAACAGTAATGACATCTTTTGACATTGTTTTTGTGACAATAAATGTTGCAATAATACCTGAAATTCCTAAAATTAAAGCCAATAATAACAACTGAAATTTTTCAATTTTCTCTAACATTCCAAACTCCTTTTCCTAATATTAAACATGATAAAATAAAAAAATAAAAATGCAATACATAGAGCAAAATTTTATGCTAATATTATTTTATGTTCGGATTTCTTAGGGAAAAAATAGATAATTTTAAACAAACCGTTTCAAATACTGCAAAATCGCTTGTCGGAAACGTGCTTGAAAGTATCGATTCTTCAGAAGCAGAATACAGCGAATTTGCACTGGATGATATTGAAGATACACTTATTAGCGCAGATTTGGGTGTAAACTATGCGGCTGAACTTGTCGATAATCTTCGTTCAAAAAAAGACGCTAGGCCATCGGAATTAAAAAATTATCTTAAAAACGAATTTAAAAATACACTCGCACAGACCGGTTCTACAGAATTAAACTATAAAGACGGGGAGTTGAATATATATTTTATAACCGGCGTAAATGGGGCAGGAAAAACGACTTTAATCGCAAAACTTGCATATAAATTCAAACAAGAAGGCAAGAAAGTGCTTGTAGCAGCAGGAGATACTTTTAGAGCCGCAGCAGAAGAACAGTTAAATATTTGGTCTGTGCGCGCAGGAGCAGACATAGTAAGACGGGACAAGGCTGACCCTGCTTCTGTTGTTTACGAAGCAATACAAAAAGCAAAAACAGAAAATTATGATGTTATTCTTGTTGATACAGCAGGTCGGCTGCAAAACAAATTCAACCTAATGGAAGAACTTAAAAAAATTAAAACAGTTATCGATAAACAGGCTCCGGAAGCATTACGTGAAAGTATTTTAGTCTTAGATGCTAATACAGGGCAAAATGGACTCCAGCAAGCAAAAGTTTTTGGCGAATGTGTAAATTTAACCTGTGCAGCGTTAACAAAACTTGACGGAAGTGCTAAAGGCGCAATAATTCTTGCTATCGCGAAAGAAATGAAGCTGCCTGTTAAACTAATCGGAGTCGGAGAAAAAATGGAAGACGTAAAACCATTCAATGCGGATGATTTTATAGACGCATTGTTTTCTTAAAATTACCCTCCTCAAGAGGGAGGGTCGAAATCGCACGAGCGAGCAGAGGATGAAATCGTAAGTTATATTCGTATATGACGAGCAAAGCAAAAGATTTCGGGGAGGGGTATTTGAATATTTTAAAATCTGCAACCACAAAACTCGGGAATAAAATTGAACTTATCGGAACACCGTCAGAGAATAATGTTTTGATAATCGGAGTTTTTCACGGCGACGAACCGCAAGGAAAATATTTGATTGAAAAGTATTTGGAATTATATTCCCCTACCTCGAAATCTGTGATTTCAACTTGGGGGATGTTATTCATCCCATGCCTAAATCCTGACGGTCTTCAAAACGGTACACGCACAAATGCAAACGAAGTCGATTTAAACCGTAATTTCCCGACCAAAAATTGGGGTGATGATACAAGCGGAGCAGGGAAAAACCCCAAAGACTATTATGCAGGAGAAAAAGCAGGAAGTGAAATTGAGACCCAATTTGTGATTGATGTAATTGAAAAATACCAACCAAAATTAATTTTGACGATTCACGCTCCATATAAAATTGTAAATTATGATGGTCCTGCCGGAGATATTGCGCAAAAAATCTCAGATATTATCGGTTATCCGATTGAACCGAGCATTGGCTATCCGACTCCTGGGAGCTTTGGCACATATTGCGGGGTAGAACGCAATATCCCGACAATTACTCTGGAACTGGACGAAAAAATACCGGTCGCCCAACTTGAACAACCGGTATTTGAAATCTTTGATATGATTATTCATAATATCTGAAGAAATTTCTACCAAATGGAGGAAGATTCTCCGTATCATATGGCCCAAAACTCATATTTCTGTAATCCGGAGAGTCATACAACCCAAAACCGAAAAATCTGTGAGCCTGCTTCTTTTCCGAATATCCGTCAGTATAAGTTATTGTAGTTCCAGCACCACCCATATTATATATAGCGCGCTGTTCAGCATCTGTTTGTGCCCCATCTGTATAAATTGCATGTACTTTACCTTTTTTTACATCCTCATTATGCCTATTCTTTAAATATCCAATCAGATTACCGTCTGAAATTCCGAAAGCTTTTTTAAAATCTTCAACATTAACATTTTTCTTAAAAGTAAATTTGGCAGAACCATCATCAAAAATTTCAAAATCTACATTATTAATAACGTAGTTCATTTTTTCCCATTCTTCATATTTAGCCTTTTCTTCCGGCGTAGCATCCGGACCAAAATTCCCGACGAAACCACGCCATCTTTCTTGGCAATTACGCAAATAAGATTCGGTTTCTATATACTCTTCAGTTTTTTGCCGTCTAATCGGTCCGCTACTTTGATTTCCGGTTTGATTAACATTTCTGGAATTTTCAGCTCTGGTTGCTTTGCTTACTCCATTTACAGCTTCTATACCCATGTTTATACTCCTCTTTTTTGCATACACTTCGTATATACTTATTAAGTATTTTTGATATTTAAAATTGCACAAAGGTTTAAATTTGTTAACAATTATTTACATTTATTTGTGATAACATAAAGGAGTATTTTGATAAAGGAGTAAAAATGCAATTATTTAACACATATTCAGGAAAATTAGAAGAATTTAAACCAATCGAAGAAAATAAAGTCAAAATGTATGTTTGCGGACCAACAGTGTATGATTATGCGCACCTCGGACACGCAAGATGCTACATCACGTGGGATGTTTTATACCGTTATCTCAAATTCAGAGGGTATGATGTTACATATTGCAGAAACGTCACCGACGTCGACGATAAAATCTTAAAAAAAGCAGAAAAAGAAAATAAAACACCTGAAGAAATTTCACAGTATTGGTATAAACAGTTTACAAACTCTATGCAAAAACTCAATAATTTACCTCCTGATATTGAACCGTTTGCAACAAAAACATTGGGCGAAATAATTAAGATGGTAAAAGATTTGATTGAAAAAGGCTACGCTTACGAATCAAATGGCGATGTTTATTTCAGGGTTAAAAAGTTCGGCGGATACGGAAAACTTTCAGGTCAGCCGATTGACCAGCTTGAAAGCGGAGCAAGAATCGCTGTCGGGGAACAAAAAGAAGATCCGCTTGATTTTGCTCTCTGGAAAAAAGACGAGAAATTTGGATATAATTCGCCGTGGGGTGTAGGGCGTCCGGGGTGGCACATTGAATGTTCTGCTATGAACCGCAAGCATTTGGGCAACACCATTGATATCCACGCAGGGGGCGCTGATTTGATTTTCCCGCATCACGAAAACGAAATCGCACAATCAGAATGTGCTAACGGCTGCAAATTTGTCAATTACTGGCTTCACAACGGATTTGTAACAATTAATAAAGAAAAAATGTCAAAATCTTTGGGTAATTTCTTAACCATTGACGATATGCTAAAAAATTACGACGCAAACACTTTACGACTGTTTATTTTGACAAATCATTACCGCATGCCTGTTGAGTTTTCTGATGATGCATTATCATCCGCTCAAGCTGGTGCAAAACGTTTGACAAACGCGAAACAGACACCGATTAATGAAAATTTGGATATTACGCAGACACCTGAGTATAAAGCGTTTTGCGAAGCTATGGATGAAGATTTAAACACATCTAAAGCTCTTGCCGTATTGTTTGACTTGACTACACGTGCAAATAAAGATGAAAAAGATGCTTACACAATTCTTTATAAGCTCGGCACTACGCTTGGTTTTACTTTTGAAAAAGCAGGATTGAGCCACGAGGATTTATCTAAAGCCATAACTGAAGTATCGCACGCTCTGGGGCAAACTTTTACCTCAATCGATGAAATTCTTGACTTGCGCAAAAAAGCAAGAGCAGAAAAAAACTGGGATGTCGCAGACAAGATTAGAGTTTCGCTTGATAATATCGGAATTGTATTAAAGGATACTCCTGAAGGTACAAAAGTTGAACTGAAGTAAATATTTGTTTAGCAAAAAAGATTTTGTCAGAACTTTATATCAATATGAAGATTAATACTGATTATAACAATGTAAATTTCGGACAAAAATTCCCAACAGAACCTCTTTTAAAAATGGCTCTGGAAATATGGGATTTTGATGCTGCAAAAGCGATTTATTTGGCTTCAAGCAATAAATTCCCGGGGCATATCAGTTATTATAAACGTGCGGTTAATATTGCAAAGCAAGTTCAGGCAAATAACCCCGAATTTGCAAATATTGTAAATAAATTAAAGAATTTTTCCTCTAAAAATGAAAAATTGGAACAAATTCGCAAAATATCTTCTGAGTTAGGAGCCATTATTGATGTAAATATTTAATAAAGTTTACAAAATTATGGCAAATTTATTTTTGTTTGGATTTATGGTATAATATAATTATAATAAGAAACGTAATATAAAATGAATAACAGGAGTAAGAAATGAAAAAAACAGCATTATTAGCATTGGCAGTTATGATTTTAGCGCCATCATTCGCAATGGGCGAGAATTTATTGCCATTGAAGACAGTTTTGTCTGTATCCCCTTCAGGATCATCATCTGCAATTTCAAGTGAAGCATCTGAATATGCAACATCTGCATCTAATACAGCAGCAACAAATGCTTCAGGCGTAAATAACGGTATTTACGAAGCAACATATGTTCCTGTAAGTCAAATAGAAACAGATCCTAATATGGTTCCGCAAAATGCAGCAGCAAAAGGTGAACCGGTTCCTGTACAAAGACAACCTCGTGTTAGAATAAGAACTAAACAGAGAAGTCAAGGTAATTCGTACTGGAATGCCGGCGGAAAAGGTTGGAGATCATACTACTAAAAAGAATTTTTGGGTTGTAATACCCATAGATTTATAAAAAAAAGGGCATAAACATCTTGTTTATGCCCTATTAATTTGTAGATTTTGTCTGGTAGTCGTTATTCTGCGGCAAGACCATTGTTATGAAATTCAATCAGCCTTGCCAGATGCCATTGTCTTTGACGAACATCCTCAATGTGTTGTTTGATATCTTCTAATTCCGCAAGTAAAGTGTTTAAATCCTTATCTTGCAATTTGGATATCGATTCAATAGGAGTTTCTTTCTTTTGCGGAACAATATCATCATTCCAGCAACCTAAAAAGCATCCTTTTTCAAATAACCATCTTTCTTCGTTCATCACACATATCTCCAAAATCTTGCAGCTATTAACCTTTATCTGACAAAAGTTCATGAAAGAAATCTGCCATTTTAAAGTTGCCGTATTTGAACGGAATAGGCTTTTTCATATACTCAGTATTAGTAATCCTGTTAAGAGTTTCCATTTCTTCATTTGATAAAGTACCAAAATCGAAGCTGGTCATCTCAGCGTAATCAATCATTAAATCTTCCACATTCATAATTTTTTTCTCAGACATTTCTACACTCCTTAAAATATGTATTAAACTCTACATATTTTTAATCGGAGCGTTTATAGTAAATCTTTAAAAAAAATAGAACAATTGTAACATTTATTTACAATACAATAAACGATTTAATATTATTATTTTACTTCTTTTTGATAAGCCCAAGCACTGTGATTGTGAATACTTTCAAATGCTTCGCAATCCACTTCAAATTCTTTAACTACCGGATGTTTACGCAATTTTACTACAACATCTCTTAAAACATCCTCAACAAATTTTGGATTTTCCCAAGCCTTTTCGGTTACATATTTTTCATCTTGACGTTTTAGAAGTGAATACAACGGACAAGATGCACAAGATTCAACAAGTTCAATTAAATCCTCAAGCCAAATGTGTTCCGATTCATCATATGAGACTTTGACGCTTATAACGGCTCTTTGATTATGCGCACCATAATCAGATATCTCTTTTGAACATGGACAAAGTGTCGTAACAGGAACCTTTACACCCAAAATAAATTTGTAATTTTTATTTTCATTAATTATTCCCTGAAATGAACATTCATAACTCATTGGGGCCGCAAGCCTCGAAATTGGCGCTTTTTTATTTATAAAATACTTAAATTTAAATTTCAATTCACCACTTTGCGCATGAAGCTTTTTGATAATTTTTTCAAGACAGCCTTTAATATCGACTCCAAGCATATTTTTTGAGCGCCACTCATTTAAGACTTCAACAAATCGGCTCATATGAGTTCCCTTGTAATTTCGAGGAAGCGAAACTGCAGCCCTGGCGACTCCTGATACAACCTGATCCGTATTATTTTTCCTCTGAATAATTAAAGGAACATCAATATCAGTGATGCCAACCTTTTGGATATCTACATTTCTGTTATCTTGTGTATTTTGTACATCTTTCATAATCTAAACCATACTCACGATACTTCCAACTTTTGTTCCGTTATTTATATTTATATCATGAGAAACCTCTATATTAGCCCAGTGCAAATTATTAATTAAATCAATCGTTGCAATTTCACGCGCCTGCATATTGGCATCGCAAATTTTTACAACAAAACCTTCTTCAATCTCGGTATTAACAACAATACAAAGTCCTCCGGCTCCAACCTTTGCTATCAGATTAGAACTATTTTCAAGAATTTTAGTATCCGTACGATTTTCACCGCCTATTACATACGGATTATTTATAAAGGCATCTTTTATAACCGCATATTTTGGATTACAAAACAAATTGAGATAACCTTGAACCATATTAGCTAACGGCATAGAACATATCGGGACTCCGCATCCGTCTTTTGTTATAGGATATCGTTGCTTTACTCCGCATAATTCATAAACTCGCTTTTTTATTTCGAGCTGCAAAGGATGGTTTAAATCATCATAATTTTCACTATCCCAACCGTTTAATCTGCATAAACCAAGCATCATTATATGCTTACCTGAGCAATTGTTATGCAAGACTGAAGGTTTTTCATTATTTAAAATTAATTTTCTTTGCGCACGTGAGGACAAGGGCTCCATAACTCCGCATTTTAAATCGGATTCAAATAATTCAAACTTATCCATGAGCTTCTGTAAAATACCAATGTGAACAGATTCTCCCGAATGAGAAGCGCAACAAATTGCTATTTCGGAAGAGGTCAGATCGTAAGCCTTATCCAATCCGTAATCTACGATTAAAGAAGCCTGCAAAGGTTTTGCACATGAGCGCAAATAAAACGGATAATTTTTATCATCCCCTATTTTTTCAGCAACATGATTTCTTGAGCATCTTACGACGTACCCGTAATGCTCTGTTTCTACAAGTCCATCACGAATAAATGATACCAGCTTTTCAGGTTGAGTCCCTGCATTATCCATTTTTTTTACCGCCTGACAATAATTCTTTTATTTGTTCTTTTAATTTTTGATTCTCTTGCTTTAAATTATTTATTTGAACTTCATAATCGTCTGCTTCAGATATTTTTGGAAGCTCATTGTGATCAAGTATAAAACGTTTTTTTGCTTCTTCTTTTATTGAAAGGATAATATTTAATTGTTTTTGCGAAATTAAACCCATTTCTATTAAAGATTGACCAAATTTTTTATTATTTTGTTTTGCCCTATGCTCATAATTTAAAACAGCATCATCAAGCTGTTTTTCAGAGATTATACCATCTTGGACAAAATATTCTCCGGTTCTGTACTTCCCTGCAAGAAATCCTGCAATATTCAATATTTGAGAATTATCAGGAATTTGTATATAACCTTCATCTACTGCAAACAAAAAATAATTTGCAACTTCTTCCATCGAAAGATAGGTGTTCAATGTGATATCAGAAATAGTTGCACCCTTATCACAGTAATCAAATATATTATAAATATTCAAATCAAAACCTGATTGCCGATTAGTCAATTCACATCTGCCCTTATCGGATAAAATCGGTTTAAAAGTTGCAAAAGTATACGCAAGTTCCCCTTCAGGGTGAATATCTTTTTGAAGCCTTAAATAAATAATTTCTTTTATCCAGCAGGGGAAATTTGATATTTTTTCTAAAAATTTATCTAAAAAATTCCTTTGCACTTTCACATATCTCCAATTAAAATCAGTTTAACATTAAAAGTATCGAAGTTCAATATTTGATAACAATAAGTTATCATTTTTAAACATATTTTAAAATCAAAAAAGATGACTTATTAAGTCATCTTTTTTATTTTTATAATTCAAATTCTTCTTTAGACATTTTTTCGTATTCCTCCGGTGTTACGGTGTCGCATGTCATTCCTTTCTTCTGCATAGCCTTTTTAGCAAGTTTTGGCAAATCTGATTTTAATTTTTCATCAGAACAGACAAGGTCGCGATTTTTTTGTTCTGCAATAACTCTGATTGTAACTTCTGATGGCGAACCGTCTTTCCCTGCTTTTTCCTGAACTCCGTAACTTGCCCAATCATCAGGAATATCTTTTGTAAATTGATAATCTTTGTTTGAGCCTAAGCGTTTATCAATCTCGGAATGGAGAACTTTTGTAACATAATCTTTTTGTGTCGTGAAATGACAAGGATGAACAATATCTTCGCCTATAACTTCTTCGGGATCACGTTTTTCATATTTTTTGAACAGTTTTGCTGCAGTCTGCAGGTGGTCAAGTTCTATTGCCAAAAATTCTTCCCAAATCGGCATCAGCATTTCATCCTTTTCATCAGTCATACAGTTGTGGTAAGTGCAGACTTCAGTAAATTCGTGGAGCAGTAATTTTTCGTAGAAAGATTCAGACGGGTCGATTAAAGATTCATACATAGTAACATGTTCTTCTTCGACATCTTTGATTTCCGCATAAGTTTCTCTCAACAGTTCGCTGCCGTATGCAAATCCATGTTCGCCATAGTAGTTGTGGGTTTGTTGTTCCCCTGCAACAAGAGTCAGAATATTAACTTTTGTTTGCGGGGAAGCGGTTGCTTTATCATAGTGTTTACGAAGCCTTACAATATTGCAGTTGTGATGGTTTTGGGTTGGGCGCCCTAAGATTACATCAGTCTGACCCTGTACAACAGCATTCGGAGTAATTCCATGAATCATGTATGCCCACTGTGAATATCTGTATAAATGGTCAAAATCTTCCAACAAACCGAAATCAAATGTTTCTTTAACATAAGGGTCGGGTTCATTCTGCGCCATCCAAGCGGTTAAATCAACTGCTACCTGCTCATAACCCAGTGTCGTTTCCAAAACCGACTGATCACATGGCGCAAGCCAGTTTATTGTAGTTTGTTGTGCATCTTCGATACGCTTTGTTTGTGCAAGAAATTCTAGTGTATCTTCATCCTGACAAACTCTTGCAAAATTATGTTTAAAGTTCCACGCTTCAACTTCGATTCCGTTCATCAAAATCTGACGAGTACGGCTGTAACAATTAATTTCATTTTTATTGTATTTTCTGTGCGCAATATCATGCCATGTACGCACCTGTTTTTCTAACGGTAAGCCTTTTTCTTTTAGTGCATTAAAATTCATTTTATTTTCTCCTTTCATATCAGTTAAAAAATAAAATGAAATTTTAAGTTTTTAAATCGGCTGATATGGCAAACCTATATTGATAATTAATTGTTCCTACCCGATTGGACTCTGCCGAGAGAAAGGTGACTAAATGTCACGTTTCTGCCAAAGGTAGTAGGCATGGAAATAATATTTAAATATTTCCTCCCCGATGGGGGAGGTTAGGAGGGGAAATATCTATTTGAGATATTCAATAATTTTGTTAACAACTTCCTCAATATTTTCATCAATATCACAATTCCAAAATCTTATTACATTAAAACTTCTTGATTTTAAATATTTTGTTCTTTCATTGTCATAATTTATATTTTGTTGTTCATTATGTTGTCCGCCATCAATCTCTATAATCAAATTTTTTGAACGGCAGACAAAATCAACAATAAAATTTCCAATAGGATATTGGCGTCTGAAACGGCAATTATTTATTTGATTATTTCGCAGATAATACCACAGTTTCTTTTCTTGTGGAGTCATATTGTTGCGTAATTGTCTTGCTTTTATGTGTATTTCATCCATAAGTCAGTTATATCATGAAAATTGTACCCCTCCAAACCTCCCCCTTTGGGGAGGAATATGAAAGTTGGGTTTACCCAGCCTACAAGTTATTTATTTTAGAATAACAATGAATGTCCCGTGCACATTTCTTTGTTAATACTGCCGAAACGTTGTCTAATATTCTCTGTTAATCCGTGCAAATAATCATATAAACAATATTTTTCATACGG
The DNA here is from genome assembly GCA_902791985.1 of uncultured bacterium. Lineage (GTDB taxonomy): Bacteria > Cyanobacteriota > Vampirovibrionia > Gastranaerophilales > Gastranaerophilaceae > Zag111. The sequence goes on from CADAYD010000008.1 coordinate 67,931, forward strand.
CAATTTTCTTGAAATTTGACCTATATCAACTTTGCCATTTTTAGGGAGTTTAACTTTAGTAATAGGATTATCAAGTACATCATATACAACCATTTTTGCTTTACCATTATATGATTGTTCATAAGCAACAAGCCTTTCCGTTTCTTGATCATAATATTTTACCCACTTCATACCTTTAGAAGTTTCTCCGCCATATCTAGTCAATATTCTTCCTTCGCTAAACAATTCTTGTGCAACTTGTGGCATTCTTCTTCCGTATTTTCCTGCCAACCCATCAAGAAATTTAATCAACATACCTGACATAATAACCTATCCTTTCAACTTTTTACCTATGTATTTATAAAGTCTTTTTCATATCAAAAATTGACTTATTGTTACAAAAATTAACAAACAGGGTTGTAAAATAGAAAAATTATTTATAGTAAGAGTAGGGAGGCAGAGATACCCTCAATGCAGCCCCTACAATAATGAAGAAATCAGCAATAAAAGGTTTCCTACTACCAATAGGATGCCTTTTATTTTTTTTCTCGGATTCTTGCTATAATACATTTATGTTCAACATCAACGAAAATGATATACCCTATCCTTATGAGCGGTTCAGGGCAAGGTTAAAAGAGGGAGAGTCCTTTGCCGTAACCGGTTTGACAACTTTTTTGCGACTGTTTTTATTATCCAAAATTAAAACTTACGCAAAGAAAAAAGTTCTGATGGTCACTTCAACCGAGCAAAATGCCCTCAAGTATCAAAGCGATTTGAAAACCATTTTTGACCTTGATGCTGAAATTATGCCGTTTCAGGATGTTTCTATGTACGAAACGGTCAGTCCGAATTTGTATGATTATGCACGTCAAGTTGAAATTCTGATAAAAAAGCCTGATATTGTGATTTGTCCGGTAAAATCTCTGCTTGAGAAATTTCCCAACGCTGATTTTTTCAAAAAAAATTGTCTGAAAATTAAAATCGGTGACACCCTTGATTTGGGCAAATTTTCAAAGCAACTGGTAAATTTGGGATACAAAAAAGTCACAATGGTAAGCGACATATCGGAATTCAGTATCCGAGGCGACATTGCGGATGTTTTCTCACTGAACGCTCATCCTGTCCGAATTGAACTCTGGGGAGATGAAGTTGTCGATATCCGTTATTTTGATAACGAAACCCAAAAATCAGTTGACAAAGCAAAAGAAACAACAATTTATCCCGTATATAAATTCATAACCGCAGGTCAAGAAGAACTTGTAAGAACTTTGCAGGGTGAACTTGATGATGATGTGCCGGAAGAAAATTACTTTGAGGGGATAGAAGTTTATCAGGGATATTTTAATAATCAACTCACCGGAATTTTAGATTATTTCAAAGATTATACGCTTGTTTTTGACGAAACAACGGAAATCTATTCAAAATACGAATTATTAGATGATGAATGTGAAAAACGCAAAGAGGATTTGTCAAAATATTATAATTCAACCCCTATCTCAACAGAAGATGGAGCCGTTGTGAACAAATTTAAGAATCCTACAAATTCGGTTAAGAGTAATAGACTGAATAACCATTTCACTTATGAAGAATTTTTGAGAGAAACATCGTACTTCCAAAAAATAGGATTCAATAACTTTATTGACGGAAGCATGTTTGATTTAATAGAGTTCAATTCTCAGCCTTTGCGTAATTTTGAAGCAAATCTTGATGATATTTCAAACTATATAACAGAACACAATAGTTATAAAATTACCATTGCAACAGATTACCCTGAACGAGTAAGAGAAATTCTCGCCGAACGTGAAATTTTTGATGTTGATTTTCAAAGCGCAACAGTTTGCGGAGGGTGTATATTAGAGGATTTCAAAACGATAATAATCACTGACAGGGAGATGTTCAATAAGCGCCCCAAAGAAATTACCTCGACCAAAAAATCTTATTACAAAGAAAAACCGGAATTTATTGAAAATATCAACGATATTAAAATCGGAGAATTTGTTGTTCATACAATTCATGGTTTGGGAATTTACAAAGGACTTTCAAAACAGGAAATAGACGGGCAGCTAAAGGATTATCTTACTATCGAATACGCAAACAAAGATAAATTGCACATTCCAGCAGAACAAATCAACCTTTTATGCCGTTACAGAGGTTCCGGTACAGCAAAACCGAAACTCTCCAAAATGGGTGGTCGAGACTGGGAAAATACTAAGACAAAAGTCAAAAAGGCCGTTGAAACAGTTGCTTACGATTTATTACGTCTTTATGCAAGACGTAAAATGCAACAGGGTATTGAGTTTTTACCTGATACAAATTGGCAAATCGAGATGGAAGAAGCTTTTGAATACACCGAAACTCCTGACCAATTAAGGGCAATAACGGAAGTTAAATCCGATATGGAATCTTCTCAGCCGATGGATAGACTAATTTGCGGAGATGTCGGGTTCGGGAAAACCGAAGTTGCAATGCGCGGGATTTTTAAAGCCGTAACTTCAGGCAAACAAGCAGCAGTAATTGTTCCAACAACAATTTTGGCGTTACAGCATTACCAGACAATGGAAGAACGCTTTAGACCGTTCGGAGTAAAAGTCGAACTCTTATCAAGATTTCGTACCCCTAAAGAGCAAAAGGAAACGATTAAGCACCTCACAACAGGTGAATGTGATGTGGTTATAGGTACCCACAGACTTTTGCAGGACGGAATTGTATTTAAAGATTTGGGACTTTTAGTCATTGATGAAGAGCATCGCTTCGGAGTCCGTCATAAAGAAAGGTTAAAACAATTAAGGGAAAACATTGATATTCTTTCAATGTCTGCAACTCCTATCCCAAGAACGCTTTATATGTCTTTGTCCGGTATAAAAGATATTTCACTGATTAACACTCCACCCAAAAACCGACTTCCGATTAAAACTTTTGTCGGGAATTGGGATGAAAATATGGTTCGCAACGCAATTAACCACGAAATCGATAGAGAAGGACAAGTTTTTTATCTTTATAATAGAGTTGAAACTATTATGGAGATGAAAACTTTACTGCAAAGAATTGTGCCTAATGCACGAATAGCAGTCGGGCATGGGCAGATGGACGAAAAAGAACTTGAAGAAGTAATCGTTGATTTTGCAAACCATGAATATGATATTTTGCTTGCCACTACAATTATTGAAAACGGCATAGATATTCCAAATGCAAATACAATGATTATTCACGGAGCAGATAAATTCGGACTTGCACAGTTGTATCAGTTAAGAGGGAGAGTCGGCCGAAGCGAAAGACAGGCATATTGTTATTGTCTTTATAAACGAAGTAAAGAATTGTCTAAAGATGCAACAGACCGCCTAAAAGCCATAAAAGAATTTACCACTCTCGGCAGCGGTTATCAGATTGCGATGAGAGATGTTGAAATCCGTGGTGTCGGAAACATTTTAGGTACAAAACAGCACGGGCACATGGTTAATGTCGGGTTTGACACTTATTGTGAGCTTTTGGAAGAAGCCGTAAAAGAACTTCAAGGGGAGAAAATTGATCATACAGCCCCGACAATTGTCGATATAAATGTAACGGCATATATCCCTGACGAATGGGTAGGCTCAGCAGACCAAAAAATGATTGAATATAAACGTCTGGCGGATGTAAAATCAGTAACGGAACTTGATTATATAGTTGAGGAATGGAAAGACAGATTCTCAAAACCACCGGAATCCGTTGAAAACTTAATCAAACTGATAAGATTACGACTTGGAGCAACAGAAATCAAAATCAGCGCAATAAGAGAGGTTCAGGATAGTATAAGAATTTACACTCCGTATTCAAAACCGGAATGGAATATCATTTCAAAAACTCTGCCTCCAAACATTTTGCGCAAAATAAAATTTACAATTGCTCCAAATACTTGCAGTGAGGGGAAATCCATACTCATTTTAAATACATCTTATGTAAATTTTGATGAAATATTTAACATTTTGAATGATTTGTTTTATTATATACGCAAGGTTAGTTATGAATATTAAAAAAGAAAGAGGGATATATATGAAATCAACGAAACTTTTAGCAACTTTACTTGTTGCAGGAATGCTGTTCACAGGCTGCGGATTAAAAAATTCTCAAGCCATAATCAAGGTTAATGATTCGACAATAACTCAAAATGATTTTGATAAACTTATGGATAAACAAATTTCCGCATCACCATTCGCAAAAATGGGTCTTGGAGATATTAAGAAAGACAAAGACGGAGTTTTGTACCTGATGACTGAACGTGCAGTTGTTACTCAATTGATTATTGAAGAACTTCTTAATCAGGAAGCTAAAAATCGAGGTATAAAAGTTTCCAACAAAGACGTTGATGAAGCAATTAGTGAAATTATAGACAAATTAGGCGGAAAAGATAATTTATCCGAAGTTTTAAAACAAAACAACATTACTATAAGCCAATTCAAATCTGATATAAAAACTCAGGTTAAGATGAAAAAACTTGCTCAAAGTTCAGAAAATGTAAAAGTTTCAGACAAAGAAGTTAAAGATTTTTATAACAAAAATATAGAAAAATTCAAGCATGGTGAACAGGTAAGAGCATACCACATTCTTTTACTCACTGACCCGATGCAATTGGCGCAAGAAATTACATCAAACGGGAAGAAAGAAGTTAAAGACGAAGATTTATCGAAAAAAATTGACGCAAAAATAAAAGAGCATGAAGAACTTGCTAAAAAACTTACAAAAGAATTACAAGCAGATAATTCAAAATTCAGTGAATATGCGAAAAAATATTCTCAAGATACAATGAGCGCACAAAAGGGCGGAGATTTAGGATATTTTGAAGCAAAAGTAATGGTTCCTGAATTTTCAAAAGCGGCATTCTCTGCAAAACCAAATACCGTTGTCGGACCTGTAAAAACACAGTTTGGTTACCATATCATTATGGTTACGGACAGAAAAGCCGCAGGTACAGAATCATTCGAAAATGTTAAGAATAACTTAAAAGAAAGTCTTACAAATGAAAAAGAAATCAAAGCAATTGATGATATTGTTAATGCAGCAAAGAAAAAAGCAACAATTGAATACATTGACAAACAGTATAATCCGGATGAAATTACCAATAAATTAACAAAACAATTGGAACAAATGCAAAAAGACGCAAATACCTCTCCGGCAAAAAAATAATCATAAAAAAAGCCACGACCAAACGGTCGTGGCTTTTTTATAACTGTTAATTATTTATTCATTTCATGCGAAAGATAAAAAGAAAATCTTACAATTTATACTCCGGTCTTTTTTATTATTTCAGTTAAGCCTTTGTAATAAGCAAGGTTTAAAACCTGCTGAACATAAGAAATTACACAAATTATTGATAAAAGTAAAATTAGCTGCTCAGTCCTTGTATGCCCGTCCATAGATATACTTAGCAAAAATACGTTTATGATTGACACTAATATGCCTATAGCAACAAATTGTAATAAGAACAAAAATACTTGCACAAAAGTTTTTCTCATAAATTCCGCTAAAATTAACGGATTAAATATATTTTTGCTATATTTAAAATCTTTAGCAAATTTTACAAAAACCATACTTATAAACGGCAACAATATAAATAAAAATCCCAAGTAAACATAAAATTCTATATTTTTTGTTCCGAAAAGAACAAATCCGATAAAAAGCATTAAACCTAAATATAGTCCCCACACAAACATTACCGGAAAAACTTTTATAAAAGACGTAAAACAGTTCATTGAAATTGATGATAACGAAGTAAACTCTGTTTCATAGGAATCATGTACAAATTTGTACATATAACCTATAAAAAATATAAAAATCATAATAGCGAGCATTGAAAAAATTACCACTTCACAATTAGAAGGAACTGTAAAAACCGCATATAAAGTGTTGCCGGTAAACACTGAAATAACTTCATTGAGAGCAATCGACATAATCCCGACAAGTGAAAAAATCCCAAGATGCGCGATCAAATTATCTTTTCCTGTATAAAGCTCTTTTATAATTCCAAAAATGTTCATATACAAATATTATATCAAACTAAACGGACTGTGTTCATCCGCATAAACTATTTTTACATCACTACCGATAATTTTTTCAAACACAGGCAAAATAAGAATTTCACTTTCAAAATGTCCAATATCATAGACAACAATCGGACTTTCCAGCGCCGTATGGAATTTCAAATCGCCTGTTACAAGACAATCTGCGCCAAGTTCTTTTGCATCGCTGATAAATTCACTACCCGAACCCGCACAAAATGCGATTTTCTTGAGCTCTTTTACTTTGTCGTTGTTAATAAGCCTTGCGTTTGGCGAAATCTGTTTCAATAATTTGCTAAAGTTTTCTATTGTTGTTTTGTAATCAACTATCCTTAAAAATTCATGTTCAATATTCATTTTATATTTTGACAATCCGAGTTTATCAATAATTGTATCGGTTGTTCCGCCTTTAGCTTTGTCCATGTTTGTGTGGGCACAGTAAATGTTTATAAAACTCCATTCTAACGGTACATAAAAACAAGGATGATGCGAAACCAGCATATCGCAATTTTGTTCTTTTGCCTGTCTTATGATGTCATTTGTTACGGTCAAACAAAGCATCATTTTGCGGATTCCATCATATCCGTCGACATTTACCGCCCACCCTGAACAGTCCCATTCTTCCTGAGTTTCAAGCGGTGCAAAATTTTCTATTTTTTTTGTTATTTCGTATTTATACATTCCAAAATCTTTCTTGCGATAACATTTTTCGGTGCTTTTGAGATTTTTTTAATTGCACCGTTATTATCTAAAATCGTAACCTCATTTTCATCGGAATTAAATCCGATATCGCTTCGCGAAATGTCGTTTGCGATTAAATAATCACAACCTTTTTTCTCAATTTTTGCTTTTGCATTTTCCATAAGATTTTCACTTTCGGCACAAAAACCGACTATAATCCCCGCCCTTTGCCCTTCGGACAATTCACCCTCAAGGGAGGCAGATGTTTTACGCTTGCAAAGTTCCGATAAAATGTCAGGATTCTTTACAAGTTCTAACGTAATCGTATTCTGTTCGCCTTTTTTTATTTTTTGTTCGGAGCGTTCTTTCACTCTGTAATCCGCCACCGCAGCAGCCATAATGATATAATCAGCACTGTCGAATTCTTCATTCACCGCATTTTGCATATCGAGAGCGGATTTAACCAAAACTTTTTTAAACGGAACGTCAAAATCTTTTGTGGTAATAAATACAACCTCTGCGCCCATATCGTTAGCCGTTTTTGCAAGCGCCAAGCCCATTTTGCCGGATGAATAGTTTGAAATATAACGAACCGGATCTATTTCTTCTATCGTTCCGCCCGCTGTAATTACGACCTTTTTACCCTTATACATTTGCGAATAATTCAACGCTTCATCAACTGCATTATAAATTTTATCAAGCGAACAAAGCCTGCCTTTCCCTGTGTATCCGCAAGCCAAAAAACCGCTCTCGGGGGGTAAATATTCTACCCCTCTCATTTGCAGAATTTTTAAATTTTGCTGCACTGCTTCATTGTTCCACATATTAACATTCATCGCAGGAGCAAGGATAATTTTTTTTGAAAACGCACAGGCAACGGAAGTTAAGAGATTATCTGCAATCCCTTGCGCAATCTTACCTATAGTATTAGCGCTTGCAGGGGCAATGAGCATAATATCTGCCCAATCAGAAAGCGATATATGTTCGGGCTTCCAGTCTTTTACGTTAAATTCTTCAACAAAAACTTCGTTTTGCGAAAGATTTTGCAAGGTAAGTTTTGTGACAAAATTAAGTGCATTCGGAGTGGCAATAATCTGAACATCTGCACCCGCTTTTTTGAAATCACGAATGAGGGTGCAGATTTTGTATGCTGCAATTCCGCCTGTTATTCCGAGTAAAATATGTTTACCTTGTAACATTTGTCCTCACAATACTTTCTATTTCTTCAACTGCGCGTTCAATGTTATCGTTTATGACCGTATAATCATATTTTTGAGAACGTTCAAGTTCAATTTTGACCTGTGCAAGACGTTTTTGTATAGTTTCTTCATCTTCCGTATGACGCCCCCGCAGACGATGTTCAAGTTCTTCAACACTTGGCGGCGCTATAAAAATTAATATTGATTCGGGCATTTTTTCTTTGACCTGCAAAGCACCTTGCGTATCAATTTCCAATAAAACATTGTAACCTTCATCCATTTTCTGCTGAACATATTTTTGTTTCGTACCGTAATAATTACCTGCAAAAGAGGCATATTCAAGGAATTTCCCGTCTTTTATATTTTGTTCAAATTCTTCTTTGGATATGAAAAAATAATTCACTCCGTTTATTTCATTCGGGCGGGGATTCCTTGTGGTGCAGGAAACGGACAAAATGAAATCAGAGGAATTTCGTTTCATAAATTCATCGATAACGGTGCCTTTACCAACACCTGAACAACCTGAGATTACAAATAGTTTTTTATTCATGGAATAATTATACAATGAATAATTAATTTTTCCTTAAAAATTTTAATTATTTTTCAAAACTGTTATATAAATGTAATATGTATGCAAATAGTAGGTCGGTATTGCCATGCCGACAACGAAAGGAGAAAAATCATGATTAAACCGTTAGGCGACAGAATTGTTATTAAAGTTATTGAAGATACAGAACAAACTTCGGGCGGAATTTTCATTCCCGACAGCGCAAAAGAAAAACCTCAAAAGGGTGAAATTGTTGCTGTAGGTTTAGGCAAACCAAATGACAAAGGCGAAAGACAGCCTATGGATGTTAAAGTCGGTGATAAAATTTTGTATGCAAAATACGCAGGAACAGATGTAAAAGTTGACGGAACAGAATACAAAATTCTTTCTGTATCTGATGCGTTGGCAGTAATAGAATAAAAGCAATAAGGCGATAAGTGAATAAGGCAATAAGACCATTACAAATTAATATTATTTAATCGCCCAAAAGGATAAATGAACTTGTTGCCCTATTGCCTTAATGCTCTATCAACATATAAGTAAAAAGGAGAAATATAAAAATGGCAAAGAAAATCGTTTTTGATGAAGAAGCAAGAAAATCGCTTCTTAAAGGAATTGATGCGGTAGCGGATGCCGTAAAAGTTACATTAGGACCAAAAGGCAGAAATGTTATTTTAACAAAAAAATTCGGTGCACCTCAAATTGTTAATGACGGTGTTACTATAGCAAAAGAAATTGAACTTGCTGATGCATTGGAAAATTCAGGCGCACAGCTGCTAAAAGAAGTAAGTTCAAAAACAAATGACGTCGCAGGGGACGGTACAACAACCGCTTCTGTTTTAGCGCAAGCAATTGTAAGAGAAGGTTTGAGAAACTTAACGGCAGGCGCAAATCCGATGTCTATGAAACGAGGTATAGACAGAGCAGTTGAAGACGCAACAGCAAAAATCAAGGCTATGTCAAGACCTGTTAATACAAAAGAAGAAATCGCACAAGTTGCATCAATTTCAGCCGGAAACAGCAAAGAAATCGGTGAACTTATTGCAGAAGCAATGGAAAAAGTCGGTCATGACGGTGTTATAACAGTAGAAGAATCCAAATCTTTCGGAACAAACTTGAAAGTTGTTGAAGGTATGCAGTTTGATAAAGGTTATATTTCACCTTATTTTGTAACAGATCCTGAAAGAATGGAAGCCGTTTTGGAAGATGCTTACGTATTTTGCTGCAATAAAAAAATTAATTTAATTGCTGATTTAGTTCCATTATTGGAACAAGTTGCGCGTGACGGAAAATCTTTATTATTAATCGCAGAAGATGTTGAAGGTGAAGCACTTGCAACATTAGTTGTAAATACAATGAGAAAAGTACTAAGAGCTGTTGCGGTTAAGGCTCCCGGTTTTGGGGACAGAAGAAAAGCAATGCTTGAAGATATCGCAATCTTAACAGGCGGCCAAATGTTCACAGACGAACTCGGTATAAAATTGGAAAATGTCACAACTCAAATGCTTGGGAAAGCAAAAAGAGTTACTGTTACAAAAGACGAAACAACTATTGTTGTTGGAGAAGAAACAAAAGCTGCAGTACAAGACAGAATAAGAATTATCAAAAAACAAATTGAAGCTTCTGACTCTGAATATGACAAAGAAAAATTACAAGAACGTGCAGCAAAATTATCAGGCGGAGTTGCATTAATAGAAGTAGGTGCCGCATCTGAAGTTGAATTAAAAGAAAGAAAACTCAGAATTGAAGATGCTCTAAACGCAACAAGAGCCGCAAATGAAGAAGGTATTGTACCAGGAGGCGGAGTTGCATTGTTAAGAATTCAACAAGAACTTGCTAAAAATCTTGACTCAATAGAATTTGAATCAGACGATGAAAAAGTCGGTTACAAGATTTTGACAGCAGCACTTGACGTACCTTTACGAGCAATTGCTCGCAACGCAGGTGCTAAAGCAGACGTTGTTGTTGATTGCGTTCTTGAAAAAGACGGTGCATACGGTTATGATGCACTAAACAGCAAATACGTTGATATGTTCCAAGCAGGTATTGTTGATCCTGCAAAAGTTACACGTTCAGCATTGACTAACGCAGCATCAGTAGCATCAATGTTACTCACAACCGAAGCTGCCGTTGTTGAATTGCCGGAAGAAAAATCATCAGCTCCTGCTATGCCTGCAGGTATGCCTGGAATGGGCGGTATGATGTAATAAAAAAATAAATATTGTAAAGAAAGCGTGTGCGCTATACAGCGCACACGCTTTCTTTATATTACTAAATTAATCAACCTATAGTATTTTTTGTACTATATAAAGTATTTACGACCTTTGTTTTATGTATTTTTTTTCTCATATATTTGTAAGATTCTTCTAACATATTAAGGTGTAATAACCTGCTTTTTAAATTTTCAAGCGGTGTTAAAATCCAATGTTTTTCCACTGAAGCCTTTACATCTTCCAAATGCATGTTATATAATTCTTCGGCTTTTTTCTTAGAACTGAATTTTAATGTTTCAACTATATTCTCTGCATTATAGCCATAATCCGAACTCGTGGTTATTGTATAAATATTGATTGAATCCTTATTTCTATTGTAAGGATAAATTCTATCTGATATAATTCCATGTTGATTTTTTTTACTTATAAATTCAAATTTAAAACTTTTAAATTTATTTACACCATAAACTTTTAAATCCCAAAATTTAGTTTTTGATAATATTTTTTCAATTTTATTAAATTCCGCAACATCAGAATCAGACATCTCTTTTATAACTTTTAAAGCACTTTTGTCTTTAATCAAACTTTTAAAATTTGGTTGAATACTATTGTCTTGATAATAATTTATGGGGTTTATACGCATGTAAGATTTCCTTAAAATGATGAAAATGCTATAAAGCATCAATATGGGGAGTGGGGAAATAATTCATATCCCAAGTCTTTATTTCATTCTAACACAAGATAAAATTAAAACAACATTATGTCGCAAAATAATTGACTAAACCGTCACGAAGTTTTTCATTTTTGCAGAGCTTTTTGAGTTTTGATATTGCTCTTGTTTCTATCTGACGAATACGTTCGCGAGAAACACCGTATTGTGTTCCTATTTCATCCAAAGTTTTTTTATGACCGTTACTGTCAAGTCCGTAGCGCAATATCAAAACATCACGCTCTTTTTGGCTTAACTGGTTCAATATTGTTCTTATATCTTCAAGCAAATTATCCTGCGAAACCCTGCTATCGGGAGTTATTGTCGAGTTATCGACTATAAAATCAGCAATTTTAGAAGATTCTTCATCTCCGGTCGCCGGAGTATCCATACTGATTGTAGATTGTGCAGATTTTATTATAGAGGTTAATTTTTGTACTGACAATCCCATACGATAAGCGATTTCCTGCTTTGTAGGAGTTCTGCCAAGCTCAGAAGTCAAATCAAGAGTAGCCTTTCGAATTTTGCTTATTGAATCAATCATGTGAATAGGCAGCCTAATAATTCTTGCTTTATCAGCGATTGCTCTTGTTATTGATTGCTGAATCCACCAAGTTGCATAAGTAGAAAATTTGTACCCTTTACGGTAATCAAAACGACCTGCGGCTTTGATTAAACCAACATTACCTTCTTGTATTAAATCAAGAAAAGATAAACCTCTGCCAATATATTTTTTGGCTATACTCACAACAAGTCTTAAATTCGCATTAACCAGCAAATCTTTTGCAAATCTGTCACTATTTTCTTGTATTTTTTTAGCTAACTCGAGCTCTTCCTCAGTAGATAAAAGAGGAATTTTCCCAATCTGTCTTAAATAAATTTTTACACTATCATCAGAACTGACAGAACCTAAACTCTCTTGAACTTTAGGTCCCTCTACTGATTTTAAAACATCTTCTCCGTCCTGTTCTTCATCCTGAGTTTCTAATTGAAGTTTATGAAAATCTACACTTTCGTCGGATATTTCATCAGGAATTATGCCAAAACTATCAAATTCTTCGCTCATTTTTATCCTCTTATAATTTAATAATAGCACGAAATAAATTTTATTTCTTAAGTTTTTGTCTAAGAGTCTCAAAAATCACTGCACTCAATGCATTCGAAACGTTAAGAGAATTAAAGTTGTTTTGCATTGGAATTTTTACTACAAAATCGGAAGCCTTTAAAAGTGATTTAGAAACTCCTGCGTGCTCTGCGCCCATAATAATCGCAAAATTCATATCGTCATATCTGATATCATAATAATTATCTTTTGCACTTGCATCTGTTGCAATTACCCACCAGTTGTTTTCTTTTAATCTTTGCACTGCGTTAATCAGGCTATTTACTTTTATTATTGGGATAAAATTTATAGCTCCGGCACTAATTTTTTCAACGGTTGAATTAACTAATACATTTCTGCGGGAAGGAATTATAATACCATCAACTCCGGCGCAAACGCAAGTCCTTATAATTGCTCCAAGATTGTGAGAATCCTCTACCCCATCCAAAATTACAAGTGAACCAAATCCGGCTTTTTGCTTAATTCTGCTTATAAATTCTTCTAATTCCATATATTTTATGGGTGAAATTTGTGCAATTATTCCCTGATGATTAAATTCTTCATACGGTTGAAATTTTTCTTTCCCAACAAATTGAAAAATTATTCCTCTGCTTTGCGCTAATTCTTTAATTTTTGCTATTTTAACATCAGTATGAATGTTTTTTGAAATCAAAATTTTATTTATTTCTCTGTTACCCGCATTTAGGGCCTCAAGAACAGAATTTTTACCGTAAATAATATCAAAATTATCTTCCATTATTTTGAAACCTCAAGCATTCTATCAAGACATCTGACGGCCCTTTGCGCTATGTCTTTATCAACAAAAATTTCATTTTCTTCTGTTTCTAAAACATGCAGAATATCTTCTAATGATGTCATTTTCATGTTCGGACAAATCAGATTACTTTTTATAGGTATAATGTTTTTGTTAGGATAATCTCGCTTTAATCTGTCGGTTACACCTTGTTCTGTTGCAATAACAAATGTTTTATCTTTACTTTTTTCAACAAATTTCATTATTCCTGCAGTTGAACCCACATAATCAGCAATAGAACTGACTGACATGTGACACTCGGGATGAGCAAGAATCAGTGCCTCCGGATATTTATTTCTTGCGTTTTCAATATCTTGCGGTCTTATTTGCAAATGGGTAGGGCAAAATCCGGGGTATGTAATAACTTCAACATTTCCTAACTGTTTTTCAACCCATTTACCCAAATATGTATCAGGTACAAATAAAATTTTACTTTTCCCAAGGCTTTTTACAATTTTTTCGGCATTTGAACTTGTACAACAAATATCACATTCCGCTTTAACTTCCGCCGTTGAATTTACATAACAAACAGTCGGAAGCGATGGATGCTGCGCTAAAAATTCTTTTAACTGCCTGTGACTGAGCATATCTGCCATCCTGCAGCCCGCCTCAATTTGCGGAAGTAAAACTTTTTTGTTTGGAGATAAAAGTTTTGCAGTTTGCGCCATGAAATAGACACCTGCAAAAACAATAATGTCCGCATCCGTTCTTGATGCTATTTGGCTCAAATATAGGGAATCTCCAACATAATCCGCAACCTTATCAATTTCAACCGGTTGATAACAATGAGCAAGAATTATGGCATTTTTCTGCTTTTTTAATATTTTAATTTTTTCTAATATATTAGACATAAATAGATATTATTATCCTTTCAAGGGTGTAAATTTATGTTAAGATTTTTTTATTTATAAAATATATTGTATAATAAAAATAGGATTATAGTAAATAAATATAAGGTTATATATGTCAAATTTTTTGGATAGCATTTTGGGAGGCGCAACAGAGGTATACATTGCGATATCTCCATCAAATCGTTTGGAACTTGGGGTTTTAGATCTTCATACTAAACTCATTAAACATTACGTTTTGGCCTCTATAGAATACAATGAGTCATTAAGAGAAGTTGCGGATTATGAAATTTTAAAGGTTAAAATTCAAAAATTGTTTGAAGAATGTGGCTTACAACCGGCAAAATGCAACGTTCATTTAAGTGTTCCGACAATATGGTTTTCGTTCAAAGATAATATACCTTTAACAACCGATGAAGAAAGCATGAAAAATATTGTTTTGAGTGAACTTGACCAGACATATATATTTAAGAGAAAAGATCCTGTTCCATTCTGGTTTAATGCTCCTGCTGAACTTGAAACAGACACTAAAAGTATCTTTTACACCGCTATTCAAGCAGATGTTATGGATACTTACAGAGAAATTTTCAAAGAAATGGGCGCAAACTTAGTTGAAATAACCTGTTCTTTAATTTCCGATTTAAAAGCACTTGCAACATACGGCTTTGCGGAAGAAGAGATGAACAATAGCGAAGCTAACTGGAACTTAATGATTGTTAACAACAGCGGTTTTGAATTGTTCACTCTTAAAGGGAAGAAAATTTCGCAATATTACGAAGAACCACTGCCGGTAAAATCATTTGAAGGAGAAGAAATATACTCCGCAATAAATAATGCGGCTCAAATCGCATTAATGAGTACCTTAGGGGAATCTTTGGTAATAATATCCGAAACAGATCTTGTATCAGCAAAGGAATTATCTAAAAAACTTCAATTTAAAGGAAAAGTAACTATAATTGAAGATAATAAATTTAGAAAAGAACCCTTTTCAGGAATTACTCAAGCATTAATTCCTGCATTACAGCCTGAAGTTTCATTCCATTTATTAGGTATGTTTCCGGATTCAGCAATAATCCCTATAACAATAAATTTTCTTTTTGCAATAGAAGGATTTGCAAGAAATGATATATGGGAAATTCAAATCAGCGCAGATAAAACTATAGTTCTGACAAAATCAAAAGCAATGCTCTATAGTTTAATTTTTCTTGCTATTGTGGGTATCCCGTTAATATTTGGAATAGTATCTACATCAATGTTGGTTAATAAATATCAAAGCCAAGTTGAAGAACTTGATTCTGAATTAAATAATATAAATGCTCAACTTGCTAAATATAATAACAAAGGACCTGCAAGTTTTGATCCTTTTCAAGAGATTGAAAGAGTCCTGAAAAACAATAGAACAAAAATAATGGCATATGCAGCATTAGGAGAATCCGTACCCAAAAACTTGTATTTGAGTTATTTTATGACCGGAGATGACGGCTATATTGATATTCAGGGTTGCGCAAATACAGTTGAAGATGTTTACGTATTTTTCCAAAATTTGAAAGATTCCCTCGTTGAATCTAAGTTAAGACTAAGTAAACTGGATTTAAAAACATCTTCGCTCGATGATGTAATTGAAAACAACTCCGGTTTTAACAACGCTCCTTACGTATTTGAAATTACAAATATGGATGAGGGACAATTATCAGCATTTATGAATGCATTAAGAGGAGCTGCGCAGCCTGATAATCAACAAAATGGAGGAGCTGCACCAAATTCTCCGGCAGCATCAAATACACCTGCTGCACCACCTGCTGCACCACCTCAAAATACAACACCTACCAACTAAGATTAAAAGGATTTAATAAAATATGGATAACGAAAAATTAAAACAATTTTTAGTACCGATATCAATAGTAATAGTTACATTATTAATCGCAGTTTATTTTGGAATGAAACTATTAAATAATGTTCAGACTGTAGTTAACAACAAAAACACTGTTTCAACCAAGCAGCAGGAATTAACAGAGAAAAAAGAGCAATTAGAAAAATTAAAAAAACAAGAAGTGGAAGAAGCACAAAAATTAGCAGAAAGTGCTTCAAAAAGTAAACCTTTTTACAAACCGGCAGCAACAGGGATGAACACTGAAGCTGTTATAGCAGGCGAATTTACAGAAATTCTTGAGTTAATCCGTGCAAATAAAATAAAAGTTCGTACAATAAAATATGAATACGACCCTCAAGATGATGCTTTTATTAAAGGTGCAGCAGGGAAATATAAATCAGCACGCTTAAATATGGAAATGATTGCAGATTATACAAGCTATAATAACTTCTTAAAAGAACTTTATAAGCATGACCATTTTTTGGATATTCAGTCAGTTGAAATTGTTCCATACAAGAAAAACAAACAAATTTTACTTATAAATTTCAAACTTAAACTATATTCTCAAGAATTGTAATCAACGAAAATTACTAAAATTTATCCCAAACATTTCGTGTAAAGATTTACAGCAAGTTTGGCAATATTCGGTTTCTAAGGGAACAATTTTTGAAAAATCTTTTAAATTAGACCCGCACCGACCTCGATAATCATTTGCCAAAAACGGGCAAGAGTACACCCCCTTTGAAGTCAACATCCGTCCATATTCACATTCTAATCTTCCCCAACTTTCGACCGAAAATTCATCCTCTCTAACAGTATTGTCATGGAAAGGATTTATTATTATATGCGATTTATCAATCCCGTAATCAAAAAATTTTTCTAAAAATTTTTCACATATAGTTCTTTCATCTTCATTATAATAATTTGTTACGGATATTATCGGAGTAAAATTGTATTTAACCAAATGCTTTATCGCAAAACTTCCATGCCTGTACGCACCTCTATAGCGAGAATCGTCATTTTTAATTTCATCATAATGATCAAAACTTATCCTGAATATTATTTCATTTTTGGATTCATCCTCGACCTTTTTCAAAAATCTTGCTTTCTTTTCATTTATAAAAGAACCGTTTGTACAAATACAAACATTTGAATATTTTAGGCACAATCTTAAAATAGAATTGAAATCATGATGTGTCATGGGTTCAGCACCGGTCAAATAAATACATTTTAAACTCATAGAGCCAATATCTTTAAGTGAATTTTCTACGGTTTCAATATCTATAAAATTTTCACCTTTTTTAAACTGAGGGAAATCAATGTAACAGTGAGTACATTTTTGGTTACAGCAATCAGATGTTAATTCAATAAACAAATTATCAAAACTTTTCATATGTGCCAATTTTGATTTGCGGATAGTTGTATTCATATATTTAGCTCCTTTTTTATAATAGATATTAAACTTATAAGCATAAAAATAAATCACCCGCTAAGGCACTTTATGTTAGAATATTTATATGGTAAAGATTCTGGATTGCACTTTAAGAGATGGCGGGCATCAAAATAATTGGATTTTTGATGATACATTTGTGAATAACTTGCTGCAAAAATCAAAAAGCGAAAATTTTGACTATTTTGAAATAGGATACCGCAACCGAATCGATAAAGAAGGAAAAGGTAATTTTTTTTACTGCACGAAAAATGTTATAGAAAAATATACATTTAATAAAAATAATTTAAAAATCGGCGTAATGGCAGATTATAAAAGAATAGATCTTGATGATTTTAAATCTGCAAAAGAAGATAATATTGATTTTATACGTATTGCTTGTCATCCCGATAAAATTAAAGAAAGTATAATTTGCTGCGAAAAATTAAAAAACAATGGCTACAATATTTTTCTGCAACTTATGGAAATCCCGAATCTTGAGAATTCTCATTACAAAATTTTAGAGGAATGGAACAGCAAGGAAATCCTTATAAGCCTTTATATTGCAGATACATATAGCAGAGCAAAACCTCAAGATATAAAGAATTATTTTGACAATTTGTATTCAATTGGTTTTGAACGTGTGAGCTTTCATTCCCACAACGGCAAGGGCTTAGCACTCGAAAATACAATTACAGCCATTGAATGTGGTGCATACTCAATAGATGTTTCTCAAAACGGTCTTGGAGGAAATCTCAATTATAACGATTTTAAAAATTGTTTGTAGATTTGTGCATCAGAATTTCTGACAGTAAACTTAGAGAGATAATTAACCCCGTATTTCTTAGCAATTTGCTCTATGGACGGAGTTGCGGATATTATAACAATGTTTGTATTTTTATACTCATCAAACATATGGATTTGCTCAATGAGCCATTCTCCGGCAAGTTTTGGTAAATAATTACTTTCCATTTGTAAATCAGTAAAAATAACATCATAAGGATTATCTATCGAAATTTCAATTTTAGATAGCGCCTCATTCGCATTGAAGGCTACATCTATTTGAGACTTATTTAATCCAAGATATTCAAGATTGGTTTGGTGAAACTTAATCCACCCCGGGACATCATCGACAATTAATATTTTCATAAATAATCCTCTCTAACAATTCAAAATTTGCTCTAAATCATCTTCAAGCAAGCTTTGACGAAAAATGTCACATTCCTGCGCGAGTTCAAAAATTCTGTCATACTCAGGACTGCTCAATATTTTCGAAGCATTATCAATATTTTTAGCCGAAATTACGCAATAATTATCAAACTTTTGAGTTATTTCCACGCACTCATATTGTGCGAATAAATTAAGTAAAGAATTCACAACCTCAAAAGATTTTCCTAAAAAGCTTGCACAACGAACGTATTCGACTTTCCCACCATTATTATTCAGCGCAAATTTTATCATCCCGTTAAAAGTATTTAATAACGAAACTTCATCATAAATCTTTGGTTCAAAATTCATGAAATGCAAGCCTTTTGGCTTTGCCATATTTAAGATGTAATCAAAAGTTTCCCTATCTGCCGGATAATCAAAAAACATTACAAAATCACACTCCGGCACATTTTCACGAGTAAAAACACGAGAACTTATGGCAGGATATGGTTTAATACTGTCCAAAACCGATTTACATTCAGCAAAGACTCCGATTTTTGTTGCAGTATTTTTCAAATAATCATTCACATTATTCAAAAAATCCGTTTTTTGCCGATAATCATAAATCTTGAGTTTTTCTTCTACTGACTCACTATCAACGAGCTTATCGCTATGAATATCATCAACAATCAATTGTATCAATACATTTCCGTTATACTCATTCTTTTGCGGATGAAATGCCAAATCAAGCCTGTCCCCGATATTCAACGGCACATCTCCCCTGTTCCACCAAATAGCAGGGAAATTATAACCGTCTTTTGAAACCATAAGTCGCAGATGTTTTCCATTTTCGCCCATCAACCGCTTTTCTGTTACCACAAAATCATCCGTTTCAAAAATCGGACTCGGATTATTTGCTCCAAATGGCTCGAGTTCAGACAAATGTTCAATAAAATCAAGTGTTATATCGGGCGCTTCCAGTTTCAAATCTATATTTATAAACGGTTTTAAGTCCTGCCCCGCAACATAGTGCGCAATTGTTTCATTAAGTGCTTTTTTAATATCGATAAATGATGATTTTTCTTCACTAAAACTTAAACCGGCCGCAAGTTTATGCCCGCCAAAACCATCTAAAAATTCAGAGTTTTCACTTATTACATCATATAAAGGCACACCCTCAATACTTCTTGCCGAGCAACGATAAACCCCGTCTTTTTTTGTCATTAAAAATGTCGGCTTATAGTATTTTTCTACAAATTTTGACGCAACAATTCCGATTATCCCGATGTGCCAATCTTCGTGAAACAAAATTATCGCCGGTTCTTTTGTTCCTTCTTTCAAATACATTTGCTCTGCCTGCTCAAATGTATCGTCACAAAGTCTTTGACGAACAGAATTCAACTCATTCAAGGTTTCAATTGCAACTTTTACTTCCTGTACATTATCTGAAATTAAAACTTTTACTGCGTTGTCAACACTATCAAGCCTGCCTGATGCGTTTATTCGCGGAGCAATTCCAAATGCGATATTTTCGGATGTTATACCCTTTGAAATATCATAATTTGCACTTTCTAAGAGCAATTTCAATCCTTCATGACGCCCCTGCGAAATTAAATCCAAACCTTTAGTAACAAAATATCTGTTTTCGCCCAGAAGCGGGACAATATCCGCAACAGTTCCAACCGCCACAAACGGCAGTATTTCATTAACAAATGCTGCTTTGTTGTAATGAGCCAAAAGAGCCTGTGCAACTTTGAATGCAACTCCGCAACCGGCAAGATAGGTCAAATATTCTATTTGTTTGGCACTTAATTTTTCATCTAATGCGTTGGGCGCTTTTGGGTTTATTATGGCATATGCATCAGGTAATATTTCAGGTGCTTCGTGGTGATCGGTAATAATTACGTCAATCGTTTTAAAACTGTTTACAAATTTAACCGCATCAACATCTGATATCCCGCAATCAACAGAAATTATTACCTTTGGCTTTATGGTCGTCATAATTTTTACAAGAGCTTTTGTATCAAAACCGTGACCTTGAACTTCTCTGTCAGGGATAAAATAACTCAAATTTGCACCCAAAAATTGAAAAGTCTTATATAAAATTGAAGTTGATGTGACTCCATCCGCATCAAAATCACCATAAATTAAAATTGGCTCATTATTATCAATAGCGTTTGAAAGCCTTTCTACGGTCTTTTTCATATCATTGAAAACGTATGGTGAAGTCAATTCCATTTCAAGGGGATTTAGAAAATTTTTAATCTCTGCAGGCGATGTAATTCCTCTTGAGGACAAAAGCTTTTCTATTAAAGAACCCTTAAATTCCTCATTACTTTTTAAAACCCATTCTTTTTTCATACTCTAAAATTCCCTATCAATATAATGATAGCATAAATAAAACATATTCGTGATATAATTGCTGCTAAAAAGAGGTAAATTATGAATGAAATTAGAATAACCAAAATGCACGGCTGCGGAAACGATTTTGTTTTTATGAATTACGATGAATTTGTAAAAACAGAAATGAACCTTGAAGATTTGTCAAAAAAGCTATGTGACAGACACTTTGGCATCGGTGCAGATGGGTTGATTATCCCTATACCATATAACGGTGATGATGCCGACATTGAATGGCGTTATTACAATTCTGACGGAACAACTGCACAAATGTGCGGAAACGGAATGAGATGTTTTGCCCGCTATGTTTACGATAAGGGGCTTGTTAATAAAAAATCATTTGCAGTAAAAACACTTGCCGGAATAAAAAAACCGGAAATTCTTGATAACGGTTTAATCAAAGTTAATATGGGCAAACCGATACTCAAAGAGTCGGAAATACCATTTAAAGGAGAAAGACAAATCAAAGATTTTAAAATTACACCTGTATCCATGGGGAATCCACACTGTGTAATATTTACCGATGAAATTCCACTTGAGATGGCAAAAAAATACGGCCCTGAGCTCGAAAAGCACCCATATTTCCCGCAAAAAACCAATGTAGAATTTGTAAAAATTATTTCAAAAGATGAAATAGAAATGGCAGTATATGAACGAGGATGCGGAATAACACTTGCTTGCGGTACAGGGGCTTGCGCAAGTGTTGTTGCATCAGTATTAAATAACTTAACAGAAAATAATGTCAGGGTAAATCTTCCCGGAGGCTCTGTAAATATTGAATGGCAAGGTTCTAACAATGATACGAACCACGATATTTTCTTAATCGGACCTGCTGAATATACCTTCCGTGCAGATTTCATGTTGTAAATAATTTTTTTTTCATGATAAGATTGACACATACAAAATATAAATAGTAAAAGGAGAAGTACACAATGAAAAAATACGAATTAATGTGCGTATTCAAGCCAAATCTTGACGCAGAAGAAGTTGATAAAATTATTGAAAAAATCAACTCCGTTATCACTGAATATGGCGGAAACGTTGACTCAGTAGACAAAGCAGGCAGAAAAAAATTAGCTTATGATATCCAAAATTATAGAGACGGATATTTTGCAACAACAGTTTTATCATTGCCGGCAGACAAAGTAGCTGAATTCAAAAGACAATTAAGATTAAATGACAATATCTTAAGAACAATGTTTATGGAAACAGTTGGAGTGTAGCAAAAATAAATTCTGAAACAAGTTCAGAATTGCGGTATGTAGCTAGGCATTGTGCCCACATTCTCTTGGTAAATGCTATGAGCAATAGAGAATAACTCTTGGGACTATGCCGATATGATAAAGGAAGTATTTATGACTTTAGCAAAGGCAGCCGTAACAGGCATAGTATACAGAGAACCAAAAACAGGATATACTCAAAACAATATCGCAGTATCGTCATTTGTGATGAATATCGGCGAAGGCGGCGAAGAAACACTTGTGAGAGTAATTTCAAAACGTCAGGCTTTATCTGATATAATCGATACACTGTCTAAAAACCAAAAAGTTTTAGTCGGCGGCAGGCTCCAAACAGGAGTAAGCAAACTCGATGACGGAACAGAAAAAAAAGTTTTTGAAATAGAAGCATCTTCAATTGAACTTATGGGCGGAAGTTCTACTTCTGCAGAAGTCCACGAAGAAGGTGATATTCTGAGTTTTGGAGAAATGGAAACATCAAGCGCTTCGGAGACTGAAGTTTTGATGGATGATGGAGAAATACCGTTTTAAGTGTGTGAGCCGATGTAGATTGCCGGTGTCGGTTTGCCGACGGGCAAAACGAGCAGAGCACGAAACATAATACCACCGCCGTTGTGACTGAAACGAAGTGAAAGAAACGAAGCAATCTTTGATTGCACAGACAGGAAAACAAATATATAATAAATAAGTAATGTAGGTTGGGGCAAAGCCCCACGAAGTAAGGCTAGAAAGGCAAATAAAAAACATGGCAAAAACAGAAGATAAGAAAAAGCACAAGAATTGTTCATTATGTGCTGACAAAATCGAAACAATCGATTACAAAGACGCTTCAAAATTAAGAAGATACTTAACTGAAGCAGGAAAAATCATTCCAAGACGTATCACAGGCAACTGTGCAAAACATCAGAGAATGATTGCAAAAGCTATCAAACAAGCAAGAGAAGCCGCAATCATTAGTTATGTTTTCGATTAGTCACGATTTAATTGAGTAAAAAAATCCCTCATTTAATACAAATGAGGGATTTTTATATGTTTGTCAAAGTTGTTAACTATTACTGCGGAGCGTTTAACAATCCGTAAACCGCATCCCAACCGCTTATACCACCTCTGATTTTGAATTTTGCAATCTTATCAGCGGTTGTTTTTTGTGCTTTTTTGTATGATTTTTCATACGCTTTTGTAAGTTTTTTGCTTGCTTTTCTTGTTTCAACTGCACTTTGAGCATAGGTTAAAAAGTTTCTGTATTCGTTGCAGCCATAACCGACTTTCAATTTTTCAGGATATACATATTCAATGTAATCATAGATATTCAATGCTTTTTCAGCATTTGCAGGACGACCTATGATTGTGTCCCAATATGTGCCTGTTTGTTTTGTGTAAACAACAATTGCAGCAAGCGGATTGTAACCTGCAGTAACCATCAAATTAACCGCAACCAAATCTGCTTCTTTATCTTCTTTTGTAGTCTGATAGTTAGATGCAAAGGTCTGAACCGTTGCAGATGTTGTAATATTTGTGTTTGTTGTGGATTGAAGTAAATTCATAACTTTATTTTTAGAAGCATGACCAAAAATGATGTGACCTAATTGATTTGCAACAACTGCGGCTGTTTCGTTGTCATTTCCGGCAAAAGCAAGTTCCGCACTTGAAACATTGACAATTTTTGTTGAGATAAATTCAGAATTGTTTGGAGTATCCGAAACAACCATAAATTTAACATTTGTTGCAGGAATACCGCTTTTGGTAAGCAATTTTTCCCCGACTTCCTGTACTTTAGATGCAGGATTGTAAGTTGTTGCAGCAGTAGATGGAATAGCAACTGCTATTGCAACAAAAAGACTTAATAATACCTTTTTCATAAAACTTTCTCCTTAATTATTAGCGGCATGACAATGTCTGCCTAATCAATGTAATACTCGTATTTACTCAATACACATCAATATTTTAATCCAAATAAATTCATTTGCAAAAAAAATTTCACTCAAGCAAATAATTCTTACTGCAAATTTTATATTTAAAATTTGAATACGGTATCTAATAACTCCATAATTTCTGTTATTGATAATTCAATTCTTTTCTTTTGATATTCGGAATTGTATTTATTAATAATTTCGTTATTAAATATTTCTTCCTGTGAAGATAATACATTTACGCACATTACAAACCTTCTTTCTTTGTTAATTTTGTCTTACACAAATTACAAGATTTGTGAATATAGTAAATTGATTAAAAATTAAATAACATTTACAAAAATTAACAATTGTTTATTCCGGTTTAATTATTGACAAGACATATTTATCATCAGCAAAGTATTTTTGAGCACATTTGAGGATATCATTGGCACTTACGGATTGAACCTGCTGCTTTATATTATCCGAGTAATTATATCCTAAACCTAACACATCAAACTTTGCATAAGAACAAGCCTGTTGAATATTTGTTTCTTCTAAAAACTCGTATTTACCGACAATATTTGTTTTTGCGTTTTCCAGTTCTTCCTGTGTTACAGGGGCGGATTTAATCTTTTGTATTTCTTCATTAAATCCTTGCAGGCAAGTGTCAATATTTGTTGGAGCAGTTGCAATATATATCATAAAATTTCCTGCAAGTTTATAGGTTTCATAAGAACTGCGAACAACATAAGCAAGTCCTTTTTTATCACGCAGTTCCAAAAAAAGCCTTGAACTCAAGCCACAAGAACCTAAAATTATATTCAAAAGCACAATGGCAGGATAATCTGCTTCACCATACGTTGGAAGCAACCAGCCTTTAATAATATGCGCCTGATTTAAGTCCGCACGAATGGTTTGAGCGGTTTTAACAGATTCAAGTTTTGGTTTTGGTATCATAAAGTTACCGGCCGTTGATATAGGCAATCTGCCTATGGTTGAGTTAATTTCGTCTATAATTTGGGCTTTATCTATCGTACCAACAACCGCCAAACTCTTTTTACTGTTGTTTAGTATGTATTTGAAAGCATTAATTACATCTCCTTTTGAAACTTTGCCAATATTATCCAAAATACGCACCAAAGAATTTCCGTAATAGTGGTTTTCAAACATCTCGCGATAATATGCATCCATAGCAGTTGTACGAGGCGAATCAAGCTCTGCAGATATTTCGCCGATTAGTTTTGTTCGTTCTTTTTCAAATTCTTCAAAAGTGGAATTTTTCAAAATATCATCCATCAATTCAAGCGCTTTTGAAAAATCTTCATTTAAACAGACAAATTTTATTCTCAAATAATTCGGAAACAGCTCGCTTGAAAAATCTATTGCGTATTTTTCAAATTCATTTGCCAACTGCTCAGAATTATATTTTTTTGTACCTTGCAGCAAAAGTCTTGCCATAAGAGTATAAATCCCTGCTGTTTCTTCCGGCTGATTTATTGAAAAATTCAAGCACAGTGCCATCCTCGGAGTATTTTTGTTTTGTTTATATATAAATTGAACATCATTTTGTAATTTGGAAACTTCAGTCATAATCGCCTCTCTTATAGTATGAGTTTAACATAAGCGGATATAAAAAACAAATAAGGTGCGAAATTTCGCACCTTAAAATAATTTGTAAATATTATATTTTAAAATAATTTGCACTTTGTTTTAATACATCAACAAATTCTTTCCAATCTTTCAAATATTCACCAACTTCTTTTGGTGTACCTACGAAAAACGGTTTATTATTTGCACCAAATAAAACAATAGTTTTTGATGAACTATCCCCCAAAAAACCCTTCGGGTAAGAAACAATTTGTTTTACATATTGGCTGAGTCTATTACCTTTTCCAAGAACAATAGATTTCATCCCGCCGTCTTTTAATACATTTGTTCCGGTTTTAAAATAATGTGTATATGGTACGCCAAGAGTTGTTCTAGTAGATTTTAACATCGTGCCTGTAAACTTTGCAACTTGATTTGACGCAACACCAATAATTTTTGAGACTACTGCCATAATTACCCCTTTCATACTTTTTACTAATGTAAACACCTTTTTATACTTTTATAAAAAAATTTACTTCAAAAATATTGACCAAATAAAAAACTATATTTACAATTTGTTACAAGAAACTCCAAATGGCAACGAATCCTGTTTTATGCTATACTATGCCTATGGTAAACAGAGTTAAATCAGGAACAGTAATCGGGTTAAAGGCGTACGAAGTTTCGGTAGAAACAGATGTTATCTATTCGCTACCGGGATTTTCTATAGTTGGACTTCCTGATACTGCGGTTAATGAAGCCCGAGATAGAGTAAAATCTGCAGTAAAAAATTCAGGCTACACTTTTCCGGCACACAAAGTTGTGGTGAATCTTGCACCTGCCGATGTTAAAAAGAACGGAACAAGTTTTGATTTGCCCATAGCAATAGGAGTTTTAATTGAAGAAGAAGTTTTAACCGCAGAAAAAGTCGAAAACTATGCATTTATAGGGGAACTTGCGCTTGACGGTTTGGTTCGACCTGTAACAGGGGTTCTCCCTCTTGTTTTAGGTTTGAAAGAACAAGGAATTAAAAATATAATCGTTCCTAAAGAAAATGCTAAAGAAGCAGCACTCATAGACGGTGTTAACATTTACGGAGCACAAAATTTATCTGAAATTGTTGCTCATTTTACCGACACTCCGATATCTGTTACAAAAATAGATGTTAAAGATTATTTAGTAAAGAAATCAAACGAAGAATACATATTTGATTTTAAAGACGTAAAAGGTCAGCAAAAGGCCAAAAAGGCGCTTGAAATTGCAGCAGCCGGAGGTCATAACGTTCTAATGACGGGTTCTCCGGGTTCAGGTAAGACAATGATGGCAAAATGTTTCCCGTCAATTCTTCCGCCTTTGGAACTTGAAGAAGCCTTAGAACTAACTAAAATCTATAGCGTATCCGGACTTTTATCTCCGGATGAACCTTTGGTTGTAAAACGACCGTTCCGAGGAGTACATCACACAGCTTCAGCAAACGGCATCATAGGCGGCGGAAGTAACCCAAAACCCGGTGAAATTACCCTTGCACATAGAGGAGTATTGTTTTTAGATGAAATGGTTGAATTTCCAAGGCAAGTATTAGAAGTCTTAAGGCAGCCATTAGAAGATGGTGAAATTATTATTTCAAGAGCATCACATTCTGTTAAATATCCTGCTAAATTTATTCTTTTGGGTGCGATGAACCCTTGTCCATGCGGATTTTTGGGCGACAAGGAAAAACAATGCACATGCACAGATTTTCAAATAAGCAGATATCTTTCAAAACTTTCCGGACCGTTATTAGACAGAATTGATTTGCAAATTGATGTTCCAAGACTAACACCCGCAGAACTTCTTAATGCCGAACCACCCAAAGAATGTTCAGCAGATATTAGAAAAAGAGTAATAAAAGCAAGACAAATTCAACTTGAACGGTATAAAAACGAAGGGATTTTAACAAATTCCGAATTAACCCCAAAATTAATAAAAAAATATTGCATCCTTGATGAGCAATCAAAGGAAATATTAAAATCCGCTATTGTTAAATACCAACTATCAGGCAGACGTTATGACAGAATACTAAAACTTGCGCGCACAATTGCAGACATTGACGAAAGCAAAAATATTACTTCAATTCATTTGAGCCACGCCCTTCAATTCAGAATGTTCCAACTCGAAGAATACGGAAAATAAATTTTTAGTTCAAAATTCCTGATAATTCATTGAACATAATCATATTAAAATCAGATATAGTGAGATGCGGATTATTTTTCATGAACTTTTTTACATCAAACTTACTTTTGTATTTATCGAGTTTATCAAGAATTTTTTGATTATCCTCATACTCTGATTTACGTTTTGATATATACTCATTCATCAAATAAATAATATCATCTTCAGTTAACTCAGGGCGTTGACTGATGCTAACTTCATCTTGGTCATCATCTTCAAGATAATTTCTTTCTTCTTCATCTTTTTGCTGTTGCTGCTGCTTGCTTTCCTGCCCTGCAGAAAACGCTGATTCAATTTTTTGAAAAGGATTTCCGTTTACAGAATTAAACATGTTTGTGTCCTTTCTATTTATTTGTTAAATCTTTCGTATATTTTACACCAATAAGTTCGTCAGGTAAAAATTGCTGTTCAACGTCAGGTGCACTGTGCGTATAGACATAACCCTGGCCAAACCCGTATTTTGAGGCATCTTTGTAGTGCGCATCTCTGAGGTGCATCGGCGGAGGATAGTCTTTGCCGTTTGCAATATCGCCTAAAGCACTGTCTATTGCCATAATCGTTTCGTTTGATTTTGGGGCACGTGCAACATAAATAACGGCCTGCGCAAGCGGAATTCGACCTTCAGGTAAACCCAGTAATTCTACCGCTTTATAAGCGTTTATTGCAACATTAAGAGCATTTGGATCTGCGTTGCCGACATCCTCAGCACTGCAAGTAATTAAACGGCGAGCGATAAAACGAGGATCTTCTCCTGCAGTTATCATTTTAGCAAGATAATAAATTGCAGCATCAGGATCTGATCCTCTCAAACTTTTTTGAAACGCCGAAGCGCAGTCATAATGCTCCTGTTGCGAATATCTTGTATTCCTTTGCTGGCAAATTTCTTCAATTGTTTTAACCGACAAAAACCTTTTCCCGTCTTTTAAATCACTTGCAAAATAAGCGTTTTCAACGATATTCAGGGCATATCTCGCATCTCCTCTTGCAAGATTAATTATAAAATCCAAAACTCCGCTCTCGCAGTCCATCTGAGAATAAGTATTTGCAAGATAGCCAAAACCTTTTTTAATAATACTTGCCATACTCTCATCATCAATAGAATTAAGCCTGATAACCTGAACTCTTGATAACAGAGCCGGAACAACTTGGAAAGAGGGATTTTCGGTAGTAGAGCCAATTAAAAATAACGTTCCGTTTTCCAAATGAGGTAAGAGCGCATCCTGCTGAGTCTTTGAATATCTGTGAATTTCATCAATAAACAAAATTGTTTTCTGCCCTGCTCTCAAACATTCTTTAGCCTTTTCAACGGCATCTTTAATATCTTTTACTCCGGAAGTCACCGCCGAAATTTCAATAAAATTTGCATTTGTTTTTGTGGCAATAAGTCTTGCAAGGGTAGTTTTCCCGCAGCCGGGAGTTCCCCAAAAAATAAGTGAAAAGAGCCTGTTTGTTTTGAGCAAATTTAAAAGCGGACTTTTGGGTGAAATAACATTGCTCTGGCCTAGAAAATCTTCAATAGTCTTCGGACGAAGCACCTCTGCTAGAGGTGTTTGCCTTGTTTGATTTTCAAGTTCCGTAAATAAATTGTTCATAGTATAATTATATCAGGGGTAAATATAAAATCAATTATTCAAAATGAAAGATGGCTTCATGCCATTGTTAAGAGCATAGCGACATGGCAATCTATTTTCCCCTCTGAATGACGGAATGAGAGGTTATGATAAAAAAAATATTAACTTTAATATTTACAACAATTTTAATTGCTTCTGCAATATTTTTTATCTGCAAAAAACCATCCGCGGATAGTGAAGTGGTATTTTGGACTTTGCAGATGAGCGATTTTTCGTCGTACATAAACGGGGTTATAAATGACTTTGAAAAGGAAAATCCCAATATAAAAATCAAATGGGTTGATGTGCCGTTCAGCGAAGGTGAAAAGCGAACACTTGCTTCGGTTTTGAGCGATAATCCGCCTGATTTGGTTAATCTTAACCCCGATTTCAGCGCAACTCTTGCTCATAAAGGAGCGCTACAAGAAATTCAAAAAAAACAATTAACCCAATTTAATGAAGAAATTCTAAAAGCACTTGAAACCGACGGCAAAATGTTTTCAATTCCGTGGTATGCAACAAGTGCAATAACTATTTATAACAAAGATTTGCTTTCATCAGTTCCGAAAACTTATGAACAGATGGCAAATATTGCGCCAGATATTCGCAAAAAAAACGCATACATTACCCTGCCAAACATTACAGAAAACGATACGATGCTAAAAATTTTGAATAAATATCCAAAAAATAAAAAACAATATGTATTTGCTTTGTTTAAAAATTTATATTCAAAAGATTTAATCCCAAAAGAGACGGTCACAATGACTTTGCAAGAAGCGTTAGAAAAATATATGTCCGAAAATATTGCACTAATCGGTGCAGGCGCAAATTTTTTGAATATGATTAAAGAAAATGCCCCGCAAACTTACGCTAAAACTGATGTCGCAGAACAAATTAAAGGTGATTTAGGGCAAAATGATTTTTCTTTGATGAATTTTGTAATTCCTTTAAGGGCAAAACATAAAGACGAAGCCTTGAAATTTGCGCTATTTCTAACAAACGATAAAAACCAGCTTGAACTTGCAAAACTCACAAATGTTCTTGCAGTCAACAAAAAGACGCTTGAAAACGATTTTTACAAAAAATATGATAAAAACGACCTTATGGCAAAGGCAAGAGTAATAAGCGCAGGGCAGTTAAACCACTTACAGCCCGTATTCAGAACACAGAAAAATCAAAAAGAAATAAATAATCTTGTAAATAACACCGTTCAAAATATACTCTTAAATAAAGGTGAAACTGAAAAAATATTATCAGAACTCGATAAAAATATAAAATTATTGGAAAAATAGAGGTAAACATATGAAAGCATTAGTATTTGATAAAGAACTGAAACTTGTTGATAACTATGAAAAACCGATTCCTCAAAAAGGTGAAGCACTTGTGCGTGTTACTTTGGCAGGAATTTGCAACACCGATTACGAAATTACCAAAGGTTATATGGGTTATGAAGGAATTTTAGGACACGAAGCAGTCGGAATTGTTGAAGATGTTAATTCCGATGATAAATCCTTAATCGGCAAGAGAGTTGTTCCTGAAATCAGTTACGGTTGCAAAGACCCAAATTGCGAATGGTGTGCGCAAAAAAATTATCGTCACTGTCCAAACAGGCACACGCTTGGTATTTGGCGTAAAAACGGAGTTTTTGCACAGTATTTTACCATGCCTGTAGAAGTTCTGTTTGAAGTTCCCAAAAACGTACCTGACACTCAGGCTGTCTTTGTCGAACCGCTTGCCGCTGCGCTTGAAATAAATGAGCAGTTGCATATCAAACCGATGGACAAAGTTGTAGTTCTGGGCGACGGGAAACTGGGATTAATAACTGCCCTTGCACTCAATGCGCAAAATCTTAACGTAACTTTAGTCGGGAAACATCAAAATAAACTAGATATAGCCAAAGCACAAGGGGTTAAAACGGCTCTGCTAAACGATTTTAAAATCGAAAAAATTTATGATGTCGTAGTCGAAGCAACAGGGAGCGTAAACGGATTTGAAACCTCACTGTCACTGACAAAACCAAGAGGTATACTTGTGTTAAAAAGTACGGTAGCAACAGGCAAAGAACTGAACCTTGCACCGATAGTTATTGATGAAATTACAGTGCTTGGCTCACGTTGTGGTCAGTTTCCGCCTGCTTTGAGACTGCTTGAATCGGACAAAATTGATTTTTCACCGCTGATTTCAGGAGTTTATTCAATGGACAATGCAAAAGAAGCATTTGAAAAGAACAAAGAAAAAGACACCATAAAAGTGCTTTTAAAGATGTAATTTTCATATAATGACAAAAGTACGGCACGAATTTCGTGCCGTACTTTTGTTCATTTTTAAAATTTAATTATGCTTTAGTAACTTTTCCACGTCTGATACAAGAAGTACATACTCTGATTCTTTTTGTAACACCGTTTACAACAGCCTTTACTGTCTGCAAGTTAGGTTCTTGAGTATGAACATTCTGTTTCATAGAGAAAGATCTGTCAGCAGATTTTCTTGGAGCCTTACCGCATATTTCACAACATTTTGCCATAATTTATATTCCTTTTCTAGTCTTTTAAATCTTCAACATTATCTATATTATCCTAAAAATACTATTTTGCAAGTTAGACAGCAAAGAAAGTGTTAAATTTTGTAAAAAACATTTATTTACAAGCAAAAAATATTTTCACAAGTTTTAAAAAGGGAAAAATTAAGGAGACTTAATATGAATACTATTTCACCAATTACCCCAAATTATACACAAGCAAAAAGACAAAATGTTCAATTTACCGGAAACTTAGGCGACAAATTTGTTAATCGAATTTTGAACGGTTCTACTGTTAAACCGGCCGAAGTCGTAAAAGAAATGAAAGGAACTTTCGGTATAAAAACCGATAAAGCAGAAGATATCATGGAATCTTTTATCGGCAAAGTTAAACAATTATTTAATGACAAAATGTCTTTAACAAATAAAATCAATGAACAAGAAAGAAAAATTAATGCATTTCCTAACGAAAAACGAGATGCTATTTGGGATGCAGAAGCAAAAGTTCGTGAAAGTTTTCAAAACACAATCAAATCTAAAAATGAAGAAGTTGCATTAAAAGACAAAGAAGTAAAAGAAATGAAAGCGCAACTTGAAAAATATCAACAAGTTGTAAAAGTAAAATCCGTAGAAGAAATCGATACAATAATGCCTGATAAAGCGATTGAGCTTATTGATGAAATGATTAAAAACAAAATCCCTTCAAGAAAAAGTATGGCAGACTTTTTATTAACAGGTAAAGGGCAAGAAGATGCTTTAGCTCAACTTGAAAGAAATAATATGGTTATGAAAGCCCACAGAGATGGTATTACAGAAATTCCTGAAGTCAAAGCAAAAATTGATAATGATATGCGACATTCAGGTGTATGGTTTAGTAATGATTCATACTATACATTAAATATGATTGAAGATGCTTTAAAAGGTTGTTCAAAAGGCGGATATCTGAAAAGTCCTTGTAGAATACTCTCCGGAAGATTCAAAAGTTTTGGTTACCGGTGATAATGGTGTAACCTGGGCAGAAAATTACAGATGGTTAGCAGATTATGGCAACAGTAATTGGTAAAAATAATATAAATATGAAACAGGACAGATTGTAATGTCTGTCCTGTTTTTATGGTAAAATACAGTTATGAAAAAAGTATTATTAAGTTTATTTGCTTTAAGCGTTTACAAAATGAAGGTTATGCGCTGTGAAGTTGTTGAAACAGTATACCAAAACGATGTCGAAAAAGCTGTAACAGGTTATCACAGAACATACAGACTTGATGATGAATACAAAAATATTTATCTTGAAAAAGATTTTATAAACGGTTTAGCATATTATGATAATGACAAAATCATATATAATGAGCAAACTATGACCGATTTTTCGATTGTATCCACTCATGCAGAAATAGACAGAAAAGAAATGAAAATTACAATTTCTTCCCGAATAGAATATGATAATCCGGATTTTGGAGTTCAAGAAGCAGTCGGAGTCGGAGAATGTAAGTATTTACAATAAAGGTTATTTTTAGTGAATAATTTATTTGATTTTGACAAAAAACTTGGAATTGTTATAGGTACAGATGAAGCAGGCAGAGGACCGGCAGCAGGGGGAGTTTTTGCATCTTGCGTGTATTTTCCTGAAATAAAAACAGAACTAAAACGAGCACTCGAGAAACTAAACGATTCAAAAAAATTATCTAAAAATGCAAGAGAAGATTTATATGAAATAATACTAAACAACTCTGCTAATTCAACTGTTTGTATTGAAGTTGAAGAAATAGAAAAAATAAATATTCTCAATTCTTCTCTCAAAGCAATGAAATTGGCTTGCGAAAATGTTATAAAACAAGCAAATTTAACAGATTTTTTAACAATTATTGATGGAAACAGATTTATTAAAAACTATAATTATCCTCAAAAATTTATAGTGAAAGGTGACGGAAAATCCGCATCAATTGCTGCTGCAAGTATACTGGCTAAAGTCACACGTGACAGGTACATGGAAGAACTTGATAAAGAATTTCCGCAATACGGTTGGGCTCATAATGCAGGGTATTTAACCAAAGAACACCTTGATGCAATTGATAAGTACGGACTTTGTAAATATCACCGCCAGTCATTTTTGAAAAAACATTTTGAGAAGCAGTTGAGTTTGTTTTAAAAAGTTGCGATATATTACGAATTTTCCTATTTTAAAATAATCTGCTAAAATTTTGATGGAGATATGTGACTTTTCGCCAAAATGTATTATATATACATGATACAGGGTGAAGAAGTGAAGTTTTAAAGGGTAGTATGGTAATCAACACAAACGATATACAAGAATCCATTTCTACAAAAGAGTTGTTTAGAGAATACAACTGGTATCAAAATGCGTTTTCTTCCGTATTGCAAGAAGCAAGCGATAACTTTTTTACCAAAAATTTTAAAATAGAATTTGTCGGACTAAGTAAAAACATAAATTGCCTTTTGAACAATGAATCTTGTTTTGTTACCAAAATAAAAATTGATGATGAATACGATATGTTCTTCAGATTGACCGAAAAAACTATCGATATTATTTTGGAAAAAACTTTAGGTAAATCAAAAAATAAATTTAATATAAACAAAATATCCGAACTGGAAGCAAAAATTATCACTGCGTTTAACAGTTTTATGTTTGATTCACTAAAACCTAAAATGAATGAACCTGATCCAAAACTTCTAAAACGTAATAATTTTGATATGGTAAATATGACATTTATTTTAAAAGATATTGCTCAGGATTCAAAAGAAGCAGGCAAAATTATTGTAACATTACCTTTAGCATTATTATCTCCGGAAAAAATTGAGTCATCCGGAAAAAC
This sequence comes from uncultured bacterium, assembly GCA_902791985.1. Lineage (GTDB taxonomy): Bacteria > Cyanobacteriota > Vampirovibrionia > Gastranaerophilales > Gastranaerophilaceae > Zag111. The sequence goes on from CADAYD010000008.1 coordinate 102,793, forward strand.
TTTTAAAAATACAGATTTCCCTGAAAGTGAAATTTTTGCAAAAATTATAATGGGAACGATGAAATTCCCGCTATATGATATTAAAAGCCTTGAAACAGATGACGTTGTAGTCTTTGAAAACAGTGATATACATAAAATGACATTAGAGATGGGTGAAGAACATTTGGATATAAATCTTAATCCGAATATGGATTTATTAATCCCTGAATATAATGATATGGAAGGAGAAGATATGGCTGCTCGCAATATATGGGACAGTATAGAAGTTGAAATGAATGCCGAATTTGATGCAGTAAAAATAACTTTGGCAGAATTGAAAAATATAGAGGATGGCCTTGTTGTAGATTTAACTTCTTTGTATGACAACAATGTAACCCTAAAAGTTGAAGGGAAACCAATAGCAAGTGGAACGCTTGTTATTGTAAATGACAGATACGGAGTAAAAATCAATAATATTATTGCAAAAGGCGATGTATCCACAGCAGGTGAAGCAGGAGAAAATAATGAAAGCAATGAAAATAATGCTCCAAATGAAGTGATGAATGAAACAGAAAATTATACAAACGAATCCGGATCTCAAGGAGGAGAAGAAGAAGAAGAGGAAGAAGAAGATTTTGATTACAGCGATTTTGAATTGGAAGACGATAATTTGTAATTACTAATAAAGAGGAATTAAAATGCCACATTATATGATTAGTTTTATAGTATACATATTTGCAATGTCAGGTTTAATAGCATTGGCTATGCTCATATACAAAAAAGTTATGAACGTATCTTCAGTAAAAAATAAAGCCAAAATGCTTTCTATTGAAGAAACCATGAGTATCAATCCGAGAAAAACACTGCTAATAGTAAGAGCAGGGAATGAAAGATTTTTAATTGCTTCGGATGTTGATAAAACAAGTTTGATAGCAAAATTAGGACAAAATGAGGGCCTTAACGAGAAATCTGAAATCATAAAAGAAACAAAAGTGCCACAAAGCAGAGTCATAGATTTACAAAAAGTAAAAAATGCAATTGATAAAGAGAATGTTGACATTTTATTTCCTAAAAAAGCTACAAAACAATCATCAAAACCACAATCTCCAAGCCCAAAATCCACAGGACAAAAGCAATTGTCCAAAAACACTGAGAAACCGGTTCATTTCGAAGTTATAAACCAAAAAAATCCTAATGCACCGGAAAGAAACAGGCAACATTCTTATACAGTAAATCGTAGACGAAATGTTACACTTGAAGTCGGAGCGGTAAAGAATCATGGATTATCTACAATTAAAGAGATTCTCCATAAAGTAAACGAATTATAAAAAGGCTAAACATGGATCAAGTAAGCACATTAAATCCGATAATACAAATATTAATAGTAATGACAGTATTTTCACTATTGCCATTTATGTTTTGTGCAATGACAAGCTTTTTAAGATTTGTAATAGTTTTTTCAATGTTAAAAACCGCAATGGGCACTCAGCAGGTTCCTCCAGCCATTGTTATTATCGGATTATCAATGATTTTAACGTTCTATACAATGGGTTCGACCTTCCAAAAAATGTATGATATGGGTTCTGTACCTTATCAGCAAAAGCACGATATGGTTCTGGCATTAAATGAAGGCTCAAAACCATTAAAAGAATTTATGTTGAAACAAACAAGAGAAGGAGATTTAGAATTTTTTGTAAATATGACACACAAAACACGTCCAAAATCTCCGGATGATTTATCAATATGGGAAGTTGCTCCTGCTTATATAGTCAGTGAATTGAAAACTTCATTTGAAATAAGTTTCATAATCTTTGTACCGTTCATAATTCTTGACCTTGTTGTAGCAAATATTTTGCTGGCTTTAGGTATGTTTATGTTATCCCCTACGATTATTTCTATGCCGTTTAAGCTGCTAATATTTATTGCCGTTGACGGATGGGCACTCATTGTACAGGGATTAGTATCGAGTTACAACTGACGATATTGTAATTGTCGACAAATTTTAATAAAAGGATAAAAAATGTTAGAAGTTTTACTTGAATATATGGCAAAAGGATTTTTAATAATGCTGGCAATATCTATGCCGTGCGTACTTTGTGCTGCGGGTATAGGTCTTGTTGTTGGTATTTTGCAAGCCGTAACACAGGTCCAAGAACAAACAATTGCTGCAGCCCCTAAAATTTTGGGCGTTTTTCTTGTCATTATTATAGGCGGAGTCGGGTTTATTAAACTTTTGACTAATTTATTCCAAGAAGGTGTTGTTCTTGCTTTCAATACCGTTCCTCACAATGAAAAATTTGTTCTTGATTCTAATTATCATCAATATACGACCCCATTTGCAAGAGAAATGAACGACAGATTTAAAAATGTTGATTCAGTTGATTATATTATGAAACATCCCGGTAAATTGCCTTATATAGATAAGTACAAACGCGAAAAATATTTACCGGCACAAAAAACACCAATGCCAAAAACAAATTTCGTTGAAACAAAAAGAATTATGGGGCAATAGCATTAATGGATAATATAATTTCAGAATTAATAAAACTTTTTCCTCAAATAAATTCTTATTTTATGGCAGGATTCTTAATTTTTTGCCGATTATTGGGATTTTTTCGGTTTGCGCCTATATTCAGCAGAAAAGAAATCTTTGGAATAGTCAAAATATCATTTGCTTTACTTATAACGGTCTTAATAGTCCCATTATTATCTCCGGAACAAGTAATGGCAAATACTGATTCTTTTTTACTGTCAGTTTTATTAAATTTCGTAGTAGGCGCAATAATGGGTTATATGGCAAGGTTAATTGTAATCGCAGTAGATTGCGGTGCTGAAATGATTAATATGCAAATGGGTCTTACCTCAGCGACAACCTTAGACCCGTCAAGTTCAGGGCAGGTATCAATATTATCTAATATTATAGCGCTTATGGGAATATTAATATTTATAAACGTCGGAGGAATATATTGGCTTTTTAAAGCCATAATGCGCAGTTTTGAAATATTCCCATTGTATGCAATAAGTATTCCATTGATAAAAATAGCAAACATGGATTTACTCATAAAATTATCTTCAAACACTCTATATATGGGGTTGCAAATTGCTTCTCCTATTTTACTGGCTACTCTGGCACAAGACATCATTCTAGGCGTAATTTCAAGAACAGCACCTCAGGTTAACGTTTTTCAATTAAGCTTCTTGTTCAAACCTGTATTAGGAGCAGCTATTATGGTTTGGATTTTACCTATGCTTATGAATGTAATTGAGCAATACTTCTTGAGCTTTGCGAATATTATTTAGCCAACCATATTATTTAGCATCTTTTCCCATTCATAAGCACTCGAAATGCTATCTTTTAATGTTTTATCAGGATGCCAGCCTAAAACTTTCTTTGCCTTTGTATAATCTGCAATCAATACAGCCGGATCACCTTCTCTTCTTGAAATTTTATTCCTGTTTATAGTTATATTAGTAACTTTTTCACACTCAGCAAATACCTCTTTTACTGAATAGCCTTTGTTTGTTCCAATATTAAAAAAGTTTGTTTCTTCGCTGCTGTTTAAATATTCAAGAGATTTCAAATGAGCATTTATTAAATCTTCAACATTTACATAATCTCTTGCGCAAGTTCCGTCTTTTGTGTCATAATCATCACCATATATGTCAAAAGTTTTTCCGCCGCAAAAGGTCGATTTTAGAATATTCGGAATTAGATGTGTTTCAGGGTCGTGCCATTCACCTATCCGACCTTTAGGATCTGCACCAACAACGTTAAAATAGCGTAATCTAATCGATTTTAAACCATATAACCTATCATAATCATCCATAATTTTTTCAATTATTAATTTTGTTTGACCATAAGGGTTTACGGGATTTTGCGGATGCTTTTCATCTATAGGATAATATATAGGATTTCCATATATTGCAGCAGATGATGAAAATATCACTTTTTTAACATCATTTTCTAACATTGCTCTTAAAAGTCCGATTGTTCCGTAAATATTATTGTAATAGTATTATGTAGGATTTATAACGGATTCTTGAACTTGAGAAAACGCAGCAAAATGGAATACGGCATCTATTTTATTCTCTTTAAAAACTTTGTTTATATCATCAAATTTATTTAAATCACCTTGATAAAATTTTACCTTGCCATATTTTTTAAGAATTTCAATTGTTTCAATATGACCTATTGAAAGATTATCAAATACAGCGACTTCTATACCTTTTTCTATAAGAGCCATAACACAATGGCTTCCGATATATCCTGCACCGCCAGTGACTAAAATCATATTTTATCTCCGTTTTTCACATTCTATCATAAGAAATTTGTACTATATACTTCGTTACATTATATTATTCAATAGAACATATTGTGATAAAATATTGAAAGTAAGTTTTAAGGGAGAACATAATGAAATCAATTATACTTGCAGGCGGTTCAGGCAGCAGATTATGGCCATTATCAAGAGATATGTATCCTAAACAACTATTAAGTTTAGATAAAGATTTGAGCCTGTTACAGCAAACTTATGCACGTGTAAGAAATCTTTCCGAAGCAAGAGATATTGTCACCATAACAAACGTAAAACATTACTCCGATATAAAATTACAACTAAATAAAACAGATAAAGATAATGTTATAATTGCAGAACCTCTGGGTAAAAACACCGCACCCGCAATTGCTTGCAGTCTTGAATATTTCAAACAAAAAAACGATATTGACGATATTGTTTTAATTGTTCCGTCTGACCATTTAATAGAGGATAACGAGGGTTTTTATGAAACTGTTCGGGGTGGTATCGAGTTTGCCAAACAGGGCTATATTGTAACTTTTGGAGTCAAACCGACATATCCTGAAACAGGTTTTGGATATATTAAGACAAACGGAAACATTGTTGAATGTTTTGTAGAAAAACCTGATATACAAACCGCTCAGAAATATTTAGATGACGAAAATTGTTTTTGGAACGGCGGAATATTTATGGGCAAGATTTCAGTATTTTTAGAAGAATTTGAAAAATATGCTCCAGAGATATATTCTAATTTATCACAACTTGATTATTCACAAGGAACAAAAATTCAATACGGAATATACGAGCAAATGCCAACAATATCAATAGATTATGCCATAATGGAAAAATCCGACAAAATTGCCTTTATTGAATTAAAATCAGATTGGAAAGATTTGGGGTCATGGCAATCTTTGTATGATGTAAAAGAAAAAGACGAAAACAAAAATGTATTAACAGGTAAAGTTATTACAGAAAATGTAAAAAATTCATTCATATATTCACAAAAAGAGCTTGTTGCGGTTGCGGATTTGGAAGATGTTGTTATTGTTGAAACAGAAGATGCAATTATGGCTTGCCCTATGAGCAAAACACAAGACGTAAAAAAATTATACGAAAAACTTAAATCACAGCAAAGTGATACAACTCAATTACACAAAACCGTTTTCAGACCTTGGGGATATTATACTTGTATGAACGGCGGAAAAGGCTATTTAACAAAAACTATTTGTGTACTGCCGAAACAGAAACTATCAATTCAATCTCACAATTATCGTTCGGAACACTGGGTAGTATTGGAGGGGCGTGCTCTTGTCATTAAAGACGAAAAAGAGTACTATTTGAACCCCGGCGATAGCATAGATATCCCGTTAAAAGCAAAACATTCACTCCAAAACCCTTATGATGAAGAACTAAAAATAATAGAAGTACAAAAGGGGGATTATATATCAGAAGACGATATTATCCGATATGAAGATTGCTACGGAAGAGTTTAATTAAAATTATGGAGTACCAAATAATACTCTTGATAAGATTATTAGTGCATTAAAAAAGAATAATACTATTATTATATTTAGCCAATAAATTTACATATTCCAATCAATTTCACTGATTTGTTTTTTGATAATCGGATTTGGAATATCAATATCCCCAGCCAGCATGAGTAATAATTCTATTCTGTTTTTTGCGTTTATTTTATCAAATATTGCAGACACATGTGCTTTTGCTGTAGATATTGATATACATAATTTTTGAGATATCTTCGGATTAGATAACCCTTTATGAAGTAAAACTAACACTTCAATCTCTCTTGCTGTTAAATATTTAAAATTTTTTTCCTTCACATTTTTATCCTTCTTTTATATATTTGATAATACTATCAAATAGGTCAGATGGATATTAGACAAAAGTATAAAATAAATCAAAAAAAAGATGCCTAATAAAGGCATCTTTTTTGGGATTTATTTTATGCACAAAAAGAATATTATTTAACTGTGCTCAATGGCTTTGGGCCTGCATTAACAATTTCTGCCGGCATATTCGGATATTTTTCGCTAAAGTTATCCGCAAACATCTGAGCCAATTTATTAGCAGCTTCATCATAAGCGGCTTTATCAGCCCACATTCCTCTTGCATCAAGCATTTCAGCCGGTACATTCGGACAAGATGTCGGATAATCCACATTGAATACATCATGATGTTTGAATTCAACGTTATCAAATGAACCGTTCAACGCAGCTGTAACCATTGCTCTTGTGTAAGAAAGTTTCATTCTCTTAGCACCTGATGATGCGCTTCCGCCTGCCCAACCTGTATTTACTAAATAAACCTTAGTACCGTATTGGTCTAATTTGTCGCCTAACATTTTAGCGTAAACACTTGCATCCATAGGCATAAACGGTTCACCAAATAATGTTGAGAATGTTGGGACAGGTTCTGTAATTCCTCTTTCAGTACCGGCAAGTTTAGAAGTGAAACCGGTTACAAAGTGGTACATTGCAGCGTTTTTATCCAATCTTGAAATCGGAGGTAAAACGCCGAATGCATCAGCCGTCAGGAATACAACAACCTTCGGAATACCACCCATTGAAGGGATAGCAGAGTTGTTAATGTAATTAACAGGATAACCGACACGAGTATTTTCTGTTAATGAACCATCTGCAAAATCAAGTTCTCTTGTCTCTGGATTCATAATTACGTTTTCAACAAGTGAACCGAATTTGATTGCATGATAAATATCAGGCTCATTTTCTTCGGTTAAGTTGATACATTTTGCATAACATCCGCCTTCAAAGTTGAATACCCCATCAGGTGACCAGCCATGCTCATCATCACCGATTAGTTTTCTTGCCGGGTCAGCCGAAAGAGTTGTTTTACCTGTTCCTGAAAGACCGAAGAAAACTGCCGTTTCATGAGTTTGCGGATCCATATTTGCGCTGCAGTGCATAGGAAGTACGTTTTTCTTAGTCATAACGTAGTTCATTGTAGCGAAAACTGATTTTTTGATTTCGCCTGCATACTGAGAGCCTGCAATAATAATTTCGTGTGCTTCATAATCTATTGCGATACAAGCTTCTGAATTTGTACCGTCGATTTCAGGATTGCATTTGAACCCAGGAGCACAAATGATTGTATAATCTGCTTCTCCGTAGTTTGCTAATTCATCTGCAGTAGGACGAATTAATAATTGGTGAATGAACATGTTTTGAGATGCAAGTTCATTTATAACTCTGAATTTTTGAGTGTATTTTTTATCTGCACCTGCAAAACCGTCAAAAATAAATACTTCTTTTCCGTTCAAATAATTAATCATTTTAGATTTAATTGAATTGAAAGCTTCTCTTGAGATTGGACGATTAACTTTGCCCCAAGCAATGTCATCGTGAATAGTCGGGGTATCAACAATAAATTTATCCTTAGGTGAACGGCCTGTATATTTTCCGGTGGTAACAACAAGAGCACCTGTTTCAGATAATGTACCTTCTCCACGTCTTAACGCTGCTTCAGTTAACTGAGCAGGAGTCCAGTTTCTGTGAACTGCAGATGGAGAAGTGATACCTAATTTTTCAATACCATAAGTTTCCATATTAGAATCCTCCTTTATAATACGTTCCATGCATAATAATTGTACTATAAACACTAAAAATTTGCAATATTATATGAGATTCTTCGCCGACTAAATTTGAATTGCCAAAGTTTTTATAATAATCTTTTAATATGAGCAGATTAATTGCAATAACAGATATACACGGAGAATACGAAAAATTGTGTTCTCTTTTAAACAAAATAGCACCCCAAAAAGACGATACCATAATCTTTATGGGCGACTATATCGACAGAGGTGCAAAATCAAAACAAGTCGTTGATAAAGTAATTTCGATGAACGAAGTCTGCCACTGCGAATACTTAATCGGCTCACACGAATACGCACTTTTACACTCCAACAGTGACAAATATTATGAATATTTATTTTGGAACTATGGTGGAGATGCAACGGCTGAATGTTATGGAAGTTATGAAAATATATTCAAAATTCACGGAGAATTTTTTAATTCATTAAAACCATATTATTTGACAGAAAAATACTTATTTATCCATGCCGGAATTCGCATCGGAATACCGCTTGAATTTCAAAATTTGGTTGATATGGTTTATATACGGAGTGAATTTTATAATAAAAAACATAATTTAGCGCAAAAAATTATTTTTGGGCACACAGAATTTGACAAACCGCAAATTTGGGAGGATAAAATTTGCATAGATACAGGCTGCGGGAAATATAAAAACAGCCCTCTGACGGCATTTGTATCCGAAAATGAAACAGAATACTTTATCAATTCAAATAATTAATTTTCAAATTTAATCAATTTGGTTTCTTAAATCTAATCTGTGATAAGTTAATTCATAAACTTTTTGTGCAATTTTTTCTGCCCAATCCTCATAACCATCTAACTGACCTGATTTTGACATATTGTTAACCACTATCAACTGTTTTTTAAGATTATCTGCAAGTTTTTTATTCTCACTGTACCAATTGTTTACATCTTTTCTCGATTTTAATTTGTTACAGCTTTTGCACAATCCGATAAGATTATATTTATCACCTTCCCCGCCTTTTATTTCCGGAACAAGGTGATCCGCAGTTGCTACATTTTGCTGAAATAATCGGAATAATAGCGAATATACCCCATCCTTATCATTATATTTACTCTTTTCCTCTTCATTAACATACATATGTTTATATGCAATAGATTTAAGGTTGCGCAAAAGAACAAATATAGGTCTTACAGGATAATTTTGGAAATCAAGATTTTCCAAACATTCCTTATATAAAGGAGTTAATTCATAATTTTTAAACTTTCCTTCAGAAACATATTTCAAAAGTCTTGAGGTAAAAATATCATAAATATTGAGCCCCTCTTTTGGATAATGTTCGGCTACATACGAACGATTTACCAAAAATCCGCTAATTGCCTGTTCAACTGATTTTTCGCAATAATGTGCTTCCTGTCTTGCATATTTTTTTAAAAATTCTTCATTCGATATATTTGGATTTTTTTCAACAATTGATAAAAATATTTCCGCTAATACTTTGTTATGCACACCAATATATTTCATATTGTTTCTCAAAACATTCGCATATTCATACGGAGTATCGCACTTTTTTAATTCATATTCTATTTCTTTTCTTTTTGTATGAGTGAGCATTGTAGAACCACATTCAGCACAAGGGATATCAACTTCAGTTTGCTCAATCGGAGCAAAAGACACATGACGTTTCATTAAGCGCTCAACACTTTTAATTGATTTAATCTCATTTGGGGTAAATTCAATCTTCTGTTTTGACATAATATTTACGGAATATATTAATGAATTTATGTATTCTGGAGCATTATCTATTTTATTACCACCCATAAGATATGAAATATCAGTTAAATATGCCCGTAAATTATCTTTTATTTCCCTCAAATCAGTATTCTGCCAAAAAATATTTTTTACTTGCATTGGATAACAATTTTTACACAATAATATACTGTTATTTGGTAAATCCTTATGTTTTGGATATTTTGAAATTGGAGCAATCTCACTTAATGAAGGGTAAAATATTCTTTGTATAACATATTCCGCCAAATTCTCTTGAGGTATTTGTGATAATTCACTTGAATTAAACAACATATAATACCCGTTGGAATTAAACAAAAGCCTTAAAATTTTGCTTGCAAATACATTCTTTTGCTCTTTATTTAACCCAAGAGTATCCGCAAACAACATAATTTTATCTTTTTGCAAATTATAAGTTTGCTTTGTTCTAATTTCATCTAAAATATCAATAGCCTTTATTTGCCTGTCTTGAGGAAAATCCTGAGAATAAATTTTCATATAATCTTTTATCTCTCTTACTGTATTCTTTTTGTGATGAAATGAGATTTCACTCATCTCTTTAAAAAGTTCCAAAACAGACAATTCCTTATAATTATTAATATTTTCTATATCTTTAAATATATGTCTGAATTTTTTTGGTATAAATTTTTTATTTTCCCTTAAAAGATTTACCCATTCTTCTGCACTCTTAATATTTTTAGCTTTTTCTTTTATTAACTCATAATCTTGAGGAGTGAGCATTTGAGTCCCGCATGAAGGACAATGAACCCCGCTGTAGCACTGCGCCTGCTCCAGTTTTATAGGAGTAGTCTTATTCTCAAAAACTCCGCAAAAACTTAGGTCCAACTTATCGTGAGTGGCGAAACCGCCGTTAAATATCAGCGGTATATTTATATTGTTTTGAGAATTGTATTTATTGATGAATTCTGAAATCTTTATCGGAGATATGATCATAGTATTCTTTATAAATCTCATAAAAATTTTTTTTTGCGAAAATAACATCGGTTGTTACAAAACCGAAATAAAATCAATCAATATTCATACAGATTTTCATGTTTGGGCTATACTTGTAGCAGATGAAATAATTCAGGTTGGATTTACCTTGTAAAGCTGAAAGGATAAATAGTTAAATGAAGAAATTTTTAACCTTTTTAATGTTATTACTAAGCGGAATACAAAGCGCAAATGCTATGAATGTCGATGCGTTTATGGATAAACACGTTGCTCCGATTTCAGATTTTATAGCAAATATTATCTTTTATCCTATAAAATATACACACGGATCAACGCATATAGAGGTTCCTCTGATTATATTCTGGATACTTTTTGCAGGGATATTTTTCACCATTTATTTCAAAGGTATAGCCATTTGGGGATTCAAGCATGCCCTTGATTTAATAATCAAACCAAAAAAAGACGGCTCGGGCGAAGGTGAAGTTTCATCATTCCAAGCACTTGCTACAGCACTATCAGGTACCATCGGAATAGGGAGTATTGCCGGAGTTGCAATTTCAATTTCAATCGGCGGTCCGGGTGCTGCGTTTTGGATATTTTTCGGCGCAATTTTAGGAATGTCAATAAAATTTGTCGAAGCAACATTGGCAGTAAAATACAGACGGTTCAACCTTGACGGGTCAATATCAGGCGGTCCTATGCACTATATTGCGCATGGTTTAACCAGAAAAAACATGCGCTGGCTCGGGCAACCATTATCCGTAATCTTTGCCATCCTTTGTATCGGAGGAGGTATTACAGGCGGCAATATGATTCAAATTAACCAAACAGCACATCAGATTATATTTATAACAGGCGGAGAACACAGTATATTTCATGGGTTTGCATGGGTAATCGGGCTTGTTGCAGCTATACTCATAGGACTTGTTGTCGTCGGCGGAATTAAGAGTATTGCTAAAGTTACAACTATTTTAACTCCTACAATGTGTTTGTTATACATAATATCCGGTTTAATTGTTATAGGTGCAAATATAACACAGCTCCCTCATGCTGTAGAACTTATAGTCAGAGAAGCATTCCATCCGACAGCAGTTGCAGGCGGATTTTTCGGGGTAATTATTATAGGCTTAAGACGTTCTGTTCAATCAAATGAAGCGGGGACTGGCGCAGCGGCAATCGTTTATGCGACAGCACAAACAAAAGAACACGTTTCACAAGGTTTTGTTGCTCTCTTAGAAACATTCTTAACCGGAGTTCTTTGTTTGTTTACTTCTTGCGCTATTGTATTTTCAGGAGTTCTTGATAAAACGACAATCGGGCAAATTTCGGGAATTGAACTTGCATCAAACGCTTTCCAATCCGTTATTCCGTTTTTCCCAATTATTTTATCAATAATTGCAGTGTTATTTGCAATGTCGACCCTTATTTCTTGGGCATATTACGGTCAAAAAGCTTGGACTTTTTTACTTGGCGAAGGAAAGAAACGTGTGTTCACGTTTAACATGATTTATTGTTTATTTATTATAATCGGCTCTTGTATGAATGTCGCATCAATTATTAACATAACCGATGCGATGATGATTGCGATGTGCGTACCAAACGTTATAGTCCTTTATATTTTATGTAAAGATGTTAAAAAAGACCTCAAAGAGTATTGTAACACGCACGAAATTGCAAAATGGGTCAATAAAGGGTAAATAAAAGGAGAAGAACCATGAGTTCAAAAATATTTGTTACGGTTTCAGGGGTTGATAAGGTCGGAATAGTTGCAAAAGTTACAACTGTTTTAGCTCAGTATGAGGTTAATATAGAAGACATAAAACAAACCTTGATGCAAGGACATTTTGTGATGTTTATGCTTTGTGACATTGAAAAATCTTCATATACTTTTAAAGAAATAAAAGAAGCAATTACAAAAACCGGCGCAGAAATGGGCATGGAAGTTTGGGTTCAGAAAAAAGAAATTTTTGATAATATGCACAATATTTAACTGTAAATTTTTCTTCCTATTTCTTTTGTCAATTCCGTTTTGAAAGTCACCTCATCCGGATATTTTTTGATAAATTCTTCAACATTAATTTCAGAAACATATGAAATATCGTATATTGTCGGTTCGGAACCGGCTTCATAAAAGGGTTTATGACTCCGCAAAAAGTCAGAATTTGAATCAATTTTTAACGCTATAATATTTTTTTTAGACTTTAGTGCCAATAAAGATGCCCCACGTCTTATTTTTGGAGTTTCATTTTGTTTGTGACGACCACCCATCGGGAAAATAATAATATTCATCTCATTATCAAGAATCTCACAAGCATCTGCCGTCCATTTTTCAGAATTTTGACCTTCAGGAATAAACAGTAACTTTACTATACCTCTAAAAAATGGATTTTTAGTGAGTTTTTGCGCCACAAAACAAGTTGAATGAGGAATAATTGAAATTAAAATTACGATATCCAAAAAACTCGGGTGTGTTGAAACAATAATTTTATTCTTTATATTTTTTAGTTTTTCAACATCTGCATTAATTTTAATAATTTTTGAAATTTTTAAAAGCAAAATCATAAAATACCAGCTTTTTTGTAACGTTTCAGAGTATTTTAGTTTATTAAAATCTGTACTTTTAATAAAAATATTTTGGACAGGGAAAACAAAATACCTTATCACAAGTGCGCCAAGCCCAAATATAATAAAAAAAAGGCAAACAAGTAAACTTCGTATTAATTTTATAAGATTCTTATTCATAGTCAATTCTTTCCAGCTTAAAAAGATAAGATTTCAAATTTGCACTTTTTTTAGTGAAAATTTTAATATAATCTTCAAAATTATCAAAAATTTTACCATTATTCTGATATTTTAATATATATTTTGGTGAATTTTTTATTAATTTTTTGTTTATAACAAATGAAAAAGAATAAAAATTGTCATCTTTTTTATCAGCATAGCAAAATAATATTTTATTATATTTAGAAATCAAACATGATAACAATCCGGAAGAAATAGAATTGTGAAAAGCAGAAATCGCATTATAAGGAACGGATTTTTTTGAATTAAGTAAAAATACTCCGACAGGATAATTGTGTACAGACCCTGAAAATAAAGCAGGAGAAACTGCATCCGATGTTGAATATTGTTCAATTATTTTGACTAAACGTTCGACTTCCCCGTATTCAGACGCAAAAACAACGTATTCAATGTCATTATCCATACATTTATTCATTGTATAGAACGCCGCTTTATCAAGACTACTAAGTCTGCGACGTACAAGTGAAGGAATAAAATCTAAATTCAAATCCGAGCTGTTTTTTACATACTCAAATTTTTCAACATTAAATTCAATAATATTTGATTTCATGCTAACATTATATTATAAACGGAGCTAATATGACTATAACTATAACAAGTTATAACGCACTGTGCAATTTGGGTAACAACATAGAGACCATTTATCAAAATGCCATTGAAGGAAACAACTCTCGATATGAGAATATTGACAATTTTTTGCCGAATACAATTCTTCACGCAGGAATAATTAGCTCTGATTTACCTGAAATTAAGGATGAAAATTTTAATATTCGCGCAAACAAAATTTTATTAAAAAATCTTGAACTTTTAAAAAAAAATATTGAACAAATTAAGAATAAATATTCATCCGATAAAATCGGAATTGTATGTGCATCAACAAATTCCGGAGTTCAAGAATATGAAAAATCGAAAAATCCAAACCATTATGAGCTTGGAAACAGTGCGGATTTTCTTCGCAAATATCTCAAGTTAAATGGTTTTTACTCCACAGTTTCAACAGCATGTTCATCCGGAATAAAAGCCTTTTCTTTAGCCAGAGATTTACTTAATAACAATGTCTGCGATGCTGTAATTGTTGCCTGTGTTGACACACTATCGAAAGTCCCTGCATTTGGGTTTAATTCATTAGAAGTGCTCTCTGATAAAACCTCAACTCCTTTCAGTAAAAATCGACTCGGAATGAATATATCAGAAGCAAGCACAATATTTATTTTAGAAAAAAATGTACAAGGGATAGAAATTCTTGGGATTGGAGAAAGTACAGATATATATCATCCAACTACTCCTGATCCTAAAGGAAAAGAGGCCACAAACGCAATAAATCAAGCACTTAAAGAAGCCAAATTAATACCTGAAGATATAGATTATATAAACGCTCACGGAACAGGTACTATAGCAAATGATATTATGGAAGCAAATGCTATTTGGGATGTTTTTAAAGATAAAGTTCCGATTAGTTCTACAAAACCTTTGACAGGTCACTGTCTTGGAGCAGCTGCCGGAATAGAAATTGCTCTTTGCACAAAATTGATTGACAATTTTGACGGAAGATTATATCCTAACATTCCTTATGATAATTTTGATAATTCTTTGCCCAAAATAAATCTTGTATCAAAAGATGCAACTTATAAGAAATGCAATATTTGTATGTGTAATTCTTTCGGATTCGGAGGAACAAATGCCATAATTATTTTAGGGAAAAATTATGAATAATAAAGAGTATTTATCAAAAATTTTACCGCACAAAGAACCTATGATATTAATTGACGATATTATAGACTATTCAATTGAAGAACAATGGCTGAAGTCTTGTGTTACCATCGTTCAAGATTGTATGTTTTTTTCAAAAGAACTAAATGGAGTAGACTCTGCCGTAGGCATTGAATACATGGCACAAACAATCGGATGCTATGCCTATTTTAAGAAAAAAAAGCAGAAACCTCAAATAGGATTTTTGCTGGGGACAAGACTATACAATAATTCCATAAAGAAATTCGAATTGGGTAAAACTTATTATATTTTAGTAAAAGAAATATTTGTTGCAGAAATATACTCTTTTGAATGTTTCATTTATAATGATAAAGATGAAGAAGTTGCAAGTGCAACAATAAGTGTATATCAAAATGAAGAAGAAGATATGAAGGGGATACTTAATGGTTAAAACGGTTATTATTACGGGTTCAAGCAGAGGCATAGGCAGAGAAACAGCAATTTATCTGGCAAAAAACGGTTTTGATATTGTGCTGCATTGTAATAAAAATACCCAAAAAGCGCTTGAAGTAAAAGAAATAATTGAGCAACTGGGACAAAATGCACGAGTTTTACAATTTGATGTTTCTGACAGAGAACAAACAAAAGAAGTATTATTAAAAGATATTGAACAAAACGGAATGTATTACGGAGTAGTTGCCAATGCAGGTATTACTGCAGACAATTTATTTCCTGCTATGGATGATGACCAGTGGGACAGAGTTATAAATACAAACCTAAACGGATTTTACAATACTATAAAACCTTTGATAATGCCTATGATACAGCAAAGACAAGGTAGAATAGTTGCACTTTCATCAGTATCAGGACTTGCAGGGAACAAAGGTCAGGTGAATTACAGTGCATCAAAAGCCGCAGTTATAGGTGCAGTTAAATCTTTAAGTAAAGAAATTGCGAGACGCAATATCACTGTCAATTGTATTGCTCCGGGAATGATTGAATCTGATATGACTTCAGAAATTCCATTTGATATTATAAAGGATATTATCCCTATGCGCAGAATTGGTACCGCAAAAGAAGTTGCAAGCGCAATCAATTACCTATTCAGCGAAGATGCATCATATATTACAGGTCAGGTCATTTCTATAAACGGAGGAATGTATTAATGACTAAAAGAGTTGTAATAACAGGAATGGCACTAATTAGTCCTCTTGGCTCAAC
Source organism: uncultured bacterium (assembly GCA_902791985.1). Taxonomy (GTDB): domain Bacteria; phylum Cyanobacteriota; class Vampirovibrionia; order Gastranaerophilales; family Gastranaerophilaceae; genus Zag111. The sequence continues at coordinate 119,133 of CADAYD010000008.1, forward strand.
TTTGGATAGTGCCTACGAAAGACTACAGACTCTTGAAAATTGTATTGAATACGACGAAAATCTTAAACAATATAACGGATTGCATACAAGATTATGTGCCAGAGTAAAAGATTTTGTACAACCGGAAGATTTCACACGTAAAGTAACACGAACAATGGGTGAAATTGCTATAATGGCAGTAGCAAGCGCAAAGCAAGCACTTAAAGATGCCGGATTACTTGATAACCAGATAATTACAAACGGTCAAACAGGAGTAAGTTACGGTTCTTGCAACGGCTCTATGGATGCTATTATGGGTTTTTACTCAATGTGTGTTGATCATGAAATTAAAAAACTTAACTCCGGTTCTTATGTGCAAATGATGTCACATACAGCTGCTGTTAATATTTCACTTTATTTCAAAACCCATGGCAGATTGATTCCAACTTCATCGGCCTGCACATCAGGTTCTATGGGGATAGGTTATGCTTATGAAGCAATAAAATCAGGATTACAGACTGTAATGATTGCAGGCGGATCAGATGAATACAGCCCTAGCAATATCGGAGTTTTTGATACATTATTTGCAACAAGTGTTAAAAATAATACCCCCCAATTGACTCCCTCACCTTTTGATAAAGACAGAGACGGACTTGTAATCGGAGAGGGTGCAGCAACATTAATTCTGGAAGAATACGAACACGCAAAAGCACGCGGGGCAAAGATTTATGCTGAAATTATCGGTTTTGCAACAAATACAGACGGAACACATATTACAAATCCCAATTCTGAAATGATGGCCGAAGTTATGAAGCAATCGCTTGAAAGCGCAAATTTAGTTCCGAGCCAAATCGGGTACATAAATGCTCACGGAACAGGTACAATTAATGGTGATATTGCAGAATCTCAAGCTACACACAAAATTTTTGGTGCTGAAACCCCGATAAGTTCACTAAAAAGTTACACCGGACATACATTGGGAGCATGCGGGGCAATAGAAGCAATTATGAGTATTTTAATGATGAACAATGAATGGTTCTGTCCAACGTTAAATCTTAAAAATATCGACCCTAATTGTGCAAAATTGGATTATATAATGAATGAACCACGAGCAATTAAAACAGAATACATCATGACAAATAACTTTGCATTTGGTGGAATAAACACATCACTCATTCTAAAAAGGGTCTAAATGAATATTTTTTACATTGATATTGAAAAATTTAAAGATAACCATACTAAAGAAACATTATGCGAATATTGCGATAGGGATTTTGCAAGTGAAAAAAGATATTGGGAATATACAACCGGCAGATATTTGATAAAAAATATTGCAAAAAAAATATATAAAATTAGTAATGTACAAATAATTACAGATGAAAACGGCAAACCGCAATTTAAGGATGCCGATTTGAAATTTAGTTTGTCACATTCAAAACGATATGTTATAGCAAACTTTGATAATAACATTTGCGGAATTGATATTGAATATATTAAAGAACGTGATTTTGAAAAATTATCGCAACATTACAATAAAATCTTTAAAAATGCCGATGATTTTTATAAATTTTGGACACTAAAGGAAGCCTCATACAAACAAAACAGTCCTGTTAATGATTACTATACAACCGTTTTTAAGGGTAATTACTATTTGACAGTAACATCAGAAAAAATTTTTGATAAATCTATTGAAATTATTGAATATACATTATAATTTATCAACATATGCTTGTATTTTAGTTCTGGTAGTATTATAAAGATGGTTCTTTTCGTAATCCGACAGACTTTTTATCACTTTTTTATTTGAATCTTGAGCAACATTAACAGAAGAAGATTTATTCATAGCATCAAGTAATCTTCTGAAGAAAGATTTTTTATTAGTATTTTGTGCCTTTTGAGATTGTTTATTTTCAACTTTAGCAGCTTCAGACTTTCCTTTTGTTGTTTTAACAACATTTTTTTGTTCTTGAACGGATACCTTACCTGAAGTTATCTGTTTTATTTCTTTGATATTTTGCGGATTGTCATTTGAGCCTTTACCTATTGTCCACCTGAATCCTGCAGACAAAGCAACACCGTTTCTACCGCCGCTTCGTGCCATAGCCTGTAAAAATCCTGTAAATCTATCACCCCAGCGTTTTTGTAATCCTAATCCATACTGGAAGTACGGAGCAACAGTCATTTGAGGGAGGGCAATGTCCTCTGCAGTATATCTCGTTTTGTCAATAGTATTCCATACCATTCTGATACTTGCATAAGGCTGCCATCCACCTTTTAAATTCCCAATCAATTTAAGACCGGGGGCGATTTGAATACCATTCAGGGATTTGCCATTAATACTTCAATTTCCAAATTTACAAAAATTTAATTTACGGTTAACAATAGGGAAATTCGTATAAATACATTGATTTTAGCACATTTTATGCTACAATTTTTTTATGAAAATGATAATATATTGCGTTGGCTGCAATTACAATGATTATAAAATAGTTAATTTTTTAATCAACGAAAAACGAGAAGATGTTCTCTCAATTGTAACACATAATGCCACAAATGTAACAAATTTTAGAAATATACCGGTTTTAACATTTGATAAATTCAAAGAATTTCTTCAAGAAAAGGATAAAAAAGATTTTAAAATTATTATATTTTATAATACACTCACAGAATACAACATTGCTTCATCCTGTTTACAAAAACTAGAATTAATTGAATTTGAAAATTATATACAGTACAACTTATTTAATAAAAAACTGGCAATATATTGGGGAAATTGCCATGCAATGATTACAGCACAATTGCTAAGTTCTAATCCGGAGTTTAATAAGATTTATTCATTTTATAATACTCAGAATTTATGGGATTGTACTGAAAAAAATATTAACTACCACGCATTGAAAAATTGTGAATTAGTTATATATCAAGATATACGTGAGAATAACAGTATAGGCCCGTTTGCATCTTCTGAAAATATGAAAAAATATCTGCAAGAAGATTGCCAACTAATAAAAATACCAAACATTTACGGTTATTCCAAATTCTTCTACCCTCAGACAGAACCAAATGCGAGAACCGCCGTAAATACGGCTTTTTATATGGATAACAAATGGTGGCTCTGGTACAGAGATAAATTTATTGATGAATATATTGAAAATAATCCGAATTATTCCTTAGAAGCACTGATAGAACATTTAAAAAACAGGGAAATAGATACTCAATATTTGGATGAACAAATCCGTCTTTTCTGGGAGAAAATTTCTAGAATGGATGAACAATGCCACGTTAAAATAAAAGATTTTATAATTAAAAATTTCCACGACAAGCAGCTGTTTATAGATATTGAACATCCGAATTTTATTCTCCTTGAAGAATATGCAAGACAAATTTGTTCTATTTTGGGCATTAATTGTGATATTTTTTCAGAAAAAAATTGCGCACTTTATGGACATTCAATTCCCATTTACCCGCAAGTAAAAAAATATTTTAATTTAAAATGGGATGATATTTGTTGTAAACAATATAAAACTAAAGAATCCTTAACAGGAGCTATGATTGATTTTGACGAATATGTTAAACAGTACTGTAAAATCCATAAATATTGCTCAGAATTTAATAATCAGGAATTGAAATTAAATTAATAATTTTGTTGTTGTAAAAGAATAGTTGTAAAGACACACTCCAGATGATTATTTGTAACAGATATAACTATCTATTATAATTCTTTGGTATTCAGATTTAAAGACCGCTTCACATTCGTACATAAATTCCTGTACAAATTTTTTGACTGAAATGTAGTAATAATAAGAAAGTAATTTTTGTATATTAAAAAAATATAAGTCTGTATTACTTTATATGATTGCTTTTGAGTCCTGTTTAGAAATTTGTCAAAAAAAATACGAAGAAATATTAAGCGATATTGACAGATTTTTTGTTTCTATATAATAGGTGTAATTTATTAGAAATTTCTTTATCTTTCAATAAAACTTATTATATTTTTTATGCAACCAATTTTAAACCTTTAATTTTTGGCGTGGGAGAAATTTCCCAACGAAAACCCAATAAAATCGTTATATAAAAAATAAAAAAATTCCTTTTAAAATATTGTCAATAGCATAATTAAGCCATTTTTCAAAATTGGGGAAAAGTTTATGTAGAAATGTTAACAAGTTTTATCTCATCTTACATATTGCTTTTATTCCCTAACCATAAACTAACAATTTCGTTTTAGCATTTATATTAGAACAGTTTAATTTATAAAAAATGAAAAAGATTACAGATATATTGTTAAAATACATACAACACACAATCATTTTATTACTGTTGTTAGGAATTGTCGGAACAAATAATGTTGTTTATGCAATATCCGAAACAACATACTCCGACATTTCAAAACAACAAAAAAATAAAGAAGATGATAGAAAATTTGAATTAAATCTGTTTTGGGAAGATTATGCGGATGAATATTTATCAACATATATTCTGGAGGCTTTAGATAAAAATCCGACACTAAAAATTGCAAACGACAGATTGCGTCAATCTCAAGCTTTATTAGGAACAATTAATGCTCAAAGACTACCCCATATTGGGATTAATCCAAGTGTTTATCCGTATAGATCCCTATCAGGAAAGAATTATAGTTCATACAATGATATTTCTATGCCTTTATTTTTTAATTGGGAAATAGATATATTCGGTAAGCTTTCTGACAAGGTACAATCAGGAAGATATGACGTTAAAATCGCAAAAGAAAATGTTAATATACAAAAATTATCTCTAACCTCAGAAGTTTGTGCTATGTATTTTAATATTATTCTTACTGATGAGCTGATAGAAAATGAGGAAGAGATTCTAAAAAATCTTGAAGAAGTTCTTAAACTAAAAAAACAACTGTACGAAGGCGGCATAATAAAATATGATGATTTGTATATTACAGAGTATGAAAAAATAAATACCCAAAATGAATTGAATTCACTATATAAACAACGAGATATTTTGTCGCACGCATTTTCATTTTTAAGAGCTGCTGCACCTCAAGAAGATATTAATCACAGAACTATGGAAGAAATGACTCTTCCATTTTTACCTGATACGGAAATCAATTCAGATTTAATATTTAACAGACCTGATGTTATACAAGCCGAATACGCAATAAAAAAAGCTGCATTTGATGTTAAAGTTGCAAAAAAAATGTTTCTTCCTTCATTTAATTTGAATGAAATTGTTGGCTTTGAGAGTTTTAGAGCAAGCAGATTATTTAACTGGGAAAGTATTGTTTATCAGTTTGGTGCCGGATTATTGCTTGATTTATACACAGGGGGGTATAAAAAACACTTTCTAAAATATAATAAAGAGCTTGCTCTTGAAAAATTACACAAATACGATTACACAATACTTGATGCCGTAAGAGAAACGGAAGATTGTCTATCAAGCTATAAGACTGATTATAAGGCATACGTTGATTTTAAAGATATGATGGAAAATTCACAACACTATTACAATGTTGCACATACACGATATTTGACAGGTATTGGAAACAGAATAGATGAACTTGATGCAAGACGTCAATATTTAATAAATGAAAATGCAATGAATAAAGCAAAAGCCGCATCATTAATAGATACGGTAAGTTTATATAAGGCATTAGGGAGCAGAATTCATGAGTAAATTTATAAAAGCAGCTTTAAAATATTATTACACAGTATTTGTATTTGCTCTTTTTATTCTAATTTTGGGTATAGTTGCAATATTTTCCACGCCAACGGATATTTTTCCGGAAATAAATACTCCCGCTGTTGTTGCGGTGTGGAATTATAACGGGATGCCTGCAAAAGATGTAGAAAATCGTATAGTTTCAATTGCAGAACGTGCGTATTCCGCGAATATGAATGATGTTGAACATATTGAATCCCAGTCATTATATGGTGTCGGGGTAATAAAAGTATTTTTGCATCCCGGAGCTGATGTTAATACTGCAATAACACAATTAAGTTCAGCATCACAAGTTGCATTAAATAATATGCCGCTTGGTATAAGACCACCACAGGTTGTAAAATATACTCCGACAACGATACCAGTATTACAGGTTGTTGTATCTTCAAAAACCATACCTTTATTAGATGTATCTGATTTAGCTCAAAACATAATAAAAGTGCAAATGTCTAAAGTCGAAGGTTCACAAATACCATTACCTATGGGTGGATTAAACCGCCAAATAATGGTTGATTTGGATATGCAAAAAATGGAAGCACGAGCTCTTACACCTTTAGCAATAACGGATACTCTTGCGGAACAAAATGTCATATTACCGTCAGGAAATGCCAAGATAGGCGGCTTTGATTATTATATAACCTTGAATAATGCAACAAGAACAATTGATGAAATGAATAAATTCCCAATAAAATCAAAAGAAGGAGAAACTGTTTATTTACGTGATATAGCCTACATTCATAACGGAAATGCCGTTCAAGAAAATGTTGTTCGCCACGACGGAGTAGCAGGAAGCTTAATGACTGTTTATAAAGCAGGAAAAACCTCAACTATTAAAGTTGTTGACGGATGTAAAAAAATAATTCCGATAATAAAAAAAATGGTTCCGTCAGAAATTCAAATGAATGAATTATTTGACCAATCCATATTTGTTAAAAGTTCTATTCATAGTGTCGTTTTTGAAGGAACTCTTGCTGCTATTCTTACAGCATTAATGATTTTACTGTTTTTAGGCAGTAAACGTTCTACGTTTATTGTTGCGGTTTCTATACCTTTATCAATATTATTTGCAATAATTTGTCTGGCATTATGCGGGCAAACTTTAAATATTATGACACTTAGCGGTATGGCTCTTGCTATTGGTATGCTTGTAGATAATTCAACAGTTGTACTTGAAAATATTCTAAGGAATAAGGAAATTTACAAAAGCAGAATGACTTTGCAGGAAATTATCTGTAAATCAGCTTCTGAAGTTGCAGTACCTACTTTGGTTTCAACACTATCGATATGTATGGTTTTTGCACCTATATTTTTAATGAAAAGTGCTACAAAATTTTTATTTGCTCCAATGGCATTATCCGTAATATGTGCTATGATTGGTTCTTATCTGTTATCTAATACGGTAGTTCCCGTTATGGTTGATAAGCTTCTAAAGAAAACAGAAGTACTTAAGCCGAGTACATTATTATATAATTTGCATGAAACAGTAAATAAAAGTTTTGCTAAATTAAGAAGGGTATACAAGCAGTTCTTAGTAAAACAGGTTATGAGAAATCCTAAAAAGACATTGCAATTTTCTGCACTTGTTATAGCAATTTCTTTTTGCCTGTTACCGTTTATCGGAGAGAATTTCTTCCCAAGTGTTGACGCAGGGCAAATTAGGCTTCATGTATATGCTCAACACGGAACCAGAATTGAAGATACCGCAAGAGCTTTTTCTGATATAGAAAAAACGATTAAAACAGTTATTCCTGAAAAAGAAATTGATACAATGCTTGATAATATCGGAATTCCTGTAAGTATGTTAAATCTCGCATTTATGGATAATTCACAGTTGGGAATGGGTGATGGTGAAATTTTAATTTCCCTTAAAAAACATCACAAACCTACACAGAAATATATTAAAAAACTTCGTAAAGTATTAAATGAAAAATATCCAAATATGACATTTTTCTTCCAAAGTGCAGATATGGTCGGGAAAATTCTGAATTTTGGACTTGCTTCCCCTATTGATGTTCAAATACAAGGTGAAGATACAAAAGGGAATTATGCACTCGCAATTAAAATGCTTGTCCAATACCGTCGTCCTGCCGAATGTTGTTTTTAAAACAACCCTCTCCTCGGACGATACTTAATCGTCCTCGTCGGCAGAGTGCCATCCCGACTGGTATTTGATTATTTTACTACGCGACTATGGAATTTTCAACTTGCAATCAAATAATTATTTTTATATTCCAACACTTAATCCTGCACAAAGGTTTACTGATTGACCTGTAACTCCTTTTGCATCCTCTGAAATTAGGTATTTCACCATTCCCGCAATTTCTTTTGGCTCTACAAATCGCCTTTGAGGTATGCAATCAAGTATTTCGTCTCTAGTAAATTCACTTTGTTCTATTGAATCTTTCCCAAGTTCGGTTTCCACCCAGCCCGGATTAATCGTGTTAACGGTTATTCCGTATTGTGCAAGTTCTAGTGCAGTTGCTTTTGTAAACCCTATTAAACCCGACTTTGTTGCACTATATAAACTCGCATTTGCTTCTCCCATAACTCCCGATATTGAACCGATATTAATTATCCTGCCAAAGCGCTTTTCTTTCATATACGGAACAGCCCTTGATGTCAAATATATCGGTGCTTTTAAATTCACTGCGATTATGTGATTCAATTTATTAACCTTTGTTTTTTCAATTTCAGAGTAAATATATTCACCCGCATTGTTTATAAGTACGTCAATTTTATTTTCGACAATATAATCCCCCAATTTTGCCAGTTCATATTCGTTGCTAAGGTCGCACAAAATATAACCGGCACATTTCAACTCTTTTAATGCCTGTTCATTTCTTGCACTCACAAAAACCTTATGCTTTGCGCTTTTTAGTTCTTGTGCAATAGTACGCCCTATACCTTTTGATGCCCCTGTTACCAAAATATTCATATTAGACCTCAATTAATTTTCGTACTATATATGATGCCATAAAAATACCTGAACATGAAGCAACAAATGGGGTCGAACTCGGAATTATTTTGTTAAACTCAATTTTTTTGCCCGAATTTGTTATTATTTCTTCTTTTTCTGTAATTTTTTCTTCTGTGTGGGGAGTTTCTCTTGAGCATACAAAAGTTATTCCTTGTGTAATTCCCAGTTTTTTCAGTTGATAAATTACATTGGATACAAATGCGGCATTGCGGTTTTCAACGTCTTTTAAATCCGCAATATAAAGCTGTGTCGGGTCTATTCTGTTACCCGCACCCATTGAGCTGATGACAGGAATTTGATTTTCATAGCAGGTTTTTAAAAGGTGTATTTTTGAACGCATTGTGTCTATTGCATCTGCAACATAATCAGTTTTTTGTAAAATCATGGAGTTTTCTGTGTAAAAATCATCAATTACTTTTATATTGATATTAGGATTAATGTCTTTTAGTCTTTTGGCAAAAAGTTCGGTCTTTTTTTGACCAATCGTAGAGTGCAATGCTACCGTTTGGCGATTTATATTTGATTCTGATACCGTATCAAAATCGATAATTGTCAAATTCCCAACCCCTGCTCTTGCAAGTGCTTCTGCACAAAATCCGCCGACTCCGCCTAATCCGAACACTGCTACATGTTTTTGTGCAAGTTGTTGCTGATTTGCTTCACCCCAGTATAAAATATTTCTTGAAAAAAGTTCATTCATTTTTTTATTTATCATTTACATTCAAATTTTTCCAGAATCCTTTCCAGAATCCTTTTGTGTTTTTTTCATGCAAAATAGGAGCGTTATCATAGAACTCCTTATAGGCATCTATTATATTCTGCGGCAAATCTTCTCCGTTTTCAAGAGTTGTATAAATAAATTCTAAGTAATCGTCTTGTTCTTCTCTAAAAAGTAAATCTCTTGCTCTTATATCTTCGTCGGCCTCGTAATGTATCAGGGCATGATAAGCCGCAATAAGGCTCTCATCTTGTGTATCTCTAGGGTAATTCAGCATTGCTTCACGCACAGATATATGCCCCAATCTTACATGTCGTAATAACGTTGCAACATATTGTCTATCTTGGGTAAAATCCTTGTTCATAACTATTTTACAAGCAACTCTACAGTTTCTTTTTCTACAAATCTTACCATTTTTGAAATGTCACCGTCAAAGAAATTATTTGTAAATTCTCTCATCATATCCAATGCCATTTCGCGTTTATCCATAGTAACTTTGTAGAAAAACTTTTTGCCGGTTTTATAGCGTACTAAAATACTTTTTGAAACAAGTCTGTCCATTACCGTTTTTATTGTAGTATATGCTCTTTCAACTCCGTTATTACTAAGGGTATCGACAACATCCTGAATTGAAATATCACGATCCTCATTTTCAGATGTTAAGTTCCAAAATGTATTTAAAATTTCCATTTCTAAAAAGCCGCAAGCCATAATTCACTCCTACTATTTTATTATTACTATGATTGTAATATAAGTTCAAAATAATTTCAAGTATATTTACAAAAAATTAATTCATACATTTAAATTATTACTTTTAAATTCAATTTGGTATAATATTTTCTTGTTATGAGTTCATACAGGCGTGTAAAAGGTTATATAGGATTAGCAATATGTGCTTATGCTTTTATTGCTGCAAAGTTTTCTTATTCTGTGGCTAATGCCTGTGTAATTGCTGTTGTTATAATTTGTGCCGTAATATTTTATAAAAGCAAGAATTATTCTTATCTAAATTGTACTAAAAATATGCCCAGAACCCTCGTTATAAATAAATATACTCTTTATAACAAATATTGTATTGTTAAGAATTTCCCAAATGAAAAAATCATTGTAATGGATAATCCTCTTTCAAAGAATCATTCTTCTCTAAGGGCATTTATTGTAGATAAAACAAATAATGAAGACGTTAGATTGTGCTGGAAAAACATTTGTTCTTTTTACGATGAATATACTAATCTTGATGCCTTGCAATCTTTTATAGATAAACAAAGCGGAAGATTGAGTGTGATATTTTTAGGTAAAAACAGTTCACAATTATCTCTCGAAGGAATGGAAGAATTTATTCCAAAGCAGCCGGCTAAACCAAAGCCTGCCACTCCTAAGGTTGAAAAGGTTAAAAAAGGTCCAAAACTTGAAGAAAAAATGCAAAATGGACAAATAGTAGTCGAATTTGATGATTTTGAAAAAAAAGAAATAAAACAAGAAGTGAAAATTGATGAAAAAAATCATATTGTGGATATGGAAGAATTAAACACTGCGAATAAAATTGATGTTAATTTTGCGGATGTGCAAACAATTTCAACTCTGCCGGGGCTAAATATTATTATGGCTAAAAAAATAGTAGAGTATCGGAATATCAATGGTTTGTTTCTATCAAAAGAAGATTTTATAAATGTATCCGGTGTCAAAGATCATTTTAAAGATAAAATATCTTCAATGATTTTTATTAAAAAAAATAATACTGAAAAAAAAGATGTACAGAGTAAAGAAAGAACCGTTGATTTGTAATGAGAATTTATAACATTATTAAAAGCACTACTGTAGAAGGTCCCGGTAAAAGGTTTTGCATTTGGGTTCAGGGGTGTTCCAAGCATTGTAAAAGTTGTTTTGCAAAGGAAACTTGGGATTTTGACGGTGGGATAGAATTAAGTGTTGAAGAAATTTTTGCTCAAATTAAAGAACAAAAAGGTATAGAAGGGGTTACATTTTTGGGCGGGGAACCTTTTGAACAGGTGCAAGAGCTTGCGCAACTTTCAAAACTGGTAAAAAGTATAGGGCTTTCAATTGTTTGTTTTACCGGTTATACAATCGATGAGTTAAAAAATAAAAATGATAAAGTTATTAACAAATTTATAGGTTATATTGACTTATTAATTGATGGTGGGTTTGAAATTGAAAATCTTGATTATTCTCGACCTTGGGTCGGTTCTTCCAATCAAAGATTTATATATCTTACAGATAGATATAATGATAAAGAAGTTTCAAAGTATAAAAATAAGATAGAAATACATTTGGATAAAAATGGGGGTTTTGAAATTAACGGAATGGGCAATTTCAAAGAATTAAGAGATAATTTTTGTTTACAACTTACGAAAAATAATGTAAAATAGGCAATATGTTTATGTTGAAAAGAGGCGCAAATGGATAATAAATTTATTTCTCAACTTACAAGGCTTTTTAGGGCAAGATTTCCATATATTTATCTTACAACATTTGAAGAAGACAGAGCATTGGCTTTGATAAAGAATATTTCAGGTTCCGAAAAGCTTGTCAGAATCCCAAGAGATGTTTATGTATGGACCCAAACTTCAGGATTTACCCTTGATGAACAACCAATAGAAGGGACAAATATTCCCGATAAAGCAATAGATTTTATTCAGAATGTACAAAAAAATGCTGTTTTTGTAATGTGTGATTTTCATGTATTTTTCGGGGTAAAAGGGCGTCAGGTTGATTACAATATTGTAAGACATTTAAGGGATATTATAGGCAAGCTAAAAACAGATAAATTTAGGAAAAATGTAATATTTTTATCTTCGGAACTTATAATTCCCGATACTATGTCAAAAGAGATTACTGTCCTTGATATGCCTTTGCCGACACTTGAGGATATAAAATCTAAATTCTCAAAAATGGTAACTCAAAATTCTCAGATTGATATGTCTGATTTGACCCCTGAAATTGAAGAGAAATTGTGTAAAGCGGCACTGGGATTAACTTTACAGGAAGCAGAAAATGCATTTGCTCTTGCAATGGTCAATGACGGAAAAATAAATATTGAAGATTTAGATACTATTTTGAGTGAAAAAATGCAGGTTATTAAAAAGACCGGTATTCTTGAATTTATTAACGCCGAATACAATATAAGCGATATTGGCGGATTGGATAATTTAAAAGGCTGGCTGCAAAAAAGAAATAATTCGTGGTCTGAGTCTGCAAAAAAATATTGCCTGCCATCACCAAAAGGTGTTTTGATAACCGGAGTACCCGGTTGCGGGAAAAGTTTAACAGCAAAAGCAACAAGCGCAATTTGGCAGCTCCCGTTATTAAAATTAGATTTTGGTAAAATTTTTGCCGGAATTGTAGGCAGCTCGGAAGAAAATATGCGTAAAGCTTTAAAAACAGCTGAGGCTGTTGCTCCCTCAATTCTTTGGGTTGATGAAATTGAAAAAAGTTTAAGCGGCATAAATTCAAACGGAGATAGTGGTACATCTTCAAGAATTTTTGGTACCTTCTTAAACTGGATGCAGGAGAAAACAGCACCGGTATTTGTAATTGCAACGGCAAATAATATAAGCGGACTTCCTCCTGAACTGCTGCGTAAGGGACGTTTTGACGAGATATTTTTTGTTGATATGCCGACTCAAAAAGAGCGTGAAGAAATATTTAAATTGCATTTACTGAAAAGATTAAAAGACAAAGATGTTAGCGGTAAAATTCAAATAAATGATGAATTGTGTAAGCAACTTGCGCAGATGACAGAAGGTTTCGTTGGAGCAGAAATTGAGCAGATTGTTATTGATGCTCTATATGAAGCATTTTTCAATAAAAGAAGTTTAACTTTTGAAGATTTAACTTCAACTATAAAAAATGTTGTACCGTTATCTGTTACACAAAAAGAACAAATTATTTCATTAAGACAATGGGCGAATGTCAGGGCAGTAGCCGCAACAAAGAAATCTGATATGGAAATGTATTCATCGGAAGGTTCAGATGATGTTAATACATTTCGAGGCGGTAGAGCTCTTGATGTGTAGAAAGGGTTAAATATGTCTTTGGTATTAAAAGCGTTTCCATTAGGTTTTCTTATCAATCGTGATTTTAGTGAAGATGAAATTGTTCGTCGCGATTTAAGATTTGAGCAAGAGAATTTATGCTTAATTAAAGTAGCAACAAATCTTAGGTTAGAAGATGTAAACTATCTTATGGAAAATTTGGGTATTTCTTGTAAATACAAAAATGATAAATATTTTTTGGGTAATGGTTTATGTGTTCAGTGGACATCATATCAGGGATATTATAGTGCTTTTATATCCGCCATTGATAAAAAAGTATTATTTGGTAATAAAAATAAACCTGTAATAAATCTGGCAAAACAGGGTGAATTATTGTTCAAAACTTTTGATGTAATATTAAAACGCAATACACGTGATGTAAATTCAAAGGAAATTTTTTATTATTGTTATAAAACGGATTTCAAAGCCAGATATGAGGTAATTGAGTCTTTAAAACAGCATAATATAGAAAATATTATTGTAAATACGGAAAACGAAATCAGATTTAAGTATAACAATAAAAATTATAAGTTTAAAAGAGAGAGTAACAAAGATTTGTTTTATATTGAATCGGAACAAAGAATTTCTCTTGTAGATATTGTTTCCGGAGGTAAACATATTAGATCCAAAGCAGTAAAAACAAATTATACAAATAAAGATATATTAATAAAAACATTAGCAGAACATGGTGCAAATGCATTGCAATCTGATGATTATAACATTTATTGTGAGCTGTCCGGCATGCAGTTTATGTTTTCAAGAAATAATACTAAAAGTGCGTATAATCTTGAGATTGATAAAATTGTTAGTGAAGAAATATGCAATAATTTGCTTAAAGATTTGGCGGATGAATATGGTTTGAATATACAAGATGTTGTGTACAAAAGAATAATGGAGCGTATTCAAACGCAAAATATGCGTATTGAAAACGAAGAAGTCAGTGAAGATAATACAATAGTTTTGACGATAGATTTAGGATAATAAAAATGGGAAAATTAAAGATTAAATTGATGCCGGATGGCACTATAGAAATGGAAACAAAAGGTATAAAGGGCAAAAAATGCCTTGATTATGCTAAAGTTCTTGAGCAGCTTGCAGATGTTAAAATTGAAGAATTAACCAAAACGGATGATTATTATCAGAGTGAGTATTTAGAACTTGACGACTCACAGCATTTAAGCGATAATGGCTAAAAGCTCTTAAAAAAAATATGAGTAGCTAATAGTATGCAGAGAGGTGTCCGAGTGGCTTAAGGTGCAATCTTGGAAAGGTTGTGTGGGAGCAATTCCACCAGGGGTTCGAATCCCCTCCTCTCTGGATTTTATTTTGTTGTAATTGCTCAAATAGGATAATAATCAAAAAAAAGTTGCCATTGAATAACGGCAACATTAAATAAACACGAGGATATTAAGAGAGAGAGTATAAAAAAACTTGTTTTAATTCTTAAATCCTGATCTCAAAATTCGATTTATTGAATCTTTATTTTTCCCTGAGTGAAATTTATATTTCCCTTACATATATATAAAGTATTTTTGTTTTAAAAAATTGCCAATTTGTTAAAATGTTGTTAACAATTCTTAAATAATGTGGTTTATTATATTGAAAGTATATATTTTATAAGCAAAAAATATGATATATGTAAGAAATAACTTAACAATTACATGATAAAAACCATGCTAAAGCTGAAATTAGCATGGTTTAAAATATTTTTAAGGTTTATTTATATTAAAATAATCCCATTTCAATAACTTTTTGGCAAATGCGTACTGTGTTTAGTGCTGCGCCGATTCTTAAGTTATCCGCAACACACCAAAGTGTAATCCCGTTTTTAAATGCCAGATTCTTTCTTATTCTGCCGACATAAACCGGATCAACTCCGGAAGAATCTTTTGTTGTCGGGTATTCAAAATTGTCAGGATTATCTATAACTTTTACTCCGAATGTATTTTGCAGAATTTCGCGTACTTGCTGCGGTTCTACTGCTGTTTCAAATTCAATGTCGACGGCTTCCGAGTGGCTGTTAAAAACCGGGACTCTTGCAGCAGTACAGGAAATAGGTAAATCCTTGTCCAGATGAAGAATCTTTTTTGTTTCGTTTACAACTTTCATTTCTTCTTTTGTGTAGCCGTTATCACAGAATACATCAATTTGCGGTAGAACATTGAACGCAATTTCTTTTTTGAAGGCGTTTGGTTCAAATCTTTCACCGTTAAGAGCGCATTTTGTATTTTCGCGTAATTCATTTATTGCCTTTAGACCTGCGCCCGAAACCGCTTGATAAGTCGAAACAATGAGTCGTTTCATTTTAAATTTTTCATTCAAAGGTTTCAGAACAAGCATCAATTGTGAAGTTGAGCAATTCGGGTTGGCAATAATGCCTTTGTGATTTTTTATATCTTCTTCATTTGCGCCGACTATCACTAATGGGACATTTTCATCCATTCTGAATGCGGACGAATTGTCAATTAGAACTCCGCCTCTCTTAACTATTTCAGGTGCAAAGAGTTTTGATGTTGAAGCACCGGCAGAAGCAAGTACAATGTTTATATTGTCAAAACTTTCAGGTTTGGCTTCTTCTACTGTATATTCTTTCCCTTGAAAGGTTATTTTTGTTCCTGCACTTTTTGCACTTGATAAAAATTTTATTGTATTATATTCAATTTTCAATTCATCGACAATTTTTGTTATTTCTCTGCCTACAACTCCGGTTGCGCCTAAAATGGCAATATTTGCTTTGCGTTCAGACATAAATTTCTCCTTTTTTACTTTTTTTATCTTACTACAATAATAAATATTTACCAATAATTATTGACAATATAATATTTTTTGTTCAATATATCTGTGAAGATATATCTATTATGGGGGATAAAATGAAAGTTTCTGCAATAGGTTATAATGTTTACAACCAAAATAAATGTCAAAAACCTCTTAATTTTACAGGATATTATGATGTAATACTTGAGGGTGCAAGAACACCTATAAAAAATTTAGACTATGCGCAATACTTGTTTGGGAATTTGATTAATGAAATTGATAAAGATGTGTTGATTAAGAAAGGCAGATTTTTTGATGGGATAAAGCAAATATTTAAGGCTAAAGGTCTGGTTGAATGTTTTAAAACTTTGAAATTTTCATTAGATAATTGTTCTTCAATGAAAGATTTTGCTAAAAGTGTTGAAAATTCTGAGATTTTACCAATTGCATCTCAACATGGTTCAATTATGGATATCATAAACTATGGTAAGGGGTTAAAAAATTTCCATATGGGTTTCTGCTCCGGATTAAAAAGAGGCAGCATTGAGTTTTATACGGATAAAAAAGGTGATTTGTTTGTTGATCAGTGTTATGGGTCAAATTTTATGAGTACAGGATTTTATTCTGATGCCGGAACAAAAAAAGTTGAAGTGTACTCTTATGCGGGAGGGAAACCGGAAAAAACTTTTTATAACAAAGATGGTTCAAAACCGTTTTTTAAAAATTGGTTTTTTGGAGGAACCGCAGTTGAGTCAATTTATTAGATAAAGTATAATTTTTACTTTAGCTATAAAATGTTCATTTTTATTTATAATTCTTTCATGATAAGATTAACTTGCATGTTAAAAGTAAAAGAGGGATTAGATTATGGCGAATAAGGTTGTTATTGGTGCACAATGGGGAGATGAGGGCAAAGCAAAAATTACCGACCTTCTGGCTCAAGATGCGGATTTAATTATCAGATATCAAGGGGGATGTAACGCAGGGCATACGGTTGTGGCTCATGGTAAAACATTCAAATTTCACCTTATTCCCTCAGGAATTTTATATAAAGGTAAAACATGTTTGATTGGTAATGGCACAGTTGTTTTACCGGAATATTTTGAACAGGAAATTGAAGGCTTAAAAAAAGAAAATATTGACCTGTCAGGGTTAAAAGTCAGTCCGCTTGCAACAATTACCATGCCTTGGCACACTGAGGTTGACGGCTACAGCGAAGATAATGCGAAAAAAGGCAAAATCGGTACGACTAAAAAAGGTATAGGGCCGACTTACACAGATAAAATGGCAAGAATTGCACTAAAAATTGAAGATTTATATTCAAAAGAGGCTTTGGAAGAAAAATTAGACGTAATTTTGCCTCTCAAAAATAAACAATTAAAAGAAGTTTATGGTTTAAAAACTTATTCAAAAGAAGAAGTTTTGGCTTTGTGCGAAAAATATGCCAAAATTTTTGAACCATATGTTTGTTTTGAATGGCAGGAAATGCTTCACAAATTCAAAAAAGAGGGCAAGAAAATTTTGTTTGAAGGTGCACAGGGAGTAATGCTTGACGTTGATTACGGCACATACCCGTTTGTAACAAGCTCAAACCCTGTCGGTGGAGGTGCTTGCACAGGTTCAGGCTACGGCCCGAAAATGATAGATGAAATCATCGGTGTTGCAAAGGCTTATGTAACAAGAGTTGGTGAAGGTCCGTTTGTAACCGAATTAACAGATAACATCGGCGATACAATAAGAGAAGTCGGACACGAATTCGGGGTAACAACTGGGCGCCCGAGACGCTGCGGTTGGTTTGATGCCGTAACAATGCGTTATGCATGCTTGGTGGGCGGCTTAACCTCTGTTGCACTTACAAAAATAGATGTTTTTGACTCATTCGATGAAATAAAAGTCTGCACCGCATATAAAGATAAACGTAACGGCAAAATTTACAATTCTTACCCGACAGATGTTTATATTCACAAATATTTGGAGCCGATTTACGAGACTCACAAAGGTTGGGGGGTAAATATATCAGGTATTCGTAAGTACGAAGAATTGCCGCTTAATGCAAGAAAATACCTCGAAAGACTTGAAGAATTGCTTGACACTCCGATTTCAATAGTATCAGTCGGTCCTGACAGAGAACAAACTATTTTTAAAAGTTAATAAATTGATATTGCCCTAAAAATAAGTATAATTATATAATAATAATGGACAATACTATGGATACAAATTCAATAGAAGATTTGCAGCAACGGGTTAAGGATAAACTGGAGCAAACCCAGTTGTATACATATCGCGGGTCCGTTTCAAAACTTTTGGGATTAACGGTCGAAGTTAAACTCCCCGGTTTGAAAATAGGGGATTTGTGTTTTATTGAAACTTATGACGGAAGGCAAAAGCCTGCTGAAGTTCAGGCTTTTAAGGGTGAAGTAGCTCAGCTTTCACTTTTACTTGATGGTGAAGGGATTGGGCAAGGAAGTTTGGTAACTTCAACAGGCAGACCGATTACGATTCCTGTAGGAGATTTTTTGCTTGGCAGATTGATTGACCCCATGGGCAATCCGTTAGACGGAAAGCCGCTTGATACGACTAATGCTCAGTGGCGAAACATTGAAGGTCCTCCTCCGGGTCCATTTGAAAGACCCATTATAACCGAACAATTTTCAACCGGAGTTAGGGCTATTGACGGATGTATGACAATGGGTTGCGGTCAGCGTCTTGGTCTTTTTGCAGGTTCAGGAGTCGGGAAAAGTACTCTATTAGGTATGATTGCGAGAAATTCCGATGCCGATGTAAACGTAGTAGCTTTGATAGGCGAGCGTGGTAGAGAGGTAAAAGAATTTGTTGAAGATGCGCTGGGTGAACTTGGTATGAGCCGCTCGGTGCTCGTTTGTTCAACAGGAGATAAGCCGCCTTTAATACGTCAAAAATGTTTGCTTGCGGCTACTGCGGTCTGCGAATATTTTAGAGATCAGGGCAAAAAAGTTTTCTTAATGACAGATACAATTACCCGATGTGCAATGGCAGGGCGTGAAGTTGGTTTATCACTTGGAGAACCTCCGACTATGAAAGGGTATCCGCCTTCAATATTTTCTTGGCTTCAAAAAGCTCTGGAACGTGCCGGAAATAGTGAAAAAGGTTCTATTACCGCTTTATATACAGTGTTGATGGAAGGTGATGATATTAACGATCCTATTGTTGATATTGTGCGTGGTATTGTTGACGGGCACATTTTCTTATCAAGAAAAGTTGCAGAGTCAAATCATTATCCGGCAATTGATGTCTTAGGCAGTATTTCCCGTCTTATGAGCGCTATTGCACTGCCTGAACATAAACAGGCGGCTGCGAAATTAAGAACAATTATGTCGTTATATCGTGAGAATAAAGACTTGATTGATGTTGGGATGTATCAACCGGGGTCAAATCCTCGTCTTGACACTGCAATAGAAATGATGCCGAAGATTAACGCATTTTTGCAGCAGAGAACCGATGAAAGTGTTACTATGGACGGTACTATTAGGCAGCTTATTGAAATGATGCAGGATGTGGAGATTTAATTTTACAATTTTTCAACAAATTCGACAACTTCCTTAAGCGAATAAATATTCTTTTGAATGAAGAAATTTTTGCCTGATTTTTTGCGAACATAATCAAGATTTTTGCCGTCTAAAAAATCCTCGCTGTAGGGGCGCAACATTACTGTCGGAATTATAACTGTATCACAGTCTATATCTTTTACTGTCGCAATCAAATCGTCGCTGGTTATTAACCCTGCAACTGTAATGTCTTTTCCCCAATAGTTTGATTTGACAGGGTGTGCTTCGATCGTCAAATTCTTTATTTTTGACATTTTTTCAGCCACTTTTTCTAGCATGTTTTTAGCAGCATAAGAGCAAGCAAACACGATTTTGTATGATTTGGAGACTGATTTTGGCAATTGGAGTTTTTTGAAATCGTCATAAGTTAATCTTAGTGCGCCAACTCCGTCGTCTAACTGACAATAATTCCCGTAGTATTTTGCAGGCGGTATGGGTTCATCTGCTAAAAGAAAAAATTCGTCACTGCAGCATACACGTTTGAATTTAGAGGCAATTTTTATGGTTTCTTTTGCACACTTGCTGTCGACTCGTTTTAGTTTTTCCTCTCTGAATTGAGTTATCCCGACAGGTACGATAGCTGTGGAAAGAACCGTATTTTTTAATTGAGCAAGATCATTTAAAGTTCTTTCTAATTCTTTTCCGTCATTTATTCCGGGACAAAGTACAATCTGAGCGTGGAACGGGATTTTATTTTTTCTAAGCCATTTTAAATTCTCTAAGGCTTTACCGGCAT
Organism: uncultured bacterium; assembly: GCA_902791985.1. Lineage (GTDB taxonomy): Bacteria > Cyanobacteriota > Vampirovibrionia > Gastranaerophilales > Gastranaerophilaceae > Zag111. Next base: position 139,642 of record CADAYD010000008.1, read on the forward strand.
TGGGATTTCGTAACATTTTAACTCGTAATTCAGGATTAGTCGTATGAACCGAAACATAAAAAGGTCCAAGGTGCATTTTTTTTATGCGTTCTTTATCTTTTTCCGTCAGGTTTGTAAGGGTTATATAAGTCCCTTGCAGGTACGAGAGCCTGTAATCGTCATCTTTTATATAAAGTGTATCTCTTAAACCTTTTGGCTGTTGGTCAACAAAACAAAAAATACAGTGATTTAAGCAGGGTTTTATTTTATCAAAAATAGCACTTTCAAAGACTATACCCAAATCTTCATCAAAATCTTTTTCAATTTCTATTTCTTCAATTTCTCCTGTTTTACGTTTGAGTTCAATTGTGATTAGTTCTGATTTCATGTAGAAATTGTAATCTATCATATCGGTCATTTTTTGACCGTCAATTGATAAAATTTCGTCACCTTTTTCAATTTTGAGATCCTGAGCTATAGAATTATTTAAAATACTATCGACTATTGCACCCATTTTATTTTTCAAATCCTTCAATCATTGAAATAAAATTTTTGTATTCGCAAACTGTGTTATCGAGAACTATTTTTTGGTAAAAATCATTCGGGGTGTATTCATCCTCAAGGATTTTTTGAGCATTATTTTTGTGTAAATATGCTCCGGCTTTTATATTTTCCAGCATTTGTTTTAAATCATCCGATGATAAAAATGATGCGCAGGATAGTTTAACTTTTGCATCAGAAATGAATTGAAGCGGATTTTTAGAAAACGGTTCAAGTAATAGGCTGCGCAATTCTTTCATTCCGCTGTCGGTTATAGAATAAAATGCAGATAGTTTTCCGCCTTCGGACATTACTTTTGAAGATGTAATTGATTTTGTTTTTTCAAGCCTGACTAAAGCAGGTTTAATAGCGCCAAAGCTTGGATTAGTGAACGGCGCAAACTTATCTGCAATATGCTTCTTAATCGCATACATAGTCAAGTCTCGCTTTAGTAGTACAAATAAAATCATTAAGTCAATCATAAATTTAGAATAACACATAAATCATTCATAAACAATTTTGCATATTTTGTTACAATATTTAATCTTAGAAAGGGTTGAAACGATTTAAAAATAGTTTATAATATTAATAGCAGTTAAAGATACTGTATTTTTGTTCATTTTAGAATGGAAAGGGCCGACGAGGCCCTTTTCTTGTGCAAAAAATCGTTATTCAAATTCCTCTTGCATTTTATAGAATTTACATGTATAATCATTTTGAAGGGTGATGAGATTATAGATTTTCAGTTTGTCTATTAGGTTATTTACAGCCCTTGGAAAGAAAGAGAAATACTCCGATAGATGAGTACAACAGAATTCAATTACAAGTATATTAAAGAAAATTCGAGTGCAGGAAGTTGGCGCAGAGGCTACGAATACCATTTGAAAGATATGGTATACGACAATTATCCTGAAAAGAATTTTTATATGGGTAAGGTCAAGGGTAATTTTCAAGATCATTATAATACTGACCTTATTTTCAAAAAAAATAAGGTTGAAGCAAGATGCAATTGCCCGTTGAAAGAAGAATGGTGTAAACATGCTGTTGCGGTGGCTCTTAAAGCCATTGATGCACATGCTTACGAAGATTGGCTCTCGACAAAATTCGGAATGGAATTTGATTTTCCTGATGAAAATACAGCCCTAACAGAAGAACCGCAAGGAAGTTATATTTTTCATTTCAATTCAAAAAGAAAGGCAAACTTTTTCTCTGTTTTGGTTCGTTCAAGGGAAACAGGAAAAATAATAAGACAAATTGAGCCGCTATTTAGGGCTATTTTAGAAGCTCAAAAAAAAGATAAAAATTTTGAGCTTAATGATTCTCAAAAGGTAGAATTTTTAATTTTTAAAGAACTTTTGCAAATTTCAAGACAGGATAAGAAAGCCGGCTGGTACGATGTTCCTATTGCCAAATTTGGTTCGATTTTTCCGTTGCTTGCCAAAGCAGATGAGGTTCTTGATGAGCGCACAAAAGAACGCCTAAAATTTACTGATAAAGAATGGAAGCTTGTTCTTTATGTAAATAAATCGCAAACTCCTGGGACACTTCTGTTGTCTTTGGAATGGCAAAGACCTGACGGTGACGATGTTTATCCGCTTGAAGAAGTAAGGTATTTTTCGCGCCATTTAAAATGGGGTAGATATAAAAATGTGATGTTCCCGACGAATGTGGCTATTCAGTCGCTTCCTCAAAGTATTACTAAATCATCGTTTACTGACTTAAAAGATGCAGAATGCGGCAAATTTATTTATGAAGATTTACCAAAATTGCGAGAAGTTATGGATGTTGTCGTTGATGATGAAATATCAAAATTAATGCTTGAAGAACGACCGCCTATCAATGTTGTAACAATGGGGATTGATTATGACCAGAGTTTGAAAGCTGAATTAAATTTTGAATATGATGGTGTTAGGGTTCCTTATTCTAAAACGGCACAGGATAAAGCCCCATATATTACCGTTAAAAAACCTGATTCAGACGTAATTTATTGGGTTAAAAGAAATTTAAAACACGAGAATGAGGCTTATGCAATGCTTCTAGCGTGCAAATTTGTTCCGATGCAGACAAATAATTTGGCGCTTGAAAAAGAAACTGCGATTGATTTTTATAATTATTACTTAAAACAAGCGGGTGATGGTTGGAAATTTGAAGAAAAAGATGACATGTCATTTTTCAAAATAATGGAAAATCCGTTTAAATTATGTGCTCAAATCGATTTTTCTAAAGAGCAGCCGGACAGTTTTGATGTAAAAATCTTTGGTCAAGTCGGAGATGAGATAATTGATTTTGATGAAATTTATGATACTGCGCAGAAGGATGAAAAGTATTCAAGAATACGCAGCAACGGTTTTGTAGAGTATCCGGTTCAGAGTATTTATGCTATGATGCGAACTTTTAACTCGTTTGATGTTTATCGTAACGAGGATAATACTTTTACTGTCAAAACTTTCCGTGCAGGTTTGATTAATGAGCTCAAAAACCTTGGCATTGAACTGATTTTGAGCGATAAATTCAAAGAATTTTGGGATCAAATGTCTACTTTCTCAACTTCCGAAAATCTTGAATTGCCACAGGGAATTAAGGCTGACTTCCGTGAGTATCAGCTAAAAGGTTATGGCTGGTTGTGGTTTATGTATAAATACGGTTTGAATGGTATTTTGGCTGATGATATGGGGCTTGGTAAAACTTTACAGGCATTGACGGCTATTCAAAAAGCAAAAGAAATTGATGGTCCTATGCCAACCCTTGTTATTGCTCCAACGACCGTTGTATTTAACTGGGAAAATGAAATCCAAAAATTTGCGCCTGAACTTACTTGCTTAAAGCTTCAAGGCGGGGAAAGAAAACAATTTTTCAAGAAAATTCCTGAATATGATGTCATAATTACCAGTTATGCACTTGTCAGACGCGATATTGATAAACTTAAGGACATTAATTTCAGATATATTGTTCTTGATGAGTCGCAAAACATTAAAAATGCAACTTCGCAAACTGCTCAGGCTGTAAAAAGGCTTCAATCAATGCATAAATTGGCGCTTTCCGGTACTCCGATAGAAAATAAACTTGAAGAATTGTGGAGTGTGTTTGATTTTCTTATGCCGGGATTTTTATTCTCAATGGCTGATTTTAATTCACATTATGTTAACCCGATTATGGAACGCCATGATAAAGTAGTTGAAAAGCGTTTGAAATTGCAGATTTATCCGTTTATTTTGCGTCGTATGAAACGCGATGTTGCTAAAGACCTTCCTGATAAGGTTGAAAACGTTGCTTATTGCGAAATGACTGATGAACAAAAAGATTTCTATTTGCAGGTGCTTGATTCGACAAAAGAAGAATTATTCAAATCGATTGAACAAAATGGTCTTGAAAAGAGTAGAATGTCAATATTCTCGGCACTTTTGCGTATGCGCCAAATATGTTGTCACCCGAGGTTGTATGATAAGGATAATGTCAAAAATATTCTGTCCTCAGGTAAGTTTGAAAAACTCAAATATATGCTCGAAGAAATTATATCAGAAGGTCACAGGATTCTGTTATTCAGTCAATTTGTAAATATGCTTGATATAATTAAGGCTTGGCTGGATAGGGAAGGTATCAAGTATGAATATTTGACAGGTAAGACAAAAGACCGTAAAGAAGCGGTTGACAGGTTTAATAATGATCCGACGATTCCGATATTCTTAATCAGTTTAAAAGCCGGAGGAACAGGTTTGAACTTAACGGGTGCAGATTATGTTATCCATTATGACCCGTGGTGGAATCCTGCTGTTGAAGATCAGGCTACTGACCGTGCATACCGTATCGGTCAGACTAAAAAAGTTTTTGTTTATAGACTTATTACTAAAAATACTGTTGAAGAAAAAATCCAGAAGCTTAAAGGAGTTAAACGTGACCTTGTCGACAGCGTAATTTCTGTTGACAGAAATATCACAAAATCGCTTACTATGGATGATATTCGTGAAATCTTCTCGGTTGATTAGACGAGGAAAAATTTATTGGTGCAAAATAATTGCATCTTGTGGTTTGAATTTATCACTAGGTATTCCATAAATAGTAAGAGAAAGATTATTCCTTTCCATAGACTGGGAATAAAAATTTATGTACTTTACAAAATGTAACATTTCAATTGTATTTTTTAAAGTTTTTAAATTAATTAACCGTAAAACGAATTATGGTAAAAGTAGATTTATATTAATTTGAAAGGAGTTTAATCAATGAAAGACGGAATTAGCGGTGGTAGCGGTATTCCCGCCAATAGGAACAAATTTGTTGATAGAGGTAATGCTCCGTTAAACAGAGCGGAGTATGAATCAAGAAAGGCATCAATTTTTGGAGACAATGATGTAAAAGAACTCAAAAGAACTGTCGGAAATGATGAAAAACATGAAATTCTTGTCGGTCGTGATAACACGGGCAAAACAATCAGAGTTGATGCTAAAACTCTTGAAGAGCTTGTCACTGTAGAAACAACCGGTAAAAATACATATATGACGAAATCTGAGTTTAACAAATTGATAGAGCAGGTTTTGCATGTAAAAGAACTTCCTGCGGGTATGACTGCGGAATTTCAGCATGGTAACCTTGTATTCAAAAGAGGCGGAGATGTTCTCACTGCAAAAGATTTGAGGGAAGATGCAGGACTGATTGCTCAAAGACAGAAAGAAAAATTAGAAGCAGAGAGAGAAATGACTCAAAAATTACTCGAAGATGTCAAACCACTCAGTCTAACTCCGGATTTAGACATGAGCAGGTTGAGCGAAGTTAAAATAAAAAATCTTCCTTCCCCGACTGCTACGGTCGCTTTGCAGGATACCCCGGCACCGGCTCCATCTCCAACTCCGACAACACGTAAAAGGATTGTAAATACTCCAAAACCTGCAGGGTCTGATTCTAGTCCATTAACGCCTCTGGAAACAAGTACGTCTGTGGTTCCGGAAGAAGAAATTCGTGTCCCATTAATGCCATCTGATGAACAAAGAAAAGCAGATGAAGAAAGGCGCATAGCAGAAGAAAAAAGACGCGCTGCCGGGGATTTTGAAGGTCGATTAACAGGTCAAAAGAAACCACTACCTGGTCAAAAGAAACCACTACCTGAGGTTCCAGAAGAAGAAGTTAGAGTACCATTGATGTCACCTTCTCAGCAAAGAAAAGCAGATGAAGAAAGGCGCATAGCAGAAGAAAAAAGACGTGCTGCTGAAGATTTTGAAGGCAGATTGACTGGCCAAAAGAAACCATTATCTGGAATCCCGGATGCACCTTCTTCGCAGAAAAAAGTTGATGAAGAAAAACGCATAACAAATAAGAAAAAACCTGCAACTTCTGACTTTGAGGGCAGATTAACAGGTCAAAAGAAACCACTACAAGAAGTTCCAGAAGAAGAAGTTAGAGTACCATTGATGACTCCTTCTCAACAGAAGAAAGCTGACCAAGCAAGACGAACAGCAAAAAGGAATAGACGTGCTGCCGGAGATTTTGAAGGTCGATTAACAGGTCAAAAGAAACCACTACCAGAAGTTCCAGAAGAAGAAGTTAGAGTGCCGTTGATGACTCCTTCTCAGCAGAAGAAAGCAGATCAGGCAAGACGAGTAGCCGAAGATAAAAAACGTGCGGCTGAAGGTTTTGGCAAAAGACTGCGTGGTGAATTTTAGTTTATAAAAACAAAATAAGGTGCAAAAAATTGCACCTTATTTTTTATTGTTTATTTTTTAAAAAATGGAACTTAAAAGTTCGAAAAGATTAAAATTTAAAATTCTGTCAAGAATACTTGTGTCTTGAGTTTTTTCAGGTTTTGGAATGTTATCCTTAGACATTGGTGCAACATTCAGAGTGATTGCCATTTGTTCAAAATCCCCTCTTGGTATGCGCTCAACTTTTGTTGTATCCCAAGGATTAACAACTTCAACATAGCTGTCGGTTATTTTTGTGACGGTTAATGCGTGTCCGCCGCGTTTCTTTGTTGTTCCGTCAGGACCGTTTACACCGACATATACCCCTACAGTAATTGAGTATTCATCTTCGTGACCTTTACATTTATCGAGCATTTTTTGTAATTCGGAATCTTTATCATAAATATTATTTACCTCGACAATGCCTTTGTTCTTACTTGCAGCAAGACCTTTGCATTTGGTACGTTCTTCTCCTACATAACCATATTCCCCAGGTATATAGTTTTAAGTATTAATTTTTATTACAAAAAAGTGAACGAAATTTTTCGTTCACTTTTAAAATGATAATTCAATTTAATTATAGATTATTCTTCATCACTTAATGATTGATGTCCGGTTTTGTGAGTTTTAAGTAGAACTCCGCGTTTTGATGTTTGAATAAAATCAATCATTTTTTCGATATATTCGTTTGACGGAATTTCTGCTTTAATCTTTTCAATTGCTTGAGAAGTATTGTAATCTTCACTGATAAGAAGTTTGAATGCTTCATTAAGGTGAGTTCTGGTTTCTAAATCAACCCCACGACGTTTTAGTGCTATAACATTGATTGTTCTCGGTACAGGCGGACGACCTTCACCTTTTGAATATGGTAAAATATCTTGACGAGATGCGCTAAATCCACTGACAATAGACATTGTACCAATTCGGATATTTTGATGAAATACGCTCATTCCGCCTACAAATGCGCCAAATTCAACGTGAACATGACCGCCGAGTGTTACAAGGTTTGCCAAAATAACTTGATCTTCCAAAACACAGTTATGTGCAACATGTGAGCCTACCATTAACAGACATTTATTACCAATTCTTGTTGTAAAATCACCGCAGGCTGCCGCTCTGTGAATTGTTACGTTTTCTTTTATTATTGTTTCATCTCCGATAACAACTTTTGTTTCTTCACCTTTATAGCCTAAATCCTGAGGTTCTGAGCCGATTGTTGCAAATGGAGAAATCGTGCAATTTTTACCGATTTCGGCATACTCAATATGAGCGTTTGAGATTACTCTTGTCCCGCTGCCGATTTTTACATTTTTTCCTATAACAACGAAAGGCCCTATTATTGCATCGTCTGCTATCTGTGCTGACGGATCAATTATTGCGGTTTTGTCTATCATGTTTTATACCCTCTCAATTGTCAGCGCAGTTGCGCTGACCTACTATCCATTACGTAAATTATATTATAAATCTGTGATATATTGGAAAACTTTATATTATTTTAATATCTGTTTTTTCTTTGACTTTTTAGTAAAAAAAGATAATATATAATAAGGCAGTACAATCTTTATTATTTGTGTGTTAAACTTCATTATATAAAAAGTTTAAATAAGAGGTATATATGAAAAAATTTGGTATAATTTTGGCTTTGTTTGTAGTATTAGGTGTTGGTGCAGGGGTATATTCTCAGAATACTTCATCTGCTGTTTCCAATGCTGCACCGTATTCTTCAGTACAATATACAAGTGTTAATGCGCTTGATGTTGTTGCAAGTCCGTTTAAATATCTTCACAGAAACATAAAAATACGTGCAAAATTTGATAAATTTTCAACATTGGGTTTAGATTATCCGGCTGCATTACGTCCGTCTGATAAGTATATTTCTATCCTTATTCAAAGACCTGACGTTACAAACCACAATATTCCACTTTCGGAAATGAAAATTTTCCTAAAAAAAGAACTCGCTGAAAAAAATATCAATCTTGACGCAGGTGATGAAATTGAACTTACAGGTCGTGTATTTTCTACAGCACTCGGAGATGCGTGGATTGATGCTGATAATTTGAAAGTTATAACTAAGAAAAATCCACCTAAAAAAGAGGAAAATGTAATTGAATAAAGTAGTGAATAGTCTATTTAATTGTTAAATATGTAATTATAAAGATATATTAAATATTCACAATTCAAATTCACTTAATAGGAAATAATTATGGAAGCAAAAAAAGATATATTTTTAACTATACATGGTCACTTTTATCAACCGCCAAGAGAAAATCCTTGGTTGGAGGCAATTGAACTGCAAGAGAGTGCTCTGCCTTATCATGATTGGAATGAAAGAGTGTGCTCGGAGTGTTATACTCCAAATTCTGTTTCAAGAGTTGTAGATAATAGGAATAAAATTCTTGATATTGTAAACAATTATGCGAAAATGAGTTTTAATTTTGGTCCGACTTTGCTTTCTTGGATGGAAATTTATGCACCTTTAACTTACGAGAGAATTATTAAGGCTGATATTGACAGTGCCTCAGAACACGGAGGACATGGTAACGCAATTGCGCAAGTTTATAACCATATTATTATGCCGCTTGCGAATGAACGTGATAAAGAAACTCAAATTAAATGGGGAATTAGAGATTTTGAATATCGTTTTGGCAGAAAGCCTGAAGGTATGTGGCTTGCTGAAACAGCAGTAGATGATGATACATTAAAACTTCTTGTTGATAATGGAATTAAATTTACAATTCTTTCTCCTTATCAGGCTCTTAAAATAAGAGAAAAAGGTGAAAAAGAGTGGCAGGACGTCAGCTGGGGGAATATCGATCCGGCCAGAAGTTATAAGTATATTATTAAATCAAGTCCTAAGAAATCTATTAATTTATTTTTCTATGATGGGGCAATATCGCGTTCTGTCGCATTTGATGAACTTTTGAAAGATGGAAACAAATTTATTCGCAGATTAAAAGAAGGGGTATCAGAAAATCGTGATTATCCTCAACTTATCAATATTGCAACAGATGGTGAAAGTTACGGCCATCATACAAAATTTGGGGATATGGCGCTTTCTTATGTCTTGAAAATAAAGGCAGAATCAGAAGGGTTTAAAATTACCAATTATGCTGAATATCTTGAAAAATATGCAAGTGATTATGAAGCTGATATAAAGCAGGCTTCTTCTTGGAGTTGTTTTCATGGTGTTGGCAGATGGAAAGAGGATTGCGGGTGCTCAACAGGCGGACAGCCTGGTTGGAACCAAAAATGGAGAAAACCGCTGAGAGAGGCACTTGACTTTTTGAGAGATAAATTGGCTCTAATATTTGAAAGTGAAGGAAAAAAATATTTTAATAACGATGTTTGGGAAATTCGTAACAGATATATTGATGTTGTTCTAAATAGAAATAATTCGGTTATAAAAAATTTCCAAAAAGCGAATTTTAAATCAGATTTATCTGAACTTGAGAAAGTAAGAGGCATGGAGCTCTTAGAAATGCAGCGTCAGGCTATGCTTATGTATACGAGCTGCGGATGGTTCTTTAACGAAATTTCAGGAATAGAAACTGTTCAAATTATGAAATATGCTGCACGTGCTATGCAGCTAGCCGCAAATTTCAGTAATGAAGATATTGAAACTCCGTTTTTAAATATTTTAGACGAAGCAAAAAGTAATTTAAAAGAACACGGAACGGGTAAGACCATTTATGAAAAATGGGTAAAACCATCGGTTGTGAGTTTAAAAGAAGTAGCGGCATTATGGGCTATATCATCTTTGTATCAGGAATTTGAGGATGAAGAAGATGTATATTGTTATAGTATTAAACGTAATAATTACCAAATGATTGAAAAGGGTAATACAAATCTTGTTGTCGGGAATATTGAGGTTACTTCAAAAATCACTTTACAACGATCTAATCTTGTATTTGCACTTATGCAGTATGCAGACGGAGATTTTCATTGTGCGATAAAAGAATTTTCTTCAAACGAAGATTATAATGAACTTAAAAATACTCTAATTAAAACATTTGTTCTTTATACGCAAACTGAGATAATAAGGGCATTAGATGAAAAATTCGGCAAGGAATATTTTACATTGAAAGATATTTTTATCGAGGAAAGAAAGAAAATTTTGCAGATTTTATTAAAAGACCAGCTCAAAAAATTTGCCAACAGATACGAAGAAATGTACGATCAAGGCAAGAGTTCAATTTATCACATGCAAAGTTTAGGACTTGAAATTCCAAAGGAATTTAAAATTAGTGCCGGTTATACTCTTAGTCACCGATACAATGAGCTTTTACAAGACAGCTCCGGATTTGTTGAAGAAAATATTGTACAGCAAATTATGGCAATAAATTACGAAGCGAAGAAAATAGGTATAGATGTAGATAAGACTCCATCTAATAGAATTTTTGCAAAAAAATTAATAACAAATTTAAATCGTTTAACAAAGAGTTTTGAGCCGCGTCAAGCTGATACTGTATCAGAATTATTTACTTTAATAGAGAAACTTGAATTAAATATTGATATGTCTGAAGCACAAAACATTTACTACAACAAAATTTATCATCGAATCGGTGATATTATAGAAAGTAATTCAAAAGAATTAAGTGATAAAGATATTGATTTTGCAAATATGCTCTTATCTATTGGCGAAAAACTTAACATAAATGTTGATTTTTATCGTATCAAACTTGATAAAATTGTAAATGTCTAAATAAAAAAATAGGGCATTAAGACAATGAAATCTTAGAACCTTAGTATACTTGTGCATTTATGAATTCAACAAAACTTTACATATTTTAATTTATTTACATCAAATCTTAAAGGTTGTATTATGATATATTGTAAGATATGTGTAATATTTCTTTTTGGAGGCAAAATTGGCTCAAAAATTTTATATAAAAGGCGGAACCCAGTTAAAAGGTGAAGTGCAGATAGGCGGGGCAAAAAACTCCGTATTGAAGCTGATAGCTGCTGCTTTGCTTGTTAAAGGTTCAACAAAAATATATAATGTTCCGGAATTAACTGATGTAGACATAATGCTCAAAGTTGTAGAACAACTTGGTGCGAAAATAGATTACAACAGAGAAGAAAAATCTGTTGTAATCGATGCGACAGAATTAACAAGTGTAACTGCGACTTATGAACTTGTAAGCAAAATGCGCGCTTCATTTGTTGTTTTAGGTGCTTTGGTATCACGTTGTAAAGAGGCAAAAGTTGCGATGCCCGGCGGTTGTGCAATTGGAGAACGCAGAGTAGATTTTCATATTCGCGGTTTAGAGGCTCTGGGAGCAAAAATCAAAATAGAAAACGGATATGTTATTGCTAAAGCAAATAAACTAACCGGTGCAGAAGTTTATCTTGATATTCCGTCGGTAGGTGCAACTGAAAATATAATGCTGGCATCAGTTTTGGCAGAGGGTTCAACCCGTATTCAAAATGCAGCGCAAGAACCTGAGATTATTGATCTTGCAAACTTTTTAAATACTATGGGCGCAGATGTAAATGGGGCAGGTACTTCTGAGATTATTATAAATGGTGTAAAACCTGAGCACCTTCATTCAATAGAATACACAACAATTCCTGACAGAATTGAAGCCGGAACCTATATGACTGCTATTATTGCTACAAAAGGCAAAGGGATAATAAGAAATATTTATCCTGCTCATTTGACATTTTACACAAATAAATTACTCAAAATGGGCGCAAATATCAAACTTTTAGACCCGACGTCTATGGAAGTGAGTTGTAAAAACAAATTAAATTCTATTAACTATATTACTCAGCCGTATCCCGGATTTCCAACGGATTTACAATCAATGGCAATGGTTCTGTTAACAACAGCAAATGGTGTTGGTATTATTACAGAGAGCCTTTATGAGAATCGCTTTATGCAAGTGCCTGATTTAAACAGGATGGGTGCAGACATACATCAGGATAGAAACCATGCAATTATTAAAGGTGTTAAAAAATTATCAGGTACAAATTTGACAGCCAGTGATTTAAGAGCGGGCGCTGCGCTTGTTGTAGCTGCTTTGATGGCTGATGGAGAGTCTATAGTTGAGAAAATACATCATATAGATAGAGGATACGAAAATTTTGAAAATAAGATAAGATTGTTGGGAGGGAAGATAGAAAGACGAGAAGAAGATTCCCTAAACCTAACGGAGGCAAAACATAATGAGTCCTACATATAAACGTTGGTATGATCATGACCCGTTATTGTTAGAAGTAATCGAGTTGTTAAGAAATTATCAAACCGAGTTAAAAGCACAAGCGGAAATATTTTTACAAAAAATTGAAGAAAAAGTTTCAAAAGAAACTATCGACAAGTTTTATGCGATGGTCAAGCCGGTTAACGCAAATAACCGATGGTATGATAAGGATCCTGTTATATCAAAGACCGTTGAAATATTGAGGATAGTCCCTCCTGAGGCGCAAAGATTATGTGCGGAAAACTTTATTAAAACGCTAAAAGATATGGGGATTGAATACAAAAGTCCAAATGCAACAAATTAATAATAAAAAATAGAGCCAGTTATCAAATCTGCCTCTATTTTTTTGTATTTATAAAATTTATTGTTCGTTTTCATGATGGTCTGAATCTTTTAAGAGTTTTGAAAAATCAGACGGTTTAATATCTTGGATAAAGTTTTTAAATTCTTCGGCTTCTTGAGCGTCTTTTGCGCTATCTGTCGAAACTGAACCGGCAGAAAGAACTTTTGCGCTCACAAAAATGGGCGCTTCTACTCTAATAGCGATAGCAATAGCATCTGACGGACGTGCATCGATTTCAATTAATTCCCCATTTCCGTTTTCGAGATAAATTATTGCGTAGTATGTTTCTTTTTCGACATCATTAACTTCGACTTTTGATATTTTATAACCGGTTTTTTCGACTATAGATATTATTAAATCGTGTGTCATCGGGCGTGAAACCGACAGATTCTCAATTTTACGAATAATAGAGCTTGCTTCCGCAGAGCCGATCCATATTGGTAAAGCTCTTCTATTTTCTTTATCGTGTAATACAACAATTGGTGAACCTGTTCTTGTATCAAGGGCAATGCCCATAACTTTCATTTCAATCATATATAAGCCTTTCTTTGCGCATACCCTCGCCCCTTGAGGAAGAGGGTGATTTTTCGATATGAGAACGAAGTCCAAATATCAGAAAAATGGGTGAGGGGTCATACCTCGATATTATTTACAAAATTATTATACAAAACAAAAAGATTTTTTTAAAGACTTTTCAAAAGAAGAGGTTTGTGTTAAGATAAGATATGTAATCTTGGTAAAGGTTGCGCCGATTGGAAAAGTGGCCGAGAGGCTTAAGGCGGCACCCTGCTAAGGTGTTGTGTGGGGTTACCTGCACCGTGGGTTCAAATCCCACCTTTTCCGAATTAAACCCGATTAACTTTTGTTAGTCGGGTTTAATTATTGCCTTTTAACAGGACTTTTTGTCGGAAGTTATAGGTTTTCAGGACAGTTGTGATGCGTTTTTGTTGGTTATAATGCCGAGTTCTAGGGAGTTTAAGGCAGATTTATAATGTAGAGATTTGCCGGACAATTTTTGCACTTTTGTCCTGATTTTTGCACTATTTTGCACTAAAAAACTTGTCACCCTGAACTTGTTTCAGGGTCTATTTAGCATGGAATTTAGCATTGAGCCGAGTGCAAATAAGTGCAATAAAGTGCAAAAATAATTTATCTTGCATTTTGATATGTGTCAAAATGTCTCTGAGATTGAGATTCGGGACTTGATTTATTCCGAAAGGTGAGTGATGAATGTGTGTGAGGTAATTTATTATGACAAACTTCACCCCAGAAAAATGTAAACAAATCGCACTCGCAAGATTAGACATTGTTCATAAATGGCTTGAGTTCAGAAAGAAATCTCAAAATAAACTTCAAGCCGATTATGATTTTGTGAAATTGCATAATACTTCAAATTCTCACCTATTTGAGATTTTAGGTAAAATTTCCCGAGGTAGTTTGCACCGTTGGTATGCAATGCTAAACGGAACCGAAGATTATACAAAACTTCTGCCACAGTATAAATATAGTAGTGTTAAAGATTACAGAACTGTTTTAAATGATGATGAAATAAAAATATTTATGGGATTACTTTTACATCCAAACAGATTATCCATCGGCAAAGCAATAGCACTTACAAAATATAAATTAAAAGAGCAAGTTGAAAATTCCATAGTCGCGTAGTAAAATAATTAAATACCAGTCGGGATGGCGAAATTGGTAGACGCGCATGATTCAGGTTCATGTGGGTAACACCTTGAGGGTTCGAGTCCCTTTCCCGACACCATTTTATATATGCTAGGGGGTTTCACCCCAACGGTAATATATTTGTTTGGCTGAAAGCCTAACCTACAAATTAATTAATTTTATCAATTAACAAATATAGTTCGTTTTTTACATTTTCTATTGATTTGTTCGATGCCAATTTTTCTATAATTCCTTTATGAGTTTTTACTTTTTTAGGCAAAGACATATAATCACCATACATTTGCGTTAAATATTTATCATAATTATTTGGGATATTAAATTTATACCCTTCAAACTCTCGTTTCTTTAACGGATAAATATCTTCCCAATCATAAATTTCAGGCTTGGCATACGTTAAAAATTCGCAACCGTTAAATATTGTTCCACCTTCGATTGAAGGATTATTTTTATAAACTATTTCATTTTGAAATTTTAATAACTCATTTATATCAAATTTTATTTTATCGCTTCTTAAATCTTCTTGAGGGAATTTTTTATAAAATGTATTATAACAATCTGATATACTTTTGTAGAGCTCTTGCTTTTCTTCTTTATTAGTCTTTTTGTAATAGGTTTCGTGTGGGAATATATCGATTTGTAATGCACTATTTTTATACAAAAAACGCAAAATTTGTTTTTTATAACCTTCACCCTGATTTAGTTCAAATCCGAGTTCTTCAAATTCTTTATAAATCTGATTTCTAACTTTTTCATAATCTTTTCTTGGCATTGCAATATCAATATCATCATCCCAAGGGATATATCCTTTGTGGCGAATAGAACCGAGTAGAGTACCATGATCAAGCCAATATGTAAGATTATTTTTATTCAAAATTTTATCAAAAATTCTTAATACACAAGCATTTGCGAGCTGAAGATTTCTCAATTCACCTTTAGCCTTTGGAAAAGTTTTTGCACTTCTTTTGAATTTAAATTTTATTCCGCACAATGTTACTATTTTATGCGTCTTATCATCAGAATTTTTTACCGAAAATAACGTACTGACAAGACAACAACTGGCTATCTTTTTCTTCATATTATAAAAATTCTCTAAATCTTAATTCCATTTACAAGATATCACAAACAATATTGTTTATGTACAACTATATATAAAAATAAGACGGAATAACAAATGTCATCCTGTCTTATTTACCCTGGATGCGATTGTCTTGGGTCGCTCGCAATAAACGGCATTCCGCATTTTGCTTTTAGTGGCTTTCAGCCACAAGCAAAATCTGCTCCAGCCTCTGCTCGCTCCCCGCTCGAACGCAATTGGGCGTTCTCTTCGCTATCACATGAAATAAGACAGGATAACAAATGTCATCCTGTCTTATTTACCCTGGATGCGATTCGAACGCATGACCTACCGCTTAGAAGGCGGTTGCTCTATCCAGCTGAGCTACCAAGGCACAACCTCTTTGCATAAATTATATTAACACGAAAAGATTTTCACGCAAGTGGTTTTAATTTATAGAATATAACCGCAGATTATTCTGCGGTTATTTTTATTATGTTAATCTTCGTCTTCGTCGTCTTTTTTTATACGGTCAACAACCATCTTTGCCATTTCTTTTGCGATAACCTTTTGGGTATCTGATGGACAATTCTGAAGCATATTCATTGCGGTTCTTAAGGTCGTGTCAATATCATACCATCTGCCGCGGCGATTATCATCAAGTCCTGAGCCAACAGCGTTAATTATATCATCAACTGCCTCAAATTGTTCATCCTCAATATTATGTTCAATAATAATTTTAATCAAATTCAGCGCAACTCTAATCTGCGTTTGATCATCTGTTTCTTCCAAAGTCTTAACTGCTTCCGATAAAACGGGATCCTTGTCATACCAGCGTCTGTGTTGATTTGAATACTCTTCTTTCATAATTCCGTTCTCCTTTATCTATAAACTACTTCTTTATTCTTATTTTGTTTGGCAAATATACTCTTACATTTACCCCTGTTTAAACGTTACCCCTTTTGTACCTTTTGGATAGCGCCAATCTATACACTTATGTTCACACGCAATTCTGCACGCTCCGCACTCTAAACAGTTTTCAAAATTTACAATAAGCTCCTGCTTTTCTTCGTTCCATTCATAAACTCCTGCAGGACAAATATAGGTGCAGTTTCGTGAAACACAATTTTTGCACTTACTTTGTTCAGGGTTTAAATGCGACTCATTATCAGGCGTATATTTTAGCGTATATAATTTTTGGTCTAAGTTCATATCAATATACTCCATATAAGTCTTATCAATGCCCAAACATCTTTACAAAGTTCGCCAAATTTTCTGTCCGTAAAAATACTTTTTATAAATTTGCGGTAATTTTCTCTTTTAGGGGTACCATCAACTGTTGTAAACATTTCAAAGAACGAATTTATTTTCTTTAAGTAGTAACCCATAAACGCTTTTTTGCGCTCATGCGCAATAGGCATCAGTTTACGGTACGTTTTCAAATCCTTCATTATAAAAGAATTTTGCAATTTCTTTTCATAATTTTTAAGAATCTTTCGTGAAAAATTCCCTTTTTCAAAAGCTTCAACTGCTGTTTCTGCCGCAAGTTTACCGGAAATCATCGCAAGGTTTGTGCCTTCCCAATGCAGATTATCAACAAGCATTGCAGCATCTCCGACAATCATAACCCCGTCATCACAAAGTTTTGGCACTTTATTATATCCGCCCTCAGGAATAAGGTGTGCACTGTATTCTTTTAAAGTTCCGCCCTCAATTATCGGCGCAATAGTTGGGTGCTGCTTTAATTTTTCAAGCACTTCAAACGGACGGTAATTGTTTTCAACCAAATCGTCTAAAGTTACACCAAGCCCGATTGTTACAGAATCTGCATTTGTGTACATAAAACCTAACCCAAGAACCCCAAGCATAGAGCCACCAAAGATTTCGCCGATAACCCCCTCGCCATCTTTAATGTTAAATCTTTGGTTAATAACATCTTTATCAAGTTTTATGACCTCTTTTACACTCAAGGCAACATCTTTTGTTTCAATTTCTTTTCTAAGTTTAATTTGTTTAGCAAGAAGTGAATTTACTCCGTCAGCAAGAACAACAATATCGGCGAAATAGTCTTCAAGCTCTGTTTTTACTCCAACAACTTTAGTGCCATTTTTGATTATTTCCCGCACAACCGTTTGTTCGACAAGAATAACTCCTGCTTCTTTTGCCTTTTGAGCCATCCATCTATCAAATTTACTGCGGATAACCGAATAGCTTTCATTTCCTTCTTTTCGATAGTTAATCGAAGTTGAATCTGCTTCGCCAAGAATTATAAAATTGTGAATGATATTACGTCTTTCAAGTGGTGCTTCCTGTTCAAAATTCGGAAAAATTTCTTTGGTGGGTTTTGTGTAAACTGCTCCTCCAAAGACATTTTTGCTGCCGGCAAAAAGTCCGCGTTCAATAAGTACAACTTCTTTCCCCGCTCTTGCAAGTGTTATAGCACACGCAATCCCCGCAGGACCTGCTCCAACGACTATGACATCCGTTTTATTGCTCTTATTCAACATATCACTCCTTATCCCCAATAATTATACAATAATTTTTGAGCATTGTAAATTAGATTAAGCAGTTAATATGTTGGATTTTTCTTAAAAAATAATTATAATAAGTAATATGAAAAAATTATCTTTACTGCTTATTTTATTTATATTTTGCATTATTCCTGCAATGAGCAAAGAATCGGACGAATGGGAGCATATTGCGCCGAATAATTACGTCTACAAAGACGGAATAATGGGATTAGAAAATATTTACGGTTATTCATTCCTTTTAAAATCTTATAACAAAGGTCAATATGAACCGGTAAACGGGAAACAAATCCACTACACGCTGGGACAATATGAAATAAATTGCGCAAAACGGACTTACAAAATCGGCGTTCTTGATTCTTACGATGAAAATGATACCTTTATAAACGGAGATTATAACAAATATGCTCAATTTCAACCGGTTGTTGAAGGTACAGCAATTTATGTTATGACAACAAAATTATGCAAATTCAAGTAAAAAACAAAATAAAAAGGCAGGTCTTTTATAAACCTGTCCATATCAATTACTAATAAATGGTTTTTATATTCTCTGTCTTAACTTCTTACATCTGTTTTTAAAACATTATGTAATAATGCTACCGCCGCACCTGCAACTGCACCTGTAATTACGAAAAATTCCGTCGGTCTGAAGTGCTTAGTTGCAAGGTTATAAGACTTAGTAGCTTTCTTTGCTATTTTTTCAGCCTGAAATCTTGCTTCATAAAAAAGATTTTTCAATTCTTCAACAGAGTCAGAATCTTTTTCAACCAAAGAACGAAAAGCCTTCAAAATCCTTGATTTACCAATTTTTTGACCGGTTTTTAATCCTTTGTATGTATTTACAAAAGTATCTTCGGCTAATGATTTATCTTCCTTCGCAGCTATTTCGTCTATGTAAGATCTTGTCCAAGGGCTAAATGATTCTTTTGTTTTCTTTATTTCATTTTGTGCGTGCAAATATTCTTTTGTAGTTTTTTCATCTTCATTTAAAGGATAGCCATACTTTAATCCCCATCCAATAGCAGCACCAACTGCTGCCCCTTTTGCCATTGGGATTAGACAGGTATTATGTGAATAGTTGTTTACTGCTTCTACTGCCATAGTATACAAATCCTTTTCTGAGATTTTGAGAATACAATTACACTAACTCTAGTTTAATTGAAATCTGGGAGAATCTGCACTTAAATATTCCATATAGAATTACAAAATTCAAATGAAACTGAGTAATCAGAAACTCATTTTTTTGACATCTGATATTATACTACAAAATTATTTTTTTGTCAACACCCTTAGAAAATTTAAAACCAGCATAATTATGACAAGAGCCAAAGTTAAGTAAAAATAATATATTATGGCATTATGGCTGGCGAATAAACAAGCAAGACCTCCTGAAATTATAGCAACAGAAGTTAAAATTACCACAGTTTTTTTCTGAGAAAATCCTGCGTGCAACAGTTTGTGATGGATATGTTCGGCATCCGCAACAAATGGGGATGTGCCTTTAAAAATTCGTCTTAATGATGAAAATGTAATATCAATAATAGGGACAGCAAGAACAATGAATGGCAACAAAATCGCAATAGTAGCCACTTTCATTACCCCTGTTATAGAAATCGCAGCAAGTAAAAATCCCGAAAACAACGAACCGCTGTCCCCCATAAAAATTTTTGCAGGATTAAAATTAAATGTTAAAAACGCAAGCATTGAACCCGCCAGAATAAAACCAATCAGTGCACTGATAGGACTCGACGGAGTCAATGTTACCGCCAAAAGTCCAAGTGTAATGGCATTTACCGTAATTACAGAACCGGCAAGACCGTCTACTCCGTCTATAAAATTAACAGCATTTGAAATTCCCACTATCCATAATAATGTAATAGGATATGACCAAATACCAAGTTCAATACCTCCAAAAAACGGTACACTGTCTATTTGGACACCTAATAAATAAACTACAGTCGCAATTGATAGCTGCATGAAAAGTTTGAATTTTGCCCCGAGTCCGTATACATCATCAACAAGTCCAAGTAAAAACATTAAAGACCCGCCCAGCAAAATTCCTGAAAGCAACTTACCATAAGGATAGTAACTCATTAACACAAGACACAAAAAAGTCAGCATTGTACTACCCCAAATTGCAACTCCACCAATTCTTGATATTGGTTTTGTATGAATTTTTCTTGCATTAGGCAGGTCAACCAATCCCTCTTTTTTGGAAAAACTTATAACCATAGGAACTAAAAATACCCCGATGATATAGGCTATTATTGTTCCGATTATATGTGCATGTGTTAATTTAATAATAATTGTCAGTTACTCCTTATTGATACAACGGATGTTTTGTACAGAGTTTCATGCTTCTTGCGTGCAAATTATCCAATGCAGCTTCATTATCTGACGAATATATTGCAGATGCAATAATCTTTGCAACTTCAGTCATATCATCCTCTTTAAACCCTCTTGTTGTAACCGCAGGAGTACCAAGTCTAATACCTGATGTTACAAACGGGCTTTGCGGATCATTAGGGACTGTATTTTTATTTGCCGTTATCCCGACACGCTCAAGCACATTTGCCATATCTTTTCCGGTTTTACCTGTTTTTCTTAAATCTAATGTCATTAAGTGATTCTCAGTCATTCCACCGACAATATCAAGACCTTCATCCATCAATCCTTGAGCAAGAGCCTTTGCATTTTTAATAATTTGCGCTGCATATTCTCTGAATTCAGGTTTTGAAGCCTCTAACAGCGCAACCGCTTTTCCTGCAATAATATGCTCAAGCGGTCCTCCTTGCATTCCGGGGAAGACTGCTTTGTCAATTGCAGCAGCATACTGCTCATCGCACATAATAATCCCGCCTCTTGGACCACGCAAAGATTTGTGAGTTGTTGTTGTAACAAACTGCGCATACCCCGCCGGCGATGGGTGAAGTCCTGCCGCAACAAGTCCTGCAATATGTGCAATATCCGCAAGTAAAAGTGCACCCACTTCATCAGCAATTTCTCTAAACTTTTTAAAATCTATAATTTTTGAATAATTACTTGCTCCGCAAATAATCAATTTAGGCTTGTGTTCAATCGCCATTTTGCGAACATCATCGTAGTCAATTTCACCATATTCGTTAATCCCGTAAGATTTAACATCAAAATACAATCCTGAAAAATTAACAGGTGAACCATGTGAAAGATGACCACCATTAGACAAATCCATTGATAAGACTCTGTCACCCGGCTTCATAGTTGCCATGAATACAGCCATATTTGCTTGAGCCCCGGAATGTGGTTGAACATTAGCATGATCCATTCCAAAAAGCTCGCAAGCACGTTTTTGTGCAAGCTCTTCTATAATATCAATACATTCACAACCGTTATAATAACGTTTATGAGGTTTTCCTTCCGCATATTTATTTGTCAAAACACTTCCGCAAGCTTCCATTACAGCCAATGATGTACAATTTTCACTCGCTATAAGTTCAATTGTATTTTGCTGTCTGTCTAATTCCGCTTCAATTGCCTGAGCAACCTGAGGATCTGTCACTTTTATATTTTCCAAATTCATTAATCTCTCCTCCAATATTATAATTCAATACTCTTTTTAAATTATAGAATTTTTAATAAAAATGGGCAAATTATTAAAGTTTATGTTAGCAAAACAATTCACTACCCAATACTTATTTAGCAAAAAGACAAAATAAAGGCGAGGTAGAAACCCCGCCTTTCAATTCTATAATAATTTATAAATGCTTTGTTGTTATTAATCCTCTTGCTGCAGCATCGTTTAATGACAAATTCGGGAATGCATCTCTAAACTCATCCGGATACTGGCTTTCAATATGATTTATTACTTCAGCAGCCTTTTTATATTCTGTTTTATCCGGTTCCGGCATTTTTTCGGGATCAACTATATGCCTTGTAACAGCATTACCATTTTTATCAACCTCAGTAATTGAAGTCATTATACTTTTTAAAGTCCCGTTTTTATGATATTTTTCTATAATATCATCAATGGTTTTCTTGCTGTACCATAAGACATGCCTTTATATGTTCTTTTGTCTAATCAGGCTCTGACTTCATTTCTTCTTTCAACTTCTTTATCTACAACTTGATATATCAATTCTCTCGAATCAGTCGGAACACCTTGTTCCGGTACTTTTTTAGCGTGAGCCCTTTTAGCGGTAGCCTTTTTTACTTTCGGTTTTGTTTCGACTGCAGCCGGCTCCGGAGATGCTGAACTTACATCTTCATTTAGTTTTTAACTGCTTTCAAAAAATCAAATTTCTTAACTGAAGAATCCAGTCTAATTTGAGGATTAGCGCCACTGTTTAAACTATCCAAATTTGCCTTTGCTCTGGACAATTCAATTTTGAATTCGTCACCCATTATAATACTCCTTTCGTGTTTTTACTCTTTCTCGTTAAGCACACATTTGCTTTATATACATATAAAAACATTTGCAAGATAATTGCCTTAATCTGCACGAATCACCACATATAACATCGTATCATACAGGCACTATAACTAAATTTAAGCCCCATTTTGTCCGTCTTTACATTATGTAATATTATATAACTAATACTTATTTTTATTCGCACTGTAAATATACGAAACAAGCATTAGTATAACCCCCAGAGCAAGAAAGGCAACCAGTTTAAATATTGCTTCTACATTAGCCAAATCATAAATAAATATTCTGAAAATTGCCAGTATTATAAGAAAAATACCGGCATTAATAAGATATTTCTTATTCTTCAATATACCGGCTATAGTGGTTATTCCCGAATACAATACCCACGAAAGAGAAATAACATACTCCATTTTTGGATTCTGGTAAAAAATTTGATTACTTTCGCTGTGGCAAATTAAAAATCCTAAAATTATTCCCAAATATTTATATACATCCGTATTATCCCATTTCGAAAAAATAAAACTCGTTACAATTGCGAGTACAAATGCAGCAACTTTCATATTGAAAATAACTATATATGAACCATAATAAAAATAAGAGCAAATCATTAAAGCAATCAATGAAATACCAAAAATTACCAAACCTGCAATATTAAATAACTGAGAATCATGTATTTTTGCAAACCTCTTGGCATTTAAGGCATAAACAAAACCGATAATTATATCTACCATGTTGCGGTTAAAATCAAGAAGCTCACTATTATGAACAGATTTTGATAATATAGAATTTATTTCTCCTGTTAAATAAATATAACCGAGCGACAATCCGCTAAACAACAATAAATTATGCATTTTTTTATCATCATTTTTCATAATTAAAGCTGAAATTATCATTGATAAAACAGGGAATACAAATAATAATGTTCTAATATTAAAAATAGGAGCATAAGTGGCAACAAGGCAATTCTCTCCTGAATATTTAGCACATAAAGCAGCGATAATTGCAGTTGAAAAAGACCAAATAACAGAACCTTTAAGATATTTTGCATCTATTTTTTGAATAGTAAAAGTTATTAATAATGCAAGAATTGACCACCCGATGGCTCTTTGAAAAGTATTTAGTAAGAAAAATCCAATAAGCCAAATATTAATAACCGCAGAATATTCATAGAATTTGTACAAATTATTTTGGACTTTTCTTGAAAAGTAAGATAATGCGAGATATATGACAGCCGTTGCACTTAATAAAATTGCTAATTTATTATATGCATCATGAAATATCATTGAAGAAAACAATGTTAAAATACCATAATTTGCATAACATACTATATTATCAACATCATCTCCTTTAGTTCTCAAAACATCATAGATTAAATATATTCCCCACAAGATAACAGGAAATGCAATGTGGATTTTAGTACCAAAATTACACAAAAATACCACCATAGTTAAAAACAGATTTATAATATTTACCCAATTTGTACTTTTATTTCTTAAAGTAAACAATACTGATAACATATTTATGAATACGAAATATGATAATAAAGCATTTGCACCTGCTTTTGCGCAAAATGGAGTAAGATAAGCACCTATCAGACCGATAATTAACATTGATAAAGTTTTCATTTTATCTGCAATTAAATAAGTTGTAATAAGCAGCAATGAACCGATTATTATTACACTTGGAGTATTCAAAAAGTCAAATATTGTATATGCACAAAATGTTGTTATAAATAAATCGGCAAAACCTGTTCCAAGCATAACTTCTGAATAATTTTTAAGAGCCTCTTTTCTATGTAAATAAAAAGCGGTTCCGATTAAACCAAAACCGGCCAAATAAGCAAAAATCACTTTCATTAAAGGAGTTATAACAATATGCATTGATACAAGTTTAATAAATATAATAAGTGCCACAATAATTGCAATCGCACCTACTTTATTAAAAATATTCCCCAGAAAAACTTTTTGTAAATCTAAACGTTCAGAAACCTTATATGATTCTTCAATATAAGCAGGTTCACTTGATGCTGAAATATTTTCCGGTGCAGGCGGCTCAGTTATTTGAGCCTCAGGATTTTTTTGCGGTTCAGGAGAAACAACTTCATCTGAGCAATTACTTTGCATACCTGATTGTTTGTTAGCAACAATTTTTTTAAGCTCGTTTAAACTTATAGATAAATCCTCTACTTTGTTGTGTAGAACCGCAAGCCAAATGATAATGCCAACAAATACCATTGTTACATATGAAAACAGCATAAAACTCTCCATTTATCAGAATTACCCCAATATAAACAAGTGATACAAATAAGCAAAAGTTATACCGTAAACGGCACCGACAAAAACTTCCAGTGGAGTATGGCCTAAAAGTTCTTTCAATTTTCCCCCGACAGCCTTTAAATCGTGATTATACATTTCTTCCATAACCTTGTTCAAACAAGCAGCAGTTTTACCTGCAGCACGTCTTAAACCTGCAGCATCATACATTATTATCAAAGAAAACCCTAATGACATTGCAAATACTATAGAATCATAACCCTCTAAAATTCCAACAATGGTTGAAAGTGCCATTACACCTGCGGAATGTGTACTTGGCATCCCGCCTGTAGTTGTAAATATTTTAAAATTAACTTTTTTTGTTTGAATTGTAAATAATATAAATTTTATAATTTGGCCGGTAAATGCCGACAAAAGCCCACAGCTTAAAGCCTCATATCCGTTGTTTGCAACAAGTTGTCTAAATGTTTCTAAATGCATTAAATTCCCACTCTCTTATAAATTTGCTCTATAATTTCATTGAATATATCTGAATATAAATTCTGTTTTTCCATTATAGCTCGACAATCTTGCAATTTGCAAAAAAGTTTACATTTTGCCTCATCAAGACCATAAAGAGAAACATATGTTAATTTATTCTCAATTTTATCTTTCCCAAGTGTTTTACCCATCTGCTCAAATGTTGAAATCTCATCCAAAATATCGTCAGCTATTTGAAATGAAATTCCAAAATTTTTGGCAAATTCCGTTACTGCATCAATTTTATCATCATCCGCACCTGCTATAATTGCACCTGTACGCATTGCAAGTTGAAACAAATCTGAAGTTTTATGTAAATGTAAATATTCAAGAGTTTTCTCTTTATTATCAATATTCATATTATTTTCACTTTCAATGTCCACAACCTGACCTGCTATAACCCCTCTTGCACCGGCATAATTAAAAAATTCATTTAAAACACGAATTTTTGTTGACAGAGAAAGAGTTTCAGAATATTTTGAGATAATTTGCGGGGCAAAAGTCAGGAGTGCATCTCCTGCCAAAACGGCTATCGCTTCTCCGAAAACTTTATGATTTGTAAGTTTACCACGTCTGAAATCATCATTATCCATACATGGCAAATCATCATGAATTAAAGTTTGAGCATGAAGCATCTCTATTGCACAAGCGGCCGGTATTGCATCTTCTATTTCTCCGCCCAAAATTTTGCATGTTTCAAGACACATAACAGGCCGCAACCTCTTACCCTGAAGGGTTACAGTATATTTCATGGATTTAAAAAGAGTTTGTGGTTCCTCTATTTGTATAAATTCATTGAGTTTATCATCAATAAGTTTTACATAATCATTCATCTTCATGTTCGTCCAATTCCTTATACAATTTTTGTTTCAGTGTATTTCTACCACCTTGGCGTTTTTTTTCGCTTATTTTTACAACAGACTTATTATTGTGAAGTTTGTTATGCGTTTCAATTTTTCTGCCGTTATATTTAATTTTTTCTTTGTATTCAAAAGCCTCTTTTACAAATTCCAAATAACTTTCATACCTTGTATAATCAATATTATCGATATTTTTAAGAACTTCACATCCGGTTTCGTTTATATGAAGACAATCAGAATATTTACATTTGTCTTTATATTTGTGTATTTCATCAAATAATAAATCCACATCTTTTGGCAGGATAAAGTCAAATTTTAGATTACTAAATCCCGGAGTATCTATTATACGTGTATCTTTTGAAACTTCTATAATTTCACAATGACGTGTTGTATGAGTTCCGCGGCTGAGTTTTTCACTGACTGATTGAGTTTTTAGTTTTACATCCGGGTTTAGAGAATTTATCAGACTGGATTTTCCAACTCCGGAGTTCCCGCACAATGCAGTTAATTTTCCTTTCAAAAGTTTTGAAAAATGTTCTATACCGTTATGTTCTTTTGCAGAAGTGAAAATGATTTTGTAGCCTAAATCTGAGTATATTTCTTCAATTTTATCCTGTAATTCAATTTCAAATTCCAAATCTTCCTTATTAAAACATAATATAATCGGAATTTTATAATACTTTGCAAGTGAAATATAACGATTTAATTGGCTAAAATCCAAATCAGGTTCTTTTAATGCACTGACAACAACAATCTGATCAACATTTGCAACCGCCGGACGTCTTATATAAGTTTTTCTCGGTAGAATTTTTACTATAGCATCATTTTGAATTTCAACAAAATCACCCGTTACAATAGACGCCTTTTGTTTTTTCAAAACTTCTCTTATTTTGTATGGTTTAATATTGCCATCAATATTTACATAATAAGAATCAGAATATATTTTATAAATTTGTCCATGCATAAAATAATTTTACTAAAAAAGAATTAATTATGCACAAGTTAACAAAAACCTATAAAAATTTTATTGTTGCGTTTTGTAAACATGAACTGCAAAAAATAGCAATTATTTCTGATAATTATACTTTATATAAGTGTAGATTTAGGTAGGGTAATATAGTATGCAAGTAGCAGGTCAAAATCAGCAACCAATTCCGCAATATAATACAGGTTACAATTGTACTTGTACACCTGCACAGAGCGCGCCGGCTGCGCCTGTCACTCAAACATGTGCACCTTATAATCCGCCATATTATCCTCCGCAAATAACGACAACACCCGGTGCAACCGGAGTAAATATCCAGATATTCAACCCGACAGCAAGCCCACAAGCACCAAATTATAACGTAAATTCGCCTAACTATTATCCTGCGGGCGCATATCCATCAAATTATTACACAACTCAAATGGGTCAATGCCCTTGTGCATGTCAAAACCAAAGCGGGATTAACCAAGCCAATAATCCATATAGACAGGGCGGATTATTAAACCCGAATGACAAGAATAATCCGTACGGAGCAGATCCGCAAAATCCGAACAATCCGTACAGACCGGGCGGGGCTTTTGATTCCACCAATCCAAATAATCCATACAGAACCGATTCAGGATACAATCCACAAGATCCAAACAGTCCTAACAACCCTTATAGAGCGGGCGGACCTTTAGACCCAAATAATCCGAACAATCCGTATGGTGCTAATCCAAATGACCCGAACAACCCGTACAGACCAAACGGACCTTTAGACCCAAATAATAAAGAAAACGTATATGGAGCAGGCGGCTTATTAGATCCTAAAAATCCTATAAGTCCGTACTACAACGCAAATACAACAAATATTACAAATGATAATAATAACAAAACCAAGAAAAAACGTGTAGTATTATTAAATGATAATTACATAAAAAATCTTGAAAATATGTTGAACAGCCAAGATAAAGCCCAACGTATAACCGCAGCAAAAGAAGTATTTGAAAGACTTGACGAAGATCCGTCAAGAAAAGATGATAAGGCTTTAACTGCATTGATTAATAAGATGTTACAAGATCCGGTTCAAGAAATCAGATTAATTGCACTTAGCGCTTTAGAAGGTAGAATAGTAAACGGAGATGATTTCACAGTCGGAGTTTTACAACAAATGCAAACCAATCCGCAAGGGCACGGATATGATGCTGCTGATGCTTCCCGTATCTTGTTAGATATGTCAGCTCAAAGAGTGGATAAAGATGTCCCTGTTGATCCTGATAAACGTACAACAATATATACAGTAAACGACAAAGATGACAAAAAGAAAAAAAGTCAGATAAAATCAAATAACAAATAAATTATGAATAAAGGATGATTAAAATGACTATACTAACCAGAATAAAAAGCGTATTACCAACAGTAATTACAAAGGGCGCAGGGCTGGCAGCTCTGGGTGTTGTAGCATACGATGCAAATTATTTAGGCAAAGTTCAAGCCGACCTTTATGCAAGCACAAAAGATGCAAAATCAACGGCTTACTACTTAAATAACTCTATGTATATGTCAAATATGAGTAAATTTACGGAAAAAATAAAAAATTGGTCTTTTACAACAGAATTAGACCAAACATATAAGCGCTTCTTTAATGAAGGAATAGGATATATTAAAGGTTTTACCGCAATGTTAGTAAATAGCGTAATTCCTCTTGGTTTAGGTTTAGGAGCACTTTTAGGCGGTAAAAACGTTTCAAAAGGTTCAACTATTGGACTTGCCATTTATGCAGGATACAAATTTGTTAAAAACTTCTTCGGTATAGGAACTCCTAATACTTTAAAAATAGATTAAATGTTAACAAATTTTAATAAATGGCTCTAATTATTAAACTTTTTTATGAATTTTACCGACAAGACTAGTAATCAGTATTAAAAGAGGATTATGTCATGTCAGAAAATTCACAATTTAGTTTTAACAGACCATACAAACCATTTGGGTTCAATATTCAAGTTCCTGAAAGAACCATTCAGCAAGCAGGTCAATCATTAGAGAATTTGATTAAAGCACCTACAGAACCTCTTTTTAACTTTTTAGAAGAAAATGAAGAAGTCTTTAATGGCGATGTTGCATTTGAAATTGATAAAACTATTGCACAGAACTTTACAATAGGTTCTTTAATGCGCCTTGAAGATGAGAAAGTAAACGGGAAACAGCATAAAATCGATATGCATTTTTAAGCCAAAGCAGAGGAACTTGTGTACAAATTTTATTATTTACCTAATTCATTTGCTTTTTGGGTAGTTTTTTTAATAACATCATAGAAAACTTTTGCGCTGTCATATTTTTTCATTTCCTGAATTCCAACAAAAGTACAACCACCTTTTGTTGCAACGTTATCTATTAATGTTTGGACAGGAATTTGACCGCGATTAAATATCATTTGCGCAGAACCAAATGCGGTTTGAGTGGCAAGAGTGAGAGATTTATCATATTCCAATCCGAGTTTTTCGCCTGCGCGAGCCATATCTTCTATTACTTGATAGAAAAACGCCGGTCCGGAACCGGAAATTGCCGTAACAATATCCATTTGTTCTTCAGTTACATCAATACATTTGCCAATAGAGGAAAGCAGGTTTTCAATGAACTCAACATCTTGTGCGGTTGCATTTGTCCCTGCACAAATTCCAAACATCCCAAGTTTCACAAGCGCGGGAGTATTTGGCATAATCCTGATAATACGTGCATTTGGTAATATATTTTCAATTTTGGAGGTTGTAACACCCGCACAAATAGAAACAACTAACTTCTCCGAATTAATAAAATCTCTTATATCATTCAAAACATCCATTGCTTGATTAGGTTTGGTAGCAATAAAAATTACATCTGATTCTTTCGCAAGTTTTTTATTATCGCAATAAATTTCTATCCCAAGTTTGTCTGATGCTGAGGTCGCAAATTCTTCACTTATTTCAGAGCCGATGACTTTATAATCATTTTTTATTGCACTTATAATTGCACTTGCCATTTTCCCGCATCCGATAAAACCTATTTGCTTCATAATATTTAACTATTCCTCTCTGCTATTATTGACTATTGTTTTTTTTTACTATAACATCTGTATTATACGATAAAAATAGCAAAGGAAATAAAAAAAATGAAACGTACACTAGAAGGAACTAAAAGAAAAAGACAAAATGTAAGCGGTTTCAGAGCAAGAATGTCTACTCCCGGCGGCAGAGAAGTATTAAACAGACGCCGTGCAAAAGGTCGTCATAAATTAGCTATTACTGCAAAGGAAAGAGCATAAGAGTTTTTGGTCATTCTGAGCAGGAGATTCTTCGTGCTATTGCTTTCAGAATGACAGAGTGCGAAGAATCTGATACAGTAAATTGTATAGGTTATTCGTTATGCTTCCAAAACAGTATCGTTTAAAAAAAAGAACCGCTTTTAAAGCAACATATAAAGTTAAGCACTCCTCCCATTCGGGTGGAGTAACTTTGTTTGCAGGAATAGAAAAAAAAGAAGAAACTCCCACCAAAGTAGGTTTTGTAGTCAGCAAAAAAGTTCATAAAAGAGCTGTTAAAAGAAATCGTTTGAAGCGTCTATTAAGGGAGAGTTACAGACAACTCTTAAAAGAAAATAATTTATACAATTCCGATAAATATCTGTCACTTATTTTTGTTGGCGGAGAAAATGCTTTGGATAAAAATTTTGACGAAATAAAAAAAGCCGTTAAAATAACTTTAGAGAGGTTATAATGATTCTTGAAGGAATGTATTTTGAAAACATAATAATGCACTCTGAAACAAGAGTATATCCGCAATTTCCGACAATAACTTCAGGTCTTAAAGAGGGTACTGATGCTGTCTATCGTTATGGGTTAAGAGAATCTTCTTATCCAACCCTTATTATTATTGACGAATTACAAGACGGAAAAGGTAATTATATCCCGGCAGGGCACTATGAGTTGGCTCTTGCCGATGACAGGCAATTTTTACTATTACTTGAAGCTAAAGAACTTCGCGCAATAATACCGGTGTTTAAAGTTGAAGTATCTATGGAGGAACAACCTCAAGTTCACGATAATAAATCTTTAAAAGCAAAACAAAAAAAAGATAAAGAAATTTGGAAAACAAACAAAAAACGCGAACGCAAAGGTATGCCGCCCATAAACGAAGAAGAACAAATTTATCAAGAGGCATCCATTGAATACAATAAAGACGGGAAATACTTTCTAATCCGTTATGAGCGTGGAGACGTAAAAGCTTGGGCAGCAGTAAAAGCATTAGAATTTAAACAAGAAGATAAATAAGAGTAATCATTGCTATTATCATAAATACCCCGACAACAATCCAAAAAGCCGAAATACCGTTTTTTCTCGGAACGGAATTCATTGAAGTTACTTGAGGTTTTGGCTTTTGAGTTTTTTTAGTTGTTTTTTTCTTGGGATTAGAAGTTTTCTGTGCCTGTTCTTTTGCCTCAATGTATTTATCAGAAAGCGACTGCTTGGATGGATTACCGGTTATTAAAAGCTCGACATCATACCTGAGTTTTAAAATATCAGAATCAGCTTTTTTATAAAAAACAGAATAATTCAAACCTGCCTCAAAAGCTCTTTGTAAGCACTCTAAAGCAGTTGTTGCATCTTTTTCGACACTGCCTGAATGTACCGATATATTTCCTTGTTTTTTAAGAAAATACAAATCCTCAATAAACTCTTTTTCTTCTTCACTGTGATTGGATTTATCCTTCAGAGTTGAAAGCATCTCATCAAAAGTGACTTCGCTTGTGCGATTTGAGCCTAAAACATTTCTGCACAAATGTTCTCCAAAACGCCTTGTTTGTCCCATACATTGCTCAAAAAACTCACCTCTGTAGAGCCTTTCAGCATCAACCATCATTTCATATAAATTATTATCAATATCTTTTAAATAATCAAAATTCGTTTTAGCCATTTGATAATAATTATATTATAAAAAAAATATTTAAAGCTGACTTGATAAAGCCATATTCACACAATCTTTAAAGTTTTTATCGAAAAAATTTGCATAATAAGGATATTTAAAAAGAACTACATCTCCATGCACCAACAATTTTTCCGGCTTACCTCCATTTATAAATGAATACACATAATTTTCACCATATTTGTTCAACGGGGAAGATTTAAAGAGCTGCTTATTTTCTTTAGAAAACGCCAAAGTTGCTCCATTCTCAGACCTAAAAACCAATTCGTCCGGAATCAAATTTAATGAACGAGCAACACCTTTTAGATTATAATCAATCCTTGGCGGTTTTGGCAAAAATCGGAAAAACTTAGCCAAAGCACTTTTTTGACTAATCATTCTTACGTCTTGCTCTAATACTTTTATTGCTTCGTCAGGACACAGTGGATCAAGTCCGGATTTAGTATTTATCCATGGATAATATTTAAACCTTAAATTATTATCTAAAATGAATTTGGCAATCCCTTTATCTTTGCCTTTTCTTACTACATATAAATTATCTGTTGTATTATCAAAATTTTTAAAAATTAGTTTGTGTCTGCCGGCAAGTTTCTCTAATTCGATTTTGGCAGCTTTAGTAGGGTTTTTTATCAAAAAAGTACCGGTAAAATTTATTTTATTATCCATTATTTCTCCTTTTTATTATTATAAAACAACTAAAAAAATTTTTTGCATATAAAATATATTCAATTTTTATGAAAATTATTGTACAATGTTAAAAAAAGAGAGCTTCATATGTATAAAAAAAGTTATAATGGATTATTAACATTAGGTATAGGAGTAATAATCGTAGGATTGGCGCTCCTTGTATACAGCATTACTTCTTATTCTGAAGTAAAATTGGTAACAGACAAAATCGATTTCGATGAATTAGATAACAACAATCAAATATCTACAAGCGATAAATACTATAAATATCTTTCAATTTGGGATACTTTAAATCAAAAACTTGAAAAAAACAAGAATTTGCCGATTAAAAATATGTCATGCGCATATTTAGACTATGCACAACACAACATCAAATCGCTTTATAAACTAGTGTATAAGTCTGCAAATGAAGATGCTTCACGCAGAGCAGTTGTTGAAGGAAATATAAAATCTCTTACTGATTTATACCAAAATTATAAAACATGCAGAAAAACTGCACTATATATTGAAGAATTAAATAAAATTCGAGATGAAATAGAAAATTCAGATGACATATTCTATCAAGGAAGAATGGAAACATTTATTAACGGGAATAGAGATATAGAGCGCGTGGACATTGGCTCAGCAATTCCGGATTCCGGATTTCAAGATGATATGTTTCCGCAATATGAACATCAAATAATACCGGCAAACACCAATCAAAATACTCAAAAAGAACAGCAATATGAGCAAGTTCAACAATATATCGGTTCTGACTCTGGGCAATAAAATGCAATTATACAAATTTCACCGAATTATTAAGTTTTGTAAAGTGTAAATCATACACTATTACTATATTTCAGCCACATATACATATTGAGAAAAAAGGATTGTTGACAGGAAAAATTTATCATGTAATAATATAGACATAAGATTTAAGTGTAGTCGAAACACTAAATATAAATAGTTCATTAACCCCAAAACATATAAACTCCTAAATAATAAACACTAAAAGAGACCATTAGTTTTTACGATTTTGAAGATAATAAAAATGGATTAGCGCAAAAATCACGCCTTTTCGAGTTTATATGAGCTGCCATACAAAACTGTTTTATTTCCCTGTTGAACCAAATCCGCCTTCACCTCTTGCTGTAGAAGTTAATTCTGCGACGACTTTGATTTGAGCTTGCTCAACTCGTGCAATAATCATCTGCGCAATACGTTCATCAGGTTGAATTGTATATTCTTCATTAGAAATATTCACAACAGGAACACATACTTCTCCTCTATAATCCTCGTCAATTGTTCCGACACAATTTATCAAAGTTATACCATGCTTTATTGATAATCCTGAACGCGGACGAATTTGCGCTTCATAACCATGTTCAAGTTCAATTTTTAAACCTGTGGGAATAAGTTTACGTTCTAGCGGCCTTAGGGTAATAGGTTCGGATATTGCCGCACTTAAATCCATACCGGCAGCACCATTAGTTTTATACTCAGGTAATATTCTGTTATTTTCTAATCGTTCTATTTTTAATATTGTCATTACTCACCTCATTTTTTATTATAATAAATAATAATTTCCTATTTGTAAAATTTATGTTAAAATATTCTAAAAAGAAGATTGGAGTCAGATATGCAGGAGTTTAGCAAATATAGAGCGATAACAGTTGGGTTTATACTAATGTTTATTTTTGCAATCGCAGCGATTTACACAAATACTAAAGATGCTGTCGCTACAAAACAACAAAACAATCAAATTATGCCCCAAAATATTGAATCAAAAAATTCTTTTAATAAAACAAATAACGCATATCTTGATAATCAGCAAAATTTAAGTAATGAAATTGATAATAAAATAGTACAAATAAGTGACAGATTAAGTCAGCTTGAGCAAAAAGTTTATAATGCTCCCAATTATGATCAGCAAGGAGTGCGCTGCAACATCAGAGGGATTATAAGTGATGGCAGAATAGTACCCTTATCACCGGAAGAATCCGTAAATGAATCAAAAATGAATGACCGAGAAGTTTTAATCACCTGCGTATTTAAATAAATTAATTTATATAAGCATCTTGAGTCAATTTAATTTCATATATTGTTCCTGACGGAAGCGAAATATTTTTACCCTTTTGAGTTAATCCTGTTACAGGAGAAGTTATGGTACACACAGCAGACCCAAGCCAGCCAGTAATTGTTGGGAATGGAGATAATACTGTACCTACAGGATTTGAGGACATTTTTGTTGATAAATTGCGTGCTTTTTTATAAAAATTAATACCTTGATTAATTTTGTTATCGACACCTTGCAAATATTGGCGTGCTCCTTTTATATTATTGAAAAACACATTTTTAGAATTTGCTTTTGTAATTTTGCCTTCAACAGGTATTGTTTTTCCGTTAAAGGTCATACTCTTAATATCTATTTTTAAAAGACCGCCATTTCCTGTTATTTGCCCGCTGTGTGAAGCAGTAATAACCCCTTTAAACTGAGTACCTGCAGGTATAACAATATTCGATTTATAAACAGGATCTGTTGACGTAAAGGTCAATAAAGAATTTACACCGCTCCAACCTGACACTGCAGCATTTGATTTTACATTAAATTGTGTTCCGGAAGGAATTTTTATACCTGTTTTTGAAGCAACAGTATTTGTAACCGAATTAGAAACTTTTGTTACGACCGGAGTTGAATTATCGAACACAGGAGTTGTTTTGGGCGGTTTTGAGTTTGATGATTTTGAAGTTGATTGATTTACCTTCATATCTTTATTGAGTTTATTTGAATCATACTGTTTCTCAATCGTTGAATTAACAGAAGTATCCAAATCATAAGCACAAACCGACATACAACACAAACATAAAATAAACGGCAATATACAAAATATCTTATACATCTTTGACAATTTTACCTTGAAATAAAATCAATATAAGATAGATTATAACAATTAATAATGGAAAACTAATCATTCCGATAAACGAAATAATAAATAAAAATATATTAACTAAAATTCCAGTCTTACTGCTACCTGTAATATCCCACAATCTTTTAGTACACTGAATAAAATACATATACAACAAAGGCAATTCAATAAAAAAGACTAATACAAAAGGAAGCCACAATAAGGATTTTAGACCAAATATATCACTCGTTAAAAATACAAAAACGAATGCACATATAGTCTGTAAAACAGCTATCCCCAGAGTATACTTAAAAAACTCTAATCTGCCCGAAGGATTGTTTATTTTCAAAAGATTATCAATAATTTTTTTCACTGTTTATCCTACTTATTTGCGAGCATTTCATTAATAGCTTTAGCGGCTTTTTTACCTGCACCCATCGCATTAATTGCATTAGACTCCCCGACCGGCGCAACATCACCTCCTGCAAAAACGCAAGGAATATTTGTGGCTCTTGTTTCTCCGTCGACAGTTATATAACCTTTTTTATCGGTAACTATTTCAAGTCCGTCATATTCAGCAGAACGTTGGATAATCGGGTTAGGATCTGTACCTAAAGCAACTATTACCGTATCGACATCTTCAATAACAAATTCACCCGTTCCTACCGGTCTGCATCTACCAGATTCATCAGGCTCACCAAGCACCATTTTTTCAAACTTCATGCCGGCAACATAACCATCATTTTCAAGAATTTCGACAGGAGCATGCAAAAATTTAAAAATTATTCCTTCTTCTTTTGCATGGCGAATTTCTTCGAGACGTGCAGGAAGTTCTTTTTCCGTTCTGCGATACATAATAGAAACTTGCTCAAATCCGACACGGACAGCGGTTCTTGCTGCATCCATCGCAACGTTACCTCCTCCGATTATAGCTGCTTTTTTACCTACTCTTAAAGGAGTCGGGGAATCTTTTGTCCCAGCACCCATAAGGTTGACTCTTGTTAAAAACTCGTTAGCACTGTATACACCATTTAGATTTTCTCCTTTTATATGCATCATTTTAGGCAGTCCCGCACCGGAACAAATAAATATTGCATCAAAGCCATCTTCTTTTAATTGTTTTAATGTAATAGATTTCCCTACTATAACATTTGTTTTAAACTC
Organism: uncultured bacterium; assembly: GCA_902791985.1. Lineage (GTDB taxonomy): Bacteria > Cyanobacteriota > Vampirovibrionia > Gastranaerophilales > Gastranaerophilaceae > Zag111. Next base: position 176,359 of record CADAYD010000008.1, read on the forward strand.
AACCCCCATATTTTTTAAATTATCAATTTCTCTGTCTAAAAATGTTCTTGGAAGTCTGAAAGGAGGAATACCATACCTTAAAACCCCGCCTAGCTTGTGTAGCGCTTCAAATACAACAACTTCGTGTCCGGCTTTTCTCAAATCTGCAGCGGCAGTAATTCCTGCGCAGCCTGAACCAACAACCGCAACTTTTTTACCGCTCGGAATAATAACTGTTTTCGCCGCTTTTGTATTATCGCCAACATATCTTTCCAATGCACCGATTGCAACGCTTTCACCTTTAATACCCAGAATACAATTACCTTCACACTGTCTTTCTTGAGGGCAAACTCGTCCGCAAACGGATGGCAACATGCTTGTTTGGCGAATTATATCTCCCGCCTTGTCAAGTTCATCTTTTTTTAATGCTTCTATAAAATCAGGAATTTGAATATTTACAGGGCAGCCCTGAACACATCTTGGATTTTTACAATGTAAACACCGTGATGCTTCAAGCTTCACCTGCTCCGGTGTTAAATTACTTTCTACCGCATCAAAATTTGAACGGCGTTCCATTTTGTCTTGTTCTTTTACTCTTTGTCTTTCAACTGCCATACTACTATCCCTTCTTAATATATATTTGTTTACATTTTAGATTAAAACCAAATGTAACGCAATAGGCAAGAATACTTTTTAAGAATTTTCGTGTAAAATAATATTATTAAACTTTAAAAGGATTTTATATGGATAATTATAGTGAAAATAACTCATTATTTGAATTTGAGGGTATAATAAATCGCAGAAATTATATTGTTAACATCTTACTTGTAGAAACAATAATTCAAGCATTGATTGCAACTCCTTTATTAATTGCAATATTCAAAAGCAGCGGACTTACGGGTGCAATTTTAGGCGGAGGAGTTATGCCCAAATGGTGGTATGTAATTATGTGTATTTCAGGCGCATTAAGTGCCACAATGTATATGCCCTCAGTAGTTCGAAGATTTAGAGATATAATGGGCAGCAGCGGCAGTGATAATGTAAAATCTTTCGGAATATTCACGTATATTATCTTGTTATTAAGTATTCCTGCCGGATTTGCGCAAGATATGTTTTTTTCAATAATAAAGATCATAGGATTAACAATATTAATATCTTTGGCTTGCATAAGAGGAAAAGTTACCGGTTTGATGCCAAAAAGCGCTGTTGCGGAATTTAATTGGGGTGCTTTTATAGGAACATGGATTTGGGGATTATTCAATAAGAGCTACATAACTTTATGGGCATTACCTTTAAGTTTCACAATGGGAGCACTGCCGTTTTATATTGTTTGCGGATTAAAGGGGAATGAATGGGCATATGAAAAAATAACCAATAAAAACATCCAACTTTTTCATTCTAATCAAAAAATACAAGCCATAGTTTGGGCTGTAATAATACCAACAATTTCTATTATACTTTTTATGAGTGGAATAGTTTTCTTATACAAATTTGCGACAAATTACGCCAAATCACACCCGAATTTTGCAAACCAAGCAATTGAATACTATGTTAATACTCAATCAAAAGCCGCTATGGCAAAATTCGATAAAATAGAACTTGGTAAAAACGAATATAAATTCTATATAGATCCAAAAAAATGGATAAACTCATCATACAAGGAAAAAGTTGCAGATTTTGACATGGCAAGCGGATATGTAATGCTGCAAACACTGGAGAATGGTAATATTACAGAAACTTTTTCCGCAACAGCAACTAACAATATAATGAATAAAATAAAAATTTATTCAACATACAACGATGAATTACTGGGAGAATATTATTTAGCACCGGAATCAATCAAAAATTTACGAGAAGACCAAAATAATCCACAAACCAGAAGAAAAATTTTAGAAGAATTAAAAAATGGCTATAGATTTAATACACACCCAACCTTGCCATAAATTCAATCAAAATATTGACAAGAGTTTTTGATTATGTAGAATAGAATATGTGACAGCAACATATTGGGGCGTCGCCAAGTGGTAAGGCAGCTGGTTTTGGTCCAGCCATCCCGGAGGTTCGAGTCCTTCCGCCCCAGAGTTTTTGATTTTAGCACTTTTGGACGATTGTTCAAAGGTGCTATTTATTTCTATACTTGAATTTCCGCCGTCACATAAAAAGTTCGAACATGAAATTTTAAGCATTTCAGGTTCTAACTTTGTCGGTTCGCCCCAGATAAAAACCTAATCCTCTTTAGAAGGTTAGTTTTTTTATATAGATTACTCTTAAAAAACCTCAGATGTTGTATTAAATTAGAACTGGAAATAATTCTGAAAAGATTATTAAATACTTTGATGATAGAAATTTATAGCAGTACACTACAAAAAAAGAGAAGTAAACTTTTGTTCTACTTCTCTTTTTTCTAAATTAGGTGCTGGCTAGCCAGAGCAGAGCCACGAGTGTCAACGAGAGGTGAGCAATTATACAAGTAATGAATATTCTTGTTAATTGCGAACGGTGGCGTTTATTGCGAGGGCGTATCTGGTTATAACTCGTTGACTCATCTAATAAAAAAAAAGAGATTTGAACATCTGTTCTAAATCTCTTTTTTCTAAATTAGGTGCTGGCAACTATACTTTAGCTCTTGGCGAAGTATGAGCCTTAGAGATAAAGTATGCCGAAATGAACTAC
>CADAYD010000009.1 GCA_902791985.1 uncultured bacterium
TATCAGGGAGTTTTGAAATTTTTCCCTCAAAACTTAAAAAGTTTGAGAATTCTCTCAAACTTCCGGGGGTACTTTTCTCAATCTCTCTGATAATCTACACTCAATTTCTCTGATAATCTACAGCCAACAATCGAACTCTGGGAAATGGCATTATAAAAGGGGTTGAAGTTAATTCTACCCCTTATAATAGAAAAAACTCCCCAGGCTGGACTCGAACCAGCAACCCTTCGATTAACAGTCGAATGCTCCGCCATTGAGCTACTGAGGATTACTCAACCGAAATTATCTCGGCTCACCATGCGATTATAACGTAAAAAAAAAATATTGTAAAGTACTTTTTATCTTTTTGTTGTCTAATTGAGTTTATTGAACTTATATGCTATAATGTTGCGTGATATTATTATTGCTAAAGGAGGTTACATTATGTCAAATCCTACATTAAGAGAAGAAGTTTTTGATATTAAAGATAATAACGGGGACTCATTAGGACTTGAAAAAGCAATGAGCGAAACAGGTACGCTTATTAAAACACTTTTTCTTGGCTCTTTAATGACGCTTAGCGCATTATATACGTGGTATCTTGTAGGCGCAGGGTTTGCAGATAAAGCACTTATACTTACAAGTGTCGGCGCAATCGGCGGATTTATAGCGGTCTTAGTTGTTTGTTTTGGACCTAAAAACAAGTTTCTTGCAATAACAACTTCAATTTATGCTTTATTTGAAGGCTTATTTTTAGGTGCTATCTCTGCGATGTTTAATGCTGCATATCCGGGAATTGTTACTCAAGCTATGCTTGGGTCAATTCTTACTATTTTTGGGATGTTTATTGCTTATTCAACAAGAATAATTCGTATGACTGATACTCTCAGAAAAGTTATTTTTATCTCAACATTTGCGGTTGCAGGAATTTATATTTTGCAATGGATTCTGATGTTTTTCCATGTTTCTATCCCGCAGATATTTTCTAATAGCCCGATAGGAATTGGTTTTAGTGTTGTCGTTTGTCTCATTGCGGCGTTTAATTTGATTATGGATTTCGATTTTATCGAACAATTTTCCGGTCGTGCCCCTGGTTATATGGAGTGGTATGGGGCATTCTCGCTTATGGTTACCATTGTTTGGTTATATATCGAAATTCTTAAATTACTTGCTAAATTAAACAGTAGAAGATAGTTCTTATATAAAGTTAAAAAATAATGCGGGGATTTTCTTAAAAGAAAATCCCCGCATTATTTAAGCTTAAGTTATTCCGCAAGAAGTTTGTCCGCAAGTTTGGTCTCAAGTGTTCCGTTAAGAGTTTTATTAACCTTTTGCAGTTTTTCAGCTATGAGATTCATTTCCTGTGTCCAAACAAAGTTGTTTTCAACATATTTCTCTGCTTTATCAAAATCTCCGTCAATTTGGATTCTTACAATTTCGGAGAGCATTTCCTTTGCTGTCGGTACAACTTTTTCTATATCGACATGAATTTTGCCTTTTGGAGTAATTTTATAAACTCTGCGGTCAAAGAAATATTTATTCTGCATTACGGTTCTGACTCTGTGCGCTTGCGACATTGTAGGTTTTGATTTTGGAAACATGTCAACTACTGCTGTTAAGAGAATTTGGTCACGTTGTTCTTTTGTGTACATACCAAGTTCTGTCAGTAAATCAACAAAAGCCAAAGCACCCATATCGGCTTTGTTTTCTTCAATAATATTGCGGTATTTGCCTAATTTTTCGCTTCCTTCTTTGGGCCCAAGTGAATGAGCGTTTTCATGCCCTATTGTGAACCAGTGGTCTGCTTCATTGTTATAGAATTTTTGCTGGTCTTTATCCAGAATTGCATCAAGTCGTTCTTGGAATTTTTTCATATCGCTGATAAAACGAATTTGTCTGTGGTAGACATTTCTTCTTCCGCCTCCGATTGTCAGGGATAATTTATCAGAGTTCGGTAAGTTTTCTGCAAGAGTAATTCCGCCCCTATAAGCGCCGACATCCCCTGATGCCATTACCATATCAACATCAACCATTGTTTGTTTTGCATCTTTTTTTGTTGAAATAGTTTGTTCGTACTCGTTATTAAACGGCATATTCTTTGCTAATATAGGCAGATATTTTTTTATAGCCATTAGCGCTTCAGTTCCTTGTTTATTTATAATTCCAACTCTGCCACCTAAAAAATCTTTTGGAATCGGAGAAATTCCGTGTTCTTGTAATAGGGCTGACAGTTTTTCGTTTTCTACAATTGTGCCTGTCATTTCGTCTTCGTAATTTTCTCTTGTTATTGTAAATTCAAGCGGGGTATCTTGTAATGTTGCCCATTTTTTGTCGGCTTTTGCATCAAGCATCGGGTCTGCTTTTTTCAATGCTTTTGCTTGCAATTTCAAATAGCTGTTAAAATTTTTGTCGGTGGATGTTTTGGATGCGAGTTCAAGTTCTTTTGCCATTTGAGCAAAATCATCTTTAAAGTAATCGATATAATCTATTCCTTTTAATTTATCTCCGTCACGAACAACCATAGAACGTTGGTTTAAAATTTGCTTAACTTCTTCGTCTTGACCATCGTTTATCATTCGCATTAATACAGAGTGAAATTCTTCTTTCGACAAGTCTTCAGGGTAGACTCCTTTCCCAAGTTTTTCATCAATTCCCTTTGCGAGTCTGATTGGAGTAGTCATTGAGTCAATTGCATTGATACCCTTTTGAGCATCAAATAAAATTTTTGTAAGTCTTGCACGTTCATTTCCTTTTTTTATTTCTGCTTCTAAGTATTTTTTGAATGGTAAATTGTGTTTACAATCAATTTGCATATGGATATTTTCTAAAATAGCCGCAGCTTTAACAAGATGTTTAAGTGCCTCTTTATCTCCATCTTCAAGTGCCAAATATTCCGGAGCATCTGCTTTTAAAAATTTTTTTGTTACAAGATAGTCTTTGTTGGTGCGTTTTTTTAGTTCATCCATAGATAAATTAAGTTCATAATTGCTCATTTTCTCTCCTTTATTAAACGGTTTTTATATACCAAGTATACCACATATTTAAAAGATGTGGTAAATCTGTCGGATGTGATGATAAGATAATTATAAGCCGAGGTCTTTTAAAAATTCTTCGTTATTACTTAAATCAAATAATATATCATATTCATCAAGTTGTTGATTTTTGACTATATTGTTATGACTTAAATCTTCAGGATCGGATAATGCAAGTTTTGTGAAATTTTTAATATCTGTCTTTTTTTGATAAAGATTAAGAGCATGTTTGGATAGGCTATTTAAAAAAGTTTTTTGCGCAGAAATTTTTATATTTTCAAACGGAGAAGATACAGGTAAATCCTGTATATCATTTGCTTTTTTAGATATAAGTTGGCTTGCGAGCTTTTTAAACATTACACTTATCCCTTATTTTACCAATATTATAACTGTTTTTTTTAATAATGCAAATTAGTAAAATTAAATTGCTTTGTCCTATTTATTATTTTTAAAAAATATGTTATAATCATTTTATGGAATGTCCAAAATGCGGTGCAGAAATTGATAAAAGCGCAATGGTTTGCCCTAATTGTAAAAAGGTGCTCAAAATCGTTTGCCCTGTCTGTAAAACCGTCAACGAAAAAAATATATGTAAGAAGTGTGGAGAAATTCTGGTTGTAAAATGCTCGAATTGCGGCAAAATCAACATGATGAAAAACCAGAAGTGTGTTAAGTGTGGCCATTCGACAGAGATTAGTGCTGTTCAGGCGGAGTCTAATGCTGACACTTTTGCTGTTGTTAAAATTGAATTTCCTAATTATGATTTAATAAAAACATCGTTAGGCTCTAATCAGTTATTTACAAAATTTAAGGCAAATATCGACAAATTGATAAACGGGTATGCTGTGAGCCAAAATGTCAGGCGTCAGGTCTTAAAAAACGGCATTTACCTTATCCGTTTTAACAAGGCATATACCCTTCAATCTTCCGCTAATTCGGCAATGGAGGGAATAATTGCTCTTGCGAATATGATTACTCGCTTGAATGTTAAGCTCATAAATAAGAAAAATATCTTTTTAAAAGCGAATTTTACTATTATGAAGCGTGATGCGGATAAAGATCCTTATGATATAGAAACAGGATTTAAGGCAAACATGCTTAGCCAAAGTAATGATAAATCAGCGAAGGCGCTTGATTCCTGCCAAGTTACAACAGATGATGATTTTGAAGAATTTTATTCAAAAACTTATAAAATGGAATCTTTGGATTCTGCGCTGGTAAACGGTCGTTTAAAGAGATTTTTCCAGATTGATATAAGAGAATTTATAAATATTGATGATTATATTAAAGAGGCGATGGCTGAGGAAGAAGAAGCAAATCCTGAGGTTCCTAATTTTGTGAACGAGGGTATGCTTGCTCAAGACAAAATTGTTGAAAGAACAATGGAGGAAGTCAATGAAATCGCAGGTGAAGAACTGTATAATGTTGATTTGATTGATTTTGATGAGATTAATTGTGCTTTCTATACTACAGACAACGTACGTGTCCTTGAAAATGTTACGGACGTATTAAAAGAGGTCCCTAAAGGTATAATCGGTATAAAAGGTTCAAGTATGTATCAGCCTTATACTATCAGCCTTTTGGAGAGTGTAAGTAAGCTTGGTTTGTTCAGCAATATTATTCCGATTACGTGTCATGAAAATATGAAATATTCTCCGTATTCATTCTTCAGAGAATTGGTTTCATCAATATTTAATTTCACAGTTTCTCAAAAATTATCATCTACAAATGATTATTCTGCATTTTCTCAATTCGATACGAATAATCTGATAAGAGATTTAATTAATTTAAAGCAAAGAGGAATGGATAATCTTACTGATACAAGACAGAGTTGCTTTGAAGTTTTCTTGGCATTGTTAAAATCAATTCCTGATACATTGATATATGTAGAGAATTTTGACAAAATTGATTCAAGTTCAATGTTCGTATTAGGTCTGTTATTTGACCATTTCGAGGAGATGGGAATAAGTTGTATTCTCTCTTATGACAAAGAATTTTCACTTCATAAATATCATCATTTCTTATTATCAAGAGGATATTACACTGAAATAACCCTTATTCCGACGACGTTTGAAAACATTGTTGAAGTTGGTGGCGATTATTATAAAAATGTAAAAAATGACTTTTTCTTTAAACGAATCGGCAAATATGCCGCAGGTAGTACATTATTTATTGACTATGCAATTCAATATTTAATAGAATCCGAAATATATCAAATTGAAAATAATTCATTGGAAATGATTAATGCAAAAACTACGATGATGCCTTCAAGTTTAAAGCTTTTAATGCAACGAAGATTAAATTTGATGAAAGATGAAGAAGATACATTAAAAGTCTTATCATTAAGTGCATTAATAGGTCCGAGAGTTGATAAGAAAACAGTTGAAAGTTTTGGAATTGAAGATTGGAAAACTATTGCGGATAATCTTGCAGAACGTGGTTTCTTGTTCTTCTATAATGATTGTTTATATTTCCCTAATTATTCAATTTTAAGAGAAAATATTCTTGAGATATTTGATGAAGAAAAAATTAAGCAAATTGCACAAGAACTGTTTGATAAAGTTTTTGTAGAAAATATGCCTGCACCTGAAAAAGCAGCGATGTATGAAGTTCTTGGAGATTCAAAAAAAGTTATATCAGAGTGGGAGAATCTTGCTAATTTAGATTTATCAATGGGTGATTTTTCTGCATATTTAAATTGCTCAGGATCTTTAATAAATGCCTTGGATAAGTATGAAAAAGACTGGACTAAGGAAGAATTGGCATCATATAAATCAACTATATATGAAAATATTTCAAATAATATGTTTGAATACGATCCTGAACAAACCAGAGAAATAGCTGACAAGACATTGGAAGATTTGCAAAATTCTCAAAATGTAAGTAATTTAGTTGAACTTTGTACAAAAATGATTCAAGGAGCATTAAGTCATGGAGAGTATTTATATGCACTGAGTTTAACGCATAAAGTTTTGACAGCAATGAATGATTCATCAATTGATCCGTCGGCAAGTAATTTTGATTTGAAATTTTTATTATTGTCGATAGTTCATATAAAAATTCTGTTTGGTGTTGGTGCTTTTAATGATTGTATAGATATCGGGTATAATATTTTCAATGTGCTCGAGGCTTCTAAAATTGATCAAATTGATTTTAATTTGGTTTCAAAAGAAGATTTTAAATATCTTTTAATTGAAGCAATAGGATATGTTGCAATATCAACGGTTGTCACTTTGCGTGATGATGTTAATGAATTCCTTGAAATTGTAAATAAGTTGTATAGTTTTGTTCCTAAAGAATACTCAATATTTGTCAAATTACAGGATTTTATAAAAGGCAAAGATATTTCTTTATCTGAAAGTGATAAGGGTAAAAATGCCTTAGCACAAATAATTTATCATATATTAAAAACATTTACTCAACACAAGAATAACCCACAAGAAATGGCAAAGGAGATATACAAAGCCAAATTGATTGCAATGGGTTATGAAATTTATCCATTCGAATTGTTTGCCGATTTGGTAATAGGTCATTCTTATTCGGAATTGAAATCTTATTACAAAGCATCTTCAATATTGTATGAAGTTGTCAAGGTTTCAAAGGCGAAAGGTTTAAATGTAATAACATTTGCTGCGTGGTATGTTCTGAGTATAATGAATTTAAAGCTTGGACGTTTTGATATAGCGTTTGGTATGTTAAATAATTCGTCAATTCAGATGGATAGGCTCGGCGGGGTCAGTGACTATTTGATGTTGCTTATAAAATTCAACATGTATAAATTGATGAAATGCTTAAAAGTTGAAGATAAGGCAGAGATATGTCTTGCTCAAGCAAATTATATTGTCAAAAAATATGCATTGAGTTTTAATACTGATGTAGATATTGATAAGTTCTTGGCTGATAATAATATTGACCTTTCAGGTTTGCCTTTGCAGCAACAAGTTCCGGAAGAAAATAATTAAGGTTTTATAATCCGTTAAAAGTTTAGTGTTCAGAAGAAAGAGAGGAAAAATGAAGATTTTATTTGCAGCAGCTGAGGTTGCTCCTTTTTCAAAGGCCGGCGGGCTTGCCGATGTGGTTGGCAGTTTGCCAAAAGAGCTTGAACGTGATGCTCAAATTGCCATATTCACTCCTCTGCACGGATTTATTGATAAAGATAAATGGGGTATAAAAGAACTCGAAAACTCAGAGATGTGGCTTACTATGGGTTCTCAGCCGCAAAAATTTAATCTTTTTATGACAAAACTTCCGGGAACAGATATAAATGTTTTCTTTGTAAAAAACGATTGGTATTTTTCTCCGTTTCATGAAGTTTATCCAAAGTATTTAGATCCGCGCTATGAACATGAAAGATATATTTCATTCTGTCTTGCGGTTATGGAATACGCAAAGCAGCTAAATTTCAGGGCAGATGTTATTCATGCAAATGATTGGCACACTGCGATGATGCCATTATACCTTCATTCAAACTATAAGTTCGACCCGTTTTGGTCAAATACAAAATGCGTGTTTGAAATTCATAACCTTGCATATCAAGGTGTGTGGTTTGAGGATGTCATTGATTATGCAAATATGCGCAAAGATATTGTCTATAATCAGTGGGGTTGCGAACATTATGGAATGGTTAACTGGATGAAAGGAGCAATAAATTATTCTGATAGAGTTGTTGCTGTTTCTCCGACGTATTCACGTGAAATTTTAACCGGTGAATACGGTGAAGGCTTGGATTATACTCTCAGAATGTCTCAGAGTAAATTAAAAGGGATATTAAATGGCATTGATTACTCAGTTTTTGACCCTAAAAAAGACAAAGCGTTAATTAAAAACTATGATGTGAGTACGTTTGAACTTAAAGAAGAAAACAAAAAAGCTGTTTGTCAGTATTTCGGACTTAAATATAATCCAAAGCGTCCTTTGATTGCTTTGATTTCACGTTTAGTAGATCAAAAGGGTATTGATTTAATTCGTGATATGCAATATGAACTTCAAAATTTGGACGCCGATTTTGTTTTTCTTGGCAGTGGAGACAACTCATATGAGAACCTGTTTATTTGGCTTTCTAACAATACCCCGAATATTCGCACTTATGTCGGGTATGACGGGAAGTTAGCAAATTTAATTTATGCCGGTAGTGACTTTTTCTTGATGCCGTCAAAATTTGAGCCTTGCGGATTGAGTCAATTGATTGCGATGCGCTATGGATCGTTGCCTATAGTAAGGGCAACAGGCGGGCTTGAGGATACTGTTACAGGTTATCCGCTTGATAATTCCAACGGGTTTAAGTTCTGGAATTATAACGGTTGGGATATGCTAAATGCAATTAAATGTGCATTGTGGGTTTATCAGGACAAGTATGTTTTTAATGCTATGCGCAAATCTGCTATGGAAGCTGATTTTTCTTGGAAACGCAGTGCAAAACAATATCTGAACATGTATAAAGAAATTACAGGTGATAGACACTAGAATCCATTTTGCAACAAGTTAAAATTGCAAATCTCATTTTACTTTTCCAAATCCATTCTCAATACTTCGTAAATGTCCATCTTTTTCGATTTCCCGCGGATTTGAACTTCCTTAATTTTTATTACATCGGCGCAATCAGAAATGTGGTTGTATGTTGAAGTGCTTACAAGCAAATTTGTCTTATAAACCTTGTTGTACCCCTCAATTCTGCTGGCAAGGTTGACGTTATCCCCTATTGCAGTGTATTCCATTCTGTTTTCGGTACCGATATTACCGATAAATACTTCTCCTGTATTTATGCCGATTCCGATTTCAAAACGCGGTTTACCTTCCGCAAGCCAATTCTCTCTTAAGTGCTCAACTTCTTTGAGCATTTCGTATGCACATTTAACGGCGTTTCTCGGATGGTTGAGGTCTTGTATCGGTTCTCCGAAGATAACCATTATAGCGTCGCCAATAAATTTATTTATTACCCCGTTATATTTGCGGATAATAGGTTCCATATGCGCAAAATATTCGTTTAAAATTTTTGAAACTTCATCTGCAGGCATTTTTTCGCTCATACTTGTAAATCCGCGAATATCAGAAAAAAGTATGGTAACGATTGCTCTTTTTCCTCCGAGCCCAAGATTTTCAATGTCTTTTATTATGTTTTGCATTACGTCTTGGGATAAATATTTTCCCATAGCCGTTTTTATTTGTTCTTTGTTACGACTTTCGTTGAGAAATTTGAAAGTATATGCAAATATTGCTGTTACAAATTGGCAAATTAGCGGTGATGCGTATTCGGTGACGTATCCGTTTATTGCAAGCATTGTAATAATAAATAAGTATAATAAATCCAGACTGATAAGAGTTATAAGTCCTTTTAAAAATCTTGCACGAAGAATTATTATAAATGTTGGGATGCATAAAAGTATAAAGATTAGAAAATTAATACCTTTACCGCTATTATTTAATAAAATTTGAGAATAAAGATTGTCATATACACTTGCCTGTATATCAACTCCGGGATGTCTTGTATCCATAGGAGTTCGCAAAACATCAGTGCCGGGACCGGATATGTTTTCTCCGATAAAAATAATTTTATCGTTAAATAAAGCAGGATCTATAAGTGAATTTGGATCTTTAAGATTGTATAATTCTGGGGCTGTTTTTGGGGTAAGACCTTTTTGAAGTGCTTTGTACGTATCTAAAAGTTTGAATGCAGAAATAGCATTGTGTGAATATGTTATCTTTTGGTTGTTATTCCAAGGGAAATCATAATATCTTATAGGAGTATAGAAAAAACCGTTTTCGTATTTATAAGGAATTTTTAATCCTGTAGATGGTACCAAAATGTAATTATCATAAATAGAAATTTCATTTGTATTGTTTGCAAGCAAATACATTTTGAATGATAAGGATGGGTAGTATGCATTTCTAATTTTTACAATGTTAATCGTGTCAAAAATGAAATCCGAGGTGTTGTCTTTGTTAATAATGACTGAACCGAAATGTTTGGTGCTATTTCTTAAATTATCGGAATAACTCAAAATACCATTTTGAGCCGTCATAGATTGATTTTGAACATCTTTTATTACGTTCAATGAATGTTTCTGTTTAAAATTGTTTATAAAACTTCCATCGGAGTTATTTTTATCTTCTTCAGGAACAAACGCTGAAACAAGATTATTCATTTTTGAAACTTGATTAACAAATAGAGGGGCGCTATTATCTCCATTATCTCGAACAGAAGTGTAAGTAATGTCTAAACCTATAATCTTGGGTTTTGCATAAGAATAGAAATAATCAAGTAAATCCGTAATGATTATTTTTTTAGGGTCATTGCGCCAATTATATTTTTGGTTTGTGACATCATCAAAAACAACCTCAATTATATTTTCATTAGGTTCTTCGATTTTTGAAATAATATTTGACATCAAAAAGCTATATGCAAACGGTTGTATAAATCTATTGGCAATAAAAACAAATATAATAATAAGTAACATGTATATTAAGAACGAATATAAATAAAACAGTTTATTTTTTAACTTTTTCATACAAAGCCCCTTATGCTTATTTTATGATATAATAAATTCCGAAAAAAGGGTAGATTATGAATATAAATTTGTTAGAAAAAATTAAACAAAATAAAATTTTTCCTATTATAAGAAGTAAAAATCCTCAAGAAATTATAAAAACTGTTAAGGCTATTGTTAATGGCGGGTTGGATATGGTAGAAATTACTGTTGGCGATTCAAAAGTATATAATGCTATTGAAGAATTGTCAAAAGATACAATAATATGTGCAGGTGGTATTATCACTTCTGTTCAGGCTCAAATAGCAATAGATTGCGGGGCGAAGATAATTTCTTCTCCTATATTTTCTAAAAGTCTGGTAAAGATTTCAAAAGACCGACAGGTTCCGTTTATTGCAGGTACAACGACTGCTAATGAAGCATATCAGGCATGGCAGGCAAGAATTCCTATTGTAAAAATATTTCCTGCAGTGGCTTTGGGCGGAGTTGAATATATTGAAAATATATTAAGACCTATGCCGTTTTTAAATGTAATTGCTCAAGGAAATGTAAAATTAAATGAGGTCAAAGCTTATATTGATGCGGGTGCTATTGCAGTAGGTGTAGGAAGAAATTTAACTGCCGGTTTTTCGTGTGAAGAAATTACTCAAAGAACAAGACAACTTTTGGATAGTTTAAGATAATGAAAAAAAGATTTGTGTTATCTGGATATTTTGGATTTAAAAATTTTGGTGATGAGGCTATTTTATCGGTTCTTATAAATAAATTGCGCCAAAATAAAGGATTTATAAATATTATTTCTTCTAATCCGGAATATACAAGATCACAATATAAACATATAAGAGCTATTAAGACCTTTGATTTTTATAATATATTTTGTACCATTATGAAATCAGATATCCTAATTTCCGGAGGTGGTAGTCTTTTACAGGATGTAACAAGTTTAAAAAGTTTGGGCTATTATCTTACGATAATTTTTATAGCATTATTCTTCAGAAAAAAAGTCATAATTTTTGCACAAGGTATAGGCCCGATAAATTCTAAAATAGGTCGATTTTTGACAAAATTGTTATTAAAACATTGCGCATATATAAGTGTACGAGATAAAAGGAGCTGTGAATTACTGCAAAAATGGGGGATAAAGTCAGATTTAGTCTGTGATCCGATATTTTCAATGCAAATTCCTCAAACAGAAAAAACAAAAACCCTTGCAGTCCAACTAAGAGATTGCAAAGGTATGAATATGGATTTTCTGGACAGACTCGCAGATTCAATATCGAAAAATTTTAATAATTATGCTGTTGAAATATATTCATTTCAGGACTCAATAGATTTTTCAATATGTGAACAATTTAAAAAAAATCTTGAAATGTTAAATCCTGAAATAAAAATAACTCTATATTCTAACCTTACAAATTCCCAAATTATAGAAAATATATCAAAAGCTCAATATTTGGTTTCTATGAGATTTCATGCAATAATTATCGGACTTTTATCAAATACAAAAACTATGGGAATAAATTATGATATAAAGGTTGAAAAACTAGCAAAGGATTTTGTAATTCCTTTAATTGATTTAAAAAATGATTTTGGGGATAAATTTGAATTATTAAAAGCTCAAAATTTAATTGAAATTGATAAAAAAGTAAAAAATATGCATTTTGATTGGACCGGTTTTGAAAAAATGTTGAGTTAATATATCTTTTATTTTAGTAATTTTTTATTCATGTTATTATTCAATTGTTATAAATCAGTTTAATTTTATTGGTGCAGAATGGAAATATTGTCCGGTCTTAATTTAGAACAAATTGAAAAAATCACATCTATGCTTGGTGCATCAAAGTTTAGAGCAAGGCAGATTCATAATTGGATTTACTTGAAATCAGTCAAAGATATTGATGAAATGACTGATTTGTCAATAAAATTTAGAGAAGAATTTAAGAAAGTTGCAAAAGTTACTGACACAAAAATTAAAATAAAACAGGTTAGTTCAGACGGAACAATTAAATATTTGCTTGAATATCCCGATGGGGAGTGCGTCGAAACCGTTTTGATGCGTTTTGATAACCGCGCTAATCTAACTGCGTGTGTTAGTTCGCAAGTCGGATGTGCAGTTAATTGTTCTTTTTGTGCAACAGGCAAAAGAGGTTTTATAAGAAATCTTGATTATAAAGAGATTGTCGAGCAAGTTTTAACTATTCAGCGCGATACCGGTTTGAAAGTTACAAATATTGTTTTTATGGGGCAGGGTGAACCGCTGTTAAATCTTGATAATGTATTAAAAGCGATGCAGATTTTTAATGAGGATTTTCAAATAGGTGCAAGAAGGTTGACAGTTTCTACATCCGGAATAATTCCTCAAATAAACAAACTTGCACAGCTTGATATGCAATCTACTCTGGCAATTTCGCTCCATTCCTCTAATCACGAAACAAGGGCAAAACTGATGCAGATTGAAAATAAATATCCAATGGATGAGCTTCATAAAGCTTTAAAAAATTACACCGATAAGACGGGACGCAGGATTACTATAGAATATCTGTTGATAAAGGATTTGAATGATACATCTCAATGTGCAAAAGAGTTAGCTGCCTATCTTAAAGATATAAAATGTAATATAAATTTAATTCCGTATAACCCGACTGAAAAAAACGATTATCAAAGGCCTTCTAACAATTCGATTATGAAATTTAAATATTTAATGGAACATTCCGGTAAAAAAGTTACTGTCAGACTTGAACGCGGTGCAGATATTGATGCTGCTTGCGGTCAATTGAGGGGTAAAGTAAATTAGCATAGCAAAAAAAATAATTTTCATTTTTTAATTGTAAAAAATGAGGTCAATTATGAATGAAATTAATTTTTGTGGCGGATTTTTAATTGAAAAACCTTCAATAAGGATGTGGAACGGTATACAGGAAAATATGCCCAAGAAAAAATGTGTTTTTCAAAATTTCAATGAAAATGGAGACAAATTTTTTGTAATAAAAAGCGTTTATGATAAAGCTATGGCCTCTTATATCCTATCCAAGAACGTGAAGTTCAAGTTTTACCCCGAGATTAATCTTAAAAACAGGTTGGATCCTTATTCCCCTGAAGAAGCACATCGCGTAATTAGTGCACAAACATATGTTATAGACTCAAAATCTATGCTTCGGAAATTTATAAATGCTAATACTGATGTAAATATAGTTCCGAAGTACAAATGGAAGCCTAATGACCATATAGGAAAAACATTGAAAGCGTTAGAATTAAATCCTGATGAATGTAATGTAAAAATCATTTCAGGAGTGGCATATATTACAGATAAAAAAGGAATAATAATAGCCAAGGCATCTCCTAATAATGAACGCGGAGTAAATTTTGTGTATGTATATCCAAAACATAGAGGATTTTTGTCAAATAAGGATAAAAAAGGATATTTTTATCCCCAAAATACAGATGATTCTCCGCAAAGGTTTGCACTGACTCAAGGGGGAGAAAGACATTATTTTGGAGCGCTTCAAACAATAGATTTTCAAAATAAGTTTAAACAGAATGTTAAAATAGATTCCGGCAGAATACGTCCGAAGCAAAAACAAAAGGCGGAGTAAAAACTGCCGCCTATTAACCAGATTTACACTATGTAAGTGTTCAGAAAGGAACTTTTTACTATTCTCCCAGATTGATTTGAGAGAATTGAACTATTTTGTTTTTTCCTCTTTTCTTTGCATTATATAATGCATGTTCAGCGTATCTTATAATTGTATTTGCATCTTCTTCCGTATCAGGCAAGCAAGGGAATGTTGCAATTCCGCCTGAAATGGTAATAGGATGTCTTTCGCTCTCTCCCGCAGGTATAAATTCCATACGTTCAACTTCTTTTCTGAATCTTTCCGCAAATAAAAATGCATTTTCTTCAGAAGTATTAGGCAGGGCAACAACAAATTCCTCGTCTCCATACCTTGTTAATATATCTTCTTTTCTAATGACTTGTCTTAATTTATCTGCGATAGATTTTAATAATACATCGCCCCATTCATAACCATAGATATCATTAACGGATTTAAAAAAGTCTAAATCAAATAAAAGTAATGATAATGGTGTTGCATATCTTTTTGCTCTGGAAATTTCTTGATCCATACGTTCAAGCAAATATTTTCTGTTATGCAGACCTGTTAATTCATCAGTTGTAGATAACATTCTCATCTTATCTCTAAGTTCTTTTATTTTAAGAAGATTTTTAATTCTGATTACAACTTCGTTTTTATCCAACGGAGTTTTTATATAATCGAATGCAACTGCACGAACTGTAGAACCTTTAAATGTTTCCCCTACAAAAAGAACCGGATATTTAAATTTTGTTACCATCAATACTTCTTTTATATTAGGAACATCCTCAATTACGATTATTCCGGGGTTAACTGCTTCATAATCAATCAAATGTTCCGGTTCTTCTATTCTTAAGTTTACATCTTCAATATCAGTAACCATATCTGCTATTGCAGATGTCATTTTTGTTGTATATATAATAATATTTCTCATAATATCTCTCCCAGTACAAAGCTACCATATTATGAGTTATCAGGCAAAATTGTTACAAATGTTAAGCTATTTAAAATTGAGTGCTTTTTTCAAGATGAAGGACATCAATTATAGTATTTAATCTTGTGAAAACTTCTTTAAATTCAGGAATGGATAAACTTTGTTTCCCGTCGCTCAATGCTTTTGTCGGGTTATGATGAACTTCAACCATAACTCCGTCAGCGCCGGCAACAAGTCCTGCTTTTGCCATTGGTTCAATCAAGTATCTTTGACCTGTGCCGTGACTTGGGTCTACAATCACCGGCAAATGAGAATATTTTTTTATAACCGGAATAGCGGCAATGTCTAAAACATTTCTTGTATATGAGCTGTCAAAACCTTTTATCCCTCGCTCGCATAGTATAACTTTTTCGTTTCCATTATACATTATGTGTTCTGCCGCAAGTAAAAATTCTTTAATGGTACTTGCCGGTCCTCTTTTTAAAACAATAGGTTTGTCACATTTCCCGACAGATTTTAGTAGTCTGAAATTTTGCATGTTTCTTGCTCCGATTTGAATGACATCAGCATAATTACAAACCAAATCCAAATCACTTGAATCCATAAGTTCTGTAACAACCAAAAGTCCGGTTTCTTCTTTTGCTTTTGCAAGATATTTAAGTGCTTTTTCTCCAAGTCCGTCAAAGTCATAAGGTGATGTGCGCGGCTTAAATGCCCCTCCTCTTAAAAATTGACATCCCATTTCCTTAGCAGCAATTGCAACTTGCAATAGCCCATCGTAATCATCTTCAACAGAACATGGACCAACCATAAATACCGGTCTGTTCTTTCCGCCGATTTTTACTCCGTTATCAAATTCAATAACAGTGTCTTCGGGTTTCCTGTCACGAGAAGCCATTCTGAAAGGTTCACGAATGAGTTTGACATGACTTACCCCTTCCATTGCTTCCAGTCTGTCAGGAGAAAGTGTTGTTTTATCCCCGAGAGCATCAATTACTGTATGTACCGCTCCTTCATGCAATATTGCACGAAATCCGTGTTCTTTTAATATATTTATTACGGCTTGAATATTATCCTGTGTTGCCGTCTTTTCCATTATGATAATCATGTCTTACTTCCTCTTATTATTACGTTTTGTAAAACTATTATAAAAAATAAAAACATATTAATCAATTTAGAATACCAAAATTAACATGGCATCATGTTGCAAATGCCAATACTGCAAGAAATGTTGTAAAAGGTTTTTCAGTATAGTTTATAAATATTTAAAAATTTCATCGGGTTTTGATATTAGAATTTCTGCACCGTTTTTTAATAAAAATTCTTTGTCTTTAAATCCCCACAAAACACTTATACAGTCAAGTCCGGCATTTTTTGCGGTTTGAATATCAACTTCGCTATCTCCTATATAAATTGCTTCATTTGCACTTATATTTAATTCGTTTAAAATTTTTAAAACAGTATCAGGATATGGTTTTTTTCTTATTCCGTTTTCTTCATTTTCTCCTGCGCAAAAGTCTATTAAATTACCAAAATATCTTTTGCATAATTCCTGCACTGCTTTGTCAAATTTATTTGAAACAACAGCTGTTTTTAGTCTGTAATTTTTTATATTTGTAAGTAATTCTATAACGCCATCATAAGGTGTGGTGTTGCTAAACATATTTTGGCTGTAATGTGTTTTAAATGTATCGATACACTTATTAAAATTCGGATTATTCCTTCCGTCAGGGATTGCACGTTCAATGAGTTTAGCTACCCCGTTCCCTACAAATTGCCGAACCTCATCTGTTGTACGCTTAGGGTAGTTGTATCTTTCGAGTACAAAATTTGTACTGTTTGCCAAATCTCCTAAAGTATTAAGTAGAGTCCCGTCTAAATCAAAAATTACTGCTTTTTTCTTCATAAAATAATTATACAACAATGTATTTTTGTGATAAATTATTTTTAAGCGGAGTATTTATGGATAGAACAACATTTGAAGCGATAAATAAGGGTAAAAGGAATTTTATAATTCTTCTGATTTCTTTATCTGTTTGTATAGGGATTGTTGTTGGGTTATTTACCAATTATAAAGAAGAAATCCTTGTGTGTTCAAAGATTGATGATAATTGTTATGTTGAAAAAATTAATATGCTAAATTCCAAAAAACGCACTGATTTAATTGCGGTTTCAAATATTCAATATGTATCCTTTATTCCCAAAAATGTATCCGGCAATATGTATGCCAAGGGTTATACTTCGTTTTATTTATCATTTGTAAGTAAACAAAAAGAAAAAATTAAAATATTTTCAACAGAATATTATGAGAAAGATGAAGTAAAAGATGTTGTAAGTAATTTGCAAGAACAGTTAAAAAATAATGATGTAAAGGTTATAAAGATTATTCGTAAACTGTAATTAGTATTGAACTTTTAAAATATACACTTTTTGTACAATTGCCCTTATTCTAAAATTATTTTAAAATCTAGCTATGGCATTATTAGAAACAGAAGAATTGTATGTAGAATATAAGTCTAAAAAAGGTATTACCGGTAATGAAGAAACTGTACGTGCACTAAATGGTATCAGTTTGGATGTCAGGCGCGGTGAAATTTTATCTATTGCAGGAGAGTCAGGTTGCGGTAAATCAACACTGGCAAAAGCTATAATGAAGCTTGTCGATGTCAAAAGCGGAGAAATCTTGTTTGAGGGTAAAAATATTGCAGACTTCAAATCAAAAAAAGAACTCAGAGATTTTTACCAAAAAATACAAATGGTTTTTCAAAATCCGTATTCTTCGTTGAATCCCAAAATGAAGATTGGTCAAATTCTATCAGAACCGCTAGTAATTAATACAAAATATTCAAAAAAAGAAATTGAAAGAATTGTAGAAGAAAAAATATCTCAGGTCGGGCTTGATAAATCCGTTTTAAATCTTTATCCTCATGAGTTTTCGGGCGGACAACGACAAAGAATTGCAATTGCAAGAGCACTTGTTTTAGAGCCGGCGCTTATTGTTGCAGATGAGCCTGTAAGTGCTTTAGATGTCAGTATTCAGGCACAAATTATAAACCTCATTAAACATTTAAAAGATAACTATAATTTAACTTTTTTGTTTATTTCTCATGATTTAAGTGTTATCCGTCATATTTCAGATAGAATCGCAATAATGTATCTCGGAGAGGTTGTGGAGTTAGGTTTAACCGAAGAAATTTTTCAATCTCCAAAACATCCTTATACTGCAGCACTTTTAAGTTCTGTTCCTCAGGTTAATAAAAATAATCCGATTGCGCAAATTAGGCTGCAAGGTGAACTCCCATCTCCTCAATATTTACCTTTAGGGTGTAAATTCCATACAAGGTGTCCCTATGCTATGGAAAAATGCAAAACTCAAATGCCGGAAGAAAAGTTTTTCTCGGATTTTCATACCTGTAAGTGTTTTTTATATCCGTGATATAATCGTTTTATGGACAGAAAAATTGTTACAACAAACCGAAAAGCCTTTCACGACTATAATATTTTTGATAAGTTTGTAGCCGGTATTGTGCTGACTGGAACAGAAATAAAATCTATCCGTAACGGCGCAATAAATTTAAAAGATAGTTTTTGTAAAATTGATGATGGGGAATTGTTTTTATACAACTGTCATATTTCACATTATGACAACGGAAACCGCTATAACCACGAAGAAAAGCGTATTCGCAAATTGCTTTTAACAAAAAAAGAAATTCTTAAAATTAGTCAGAAAATTAAAAAAGACGGTTATACAGTTATTCCTTTGGAAGTATTTTTTGTTAAAGGTCTTGCAAAAGTAGAAATCGGCTTGGCAAAAGGTAAAAAACTTTATGACAAGCGTGAAGATATGGTAAAAAAAGAACAAAAACGTGATATAGAACGTTTAACTAAAAATAAATTCTAGTTTAGTGTAATTTTTTAATCAGTTTATCTAACCAAGAGTCTGCTTTTTCTGTCAGATCGATATCGTTCAGTTTTGATGAAAATTCAAATGTATCAGGTTGCTGCATAGTAAATAGGCTGCCTTGGTTTTCTTTTTTATTTTTACCTCTGCCACCCATCATATATCCGAGATTGCCCCCGCTGCCGCCATCATTGTTGGTATTTGCTGCGGCTTTGATTACCGGTTCGCTTCTTCCGATATTTACATCAAAACTCATGGCTTTAATTCCTATATTGTTCCCTTATATATATAAAGTAAATTTGTGTTAATTTTTTGTTACAAAACCGGAAAATATTAACAAAAATTTACAATTTTAATCTTGAAAACCCCTATTATTCTTTGATTTTGAATTTATTAACTTATGTAACAATTATACGTTTTTGTTAAATATCGAGGGTAAAAAATACGTTATATATAATAAGGATACTCATGAGGTTATTTAATGTCTTTAACTATTGAAGCTACACAAGAATATTTGCGTTCAAAACTCAATCTTAGCCTTGCTAAGATACTTGAGTATGAGAATAAAAGTATTAAAGAAATTGTGGATGCAGAGGCAGCACAGGGGAATCAGGCAGCAATTCAGTTGGCTGCAGATATGTTTACCAATCCGACAATATTGATTGAATTATTCAAGTTATCGGATCCCAAAAATAAACTAATCATTTTGAAAGAAATGACTTCTGCTCAATTAGAAAAGTTATTGCCTTTATTAGAACAAGATGATTTAGTTCAGGGCCTTAGATTTTTTACAATGGACAGCTTAATGAAAATGCTTGAAAAGATTCCGAAAGAAGAACTTTTGAAAACAGTTTTTCAGTTATTTTCCGAACGCCAGATTATTGAAAAAATGCCTGAAAAACAGCTTGATAAAGTGCTAACCGGCGTTGATATGGACAAAGGTTTGGTATTAAAAAATTTAAAATCTATACCTGAAATATATTTGCGTCAAATGATTGAAAGTATAACCGGTCATGAAGCAAAAGAAAGTAATACTGAGGAACTTATAAATACCATTTCTCAATTTGGGGATTTGGATTATAAAAATGCACTTCGCAATCTTGATGTTACTCAAAAAAGAAATTTGACTCTTTTAATTACGAGTACTGATAATAAGTATTATTTAAATTTTGATGCGGATGCATATACACATATTATTGAAAGAGATAGAGAAAAAGAAGATACGGTTCAGGCTATGGGGGTAATAAAACCTGAGTATTTAGAAAAAATGCTTACCAATTTGCCTCCTGATTTATTGCAAGTTGTTATTACTCAAATAGATACCGAAAAATTCGCGGATGCTTTGATAACAAGATTCCCTGAAGTTTTGGCAAAAATGATTGCAGGTTAAAATTAAGCAATTCTGTTATCTTTTAATACGGATAGTGCAAGTTTTATTGCTTCTTGTGCAAATGCTTCTTTTATTTTTACTCGATCTAAATTTTGCGGAATTAAAACTTTTTTAACTGTTACAATCCCTTTGTATTTAACTGAGGTGAACATTAATCCGATTGGTTTATTTTTAGTACCTCCGGTAGGACCAGCAATCCCTGTTGTGCAAAGAGCGACATCACAATCAGTTGCATTTTGAAGCCCGTCAGCCATTGCTTTTGCACATTGTTCACTTACCGCACCGTAATTATTCAAAATATTCCAACTGACGCCAAGGATTTTATTTTTTGCTTCATTTGCGTATGTTACAAAATTTAATTTTACATAATCCGAGCTTCCCGAAACATCTGTCAACTTTGAACTTACAAGCCCGCCTGTGCAAGATTCCGCAGTTGCAATTGTTAAATTCTTTTCTTTTAATAATTGCCCTAATTCTTCTTCCGGTGTCATTACCTGCTCCCTTCAGGGGTTATACATGCTCCGATAGCATCAATCAGTCGTTTAACCGGAACTGTTTGAATTTTTTTACTGGTAATATCTTTATTTGCGTATGGGATAATAGCTTTTTTAAAACCGGCGATAGAGGCTTCATTTAACATTCGTTCAAGATTATTAACAGGATGAATTTCTCCTGATAACCCGATTTCACCGATAATAACCGTTTGAGAATCTACAACGACATCTCTTGCACATGTTGCTATTGCCAGCGCAATTCCTAAATCTGCGCTTGGTCCGTCAACCTCAATTCCCCCCATAACATTAACATAAACATCTTGTTTGGATAAATTTAACCCGACTCGTTTTTCAAGAACGGCGAGTATTTGCAATAATCTGCTAAAATCAACTCCATTTGCAACCCTGCGCGGTGAAGGGTATGGGGTTGCACCAACAAGCGCCTGAATTTCAACAAGCAAAGGTCGAGACCCCTCATTTGTTACTATAATTGCTGTTCCTGGGATATTTTCCTGTGAGCGTTCATTTAAAAATAATTGATTCGGGTTAATAACTTCTTTCAATCCGTTTGTACACATCTCAAATATCCCAACCTCACTTGTGTTGCCGAAACGGTTTTTCATAGAACGTAATATTCTGTATGATTTGTATTTATCGCCCTCAAAAGATATAACCGTATCTACCATATGTTCAAGTACTTTTGGCCCTGCAATATTACCGTCTTTTGTAACATGGCCGATTATAAGCACTGTAGTATTGGTCGTTTTTGCGATTTGCATTAAAATATTGCAGCACTCACGAATTTGGCTGACACTTCCTGCGCTGCTTGATACTATATGAGAATAAATTGCTTGAATACTGTCAATGACAACCATATCCGGTTTTAGCTCTTCAATCTGAGATTTTATATTTTCAAGATTAGTTTGGGGGTAAATATAAATATTGTCACTTTTTACTCCTAATCTGTCTGCTCTTAATTTTAATTGGCTTGCAGATTCTTCTGCCGTAACATATAAAACTTTTTTGCCTGTTGAAGCAAGTCCACCGCTTGTCTGCAAAAGTATTGTCGATTTACCGATACCAGGGTCGCCTGCTATTAAGACTATTGAACCCTGAACAAGTCCTCCGCCTAAAATTCGGTCAAATTCTTGGATTCCGGTACTGACACGAATTTCTTTTCCGACCTGAATATCGTTAATCAGTGACGGAACAGAATCATTAACTATGCCTTGAGGCGAAATGTTTACCGGCTTATCGCTATGGATTTCTTCAACAAAGCTCCCCCATGATGCACAGTCAGGGCACTTACCCAAATAACCTGCACTTTCATAACCGCAATTTTGACATACCCATTTTGATTTAACTTTTGCCATAAAAATATTGTAAAGTGATTTATTACAGTTTTCAAGTAATAATGTAAAATTTTTTGTCAGGCTATAGTCTGACTTACGCCTATTTTGCTATTTCACTATACCTAAACCAATGAGGAATGAGCAAATGATGAATATAGCACAAAATATTCCGGTAACCTTGTTCAGCCCTTTTTCTGCGCTCTTTTGAGATGCAAAAATATGAGAAGCGCCACCAATTCCTCCGATGCCGTCACCTTTTGGAGAATGCATTAAAATCAATAATATTAAAAATACCGCACAACCGGTTGCGATATACCACAATGTATTTGCCATTTATTTTTTATCTCCTTTTTTTATAAAATGCGCTCTTTTTGAATTGAGTTCAATTCTTTCAAACGTATAAAGTCTTGCAGGACGCTTTGAAGATGATTTTGTATATTCTTGCAACTCTAACAATCCGTCTGTAGAAAGCGCTTTTTTTCTGAAATTACGTTTGTCCAATTTCTTTTGCATAATAAGTTCGTATGCCTTTTGCATTTCGGTTAAGGTGAATTTTTCCGGCAAGAGCTGGTATGCAACAGGACAAATTTCAAGTCTTTCTCTTGTACGTTTAAGTGAGTATTGGATAATTTCTTTGTGGTCGAATGCTAATGGCGGTAAGTCCATGACTTTGTGCCATCCAAGTTCTGAAGTTGATACGATTTTAATATCTTCAGAACGCACCAATGCAAAATATGCACAGGTAATAACACGCCCGTCAGGGTGTCTTAGAGGATCGCCAAATGTGTATAATTGCTCAAGATAAATGTTATCAACCGCAGTTTTTTCTTTTAAAACCCTTAGTGCCGCATCATCCAAGTTCTCTGACAATCTGACATATCCGCCCGGAATTGCCCATTTGTCTTTAAACGGTTCATTCGTACGTTTTACAAGTAATACCTGAAGTGCATTATTTTTTATGGTTAAAATAACGACGTCGACAGTAATTTCGTGTGTTTTTGTTTCGTTTACCATTATAAAATCTATCCTCTACCAATACAAATATATAATAAACACAGAAGTTACAATTAATCAATTTGTTAACCTGCTTAATATTTGTTTACATAGTAGATTTTTATGGCAATTATTTAAAATAAATATACTTTATATATATACAAGGGGATTCTACGGGATTATGTATACGATGATATTTCAACAGAATATAGGTTTCGGCGGATGCAATCCGTTTATGATGGGTTGCTACAATCCTCGCCTTAACTTCTTTTTAGGGATGGCTGCAGGTTTTGCGAGCTCTTCTGTTTGGACCGGTTATGGATCTTCTATGGCTACTCCTTATATGTCTGCAGCTAGTAATCCTTTTTTGATGACTACAAATCCTTATGCATATCAGGTACCTGTATTTAATTATCAGGCTCCGACATTTAATTATCAAATGCCTACATTCAATTTCCAGATTCCTACATTCAATTATACAAATCCGTTTGGAACTTTGACTGCGACTGCAAGTACTTCGACTGCATCATCTTCGTCTTCTTCACAAGGTAATTCAGGTTCAACTGCTTCTGATGATGTTGTAAATACTAATGGCCGCAGATTAAATAAAAGACAAGGCTATGGTAAAGAATTTTTAGATAAAGTAAAAGCAATTGCAAAAAGAGTAAATTGTGATTACAGAGATTTGCTTGCTATTATGAATTCAGAATCAGGTATCAGCACGACCGCAGTTAATAGAAACGGCGGAGCTACAGGTTTAATTCAATTTATGCCAAAAACTGCACAGGGGCTTGGTACAACAACTGAGGCTCTGAGAAGAATGACTCCTGTTCAACAACTCGATTATGTTGAAAAATATATCGTGCAAAATAAAAGAATGGCAGGTTTTTCAGCAAACGAAAGATTATCAGGCGGTCAATTATATTCTCTTATCTTCTTGCCTGCAAGAGCAAAAAGAGAAGTATTGACTACAAGTGGTGAAGTATATTACAACGCAAACAGAGCTCTCGATACAAATAAAGACGGTGAAATTACAAGAGCAGAATTAGATGCAAGAGTAAGAAGTCATTATGTAAGTGATAACAGCTTTTTAGCATAATAATTTCTTTTGAGTGTAAAACTTAATTTTTGTTCATAATTCAATTTAATTTGTTGTACTTTTAGTGTTTTTCAAATAGTATGTTGTTAGGGTTACACTTGTAGTGTAATTTAATGTTTTAGGTAAAAGATAAGAGGTAAACAAAAGTGGAAAACATCGTAGCAGATATATTTGCCGCTAAAGAAGATTCAGGAATGAATGTAAATTTCAAATCAAATATCAATCCTGCAAATATTAAAGTTGTCGGCGTTGGCGGTGGCGGCGGAAATGCAGTTAACCGTATGATAAGATCAGGTTTATCAGGTGTTGATTTTTGGTTGATGAATACTGATTTACAGGTATTAACTCAAGGGTTAACTAAAAACAGAATTCAGTTAGGTGTAAATTCTACTCAAGGACTTGGCGCAGGAAATGATCCAAGTGTCGGCGAAAAAGCGGCAGAAGAAACTCATCAGGAAATTACCCAAGCACTGGAAGGTGCTGATATGGTATTTATCACTGCAGGTATGGGCGGCGGAACAGGTACCGGCGCGGCTCCTGTAGTAGCTAAAGTAGCAAAAGAACTCGGAATCTTAACAGTTGCTGTTGTTACAAAACCTTTTACTTGGGAAGGCAGAAAAAGACAAAATCAAGCAAATGTTGGTTTAGATAAATTAAAAGAATATGTTGATGCAATTATCATCATTCCTAACGATAAGTTACTTCAAGTTGTTGATAGACAGGCTTCACTTCCTGAATCATTTGCAAAAGTTGATGAAGTGTTACTCAGGGGAGTTCAAGGCTTATCTGATATTATAACCGTTCCAGGAATTATTAATGTTGATTTTGCGGATGTTAAATCAGTTATGCAATCTTCGGGCTCAGCATTGATGGGTATAGGAAAATCTCAAGGTGAAGGGCGTGCTGTTAAAGCAGCTCAAATGGCTATAAATTCTCAACTTCTTGAATCATCAATCAATGGCGCATCCGGTGTAATAGTTAATATTACAGGAGGACCGGATATGGGTATTCATGAAATTAGTGATGCTGCATCTATAATTCATGATGCTGTTCTTGATGATGCAACAGTTATTATAGGTACAGCTGTTAATGATATGATTAAGGATGGTTCTATTCAGATTACTGTAATAGCAACCGGCTTTGAATTGAGAAATAATTCCCCTCAATTGAATTTGACTACTTTTGGTACAAATTCAAATACCTCTTTTGATGGTGATATTTCTAAATTGAATGCATCAGATTTCTTCTCCGGTGCGTTCAATTCTCAACCTAAATCAGTTATGGATAGCGGAAGTTCAAATAAAAACTTCACAAATATTGAAATTCCTGATTTCTTAAAAAGATAATAAAATATTCTTAAATAAATAATAAAGGACAGAATGTAAATTCTGTCCTTTTTATTATTCGCTTAAAATCGAAATATTCATTATTTCAATATCATCGTAGTCTAAATGGTCATTAGCATATGTGTTATGTCCTGTTTTAATAGTGATTTGGTTCTTTGTATCAGCTTTAATAAGTGAACTTGGAATTTTTATCCTTTGCCCGTCACCGTTAATTTTTATTTCTCCGATTTTGGTATTATTAAAAAATATTTCTGTCGGTGTTGAGTATGCGGATGTTTTAATTTTATTTTGTCCCATTTTTTTTGCAAGCAGAGTATCCAGCCCGCATATAGAACCTATGCAAAGGTAATTTGTGCTGTTTTTAGCATTATTTGTCATTATAAAATCTTTTGAATAACTTGGTCCTGATGATTTTAGTCTAAAATCGGAGGCAGAAGCTGAATTTTTTGAAAAACTGTTATCCCCAAGATGGATTATTTCAGAATCGAGGTTAATATCAAATGGCTCAGATTTTGCAATTTCTATTTGCATTGGATTATTCAAACTTCTATTATTGTTTATTGTCAATGAAAATGGCCTATACCCTTCTTTTTCTACGTTGAGAATTAAGGGTTGTTTAATTTGGATATCCGGAAGTTGAAAATTCCCGTTTTGGTCCGAATAAGTGCGAAATTTTTGTTGTGGGATAGAAATTTTTGCAAATTCTATCGGTTGTTTAGATTGAGAGTCAACTATTTGATTGCTATTTTTCTGACCGACTTTTGTTACTCCGCCTGAATATGTTGTAGCATAAGAATTTAGTGCAAAAGTAGCACAAAAAAAAGTCAAAACTATAATGAAGAAAAATTTATTATTCATATTCAAGATATTATAAAAAATAAAAAGAAAAAATATCGGTTGTAGGCATAGAGAACAGGATAATTATAATTTATAGTTGAAAAATAATATTTTTTTGATAGCATGTGTATACGAATACCGAACTTGCCGGTGTGATGGAATTGGTAGACGTGCCAGACTCAAAATCTGGTGGGGTTCACGCCCCGTGTCGGTTCGACCCCGACCACCGGCAAATTAAAAAATGAACTGTATATATACAGTTCATTTTTTAGTTAATTTTTATATTTACTTTATTTGCGAATTTGCACCGCTTATAACTTCAATGATTTCATTTGTAATTGCAGCCTGACGAAGTTTGTTATATTCAATAGACAAATCGTGAATAATTTTTTCTGCATTGGTCGTTGCTGCAGACATGGCAGTCATGCGGGAAGCTAGCTCGCTTGCTTTTGCTTCTAAAATGGCCTGATAAAAAGAGTTTGTAATAAACATAGGTACAACTTTTTGTAAAATGTGATGTTTATCAGGGTTAAAATCCATCAAGGGCTCTATGATATTGTCGGTTATTCTTTCGTGATTATCTTTTGCCCCGTCTAATGGTAAAATTGGCCATTTATCAACACTGTAACTAACCATATTACGGAATCTTGTTGTTATAATCTCTATTTTATCAATGCGACCGTCAACATAGTATTCAGCCATATCTTCGGCAATCTCTCTTGTTCCCATTGCATCTGGATTTTCGATAACAGAAAAATATTTTTTTTCTATAGTGCAATTTAGATTTGTTAAACGTCTTTGCAGCATTGAAACGCCTTTCTGCCCTGCTACAAAAACTTTAACTCCGATACCTTGTTCTTTCAGCTCTTTTATTCGTTTTACTGTTGCTTTTACAACATTTGCACTGTATGCACCCGCTAGTCCTTTATTAGAGGTAATAGCAAATAAACCGACTGACTTAAATTCTCTTTTCTCAAGAAGTTTGGGATAATTGTCAATTGCACGTTTAATTCTTAGTGTTTCAGAACTAAAAGTCCCTACGGAGTTTAAAAGTTTTTCAAACATATGGTAAAGTTCCATTGCATAAGGGCGAGAGGCCTTTACTGCGGTTTCCGATGCACGTACTTTGGCTGATGCAACCATTTTCATTGCTCTTGTGATTTTTTTAGTGCTTTGTACACTGTTTATTCTTTTTTTTATGCTTTTTAAACTTGCCATATTTTACCCTTCTTTCTCCCCTACAGGGGGAGATGACTGAAGTTAGCGCCATCTGTAATTATTTAGAATGTGGCTTTAAATGTTTCCAACGCGTCTTTGAGTGTTTTTTTATCTTCATCTGATAATGCACTTCCTGCATTTAGCCTTTTAGAAAGTTCGGTCATATTTGCATCAAACCAAATAAACCAATCTTTTTTAAATTTTTGAATTTTAGAATTTTCAATATCATCTAAAACTCCCTCATTTGCGGCAAACAGGATAGAGACCTGTTGAGCAACACTCAAAGGATTATACTGAAGTTGTTTTAATACCTCGGTTAATTTTTCTCCTCTTAAAAGTTGTTTTTTCGTTGAGGCATCAAGGTCTGATGCAAATTGAGCAAATGCTTCAAGTTCTCTGTACTGTGCAAGTGCAAGACGTAATGTTCCTGCAACCTGTTTGATACCCTTAGTTTGTGCTGCGCCCCCGACACGAGATACGGATATACCTGAGTTAATAGCAGGTCTTTGACCAGAATTAAACGCATCTGACTCTAAGAAAATTTGTCCGTCTGTGATTGAAATAACGTTTGTTGGAATATATGCCGAAACATCACCTGCTTGAGTTTCAATAATAGGCAGTGCTGTAATGCTTCCGCCTCCTAATTCGTCATTAAGTTTAACTGCACGTTCTAATAGTCTTGAGTGCAGATAAAACACATCTCCTGGGTATGCTTCACGTCCCGGTGGTCGTTTAAGAAGTAAACTCATTGCACGATATGCTTGAGCATGTTTTGATAGGTCATCATAAACTATCAGTACGTCTTTACCTTGCTCCATAAATTCTTCTCCGATAGTAACCCCGGCGAAAGGTGCAATATATTGCAGCGGAGCGGATTCATCTGCAGTAGAAGATACAATAATTGAGTATTCCATCGCACCGTGTTCTTCCAAAGTTTTTGCAATGTGTGCAACAGTTGAAGCTTTTTGACCGATAGCAACGTAAATGCATATGACGTTTTTGCCTTTTTGGTTTATTATCGTATCAATGGCAATAGCAGTTTTACCTGTTTGACGGTCACCGATAATGAGTTCTCTTTGACCTCTGCCAATTGGTGTAAGTGCATCAATTGCTGTTAATCCGGTTTGCAGTGGTTGATAAACGGAACGTCTTGTAACAATTCCGGGTGCAACTCTTTCAATTGGTCTTGTTTTTTCATAAGGATAATTCCCTTTGCCATCAAGTGGCGCCCCTGTAGGATCTATTATTCTTCCTATAAGTCCTTCTCCGACCGGAACTGATGCAATTTTCCCTGTTGTTTTTACAACAGTACCTTCTTTGATATCGGTATAATCTCCTAAAATTACGATTCCAACATTATCTTCTTCAAGGTTCATTGCCATTCCCAAAGTCGAATGTCCATCTTCAAACTGTACAAGCTCATTTGCCATAACGTTACGCAAACCATAAGCTCTAGAGATACCGTCTCCGACTTCCAAAACAGTACCTGTATTTGAAACCTCTGTCTGAAGTTCATAATTTTCTATTTTGCTTTTAATAATTGAACTGATTTCATCTGGTTGTATTAATGCCATTATTATGCTCCTATTTCATTATTTTACTAAAATTTTCTATTTTGTTTTTTAAACTCGAATCAATAACGGTATCGTCTATTTTGAAAATTAGCCCTCCTATAATTTCAGGTTTAATTTCCCAATTTGGCTCTACTTTTTTATTTAATTTTGATTCAAGTTTTTCTATAATTTTGTTTTTATAATCCTGTTTTAAGTCTACAGCTGAGATTATTTCAACAATGCTTATATCTAAACTCTTTGCGTATAATTGTTCATAAGATATCAGAATTTCATCAAGTAAATTTATTTTATTTTTCTCAGTGAGAATAAATAAGAAATTTATAAGCTTCTTATCGATTTTATTTGTAAAAATTTCTGATAAAATTTCTTTTTTCTTCCCCAAATTAATTGAAGAATTTGATAAAATTGCTTTTAAATCATTAGATTGTTTAAAAACTTCAATTATTTGAGTTAAATCCTTGACAATGGTATTTTTATCCGCATCAAGTTTGAGCAGTGCTTTTGCATATATTTGTGATGTCTGCGATATAAATTCTGTCATAATACAACCTCGTCAAGTTTTGCAATGCTTTCTTGAATGAATTTGTCGTGCAGCTGCGGATTATTGGCGAGTTCTTCAATAATATTGTATTCCGCAAACTCTACAGATTTTAATCCGAGTTTTGAAATTAGTTCGGATGTAATGTGTTTTTGTTCTGCGTTCAAAATATTTTGAGTATTCTTTTCAATATTAGCAACTTTTTGCTCTGTTTCAATTGTAATTTGTTTAGATAATGCTTCTGACTTTTGGCTTGCGGCAACAGAAATATTATCAATTTCTTTAGGTAGTTTTGAATATTCTGTATTTGCCTGTTTTAAGTTCTCGGCTGCTTGTTCTTTTGCGGCTAGGGAATCATTTATTTCAGAAGCAATTCTATCACGCATTTTATCTAAAATTGAACCAATATCAATAAAATAGCATATGGCTATGATTATGAGCATAAATATTGTGAAATTGAAAATATTTGAGTGCAAAATATAGTTAAAAATATCAGTCATTTATTTGTCCTCCAAATAATCGATCTTTAATCATTTGAGCATATTGCTTGATATTTTCACTCAGATTAGCTTCCGTCATTTCACTTTCGCTTTTTAATTTTTGCTTTTGCTCAGACAAATACTGCACACTTTTGATTTTTTCTTCTCTTAATTTTTTTGAACTCTCGGCGTAATCATTATTTAATTTTGTATCAATAGAGTTTTTGGCATTTGCTTTTGCTTGAGCAATTTCTTGTGCCTTTTTTTCTAATATCGATTTTGTTTTAAGTTTGGTTGTTTCACTTTCAGAGTAATTTTTTTCAATTAATTCTTTTCTTTCTTCTACAATCTTTTCCATTGGACGATAAAGTATGACATTCATTAAAATGGTGAATGTGATAAAACTGATTGCTGTTATAAGAAAAGTTGCGTTAAAATCCATAAATCCTCTGTAATTACATCATACCTATAAGTTTTAGAGCTACAATAAATGCGTAAATTGCGCATGCTTCTGAAAGTGCTGCACCTAATAAGAAAAATCCGAGTGCTTTTCCTGCTACTTCAGGTTGTCTTGACATTGCATCCATCAAGCCTTTTGTTGCAAATCCGATGCCTAAACCTGCACCTATTGCTCCACATCCGATTGCAATACCGCCGCCTAATTGTCCTAATTCTGTAACTGCCATAATTTTCTCCTTTTTATCTATTCTTCTTGTATTGCTGATGATATATATACCATTGTCAGCATTGAAAAAACAAGAGCCTGAACACCGGCTACCAAAACTTCAAAGAACATAAACGGTATTGGCAAAAAGTATGCACAAAGCCCGAGCATAGCGGAAATCAAAATTTCTCCGGCAAGTATGTTCCCGAAAAGTCGGAGTGCCAGTGTCAATGGTCTTGTAAACATATCTAATATGTCTACTAAGCATATTATTATACTTACTAATGAAAAGTCTTTTAATAAAAATTTTATTTTCTTCTTTTTAAATCCGGCAGCAACATAGTAAATTAAAACAATGATAGCCAAAGCTGCCGTAACATTTATATCATTTGTCGGAGAAGCCAGTTCTCCGCTTTTAAGTTCAATTGCTCTAAAAGGTATTTGTCCCATAAGGTTAGCGACGATAATGAAAAAAAACAGAGATGCGATTAAAGGAATGTGCTTTCTGCCCTCTTTACCCATTAGTGAATCTGACATTCCCCAAAAAAATCCGAGTATATTTTCAAACGCAATTTGTAATTTTGATGGGAAAACAGAAATTTTTCTTGTGGCAAAAAATGCAAGAATAAGTAATACAGCCATTGCAATCCACATTGTAATAACGGTATCAACGTTAAAGGTGAAATTATGCCCAAACAAAGAAATGCTATAAATCCAATGTTCCATATTACTCCCTTCTGCCTTAATAATAACATTGAAAAAAATATTTCGCAAATTATGAAAACTATTTTCTTAGTTCTTTAAAAAATGATTCTAATATATTGTTGCATTCGTTTTCGCATATTCCGCCAAAAATGCGGCTTGGAGTGTCGGATAGTTTTTCAAGGTGTGCAACGGAAAATGCTCCGTATTTATTATCGTAACTTCCAAAATACACATTTTTTATTCTTGATTGTAATATTGCCCACCCGCACATTGGACATGGTTCAAGTGTAACGTATAATTCGCACCCTTCTAAACGCCAATTGTTTAATGTTTTTGCGGCCTTATTTAGTGCCACAATTTCAGCATGCGAAGTTATATTGTTGTTCTGTTCTTTTTGATTAAAACCTGAAGCAATAACTTCTTCGTCTTTGACAATAATCGCACCTACAGGTATGTCATTTTTTACCTGTGCTGCCTGTTCTATTGCGAGTTCCATAAATTTATTATTCATTGTTATTAATCGTATTTAGTGTAATTTTTGCAATAAAGCCAAATTCATCATTTGAATCAAGCTCAATAGTTCCGTCCATTGCTTCAATCAGACCTTTAACTATGAATAGTCCTAAACCCGTTCCTCTTGTAGTCCTTGTCATTTCATCGTCAAGACGTACGAATTTATCAAACAATGTTTTGAGTTTATTCTTGTCTATTTTGTCGCACTTATTTTTTATGATGATAAAGGCTTTATTCCCTTTGAAATCAGCGTTTACAATTATTTGAGTTTCAGGGTAAGAATATTTTACGGCATTTTCGTATAAGTTGACAACAACCTGCTCAAGTCGTCCTTTATCTGCAATAACCATTGGAAAATCGGGAGATATATTAACAATAATCTCATGTCCATCATGTTTACGTAATAAAAGTTCTGCCTGTTCAAATACTTGAGATAGATTTACTTCTGTATTTACTGTTCTAAGCCGCATTCCTTCGATGTCAGGAATAGTTAAAAGATCGTCTATAAGACGTTTCAAACGTTCTGATTGCTCCTTAATAATACGCAAAGACTTTTGTTTTGTTTCTTCATCTATCACGATATCTTGGCGCATTAACCTTGATGTGTAACCTTGAATACTTGTTAATGGAGTGCGTAGTTCATGAGAAACTGTATCAATTAAATTTGAACGAAATTCATTAAGTTCTTTAAGTTCTTTATTTTTATAGGCTAATTCTGTATAAGATTTATGAATTTCAAAGGCCATTTCATTAAATTCGTTTGTGAGAAAGACTATTTCATATGGGGTAAAGCTTGTTTTAAAAAGTCTTATCTGGTGTTCATAATTCCCTTTAGATAATGCCAGTATAGCTTTAAATAATTGACGGATATTAATATATAAGTAAAAAATATAAAACCCGATAACAAGCATTGTTGAAAGAATTGCAATTAGAACTGACAGAATAATTTTTATCCTGTTTTCAATAATGGTATTTTTAGCCATTTTTTCTGTTGTAGTTACGATAATAGAATATTTCGGGTCTTTAAATTTTAAATAGGCTATAGGTTGGTTTTTTTCATCTCCAAAAATTATTGGATTATTTTGTTTAATTTGGTCTATATCTTTCGGAAGCATATTTATAGTTTCTTTAAAGACTTCCGGAGTATAGTTATGATGGGCTACTAAGTGTTTATTGTCCTGCATTATGTATATTTGACGTTTGTCATTTTCAAGAGACTTGAATAAATCCATATCAATGTCTTTAGTGTTATAAGTAACCGCAAGAAAAGAACCGTTTTTTAGTTTTGTTGTCATTACAGGCCTTTCCTTGACAATTGAATCTTGCATAATTTTATCAAGTTCGTTTTGGTTTTTAACTATATCTATTTTTTCGCAGTGCGGATATTTTTTTGTAAATTCTTTGATAAATGCTTCTTTTTGTGCTTTTGTCGGCAAAAAGTCAAGAGCATCGGCTATTTGGTTCAGAGTTGTTTTATTTGTACGGATTAAAAAATCCATTTCATCTGAAACCATAGTCGCAACAAGGGTGGCTGTTTCTCTTAATTGGTGTCTTACTGCTTGCTGGCTGATATTGTTTATGACAAATCCGCTTATAGACATCGGTATTACTACTGCAAAGAAAAATACTATTGCAATTTGTTCAATTATTTTTAACCTTTGAAATTTAAATTTAATCATCTTTTTCTGTGGTCTTATACCCTTATTCCTCTACGCCTGTTTTTAGGCAAACGGAGTTAACTTATATCCTACATTTGTCACAGTATGAAGATATTTTGGATTTTTAGCGTCAGGTTCAATTTTGTTTCGCAACCCCCCGACGTGCACTCTTAGCATTCTGACATCTTCACTGCTATCGTATCCCCAAACTTCATCAAGTAAAGTTGCGAGTGTTACGGGATTATTAAAATGTTGCATTAAACAATAAAGTATTTCAAATTCGGTTGGAGTTAATTTTACTTTTTTATTAACAATTACTGCTTCTAAAGACTCCGGAAAAATTTCGATATCTCCACTTCTTAATACTTCATTTGATAATGAATTATTCTCAAAATCAATATTGTTTCTGCGTAGTAGTACTCGAATTCTTAAAAGGACTTCTTGAACATCAAAAGGTTTTACAAGATAATCATCAGCGCCACAGTCAAATCCGCTTGTTTTATCTTCTATAGTCCCTTTTGCGGTAAGCATTAAAATTGGTATATTTAATTTTGCACTTCTTATATTTTTACACACGTCAAAGCCGTTCATTTTGGGCATCATAACATCAAGCAAAATCAAATCGTATGTATTATTGAGAGCTTTATTCAGACCTTCAAAACCGTCTTTTGCACAGTCAACGAAATATCCGCTGGAGCGTATATCAAACTCCAAAAGTTCTCTTATTTCGTCATCATCATCTACAATTAATATCCTTTTCTGACTTTCAACCATAAAATACTCCTTACATATGGTTATTTTACAAAATCAGTAAATATTTTGCAACATGAGCAAATATAATTAGCAAATTATTTTTTTTTAGTGATTTGTAATTTTTATGAATATAAGTTTTACAGGTATAAATAATTTAAAAATAAAAGCGTTAAAATTTGATACTTACGGATCATATCTAAATAATACGTCAGAAATTGTACAAGGGGATAAATATTATACTTTGGTATCAATCAAGGCAGATTTAGACGGTACTATTATGCAAGGAGAAAATACAAATCAAGCGGAATTTGTTCCTCATATAACTCAATATTTTGAATCATTAAGAAAATTAAAGCATTTTGTTTTAGCACAAAGAATTCTTAAACTCGATGCCCCCGGCGAAATTGAACTTATAATGAAACATTTTAATGCTCCGGATAATTTAGGAAATGTTGATATGGCAACTTTTAATTTAAATGGAGAAGATATACCGCTTCTTCACAGGAATGTTTTGCCATTGTATTCTTTTTTGGCAAGATTTACAAAGGATATTTTAAAATGTATTGAACTTCCTGAGGGCGCACGTAAATATGTCAAACTGGTCAATGATTCTATTTCCAGAGAAGCAGAGGAATTTATAGAAAACATTAACTTGTAACAATATATTTATAATTGTCTATTTCAAATTTATTTTTGATAAAATATTCATAGCTAGGATAAATATATGAAAGAAAGAATTTTATTATTCATAATTATTGTAGGTTTAACTACTTTTATTTATGTTTTCCAAAATTATACAGAATGGGGGCTCGGGATACTGGTTTGTTTGATGGGTGCTTATTTTGTGTTTGCATCTGTAGCGACGAAAGTTAAATCCCGAAAAGCGCTCAAACACCCAAAAGAAAAAGACGAATCATATAAGCCGTTTGTTACGGTTATGATTCCGGCGCATAATGAAGAATCTGTTATAACAAATACTGTTGCATTGGTTTTTGAAATGGACTATCCCAATTTCGAAGTCATAGTAATTGATGACAGAAGTACAGATAATACCGCTTCGGTTATAAAATCACTTGAGGAACAATATGGCGGTAGGTTAAAAACACTTATTCGTCCCCAAAATGCTTTCCCGGGAAAATCAGCTGTGTTGAATGATGCTTTAAAACTTGCAAGAGGGGAAGCTATTCTTGTTTTTGATGCTGATGCACAGATGGATAAGAATTTTTTAACTAATCTTGTATACGAATTGCAGCCAAAAGATGTTGGTGCTGTTCAGGCAAGAAAAGTTATTAAAAATAAGGATGTAAATCTATTAACCAGATGCCAAAATAATGAAATGACAATAGATACGTCTTGTCAGGTTACGAGAGATGCGGTCAAGGGTGCGGTCGAGTTGCGCGGGAATGGGGAACTGATTAAACGTGAAGCATTAGAAGATATCGGAGGATGGAATAATTATACAATTACAGATGATCTTGATATGTCAACAAGATTACATATTAAAGGTTGGGATGTGCGTTTTTGCAAGGATACTATTGTTTATGAAGAAGGTATTATGTATCTTATGCCGTTGTATCGCCAGCGCAGAAGATGGCTTGAAGGAACAATAAGACGATATCTTGAATATTTCTGGGATATTATGACTTCTAAAAAGATGTCTTTGCGTGTAAGACTTGATACTATTGCATATATTTCTGAATTTATAATGCCGGCTTGGTTTATTATTGAGTTATTTATCCTCATATCAAAAATAATAATAAAAGATGCTCCCGTTAATACACTGATGTCATCAGTTATTATGGGGTGTTTAATTGGTGTCGGATTTATGCTTTCGTGTCTCTATGCACTGAGAAAATACGATAACATGAATAGGATGGAAGCTTTTATAAAAGCTGTTACGACTGCTATGTATCTTTTTATAATATGGTTTCCTTTGGTTATGTTCATCGGTACAAAAATATTATTTATGAAAAAAGATATGAAATGGGGCAAAACAGCGCACGGACTTGTTCAACATGAACATGCAATCCAAAAGGCAAAAGAAAAAATAAGACTGGCCAAAGAAGAATTAAAAAAATTGTTAAAGATGTAAATTATAATATACAGGAGAAATATAAATGACAATGACACTATCAATAGAATATGTAAAATCTAAAATCAGGGCAGTTCCGAATTTTCCTAAAGAAGGAATTATTTTCCGAGATATTACAACCGGAATAAAAGATGGTGAAATAATGCGATATATGATTGATTATCTTTGCGATCAATACAAAGATTTTAATATTGATTATATTGCAGGTATTGAAAGTCGCGGATTTATTTTTGGGATGCCT
Source organism: uncultured bacterium (assembly GCA_902791985.1). Taxonomy (GTDB): domain Bacteria; phylum Cyanobacteriota; class Vampirovibrionia; order Gastranaerophilales; family Gastranaerophilaceae; genus Zag111. The sequence goes on from CADAYD010000009.1 coordinate 36,867, forward strand.
ATGGCATACAAATTAGGTTGCGGATTTATTCCGATAAGGAAACCGAACAAATTGCCGGCAGAAACAATATCTGAATCATACGGTTTGGAATATGGAACCGATACAATTGAAATTCATAAAGATTCAATTGAAAAAGGTGCAAATGTTCTTGTTGTTGATGATTTGCTAGCGACAGGCGGAACGGCTCTTGCGGCGTGTAATTTAGTCCGTAAAGTCGGAGGAAATTTAATAGGTGCCGCTTTTTTAATCGAGCTCTGTGAGCTTGGCGGAAGAAAAAAATTAGATGATTGCGGAAAAATAATTTCTATGCTACAATACTAACAAAGATATAACTTAGGAGATATATAGATGAAAAAATTAGCACTTGTTTTATCAATTTTAATGGTCACTCCGCTTGTAGCGATGGCTGATCAGGAAAAAGTAAATTACTACACTCCTTATTACAATCAAGGAAATATTGTTCAAGGTAAAAAGGTTCAGTATGCTGAGAAGAATTCAAAAGTATACAAAAGATCATCAGGTAACGATTATATTCTAAAATATAATATAGATGATTTGGAATCTGCTCCTTGGATTAATGGCGGAAAAAGGAATTATAATTAATTTACAAAATTGAATAAAAAAAGAGCGGTGAATTTATTTATCGCTCTTTTTTTTACAGATTTAAAACCGGTTCATCTTGCAGAAGAGGTTTTGCTATTCTTTTTTCTGCTTCTTTTGCGCAAATATTGAGATTTTCTGCAAGGATTCCTTGTATAAAAGGTACTATTTCTTTTTGATTTACCGGAATACCGTTTTCTGTTATTGGGATATCTGTTTCATTTTTATGTTTAGCAAAGAAATTCTTATATGCATCTTGGGCAAATTCTGATTTTAATATTATTCCTGAAGTTGTAGTTGTATTTTCTCCGTTTCTTTTAAATACTACGGGTTCACCTATTTGTATTCCGGAGAATTTATTTTTCCCTTTCCCGTATGAAAATCCTAACGGAACAACAGTAATTTCTTTTTTTATTTTTATTGCTTTATTTATAAGTTCTGCAATTCCGCTTTGGAATCTTATATCAAAATCTAAATCTTTAAATACGGATAATTTACCTTCAGGGAAAATAAAAATATTGGCTTTATCCTTTATGAAATCTTTTATAATCGGTAAAAATGCTTTTGCATTTACATCTTTATCGGCGCAGAATATATTTGCATCAATTCCGACTGCACCGCAGGCTTCAAAGGCTTTTCTTTTTATCGGGTTCATTGTTTTTAAAATGTCTTGATTGAGAATTATTTTTGAAAGTGGAAATTCGTTCCCTTTACCGGCATCCATGTAAGCTTTTGAGAGTAATGCACTTATAAAAGCAAGCATTGAAGGATCACGTTTTTGGTTTGAATGGTTCATAATAAAAATATGGGATTTGCCGCTTTGTGCGATTTTTTCCAATATTTTATCTTCAATATTAATGTCTACAATTTTGTCTGCTCCAAAAATACGGCTTACCATTTCCAGTTGAAAAAGGTATTTGTCATTTTGTTCAGGTTTAATTTCCGAGATATTTTTTGCAAGAATTTTATTTTTTTTACCTTCGAATAAATCCATAAATCTGTTTGCAATTATTCTAAAAAAGTATTCAATCTTTTGAATTCTTTTTTCTGCTAATGAAAGATTATTAACTCCTGTGAATGATGGTGTATATGTATATGAATCATATTTGGAGTGAATGTTTAAATGAGGAGTATTTAAGCATTTGTTTTGATAAATAAAATTATAATTATTGCTTATATTCACAAGAACCACCGATATTAGGATAAATGTATGTTTATATAAAACTCATAAAAATATTTTTTGTCAGTTATGAAGGGATTTTTTTACTGTAATTTCTTTCTATAGCCTTTATAATATTATTCATTCCATGTGCATAAGTACCAGAACCTGCTGTGGATGTGACAGAAGAGAAAAACGAAGCGTCAAATGCTCCATGTTGATATTCATTTCTGACAAGCGAATTTAGCATTTTGTGTGCAGTTTGAGCGAATACGTCAAATAAAGATGAGCTGCTCTGCATAAATGGTACTGCGCTATTTGAACCGTGTACAATCATGTCAGCACCGGATGAAGCTCCAACTCCAACGGAGGAAGTTCCTGTTGCAACGGATGCGGAACCGCCTATTTTAAGTAATGAAGTCTTTATGTCAGGTTTTATAAGTTTTATTTTTGCTCCGAATTGAACATTATTAGTTTTATTTATTTCCATTATTTAATTCCTATTAATTATATAAATACTCATAAAAAAAAATTTTGCGGGGAAATTTTTATTCTTTACATTTGCTGCAACCGTTGCATCCGCTTGTTTTGTGACAAGGACTTGCAAATAAATCATGAAAGTCAAAAACTTTGTCTTTTAAAATGCAATCTAAGATAGGAGGTAAAAGTTTGGCGGCGATTTGGTGAACTTCTTTCATAAAATCATCTGCGTGGGTTTCTATTCCTATCAAGATAGGATATTGGGCGATAATTTTATCTTTCATGTGAATTGTAACACCGCTTACTTTCACTCCGTCATTAAATGCTTCAGTAATGGCATTTTTATTTTTATATGCAGGTAAAAGTGATGGGTGAACGTTAATTATCTTGGCTGTATTATTATCAAAATCAAATTCATTATACATTATAACAAAATCATATTCTGACAAAGGCTGATTTTTATCAGTTAAAAATAATTCTATTTCTTGACCTTTAAAATATGTTACTAATGTTTCGTATACTTGAGGGTATAAGACTGCAATTCTTGTATTTATTTTTTGTTTATTGTTATATTGTTTCAATTTTGATCCTCTTATGTAAAGTTTATTTTAACTTTAATAAGAATTTTTTACAATAAAATATTAATTATAGCAAAAAATATTTTTATTGTTTTTGTTGATATTATTAAAAGGAGAATATTTATAAATGAATGTTTCTAAAATTTCTTACAGCCCTAATTTTCAGGCAAAATTAATTATATGTGATGACCGTGTTCAAAGATTCGTAAAGTCATCTTTTCTTGCGGAATCCAAAAATACTTTCAGTGCTTTAGATGAAATAGGTAAAATTTATCCGGATTCTGTTGTTTCATTGGGAATAAAAAATATAGACGGCTCAAATTATCTTTTTGCAAAAAATTGTTTAAACGGTGCGATAGAAAAATTTTTTTTACATAATATAAATATGGTTTGTCTTGAGGATCTTTCAGTTTTTGTTAATTTAATAAGAAAAATTATTAAAAATGAAGCATTTTGGACTAAAGCTTCTAAATAATAATTTATAATAAAAACTGCCACTTAAAAATTTAAAGTGGCAGCATTATTATGTTAATTTATATTTTATTTGCATAATGCGAGTAGTATCCCTGCAGCAACGGCAGAACCGATTACGCCAGATACGTTAGGTCCCATTGCGTGCATAAGTAAGTAGTTTTGAGAGTTGTATTCCAATCCCACTTTGTTTGAAACACGTGCGGCCATTGGAACGGCAGATACTCCGGCAGAACCGATTAACGGGTTAATTAGTTTAGGTTCCCGTCTGCCGATTTTAGCGGCAATAATTTCGCAAAGGTTCATAAGTTTTGCCATTAAAACTCCTGCTCCTGTAGCAAATGAAAATGCCAAAATACCAAGAACAAGAATAAATAATGTCTGAACTGTTAAGAAATGGTCTGCGGATAATTTTGAACCTACCGTTAAACCTAAGAATATCGTAACTATGTTAATTAATGCGTTTTGCATAGTGTCAGAGAGTCTTTCAACTACCCCGCATTCTTTACACAAGTTTCCGAATGTGAACGCACCGACCAATGGACAAGCCGACGGTAAAAGAATTATGCACATAAAAAGAACTATAAGCGGGAATACAATTTTTTCGCGCTTTGAAACAGGTCTTAACTGTTCCATTTGAATAACACGTTCTTTTTGAGTTGTTAGTAATTTCATAATAGGCGGTTGTATAACAGGAACAAGTGCCATGTATGAATAAGCCGCAACGGCAATTGCCCCCAATAATTCAGGCGCTAAAGAACGGGTAACATAAATTGATGTCGGACCGTCTGCTCCGCCTATAATACCTATTGCACCCGCCTGTGGCAAAGTAAATCCGAACAGGCATAATGCCATTAATAGTGCTCCAAAGATTCCGAATTGTGCTGCTCCGCCTAATAATGCGGTTTTGGGGTTAGCAATTAACGGCCCAAAGTCTGTCATTGCCCCTACTCCCATAAAAATTATCAGCGGGAATAGCCCTTTATCAATACCGAATGCAAATATTATACCTAAAAATCCGTTCGGTCCTGCAATTGCCTCATTCGGGTCTAAAAATGCAATGTTTGATAATATTCCGCCAAATGCGATAGGAACCATCAACAAAGGTTCGTATTGTTTTTTGATTCCCAGCCACAAAAGGAATAAGCATATTAAAAGCATTATAGGGTGTCCGAAAACGTGCAGGAATTGTTCAATCCCGTTAAGATTCGGATCGGGTGACAAAATCAGGTTATAAATTCCTGTGTTTTGCCATAGATTAGTTAAACCATCTGTAATTTCCATCCAAAACCCCCTAACCGATTGTTACCAATACTTGTCCGTTTTGGACTTTATTACCGACTTCAATTTCGACCGATTTAACTGTACCGGATACAGGAGATTTTATTTCTGTTTCCATCTTCATTGCTTCAACAACTGCAATAACGTCACCTTCGGAGATGCTATCGCCTTCTGACACGAGGACTTTTAATACGTTCCCCGGCAGTGCAGCCTTGACAGGTGTTCCTTCTCCGCCGACATTTGCTTTTGCTTCAATCCCTTCTTTTACGCTAAAATCGTATAATTTCCCGTTAACTGTTGCTTTATCGCCTTCTAATGCAACAGCATATTTTTTACCGTTGACAGTTACTGTGTATCCGTTTGTATCGTTGCCTGTTGATGCTTTAGATTGTTCATCAGATTTTTCATTCTTACGAACACCTATTGTTCCTTTACCTTGTAAGAATAAAATTCCTTTTTCTTTACAAGCGGCAGAAATAAATAAGTTTTCGTCATTAACTTCTAATCCGGCTTCTTCAAGACGTTTTTTCGCAACTTCTAATCCTTTATTCGGGTCTTTATCATTCAAATCAACAACTGTCTCAGTCGTAGGTTCAAGTCCTAATTGCTCCTGCGCTATTTTAACAACTTCAGCGTCAGGTTCACAAGGAGTTTTACCGAAATAGCCCAGAACCATTTTTCCGTAGCCTTCTGCAATTTTCTTCCAAGCGCCAAACATTACGTTATTAAATGCCTGCTGGAAGTAGAACTGTGAAACAGGGGTAACAGATGTACCGAATCCGCCTTTTTCAACAACTTCTTTCATTGCAGCAACAACTTCAGGATATTTATCCATTAAATTGTTATCACGAAGCATTTGTGTATTAGCAGTAAGAGCGCCTCCCGGAAGCGGTGATTGAATTATCATCGGGTTTACTGCCATTGCTTCAGGCGGTAAGAAGTAATCTTTCATACATTCTTTGAAAATTTCTTCAGTTTCTAAAATCTTTTCAACGTCAATGCCTAAATCATAATCTGTTCCTTTGAGTGCGTGCCACATAGAAACGATATCCGGTTGTGCAGTTCCGCCTGAAACAGGTTTCATAGAGAGGTCTATGCAGTTTGCTCCGCCATCTAATGCAGCCAGATAGGCAGCCAAACCTGTTCCTGCCGTTTCGTGTGAGTGGAAACGAATATCTGCATCCGCACCTAAGATTTCTCTTGTTCTTTTTACAGTTTCAAATACTTTTCTGGGCGCTGATGTTCCGGATGCATCTTTGAATGCCAAAGAATCAAATTCAATGCCCGCATCCAAAATCGAACGCAAAACTCTTTCATAAAATTCAACGTCATGTGCGCCCTTGCATCCTATCGGAAGTTCCATCATTGTAATTGTAACTTCGTGTTTCAAACCGTGTTTTTTAATACATTGGCTTGAATACAACAAATTGTTAACGTCGTTTAAAGCATCAAAGTTACGAACTGTTGTTACACCATGTTTTGCAAACATTTTTGCGTGTAAATCAATAACATCTCTAGGCTGTGAGTCAAGACCCACAACGTTTACGCCTCTTGACAAAGACTGAAGATTAATATCAGGGCCGACAGCGGCTCTAATCTTATCCATTGTTTCAAAAGCGTTTTCGTTGCAGTAAAAAATCGGCGATTGAAATCTTGCTCCGCCGGCAACTTCAAAGTGTTTTAAACCTGCTTTAACGGCAGATTGAAGAGCAGGAATGAAGTCGTTGACAAAAACTCTTGCTCCGTAAACAGATTGGAAACCGTCTCTAAATGACGTATCCATTACTTTAATAAGTTTTTTGCTCATATATTATATCCTTTCAAATAACTAATTTCTTTTTGCCATAATTGCCGCGATAGCGACTGCTATTGCTTCATCAACATTTGAAGCAACTTTTTTAGCCGTTGATTTTACTTCTTCAACAGCTTCAGGGAATATTTTATTTAACCATCCCACAATTTTTGACATTATACCCATCGCTATGATTAGCAATGTGAGAAATGCCAGAACTGTACCCATGCCGATAAGTAGCAGCGCAAGTCCGTTTTCTAAATTGTTCATAATATATCTCCTATGTTTAATATTAAGTCTTCATTATCGTTTGTTTCTAAAATCAGTTCACCGTAATTGTTGATTGCTTTTGCATAACCTGATTTTATGTCGTTTAGTACCTGAACTCTTATATCCTTTTCTAAAAAACAGTTTCGTTTAAGGTAATCGTTCATTATGTATTCAAAACCTTCTAATAAAAATTTATCGTATGTTCTGAAGAATTCTGCTAAAAATTCGTTTAAGAATGAATCCGAATTAACACTTTTACCAATTTCGAGATTAAGTGCGGTAACTGTTCTGTCTGGGATATTTTTAACATCTTTGATTGTTGCATTTAAATTAATCCCTATCCCTAAAATAATGCCTTTGAGATTGTTGTTTTCTATGACTGTTTCGCAAAGAATACCACATATTTTGCGTTCTCCATCAATCATAACATCATTGGGCCATTTAACTTTTGCATTTAATCCGTAATTTTCAAAAATTTTGCACAAAATTACGGATGCATACTGTGTCAAATTTGGATAAACAGGCTTAAAATCGGTTGACGGCTTGAGAATTATAGAGAAAAACAAATTATTTTCACCCAAATCAACCCAGCTGCGGTTTAATCTGCCTCTTCCATGAGTTTGGCGCAAGGCATGTACAACAGTTCTATCTTCAAGCAGGGTAATGTGCTCTTTAGAATAGGTGTTTGTTGATTTGGTCTCTTCTAGCCTTAAAATTTTCATAAAATCCTCTAACCAAAAATTCGATTAGTTTTATTATACAACAAACAAAATATTGTTAAAATTATCTGTAATCAACAAATTTTACGTATTTTTTTAAATTTTTGCAAATCTTGTCAAATTCTTCGTTTGAATAAGTTTGTTCGTTTATCAGGTTTTTATCTAAAATTTTTGAGGATACAAATTTTTGCAAATAATAGCGTTTTGCACCTTTAATCATTTGTCCGATTTTTTCAAAATCATCAAGAGAAAGTTGTGATTTTAAAATAGTTGTGCGAAATTCGTAATCGACTGTGCTGTTTTTTATAAGTTCAATGGATTTTAAAATGTTATTTTTATTGATTTTTGTGCAAGTAATTATATCATATTTTTCTAATGGTGCTTTTATGTCCATTGCGATATAATCAAGAAGATTATCGTTGATTAAGTGCTCAACAACTTGCGGATTTGACCCGTTAGTGTCAAGTTTAACATCAAATCCCATTTGTTTAATTTCTTTTATAAAGTCATAAAGCCCTGATTGTAGTGTTGGTTCTCCTCCAGTTATAACAACCCCGTCAAGTTTGCCGATGCGGGATTGTAGAAAAGAGAAAAAATCACTGGTTTGCTTCATTATTTCATTTTTCGCAATCACGTCATTATGAGTTGCATCGTCGAGTGGCAATCCAAAATTTATTAAACTTGGATTGTGGCAGTAACCGCATCGAAAGTTGCAGCCTTGTGTAAACACAATGGCTGCAACTTTGTTTGGAAAATCAACGAGTGTAGTTTTTTGTATTCCGCCGATTACGAACAACAGCAAGCCTCCGCTTTTGACATATCAAAAGTCTTTCTATTGCTGAATTCAGCTTTTTTACCTTTATTCCACTGTTTTACAGGGCGGATATAGCCGACAATTCTTGAATATATTTCACATTCGCTTCCGCAATCAGGACAGGTCGTATGTTCGCCTGCAACGTACCCGTGTGTCGGGCAGACAGAGAACGTCGGTGAGAAAGTGAAATACGGCAGATGATAATTATTACAAATCTTTCGTACAAGATTTTTCATTGTGCTGATATCGTTTATTCTTTCGCCAGCAAAGATATGAACTACCGTTCCGCCGGTGTATTTTGTTTGCAAATCGTCCTGATGATCAAGAAGTTCAAAAATATCGTCAGTATAGTTTACTGGCAATTGTGTCGAATTTGAATAGTAAGGCTCTGCACCTTGATTGTAGTATTCATCATCATTTGCACATTTGATATCAACCAAATTTTTCTTATCCAATTTTGCAAGTCGATAACTTGTTCCTTCTGCAGGAGTTGCTTCAAGATTATAGTTATTGCCGGTTTCTTCTTGGAATTTTACAATTAAATCTCTCATGTAATCCATAACTTCGACTGCGAATTCGTGTCCTTTTTCGTTCCCTATTGAACAGCCTAAAAGATTTTCGCACGCTTCATTCATTCCAACCAGACCGATAGTTGAAAAATGGTTCTTCCAAAATACTCCAAAACGTGCTTTAATATCTCTCAAATAGAATTTTGTATAAGGATACAAACCGCAGTCAGTTAAGCGTTCGAGCAGTTTGCGTTTAATTTCAAGAGATTCTTTTGCAATTTCCATTCTGTCTTTTAAGACTTCAAAAAATTCTTCTTTGTTATTTGTCTGATATGCAATTTTAGGCAGGTTTATTGTAACAACACCTATTGAGCCTGTCAGCGGATTAGAACCAAAAAGTCCGCCCCCTCTGTATTCAAGTTGTCTGTTATCTATTCTCAAACGACAGCACATAGAACGTGCATCTTCGGGATTCATATCCGAGTTAACAAAGTTTGAGAAATAAGGAATACCATATTTGGCACTCATTTCCCAAAGTCCGTCCAAATCGGGATTATCCCAGTCAAAGTCTTTTGTGATATTGTATGTCGGAATTGGGAACGTGAATACTCTGCCTGAAGCATCACCTTCCATCATGACTTCAAAAAATGCTTTATTTATCATATTCATTTCATTTTGGAAGTCCCCGTAAGTTTCTTCTTTCATTTCTCCGCCGACAATTACGCACTGGTCTTTATAGTAAGACGGAACGGTTAAATCCATTGTAACATTTGAAAACGGGGTTTGGAAACCTACACGGGTCGGCACGTTCATATTGAATACAAATTCTTGCAGTGCTTGTTTAACTTGTTGATAGTTAAGTCCGTCATATCTTACAAAAGGCGCAAGCAGGGTGTCAAAGTTAGAAAATGCTTGAGCACCTGCGCTTTCACCTTGCATAGTGTATAAAAAGTTTACCATTTGACCTAAAGCGGTGCGGAAATGTTTTGCGGGTTTTGAGGCAACTTTGCCTTCAACGCCTGTAAATCCTTCGCTTAACAGGTCTTTTAAATCCCAGCCGACGCAATAAACGGAAATTATATTCAAATCGTGTATATGAATATCGCCGTTTTCGTGCGCTTCTTTGATTTCATTTGGATAAATTTTATTAAGCCAATAATTTTTACTTAAAGCAGATGCAAGGTAGTTATTCAATCCTTGTATAGAATAACCCATATTAGAGTTTTCGTTAACTTGCCAGTCAAGTTGTTTTAAATATTCATCAACCATATCGATTGATGCGTGTTTTGCGAAATCGCGCATTTTGTTGTGTTGTTCGCGGTACAAAATATAAGATTTTGCAGTCTGTTTATATTCCGATGATAACAAAACTTTCTCAACTATATCTTGGATTTCTTCAACAGTTGGAGCTTCAAGATTAGATTGTTTTTCTTTGACAAAATCATTAACGATTTTTATGACATTTTTTGTTAAACGTCTTGCAGTAAATTGGTCTATTTCTTTTGTAACATTTGATGCCTTACAAATGGCATTTGTGATTTTTTCGGAATCAAATTCGACAATTTGACCGTCACGTTTGATAACTTTTTGTTGCATAATAAAGCCTCCAGTCTCGTAAAGTAATAACAAAACCAATAAGCATTCCGACTGTAACGGCTGCGGACCAGTGAGGGAGTTTCACCCATGCTTTCCTTATTTGGTTTTCTCATTGTACAAGTTTTTTATTTTTAAGTCAATAAATCAACAGAATTATTAATATTACTTCTTAAATTTCATGTCTGCCTTCGATAGCTTTTGCTATTGTTATTTCGTCGGCATACTCTAAATCTGCACCTACAGGCAAACCAAACGCAATTCGAGAAACCTTTATCCCGAATGGTTTTATAAGTTTTGTGAGGTACAAACTTGTTGCTTCTCCCTCAACTGACGGACTTAGAGCCAAAATTACCTCATTTATTCCTTCATCCGTCAATCTGTTCAAAAGTTCTTTTATTCTTATATCTTCTGCTCCGATTCCGTCCATAGGGGAAATCAATCCTTGCAATACGTGATACATTCCTTTGTATTCGTTTGTTTTTTCGATAGCAATCAAGTCTTTTGATTCTGATACTACACATATTGTTGATTTATCTCTTGATGCGGATGCGCATATTTCGCAAGGACTGGAAGTGGATAAATTAAAACAGATTTCGCAAGTTCTTGTATTTTCTTTTGCTTCAATAACCGTTTTAGCGAAATTTTCCACATCACCTTTGGACATTCTAAGTAGAAAGAATGCCATGCGCTGTGCAGATTTTGGCCCGACTGACGGGAACTTTTGAAACTGCTCAATGAGTGCTGCTATAGATTTCGGATAAATCATTATTATAAATTCAATCCCGGAATTTTCGGCATTCCGCCTGTAACGTCTTTCATTGATGCTTCCATTGCTTTTGCTGCTTGTTCGGTAGCATCTTTCATTGCAGCGGAAATAACGTCTTCCAACATTTCAACTGTATCGGAATCAACTGCTGATGGATTTTCAGGATTTATAACTTCAGCAGAAAGTTTTATAGACTTGAATTTTCCTTGACCGTCAAGTGTTATTTTAACTCCGCCGTTAGCGCTTTCGCCGACAAGTTCCATTGCAGCAAGTTTTGCTTGTGCTTCAGATGCTTTTTTCTGTACATTTTGTACTTGTTTCATTAAATTCCCTAAATTTAAACCCATTTTTCTCTCCTTTTAGTCTGTTTTACTTTTATATAGTTTCTATTATACTATAAAGGTATGCAAAAGAAAACTTATTTACAAGAGTCAATAAAAGGTGGGCGTCTTATGCGCTGGAATATGATGCCCTTAAAGGTGTTTGTCGCTCCGATGAAATTCTATTCAAAGCAGGGGCAAGATTTAAAATATCGTGCTTTGGTAAAACGTGCACTTGATGAATGGCACAGAGTTTCTAACGGTAAAGTTTCTTTTGTAATTGTTGATAATTTATTGAGTTCTAATGTTAACATCGAGTGGAAACGGGTTCAAAGACAGGCTCTGGGGCACTGTATTTTTCAGTATGACAGGAATAATCGTTTATATAGTGCCGAAGTTACTATCGGTTTAACTGAAGGACTTGTACATGCAGATTATAATGATGAAAGTGAAACTTATCACACAATTTTGCACGAAATAGGACATGCGATTGGGCTCGGGCACAGCCCGTTTAAAAATGATATTATGTATACCCCGCATCAAAAAGGAGTTAACCATGTCGGGCCTGGAGACAGACTATCTGTTAATTGGCTCTATACTTTTCCGCAGGGAAAAACGGTTAATGAAATAGCATCAAAATACTCTACAGGCGGCGGGGATTTGGATGAAGTTGTTGCAAATATTATTGCTAAAAAGGCTAAAACCGAGTTTGAAAAAGTGAAGGCCAGTGTTGAAATTCCTCCGGAAAAGAGCCTTTTAGATGAAACTCAAAATATCGGGGATTTAAAAAAATATAATATGTCGTTGCAAAATGTGCAAATTTCTGCAGATTTGAAAGAGCAGATTAAAAAACATTACCGTGACAGCTCGATGAAAAATAAATAAAATTTTAAAATTGTGAAGCTTTGTAAAGTTGGATTTGAAACCCCTAAAACCCTGTTATAATCTCTATATGATATGATATGATATGATATTATATGAGGCGAGCGACTTTGGCAATTTCTCTTTCGCAAATGTTTTTACATAGATATAAGAGATTTTAGTTAAAGAGTATAAAAACGCGAAAGGAGTACAATTATGGTTTGCGAAGGTATTTCAGGCGGAGGCGGAAGTAACGATTATAATGTTCATAGTATAGAATTTTACAGAATAATGGCACAAGCGAAGGCTGATTTAAATCGTGACGGTAAGATTGATGATGCTGAGAAAAGTATATTTGATAAGGAAATAAAAAAATTCGATGTTGATGGAAATGAAGGGCTATCTGATAGTGACGTAAATATATATAAATCGAGTGTAATATTTTCTGATAAAGAACTTGCTGAAAAGGAACAAAGGTTAAATAATTTTGATGGGGCGATATTACAGAAGCGATGTAAAATACTTGGATTTCGCCAATGGGCTGAGGAAGCACTGCAGTATCTGTTAGATTTAGCAAAGAATGCGCCAGATGAAACAAAATTTCGAGAAAAATTAGATTCATTTGACGGTTATTTTGAATCATATAAAAATACATATACTGATGGGCAAGGGTAAATTTTATTGTAAATATTAAGGATGGGCAAATCTTTTTGGGTGTGCCCATCTTTTTAATTTTTCCCTCCCTAAATAGGGAGGGAGTAAGGGAGTCTACAGGGTGCTATTTTTTGCAACAAATTGGTTTTACTATTTTGCTACGGCTAAGAAAAAGTTATTGAGTAAAAGCGGAATGTATTTTGGCGGGAGTGCGGAAAAATCAAATACAAATTCGTTTATGCCTGCGTTGTATAGTTCTTCAATATTATCAAAGTCTTGCATAACATTGTCTTCAAACATATGCATCCTGCAAAAGCCGTCGCAAGTGAACGGAAAAACTTTATCCAAAGAAGGGTCTTTTAGTGCATAAGTACCGTTGTGACAAGGAGCTTTACACGAAAGTCTTGAAACGACTGCGCTGTCATTGTTTAATGGGCATAATCCCATACTCAAAACTCTTTTGTTTCCTCCGATTGTGTATTTTCTGTTCGGGATTTCGTTTTTTAATTTTTTCAATGTTTTTATTGCTGATTGAACGTCAGTGAATGATGAAAAATCTACGGTATCAATCCTTGCAAGGTTATTAAGGCACTTAATTGACATACTGTTTAACAAATTTATTCCCTGGCCGATTTCAAAAGGAATTTCGTTTATGTCGTTGTCGTTAATAAATGCCCAAAAATACCCGATATTGTTTATGATTAGTGAATCGGGATGTGGATTTGAAAGCAGAAGTTCCTTTTCGTATTCGTAGGTCCTGTCGAAATCGCGTTCAATCAAAATTTTGGGGGTTGAAAGTTGAAATTTTATTCCATATTTTGAACAGAATTTTTTAACTTTGGTGATAACTTGCGGAAAACTGTTCTTAGAAAGGTCGCAAGTTGATACAATTTCGCCGTATTCTATTGAATAAATAGGATTATGACCGATTTTTTTGATGTAATTTTCAAGTTCTTTTATTTGAGTAAGTCCGGTCAGACGCAAATTCAATCTGTATTTACTTGTAAACTTTAAATCTTTAGGGGTCTGCACCCGTTTTACGTCCCAATCAAAATTCTTTATGTTGCGGCTAAATTTAAAATCTTTACCTTCTGCGCTTACTACATCACCTGAAAAATGGTTAGTCTGGTATATGCATTGGCGGGTATGCTTAAACGGAAGTTTCTGTTTTTTAAACATTTTAGGTTTCTCAAGAATTTTTTCAATTAATTCTATCCCCTCCAAAATGTCCTCTTGACCTTTGAATTTTCCTTTTATAACGACATAATCAATTGCATTGAGCTTGATTATATCTTCGGCACACCAAGGCAGATTATCAGAATCGATTGCCAGAGAAAGGTCGGTAAATTTTTTAATCTTTTGAATATTTTTCAAGTATATTTCTTCGGTAATTATGATTCCGTGTACTTTGTGAAAACTATTTATAAAATCGATTCCTGCAAGATTATGAATATCAAAATAAGAATCGGCCATGACTTTGAACGGGAGTTTAAAAACTTTTATTGCTTCCAGTACTGCAAAACTATTAATATAAATCCCTGTAATTTCCGAAGTTTTGAGGTATTTTAGGAATTTTTTAATTTCAGGAAGTTCTTCTTCTGTAATATCATGTTTAAAGTTAATGAAAAATTTTGCGCCGTTTTCTTTAGCAATTTTTACATATTCATTTACAAGTTCAAAATTACCATCCATAAACTGGTTGTAATAAACATAGTACCTGCGGCAGTGTGTGTGCTTGCAGAAAATTGGAATATCTTGCGGTGTTTTAACCGGAGAAATGATTTTTATTTCATTCATAAAAACATTTTAACATAAAGTGAGAATTTAAGATATTTTTTTTATATTTTCAGGGTGCGCCGAATTCGAAAGAATTATCTCGTAATACTCATTTTTATCAATATTTACCCCCATAGTTTTCGGGTCACAATATTTTTTCTTTTTTTTATTGAGTAATTTTTTGTAATCTCCGCTCATGGTTGTAATATAGCACAAAAATAATAGTATATTGTTCATTCTTTCTCTTTTATTGCGAGTAAAAGAGAAAGAACGAACCAAGAAAGAGAAAAACGCAAATTACTGCAATGCCTGACGGCATCG
>CADAYD010000010.1 GCA_902791985.1 uncultured bacterium
AGTGAACCGAAAAGAAAAACACGCTAGGGTACAATACTGCCTACGGCAGCATAAGACCGCTACGCGGTAATATGAGTTTTTGCCTGTCGGCAAAAATCTTTTAGCGCGGCTAAAACTACGCCGCGCGCTTATCTGACGACCTTTACGAAGTGAGCAATAAATGTAATGCGAGAGAGCATCAAAGGCGGATTTGTTTGAGCGATAGCGAGTTATCCGCCTTATACTCGAGCATTTACAATTTATTAGCGAACGGAGTGCAGGTCGGAGAGTTTCTTTGTGCCCCGTTTCTTTGCGGTCAAAGAAATGGGGCAAGGGAGTTTTGCAAAATATAACTCCCTATGACAAATATTATGTACTACATCTTATGTACGATATTTTTCTTATTTAATTGCAAATTATTAGTGTAATTTATATGATTAATCTGCTATGTCAGACGTCAAAACATTTAAAGAATTAAAAGAAATTTTAATTCAGCAAAAACACACACAAGAGGATATTTCGCAGGTTGAAAAGGCCTACAAATTTGCGAAAAAAACTCATAGTGGCCAATATAGGGTCTCAGGGGAACCCTATATTATCCATCCTGTTGAGGTTGCAAAAATCCTTGCCGTACTTGAGGTTGACATTCATACCTTAATGGCTGCATTTTTGCATGACGTGCTAGAGGATACGGATACAAGTGCAGAAATTATCAGAGAGCAATTTGGGGAAGATGTATTAAATCTTGTTCAAGGGGTTACAAAGTTAGGGAAATTAAAGTTTAAATCAAAAGAAGAACGCCAAGCAGAAAATTTTAGGCGCCTATTCATTGCGATGGCAAACGATATCAGGGTGATTTTTCTTAAGCTGGCTGATAGACTTCACAATATGCGAACTCTGAACTTTATGCCTGCTGAAAAGCAGAAAAAAATTGCAAGAGAAACACTCGATATTTTTGCTCCACTCGCTAACAGGCTGGGTATCTATACTATGAAAGCCGAATTGGAAGATTTATCACTTAAGTATTTAGAACCGGAAAAATATTTTGAAATTGCGCAGCTTGTTGCTCAAACAAAAGCAGATAGAGAATCAACAGTAAACGAACTTATTGATAAAATTTCGCATGATGTGGAAAAAAGCGGTATAAAAGCTCAGATTACCGGCAGAGCTAAGCACTATTACAGTATTTATGCCAAAATGAAGCGTCAGAATATTTCGTTCAATGATTTGTATGACGTTACCGCTGTTCGTGTTATCGTGGATACAATAAAAGAGTGTTATGAAGTTTTGGGTATAATTCATTCTCAATTCAAACCTATCCCGGGTCGATTTAAAGATTATATTGCGATGCCTAAAGGCAATATGTATCAGTCTTTACATACGTCTGTTATAGGTCCGAGATTAAAGCCGTTGGAAGTGCAAATTAGAACTTGGGATATGCACAGAACAGCAGAATACGGGGTTGCGGCTCATTGGCGTTATAAAGAAAAAGGGTCGCAGAAGGCTGATGCGGCAACAGATAAACAATTTTCATGGCTGCATAAACTTGTAGAGTACGATAAAGAAGTATCAAGTGCCAAGGATTATGTTTCAAGTGTAAAATTGGACTTATTTTCGGATCAAGTTTTTGCATTCACTCCAAACGGTGATATTTATGATTTCCCAAAAGATGCAACTTGTGTAGATTTTGCATATAGAATTCATACTGACGTAGGGCACAAAACTGTTGGTGCGCTTATAAACGGGCGCATTGTTCCGCTTAGTACAAAACTCAATAACGGAGATATCGTAGAAGTTCTAACTTCCAAAACCCCTGCGCCCCGTCTTGATTGGTTAACTTTTGTTGTTACAAAGCAAGCATCATCAAAGATTAAACAGTGGTTCAAAAAGAATAATCGTGAAGAACATATCAATCTTGGTAAATCAAGTCTTGAGCACGAACTAACAAAAGCGGTGTTTGATGAGAATGTTAAGAACGGCGAGTTTGAAAAGATTGCCAAAGTGATGAACTATCAATCTGCTGAAGATTTGTTTGCGGCGCTCGGGTATGGTGAAACAACCGTTAGTAAGATTACTAATAAACTTAAAAAGCCGGAAGAAAAATCTATTGAGGACTCATTCCACAAATCAGGCAGAAAAAGCTCTAATAAGGATATCATTGGTTTAGAAGGGATGCTTTATTCTTTTGCAAGATGCTGTTCGCCAATTCCGGGAGAGCCGATTGTCGGGGTTGTTACCCGCAATAAAGGGGTTACTGTTCACAGAGTTGATTGTAAGGCACTCGAAACAATTCCGCCTGAGCGCATGATGGATATTCAATGGGCAGGAATTAACACAAACAAAACGTATACGACGACCATACGAATTGAAACTGCAGAAAAAATGGGGCTTTTAAAAGAAGTTATTTCTGCTGTATCCGATAATAATACCAACATTGTTAATGCTAATATCAAAACTAAAAATCATGTCGGGATTATTGAAATTGGTATAGAACTTGATAACATTGATACTCTCAAAAAAGTTATCAACTGTATTCAGTCACTGCCGGATGTCTACAGCGTAAAACGTATCCAGACATCAGCAAATATGATTAAAAATACTTCTGCAAGCAAGCCACAGAAAAAGTACAATAACAAGAATAAAAAAAATTAGGAGGTTATATATGGAAACAATTACACAAAATGCTGTTCAGTATTATTACTATCTAGCATGGTTTGCAACTATTTTATTTGTAATTAAATTGGCTATATTTTGGATTTTTGGTGGCGGAGATGCCGAAGTCAGTTCTGATTTCAATACAGAAACTGATACTGACGGGACATTTCACTTTATATCATTGCAGACAATTCTTGCATTTTTAATGGGTTTTGGCTGGATGGGTTATGCGGCATTGAAGAGTTATAATTTTGGGCAATTAGTTGCCTTTGGCAGTGCATTTGGAGTTGGACTGTTATTTTTGCTTGGAACAGCTTATTTAATGTCACTTGTCAGAAAACTTGAAAAAACAGTTAAAAAAGATAAAGCTACCGCATTGGATAAAATTGGTAAGGCATACACAGATTTTGCTCCAAAAGGCCAAGGACGTGTTGAAATTGAAATTGCCGGTCAATTAACAGTGGCTGATGCTGTTAATACAACAGAAGATGAAATAAAAGCCTTTGATCAAATTAAGGTTGTAAAAGTTGAAAATGAATTATTATTTATAGAAAAAGTAGTGTAAGAAAGGAGAAATTAAACTATGGAAGGCTTATTTCCTTTATTAGTTGCGGCTGCGCTTGTATTAATTGCAATCTTTGCATTTGTGGCAAATCAATACAAACGTTGTCCGTCAAACAAAATTATCGTAGTTTACGGTAAAACAGGCGGTTCAAGAACTGCAAAGTGTGTACATGGCGGTGGAACATTCATTATCCCGTTAATTCAGGATTACGGGGTATTATCTTTAGAACCTATGACAACTGACATTGACCTTAAAGGCGCATTGTCAAAAGGTAATATCCGTGTTGCAGTACCATCAACATTCACATTCGGTATTTCAACCGATGAAAAAATTATGATAAACGCAGCAGAACGTCTGCTCGGGTTATCAAGAAGTGAAGTTATTACTCAAGCAAGCGATATTATTTTAGGTCAATTGCGTCTTGCTATCGCAACATTGTCAATTGAAGAAATTAACCAAGACCGTGAAAAATTCTTAGAACAAATTAACGCAAACGTTAATACAGAGTTGAAAAAAATCGGTCTTGAAATCATCAACGTAAACATTAAAGATATTACTGATGAATCAGGCTATATCGACGCTATCGGTCGTAAAGCAGCCGCAGAAGCTATCAACAAAGCAAAAGTTGAAGTTGCACAACAGGAAAAACTTGGTGCAGTCGGTGAGGCCGAAGCAAACAAAGAAAAAGAAGTACAAGTTGCACAACAATCAGCAATGACCGAAATCGGTAAAACAAACGCTTCAAAAGAACAGCGTATTAAAACGGCTGATTTGGAAGCACAGGCAGTTGAAGGTGAAAACATCGCAAAAGCAAATATTGCAGAATACAATGCTACATTGTCTGTTAAACAGGCTGATGCGTTCAGAGAAGGGGAAGTCGCAAAGGCAAACGCTCAGCGTGATGTTTTACTTGCTCAAAAAGAACAGGAAGAAGCAAAATTGAAAAAAGAAGAACTTGCTAGACAAGAAGTTGAAAAACTTAAGATACAAGTTGAGGCTGATGCAGAAGCAGAAAGATTAAGAAGAGTTGCTCAAGGTCAGGCTGATGCTATCAAGGCTAAATACTTTGCGGAAGCAGAAGGTGTGAAGGCTGTATTGGAAGCAAAAGCTCAAGGTTATGCTGATTTAGTCAGAATATCCAATAACAGACCGGAAATCGCTACAAGCTTCCTTATGATTGAAAAAATCCAAGACCTTGTTGCAAAACAGGTTGAAGCAATTAAAAATATCAAGTTTGATAAAATTACTGTTTGGGATGGCGGAGCAGGCAGTCCTAACGGTTCAACAACCGCTAATTTTATGAGAGATTTAATAAAATCACTCCCTGCAATGCATGACCTCGCAAATCAAGCAGGCATTGAGTTACCGTCTGTTTTAGGTAAAGTTGATAACGGAATTGAGGACATAAAAGTTGCCGCAGATCCGGTAAAAGAAAAACCTAAAACTCAAATTATAAAGAAAGAAGAAAAATAATTATTGAAAAATAATTATTGTTCAATAATAAGGTGCGTCTTTATGGCGCATCTTTTTATTAATCTTCAGTAAAATTGTAATTAAAATCTATATCCTTCAGTAATTCATCAATTTTAATATTCAACAAACTGGCAACTCTTAAAAGTGTGGAAAATTTATAATCGTTTATCCCGTTTTCAAGCCTGCTCCACGTTGCAGTTGTCAAATGACCGTTAGATAATATAAATTTATTCAAAGATTTTGACTGTGCTAATCTAAGCTTTTTAATTTTTTTGGATAATTTTTTAATGTTTTCTTTGTCGATTTGTTGCATATATGTAATATTAATGATTTAATGGATTTAATTCATTACACACATGTAATAATCAAAAATATGAACACTCATTTAATAAAAATTAAATATAAAAATTCAAAATATCCTGTGGTATTTATGGCAAAGTCTTTTTCAAGAAAAGAAATTCTTGATATTTCAGAAGATATTTGTAAAATTTTTGATAATGTTTATTATAATGAATTACAAACAACATTTATTTGCAAAGAGCGCAATAATATAAATAAAATAATGAAATATTTAATAAATAAATTTGTTTATTAAAATTAAAAAAGTAAGGTGCGATTTTTTGCTCAAAATTTATTTTATCCCAAATTTTTCTTTGCCTGTTTCCAGAGTGCATCATATTCTTCAAAAGAGTAATCAGTCAGCGGTTTTGTTGCGAGTTCTTCCATTTTGCGGAAACGTTTTTCAAACTTTTTGTTTGCTTTAATTAGGGCTTGCTCTGCATCAATTTTATTCCAGCGAGCAAGATTTACCGCAGCAAACAAAATATCTCCGTATTCCTCTTCCATGTGCTCTTTATTTTGCTCTTCACATGCCTGCTTAAATTCTTCTATTTCAGAATAAAAACACTCATACAAAGACTGTTCGTCCGGCCATTCAAATCCTGTTTTTACCGCACGTTTTGAAATCTTTTGTGCAAGCATTAGCGCCGGTTGGCTTTTAGATAGTCCGTCCATGGCAGATTTTCTGTCAGTTTTTTCTTCAGCTTTTAATTTATCCCAATTTGTAACAACTTCCTCGGCATTTTTTATGCTTGTGCTGCCAAAAACATGCGGGTGACGATGGATAAGCTTGTCTTTTAACTCTTTTGCGACCGCCTCAATGTCGAAATCTCCATGCTCAGATGCAATTTGCGAGTGTAAAAGAACTTGCAAAAGTACATCTCCCAGTTCTTCTCTTAGATGTGTCATGTCATTTTCATCAATTGCATCTACTGCTTCATATGCTTCTTCAAGCATATTAGGGCGCAGAGAATTATGGGTTTGTTCCCTGTCCCATGGACATCCGTCTGGGGCTCTTAGCTTCGCTACTACTTCAATCAATTCTTCCAGATTTTTGTATTTCATGTCTGTATTTTAGCACAAATCATACAAAAGGTTGATTTTATATTAAAGTAATATGCTAGACTAGACAAGTGGATATATAGACAAAGAAAAGAGGTAAAAGTATGTCAACAATAGAAAGAGTAAGCCAATGGAGTCACCGTATATTTAATACGACTGCCACTGAGCAAAATGTTCGCAGAAGTTCGAATCCTTTTGCGAAATCAAATTTCCAAAAAAATGTGTTAACCGCTGATGTGCTTGAATTAAGTACCAAGAAAAATGTAAGTTTTACCGGCGGTATTACACAAGGAACAAAAAGAATATATTCAACTTTTGTCGGTTCAATAAACGATTTCGGAAGAAGATTTTATGAAGGAATTGAATCTATAAAAGAATTTGGTATAAGAATGAAAAATGGTATCGTGGGCGCATGGAATAAAGTGTGTGAAATCGGTAATACTGAAATTCATTTGGGTGAAGGCCTAAAAAACGGTTATAATGCAGTTAAAAATGTCTTAACTACAGATGTAGGTCAGCTATTTAGAACAAGAGAAAAACAAATTGCTGCAATGGCAAAATTGGATCCTCACACACAGGTAAAACCGATGTTATCTGATGCTATTAAGGCATTAGAAGAAGAGATTACAAAGGCAGCATAGGGAGAAGAGATAAATGAACACTACAGTAAAAACAAGCAAAAATTTAGAAAGAGTAAGTGATATTATTGATTCTCTAACAATCAATCCAAACCACGATGCAATATCTGTTCTTGAAGAAATCGGTACAAATTCTGCTATCGATGAAGTTAGAGAAATGACAGCACGCGCTTTAGTTCAAAGAAATGAAGCAGATTCATTATCTATTGTAATTTCAAGCAAAGGTAAAGGTATCAATGACATGTCCACAGTTGTTGCTATGAGTACCATAAACAGCTTACTTTCATTAGAAGATAAAGAAGGTGCAATGAGAATTCTTGAAAATACAATTTCTAATGAAGGAATTGAAGAAGATGTCAGAGAAAATGCTCGTTCTGTAAAAGCATTGATGGCATTGAGTTAATAAAGTATTGTTGATATATATTTTAATTTATAGCAGGTTCTGATATTCGGAGCCTGTTTTTTTTATGTTAATCTAATCTTATGAATATTACAGGCGGGATTTATAACAGACAAAAAATAAAGGCTCCTGATGAAAATATCACACGTCCCACGCTATCTAAGGTTCGGATGAGTGTTTTTAATACTTTGTCGGCTATGATGGATTTTAGGGGTAAAAGTTTTCTTGACATGTACACTGGCTCAGGGATAATGAGTCTCGAGGCGTTGTCACGTGGCTTCGACCGCATTATTGCAATCGAACAAAATAAAAAGGTTTATTCTGTCATAAAATCTAATTTCTCTAGATATGATAAATTACACGATTTGAAACTAATTTTAGGTGATAGTCTGAAAATTTGCCCCAAATTATCTCAGAAGTTTGATGTAATTTATATAGATCCTCCTTATTTTTCCGGAATATATGAAAAAAGTCTTGAGGCTATACAAGATATTTGTGGCGGAATTGTTATTTTAGAGCATGTAACAGAAGTTGAAATTCCGCAAAATCTTGAAATTTTGAAACAAAAAAAATACGGGGATAAATTTATTACGTTTTTATATAAGTAATTGTTTGATGTATAATGCAATAGCATGTGTTTATATCATATTTATAGCGGAGTTAATTATGTCAGTAAACAGGAAGAAAAAGGTTTTACTTATAAAATTATCATCATTGGGGGATGTGATATTCAATGTTCCTTTAGCGAACGCTCTAAAAGATGCAGGATATGAGGTCACTTGGCTTGTTTCAGAAAAAGGTATTGAAATTGTAAAGGATAATCCTTGTGTAGACAGAGTGATTTTGGCTCCAATGAAGGAGTGGAAAAAACGCGGCATGTGCTTAACAAGTTTTTTGGAATATATTGATATCATAAAGCAATTGCGTGATGAAAAATTTGATATAGCAATTGATTCTCAAATGATGTTTAAAAGTCTTTACTTTATGGCATTTTGTGGTGCAAAGAGGCGCATTATTTCAAAAGAAGGTCGAGAATTGTCACTTTTGGGAGGGAACGAATGGATAGATAACATCTCCTATAAACCTGATTCCCCGATAGTTATGAACTATTTACGTTATGCAAATCATTTGGGTATAGAAATTGCTCCGGAAGATATAAAAGTTACTTTGCCTAAAAGGACTGAGTTGCAGATACAAAAAGTGGATGATTTATTGTGCGGGCTTGATAGCTCTAAAAAAACTGTAGTAATTTCTCCTGCTACAACTTGGGGAAATAAACACTGGAACAAGGATAATTGGCGCGGGGTAGTGGATTATCTTGAAGATAAAGTTAATTTGATTTTCACAGGCGGTCCGAATGATAATGAATTAATAAGTTATATTTCACAGGACAGAGGGTTAAATCTTGCCGGTCAAACTAACATTTTAGAGCTTGCGGAAGTCTTTTCAAGAGCATCTCTCGTAATTTCACCTGATAGCGGCAGTGCACATCTTGCTTGGGCTGCGCGGAATCCAAAAGTTATAGCTATATTCACCTGTACGCCAAAAGAAGTTTTAGGACCGCTTGGCAATTATGATAAGTATGTATCTCTAGGGGGGAGGGGTTTATCGTGTCAGCCATGTTTCAAACGTAAATGTTTATTGAAAGATAAATTCGAAGCATGTACCTTTTCTCCGAGCGTGCAAGAAGTTATTGATACAATTAACAGGTTGATATTTGCATAAAATAATGATAAAATTAAATGTCTTGTAGAATTTAGGGTGATTGATGGGTATATTTGATAAATTTAAAGAAATAACAAGCCGAGTTCAAGAAGTTGAAAATAATATTTATAATGAAAAGCGCGACTATCTTGAAATATATGAAAGAAACCAGCAGTTAGAAAAAGAGATTGAAGAACGCACAAACGAACTTCATGATGCGAATCGCCGTATGTTAACGCTGCAGCATATTTGGGATATGATGAATTCTTCCACTCCGCTTGAAAATGTGCTAGAGGCAATAGTAAACAGTACTCAAGGAGAGCTTGGGTATATGCATTGTGCAATTATAAGGAAATGTAAAGATGGCGATGGTGATTTTTGCAGAATTGTAGCGCAATCTAAGGATGATTTGATAGAAAGACTTAATCATATTATTGGTTCCCCTTCAATTCAAACAAGACGCCTGAGTTACAGCGAAAACAGTATTTTTTCCGATACTTTGACACAGAAAAAAATTATACAAACAAAATCTCTTGATTTGTCATTAAAGGCAATTATGCCTGAATTGAACCAAGATACAATTGCGGCAATTTTGACAAATCAGCCTGTAAAATCGATTATTGCTATACCTTTAACTCCGAGAGATAATGAGTTTGGCTGGTTTTGTGTATTTTCTTCTCGTGAAGAACTTGCGCCTGCCGAAACTGATTTTTTGGGACTTTTTGCAAAGCAAATAGAAATGGCTATTACTATTGCGGATTTATTTCAGGCTGTAAGAGAAGAAGCCGTAACGGATGCTTTAACGGGTCTTTATAATCGCAGATATTTTGAAGAATCATTAAACAAAGAAGTTCAGCGTGCAAGGCGTCAAAATACGCCGTTTTCTGTTATAGGTATTGATTTGGATTTTTTGAAAAAAATCAATGATACATATGGCCATTCTTATGGGGATTTGGCTATTAAAACGATTGCAGATATATTAAAATCGAATGCCCGTTCTATTGATATTCCTGCCAGAATTGGCGGGGAGGAATTTGATGTTCTGTTGCCCGGTATACCTTCAGAAGGTGCTATGATTGCGGCAGAAAGAATACGTAAGGCAATAGAATCGAAAGAAATTGAAACTATCGGACATATCACCGGCAGCCTTGGAGTGGCAACTTTTTTAGAGCATACTTCTAATGTAGAAGAACTTTTAGAATTGACAGATCAGGCCATGTATAGTTCAAAACGCAATGGCAGAAATCAGGTTACTCTTGCCAAATCAATTTCAGAAACTTCTTGGCAAGAAATTGCTCTTAATACCTTTATTGATATTTTATCCAAAAATCGTGTTCCTATGGCTCAAAGACTGTCAAAAGAACTTTGCCAAAAGCTCAAAGATAGTGCGGATGAAGGCGAAAACAAGCAAGATTCACTATACATGGTCGCTGATATGCTCACAAAGCTTTATAACCCAATGCACGAAAATGGAGTTGTGAAAAATAAAGTCCTTATGGCGGTATCTTTGGCAAAAAGATTTGATCTTTCTAAACAGGATGTTGATAACTTAAAAGTTGCAGTTTTGCTTTATGATATAGGGAATTTGATGATTTCTCCGGGGCTGTTGCAAAAGGCTACTCCGTTGACGGAAGAAGAAAAAGCTACTATTAAAAATCACCCGATTATTGCGGCACAAAAGATTTTAAAACCGATTTCCTATGTTCAGGATATTTTGCCGATTATCGAACAGCACCATGAAAATTGGGACGGAAGCGGTTATCCGAATAACAAGTCAAAAGATGAAATTCCGCTTACTTCTCAAATAATTTTGATTGTGGATGAATACTTTGCGCTTATTGAAGCACGGCCTTACAGAGCAAAGATGTCAAGTCGTGATGCGATTGAAATTATTAAATCCGATGCCGGCAAAAAATGGAATACAACCCTTGTCGATGAATTTATTTCGCTCTTGGAGCATGATATAGTATAGATGTGAAAGAAAAAGAATTTATAAATATAATAAAAAATACACTTGAATCAGAATATATCGGGGATGACTGCGCTTATTTGATGGATTTGGGAATAGTAGTTTCGCAGGATAGTCTTGTTGAAGATGTACATTTTAAAAAGGAATTTATAACCCCGTTTCAACTTGGATATAAGTCCGTTATGGTAAATGTTTCGGATATCTGCGCAAGCGGAGCTAAACCTGTTTACCTCACAATTTCTCTTTCTTTGCCTAACGATATTGATACGGATTTTCTAAAAGAGTTTTATCAAGGGGCAAAAACTGCTTGCAGCGTTTCTTTCTCCGGTGAGAGTGTAAAAATTGTCGGCGGGGATATAACGTCGGCTGATAAAATATATATTTCTGTTTGCGCTATAGGTGATGCAAAAGGGAGGAATATTTCGTCCCGAAAAAATGCAAAAGAAGGTTATAAGGTCGTTGTATCAGGTTTGCATGGCTCAAGCTGCGCAGGATTAAAACTCTTAATGCATGGAAAATCCGAGCCCAAAAAATTTATCAAAGTGCATTTAGAGCCTCAGGCTCAGGTTGAATTAGGTGATGAAGCAGGTTTAAATATAAAAACTCCTTATGCTATGATGGACACATCAGACGGGCTTATGGACGCTCTTTCTGCGATTGCAAACGAAAGCGGAGTTTTATTGGAAGTCGATTTTGACAAAATCCCTTATGATAAAGACTTGGAAAAATTCCCAAATTGGCAGGATATGGTGCTTTTTGGCGGGGAGGATTATGGACTTGTGGCAGTTGTTCCGCAGGATTTTGATTACGGCACACAAATCGGGATTGCAAAGCAGGGTTTGGGAGTTGATTTAAACATAGACGGCAAAACCATCCACTACTCAAAACAAGATGTAGAAAATAAGATTTTTAATCATTTTAATTAATGGTAAACTTTCTTTATGAACAAATTTTTTGAAAACTTTTTAGACTGGATATATAAAAAGAAGTGTTATTTTTGCGGTTCGTCAAAGGAGTGCGTAAAAATGTGCTCGCAATGTTACTTCACACTTGAACACTTGCCTGTCGGAATAAACAGAACTTTTAACGGCATCGATATCTATTGTGCTGGCGAATATTCAAAAAATCTTCAAAAAATGATTCGTGGTTTAAAATATCACCGTCAAAGCGACCTTGCATATTATCAGGCAAAATTTATGTACGAATATTGGCAAAGGCTTGGAATACAAGGTGATTTTCAGATAATACCGGTTCCTATTTATCCTAAGCGCAAAAAGAAACGCAAATACAATCACATGGATTTGGTTGGTGAGGAATTTGCAAAACTGACAGGGTATACCCTGAATACAGGGCTCATTAAACGTATAAAAGATACCAAACCGCAATATAATCTCAAAAAATCACAGCGGTTAGTTAACCTTGATAAAGCGTTTGAGGTCGATAAAACCAAACTAATCGAAGGTAAACGAGTACTTTTAATTGATGATATTTGCACAACAGGTTCAACTTTTGAGGAAATGGTACGAGAACTGAACAGGGCAGAAATTTATGATATAATCTGCTTTGCGACAACAACGCCATATTTAAGATAAAACTATGATAATATCGGAATTTGCAAAATTTTTACAACAATATAACGATGAACTTATGACGCATGAGACTACGCCGTTAGAACTTCTGCACAAGTGGTTATTTCAGGTCATAAATAAAAATCCGAAAAATAACGTCGAAAAAATCGTTCACCGAGAAATTTTGTACTGCCAAAACGATAATGGCGATTATTTAATTGTCGGGAAATCTGATAGCGGACGCAAGCTTGTTACTTCACTAATCAATTTTGCAAACAGTTATAAAAACTACAACCATGCCAAGTGGCTAGAGATGGTAGAACAAAAATATCGCAAGTAAGATATTTCTGTTCATATAATGCGAATTATTCTTAACCATTTGTAACGAATTTGGGCAAAATACTTGTGTTTATGCTATAATTTTGGCATAAGAAGACTTGGAGGATATGGAATTGACAACTCAACAAAACATGTTTGGGGACGGTAAAATTGTTCCCGTTAATATAAGAGAAGAAATGAAGCGTTCATACATTGATTATGCGATGAGTGTAATTGTAGGTCGTGCGTTGCCGGATGTTCGAGATGGTTTGAAACCTGTTCACAGACGAATTTTATATTCTATGAACGAACTCGGAATGTACCCTGATAAACCGTTTAGAAAATGCGCAAGAATCGTTGGTGAAGTTCTTGGTAAATACCATCCGCATGGTGATAGCTCGGTATATGAAGCACTGGTTCGTATGGCTCAAGATTTTTCAACAAGATATTTAATGGTTGACGGGCATGGGAACTTTGGATCTGTTGACGGCGACGGCGCTGCTGCAATGCGTTATACAGAAGCACGTATGCACAAAATTACTCAATCAATGCTTGCTGATATTGACTGTGAAACGGTTGAGTTCCAGCCAAATTTTGACGGTTCTTTGCAAGAGCCTACGGTTCTTCCTGTAAGACTTCCGATGTTATTATTAAACGGGGTTTCAGGGATTGCAGTAGGTATGGCTACAAATATTCCGCCTCACAACCTTTGTGAAGTCGTTGACGGAACTATCGCTTTAATTGATAACCCGAATATTACCGTTCCTGAACTTATGGAATATATCAAAGGCCCTGATTTCCCGACTGCTGCAACCATTGTTGGCATGAACGATATTAAACAGGCTTACGAAACGGGTAGGGGTTCTATTACTATGTCAGCTGTTTCAGGCTTTGAAGAAATTGCAGGTGGTGCAGGTCGTCAGGGAAGAACAGCAATTGTGATTACTGAAATTCCTTATCAGGTTAATAAGGCTATGCTTATTGAAAAGATTGCAGACCTTGTTAAAGACGAAAAAATAAAAGG
Source organism: uncultured bacterium (assembly GCA_902791985.1). Classification (GTDB taxonomy): domain Bacteria; phylum Cyanobacteriota; class Vampirovibrionia; order Gastranaerophilales; family Gastranaerophilaceae; genus Zag111. The sequence continues at coordinate 13,695 of CADAYD010000010.1, forward strand.
GATTTCGGATATTCGTGATGAATCTGATCGTGACGGAATGAGAATTGTTATCGAGCTTAAACGTGACGCTAAACCAGATGTCGTCCGTAACAACTTGTACAAATTTACTCAACTTGAAACAACTTTCGGGGTTAATATGGTTGCACTTTGCGGTCAACAGCCACGACTGATGAATTTGTACGAGGTATTAAATGAATTTGTAGAGCACAGAATAGAAATTGTTACCCGCAGAACAATTTTCTACCTCAAAAAAGCAAAAATAAGAGCGCACATATTGGCTGGTTTGATTATTGCGCTGGGTTCAATAGATGAAGTTATTGAACTTATCAAAAAATCAAAAACGACGGATGCTGCACGTGATGGTTTAATGAGTAGATTCGGGCTTGATGCGGATCAGGCTAATGCAATTCTTGAAATGCAATTACGTCGTTTGACAGGTTTGGAACAAGATAAAGTTAGAGCCGAATATGATGAATTATTAAAGAAAATCGAAGAATATGAAGGTATTTTGGCGAGCCGTCAAAAGATTTTAGATATCATTAAGACTGAGCTTCTTGAAGATAAAGAAAAATATGGAGATGAAAGAAAAACTCAAATCGTTCCGGAACGCGGGGAAGTTACCATTGAAGATTTGACCCCAAATACTCCGATGGCTGTATTTATCACTCATCAAGGGTATTTAAAGCGTATCCCGCTAGATACTTTTGAACGCCAAAATAGAGCAACACGAGGTAAATCAGGTATTAAAACCAAAGAGGACGATGATATTCAACATTTCTTTACCGCTATGATGCACGATAAAGTATTGTTCTTCTCATCAAAGGGTACAGTTTACAGTTTGAATGTATATGACTTCCCTGAGGGTGGTCGTCAATCAAAAGGTTTACCGATTATTAATGTCCTCCCGATTGAACAGGACGAAAAGATTACGGCTGTAGTCCCTGTAAGCGTGTTCTCGCACGAACTCAATCTTATAATGCTTACTAAAAAAGGCAATATAAAGAGAATTGAACTTGATAACTTCTCGAATATTAGAAGAAACGGTATTATTGCAATCGGATTAGACGAAGGTGACAGTTTGAACTGGGTAAAACTTGCAAAATCTTATGATGAAATAATTATCGGCACATCTTGCGGTATGGCAATAAGATTCCCAATTAAGGATTTAAGACCGCTTGGCAGAAGCGCTAAAGGTGTAATTTCGATGAAGTTGAGAAGTGGTGACGAAATTGTCGGATGTGACATTGTACCTCAGGATTATGATGCGGATCTGCTCGTTGTAACTTCTGACGGGTTTGGTAAACGTACAAAATTATCAGAATTCAGAACCCAAAACAGAGGAGGAATCGGTTTGATTGCGACCAAGTTCAAGACTTCTGCTTCAAGGCTTGTTGCGTTAACTATTGTTGAAGATAGTGATGATATAATGCTTGTAACCGCAAACGGTGTCGTTACAAGAATAAATGCAGGCTCTATTTCTCGTCAAGGACGACCAGCAACGGGTGTGAGGGCGCAGAACTTGAATGACGGAGATAATGTGGTTTCTGTCAATAAAATTCTTAACCCTGATGAAAATGACGCATTTAAAACGTCTGCAACTGAAGGGGCAGAAAATCCGGTCGATGAGGTTCAGCAAACGAGCCTTTTGAACCAAAAACCTCCGGCAGATGTTGAATAGTTAAAAATTTTCTTAAAATAAGGAGCGGGTTCAGATGTGCTCTGAACCCGCTCCTTTTGTTGTAGTGTGTTTTGTAGAAAGGAGTTATGCAAGTTTCTTTTTCTTGCTCTTTCGTTTGAGTTTTCCGTATTGTTCAAATAATTCATCAAATTTATTTAAGTAAATAGCTTTTGCATCTTGAGCTTTGAATTCTTTGCCTTTTGCGGCCTTTAAATTTGCTGCCCTTTGGTCAAGGATGTCTAATTGTTTCAAAATATCTTTTACATCAAATAATCTGTGTCCTAATGAATTTTTTTGTTTTAACATATAATTCACAAGTTTTCTATTTTTACCGTTAATTCTGGAATATAATTTTACGGCATCTTTTGATTCAACTTTTGGTCTTAGACCGGATGCTCTTTGAACTTTTCGAGTATCAGCAATTGATTCAAAAATCTCAGGTAAGAGTCTTAATCTCATTACCATTGCTTCGTTTTTGTATGTTTCTTGTTGTCTTTCATAAGTTTTTTGACCAAGTTTTTGTTTAATTATTTCATTTACATCGTTTTGAACTCTCAATTTTCTTGCTTCTCGAGATTCTTTGAATGTGCGTTGTAATTCTAATTTAGGTTCGGTTATTTCTTTTTGAACATTTATAGAATTTATTGCAATATCAGTTTTAACCGGTTGTACTTGAACACTTGCTACCGGTCTGGTTGCAGGAATGTGTATTACTGCAGGCTCCGGTATCGGTGCTGATACAGAACTGGCTCCTGCGCCTTGAGCTGATGCAATTTTATTATATTTCATAATATTAATTTTATTTTCTATTAATCTGGTTATTCTGCTAAAACGTGATTCTCTGCGGGTAAAACCTGCCCTAATAGAATCTTCAAGTAATTCTGCGTGTCTTCGAGTTATAAAAAACGGATTTTCAACTTGATGTTTTAATGCCTCGACTCTGTTTTTTTCATCTGTATATTTGACAATTCGTGCGATATTTTTGTGAAAAATTTCTGCCTTTTTAGAAGGGACAATATCTAAAATTTCATTTAATTCGGACATGCTTTTTGCAGCAATGTTATCTCCAAGAATTTTATCTACAAAATTTGCGCTGCTTTCATCGTTGTCCATTTTATTAAATAATTTTTTCATTGAACTAATTTCGGATTCTTTGCTTACTCTGTTTTTGTCGCTGTTAGAATATTTAAAATGATTTAATAAATCTAATCTTTGTGTAATATTTTTAGAATTGGAACTTTTGTACATTTTTAAAATATCTGCAAAATCTTCTGTATTCAATCCTTTTCTGTATGCAAGAAAATCAAAGAATAAGGTTTTTATGAATTTAATTCCTTCTTTACTGTAATTTTGTTCTAAAAACTGAGAATCATTCTCAAAAGCTGCTTTTATACTATCGTATCTTAATATGTTTTCTACCGCAAATTTTGAATCGTAAAATTTGCGGTTATACTTTCCGGAGTTTAATAATTTTTCGAGTTCTTTAACGGCATCTGCTTTATCAACATTAAGTTTTAAATATGATATATAGTTTTGTGGTTTTTTAATAAATTCTTCTTTATATTTAGATGCGAGCATGTCTGTTAGTATTTTCAATGAGATACTGGAACCGTCTAAAACGTCATGCTGCATTTTTTGAACAAATTCAAGGCTTTTTTTATCTTTTGCCTTGGTAAAAAGTTCTAAGAAAGATTTTATGGGAGCATCAAATTTCTCAATAATATTATAATGTGCCAATGTAGGTTTTTCTACAATTTTATATGCCGCAATAATATTTTTAGGGTCTTCTCTCAGGTTCCCTTGTAAAGAGTAATTTCTTGAATTATATTTTGTAACAAGTCTTTTTAATAGATTAAATCTTGAACTGTTTGCTTTTCTCATTAAACTTAAGAGCTCAGGTGATTCCATTTTCATAATATCGCTGAATCTGTAATAAGTATCTTCAACTAAAGTTTTATGTCTTTCTGATTTTGCAGATTTAAATTTTTTAGGAATTAAATCCTTAATTTTTATTCCTTCAAAAGCTATATTATTTTGATAGTTGTTTAAGTTATTGTATTGATTGTTGAAATTATGGTTGTATATTGAATTAATTTGCATTTTTACCTCCGTATTTCAGTTTTAAAATGCAAAAAAAAAATTTTTTGCTACTAAAATTTGTAATATTTAAAATTGTAAATCAAAAAAATAATCATACGAATATTGGGTTTACTTTTTGGAGAAAAACATTAAAATATCGATATGAAAAAGTTATTATCAATAATTGTCGCTTTATTAATTCTAAATTTTTTATGCATTTGCGGTAGTGCTTTAGTTACACATAAATTTATGCCTGCTGCATATGCTGCGGATGAAGATTTATGGGGTAATTTTAATACAGACCTTTCAAGTCCTCAAGAGCAGCGTTTTGTCAGTGATGAAGAATTTGAAGCCGCTATAAAAAAGAAGAATAAAAAACTTGATAAGTGGAAAAAAATTTTATTAAATAACGGTTCTCCAAGGGGTGAGGAATTTTCTCAATCTAATGAAACCGAAGCAATAAATAATAATCAAGGAGAAAAAGCGTCTTTACCGGTTCTTGCGTTGCCGGTTGAAATAAAAATTGGCGAGGGGGTTATTCCTGTCGGTCATTATCAGGTTGAAGGTAAAAATGAAAACGGCAGAATAATTTTGAATTTATACCAAGCGCATAATTTAGTGGCAAGAATTCCTGCAACTGAAACAGGTGAAGATTATGAACAAGAAGAAATTCTGTTCGCAAATTGGGTAAATGAAGGAGATAATCGTATAAAAATTATTTACGGCTCACTCGATTTCAACGCTTATGCATTAGTCGACATTTTGCAGTAAAACTTATTTATCACTCATCAAACACAATAAATCTAATCAATTTATGTATTTTTTCAAGTTTTTTTGGATTATTTTTAGCGAGGTCAATATATTTGCTGATATCTTTTAAAAGTTCTTCAGCGGATTGAATATGGTCATTTGAAAATAGTTGTTCTGTCGTAACATCAAGTGCTTTTAAAATTTTCTCCAAAGTTTCTGCTTTAACAAAACTCGAACCGACTTCTATACGGCTTAAATTTCTGGGATCAATATCAATCATTTCGGCAAGTTGTTCTTGCGTCAGATTTTTGTTTTTTCGCAGTCTTTTTAATTTTTCACCGAATGATTTTTTAAAGTCCATAACAAAACCTTTACTTTATAAATTGATTTTTTAAATAAAATCTATGTTGAATATCATAATATATTAATTTTTGTAAACCCGAAACGGCAATGTATATCTATATTTTAAGAAAATTCTATGTATAACATTAATTTTTTGCGCAATTCCAAAGTATAATGTGTTTTTATATACATGTAAGTAATAAGTGATGTTGCAACACAAGTTACTTGAGGTACACATTAAGATAAGGAGTAAAATTATGAGATTAGATGGTCCACAAAAAGTTCAACCGCAACAAAGATTGCAAATTCGTGAAGGAATGACTGTTGAAGATGTCAGGAAAAACGGTTCTGATGGACAAAAACTTGCTGCAAGTTTGTTCGATACATATGCAGAGGGTAAAAAAGATGCTAATGGTAATTATATTTTGAAAGACGGAATATTTAACAAAAGTGAAGCAGAGTATTTTAATCGATTTAATTTTACCGTAAAAGATGGTTCATTTACCATGTATGACAGAGAATCGGGACACGTTACCGAAATCAAATACAGCAATATTGACGATTTGAAAGAAGTATTGAATGCAAGTGTCAATGAGCCGACTTGTATAAGTAAATTTAGCAAAAATGGTGAACAAAAATTGTATTTTGGTTCTGTTGGTTTAACAGACGGAAAAACAACTATTGATTTAACTAACAGAACAGTAGATGTTAATGGTGCCACTCACGGGAGCATTTATACCAACGGCGACAAAACAACTGTAAAAAATTCTAACCTTGAACTAATATCAAGCAGTGCAAAAGAACTTGATATACAAAATGTAAAAAATGAAGGATTAATTTGGGATAGCAAAACGGGAGTAGATATTAGTAAAAATACTAAACTCAATGTTGATAACAATTCCAAAGTTGATATTGAACGAAAAGATTAAGAATTGAAAGAAATAAGGCGGGTAGTACCCGCCTTATTATTTACATTATTTATTATTTAGATTATCAATTTCTGCATTGAGTTCTTTTATTTGCACTTCAAGTTTAGTACGCTCATCAACAACTGAAGAAAAAGCTTTTTCAAGTGTTTTGACTTTAGCTTCCAAAACCCCGACTTTCGATGCGTTTGAATCCGATGATACGGCTGTTTTTTCAAGTTCACGCTTATATGCTTTAACTTTATCTTGCTGAACACTCAGAAATAGTGAAATTACCCCTGCTCCGGAGAATAATCCTGCAAATAATACTAATATTGTGTAGAAAGGCAAGCCAAACTCTTTTGATAAATCTGCGGTGTATGTGCTCCCTCTTAACAAATTAACACTGACAGTACCGGTTGTATTAATTAATACTATATAAATTACCGCACATAATACTACTATACTTAAGAAAAAGAATAATTTTTTCATTTTATGCTCTCCTGCTTATTAGCCTTATAATGCCAATCTTCTTGTGGCCACGATGCCAACCTATGGTTTTCTGTTTCTGAAATATTTTAAAACCTTAGAAAGTTTTTCATCCGGTTCAATCTCTAATTCTATTATAGTTGACGAAAACGGTTTTGCAAACTTTAAATAAAAAGATTGTAAAACTTGTTCTTGCGTTTTAACTTTGCCCTCGCCTGCACCGTAAAGAGTATCATTATAAACGGGGTGGTTTTTATAACTTGTATGAACTCTTATTTGATGAGTTCTGCCCGTTACAAGTTCAAGCTCTACATAAGTCGCTTCGTTTCCGAAATGCTCTAACACTTTGAGTTTAGTTAGGCTTGGTCGCCCATCGGAGCGAACTGCCATTTTCTTTGGATTAAGATTATTTCTGCCGATTGGTTCTGATATTATATCGTTTTCGTTCGGGTAAAATCCTTTTAAGACTGCGTGATATTTTTTTGTTAAATGATGCTCTTTAATGAGGTTTGCAAGGTATTCGTGGGTTTTGTTGTTCTTTGCTATCATCAAAAGCCCCGAAGTGTTTCTGTCAAGACGATGAACTATCCCTCTTCGAAACTCCCCGTTTGTATCGGACAAATTGTCCCCGTATTTATGCAAAAGCGCATTAACTAAAGTATTTTTTGTTTCAATAAAGGTCGGATGAGTGAGCATTCCTGACGGTTTATTTATAACCGCCATATTTTCATCTTCCCAAACGACTTCTAAAGGAATATCCTGCGTCTCAAGTTCAATAATTTTTTCGGGGGTAAGGTTTTCAAATTCTACCCTGTCATCAATTCTCAACGAATACGAAGGCTTTCTGGTTTCTCCGTTTACCAAAACCTTTCCGTCTTTTATTGCAGACTGAATTTTTGAACGTGAAATCCCGTCGTAGAGCTGGGATAAAAACACGTCAAGCCTTGTATCTATTGAATTTTCGTCAACAATTAATAGCATAATTTCAAAATTAGTATGCGATGTTTCGCACCGTTTATTATCTTTTATAAATCAGCAACATCCCAATTAAAGCTATAACACCTATTGTTATGAGCACATCTGCAACATTGAATACCGGAAAGTTTATAAAATTCAGATGAATATAATCACGAACATAGCCAAGAACTATTCTTTCGTGACAATTTGCCATAATCCCCGCCGTCAAAAGTCCGATAAATGAAACCGAAATCATATGAATACTTCTGTTATGATGAACATATCCCCACAACAAAGTCGTTGCAACAATAGCGATTATTATTAAAAATTCTCTTGCATTTTGCATTATGCTGAAGGCAGCCCCGCTATTTTTGAGATAAGTAAGACTAAAAACTGCGTTCGAATAATGATGACCTGAAGTAACATTATCAACGATTAATTTTGATGAAAACAGTGCCAAAAATATCCAAAATATAAAACTACCAATTAAAAATAAGTATTTCCCGATAGATTCTTTCATTATTTTTTACCCTCTAGTATTATAAAATTATTTTTAGGAACAATATTAATCCTTTTCATTAGACAGGCAATTCCTGCCATATAAACTTTAGGAATATTATTTGCATCTGCTTTTGTTTTTGATATTGCAAGAGATGCAACCGCATATTCATTAATATTATCTGTATTTGCCTTAATATATCTTTCTAAAATCCCGCTTTTAGGCATGGTTCTTAGTGGTCCGTTTGGAATTTGGGACGGATATACAACGGGGTCATGTTCTATTGAGCCGATAATTACTGAATTTTCATCTTTGTCAGTTTTAACCGTTACGGTATAAGTTTCTCCGGCTCCGACTTGATTAGGGACAATAAGTTCTATATTCATAAATCGCGCATCTCCATATAGGAGTGCTGATTCATCCGTAAGCATTTGTTCGCCTGAGATGAGCCACTTGCCGTTTATTTTAACAATTTGATAGATACTGGAAGATTTAGCATGAATTTCTCCTGTAATAGCAAGCGAATCCATCTTGTCATACACTGTTCCTACCGCTGTTTCGGTAATACTTACGTTTGCATTATTCCCGTTTATATCAATTGAAGTAATTTTTGCATTGTATGTCAAATCTTTGCATTGATCCCAAGTTTCTTCGACTGTTTTAAAATAAGGCTCAAGTTTATAGCCGTCGCTATTGATGTAATTATCTGAATACAAAGATTTTAACCCTGAAAGGTCATGTTTATTGGCAAATTCGGTATGCAGGCTAAAAAGCTGCTTAATTTCTTTAATTTCTGATTTATTGAGTTTATTTTGTTCGTTTCTGTAACTCCCCGTTGAAATTAATGATGCTTGTGCCGAAATATTTGAGCAACTAAATGTTAATAAAGCCAAAATTGTAAATAATAAAACTTTTTTCATAATGTGAATTATAGCATAAATTTTTAATAAATAATATATGTGACATTTTTGCCTGCTATTAATATATCTGTGCTAAGATTTTGTTATGAAAAAAAGAGCGAATATCCAAAAGTTAAAAACATTCGGGTTTAAAAAAAATGGGGATAAATATTCATATTCTTTGGATATTATGAATAATGAATTTACTCTTAACATTGATATAATTGATGAAAGTGAAATTAAAACCGAGTTAATCGAGAAAGCTTTTAATGAGCCATATACTCTGCATCTTGTTGAAGATGCGCAAGGAACTTTTGTTGGGCAAGTTAGAAAAGAATACGAAAAAATCTTATATGAAATAAAAGAAAAGTGTTTTGATATCAATGTTTTTGAATGGGAATACAGTTACGAAATTCTTGATTATGCAAAAGAAAAATATGGTTCGCCGGCAGAATATTTATGGCCAAAATTCCCGCGTAATGCTGTTTGCAGACGACAGGATAGTCAAAAATGGTATTTTGCAATATTATCTGTACAAGGAAGCAAACTCGGGTTGCCGACCGATGAAATCATTGAAGTTATTGATTTGCGCGCACCGGTTGAGGATGTTCCCAATTTGTTAAATCAGCCAAATATTTATCCCGCCTATCACATGAATAAAAAACATTGGATAACAATAATACTTGACGGCTCAATGCCGATAAATGAAATTTACATGTTAATTGATAAAAGTTTTTTGCTTGCGAAAAAATAAAAAATATTATTTGATATGTATTTTGTCGATATTACTGTTAATAAAAACTACTATACAAATTGACATCAGTTCATTAGCTGTGAAAAATAGTAAAAATCGGTACACTCATTTAACAATGGAAATGGATAATTCTCCCCCTAATCAACTTGCTTTTTCTGTTGAAAATCTGTAATATATCAATATGAGTCTACATGTTGACAAAATCAGCGGAATAAGACCTGTAGGGAATCTGGATTTATATAAGGTTCGTGAAGTATTAGCCTCAAGCCAAATTTCGTCTGATCAAAAAATTAAATTTATTCGTCATAATCACGCTGAAATTTCGCATCTTGTAGAAGAAAAAATTTCAAGCGATGATTTTAAAATTATTATGGATAATCGCCCGTTAGAACTGTTTAAACCGTTTAAGAATTCTTATACAAAAGCTGGTGATAAAAAATTACTTGCCATAGCACTCGGAATAAAGCCCAATGAAGTTGATAACTATATAAAAAATGTTAATCTTCAGGTTCGTAGTATGCAGGATTTGAACGTAATGGGGTTGTCTAAAGACAATTATAAAGAAGTTAAAACATACGTATTCAGACATGGAACAAAAGAACAACTTATAAATTTTTTTGATTATGAATTATCGCATGCAAAAAATGTTTTGAAGATGTTATATCATACTCTTGAATATAATTCAGGCGGAGTTGCGGATTACTTTATAAGACCTATTCACAGATTGGATAATGGTACGATGTTAGGCATTTATAACGTTATTGATAAAAATCTTAAGTCCAGCCGCAGTGCAGGAAAAATATCTGATGTACAGGCTCAAGAAACTGCAGAGTGGGCACTTGCAAGAATTTATCAAATTCAGAATAATCAAAGTTTTCATAACGCTATAAAATTGCGCAAAGAATTATCATGAAAAATATTAGAATTTAATTCCCAATTTTCTCATATTAGATATTAATTCTTTTACCTCATTAAAAATTAAAAGCCTTACAAAAACCATTTTTTCAGAAATTTTTGCTATATTCCTAAATTTATAATAATTGCATATCTTGGAAAAGATAATAATAAGAGGCGCAGAGACTTTCATATTCTTATTTACAAATCTTAATATCCGGCAATCTTTTGCGATTTTGGCAATAAAATTATATAATCAAAATATGAAATTAAACTTAAAGAATATTCCAACTCATATAATTTTAATCACAGTGTCGCTTTTGTCTATATTTCCTTTTATTTGGCTTTTATCGACATCGCTAAAAGGCGCAGGCGAAAACATTTTTGCTTATCCGCCGACAATTATTCCGCAGGATTTTACTTGGGATAACTATGTCGGAGTTTGGCATAGAGTTGATTTGATGAGGTATTTTATTAACTCCATGATTGTTGCTGGGGCTACGGTCATTTTAAATCTCATTTTATCTTCGCTTGCTGCATATCCTCTTGCAAGGATGGAATTTAAGGGAAAGAAAATAACATTTTTTGCGATTTTAGCTACGATTATGATTCCGTTTCAGGCGATAATGCTTCCTGTATATCTGATAACGTTAAAGCTGCATCTTGTAGATAGCGTCAATGAAACTATGGGGTTTATAGGTCTTGTTATGCCGTTTGCGGTCAGTGCATTTGGTATTTTTTTAATGCGACAGGCATTTTTGGCTATTCCGAGAGAGATGGAAGAGGCCGCAATTGTTGATGGCTGCAGTGTATTTCAAGTGTTTTGGAGGGTTCTTATACCTATGGTAAAGCCATCTCTGGCGGTTTTAGCGATATTCACATTCATAGGTTCATGGGGCGAATTTCTTTGGCCGAGCATTGTTTTAACAAAAGAATCTATGTTTACGCTGCCGGTCGGGGTAAATAATTTACAGGGCATGTTCTCTTCAAACTGGCGTTTTATTGCAGCCGGCTCAATAATTTCTACTATTCCGATTATAATATTTTTCCTTGCAATGCAAAAATACTTTATCTCCGGTGAAAATGAAGGTGCAGTAAAAGGATAATTACAAATTTTCCAATAATGAAATTTTCATATCTTTAAAATCCGGAACTCTGCCTGTCCAAATTCTTTCGGCCTCAAGTGCTTGCCACACAAGCATGTCGACGCCGTTTACATATCTGTAATTAAGTTTTTCTGCCAATCTTATTAAATTTGTCTTTTTAGGGTTATAAACTACATCATAAATTAGTGCATCATTTGGCAAAGTTCGCATTTCGTCTTCTTCTATAGGGGTATAACCTACAGCAGGACCACTCATCCCAATTGGAGTTGCATTTACGACTATATTTACACCGGATAAATCTTTAAACTGGTCAATTTGATAAGAATTAAAAGTTATATTCGGGAAAGTTTTTCTTAAATAATCAATAAGCTCAAGACTGTTTGCAATATTTCTTGTATAAATTTTGAATTCTTTAACCTGTTTTTGTGCAAGTGCAGTAATTGCTGCTCTTGCAGCACCTCCGGTACCAAGAATGGCTACAATTTTATTGTACAGAGGGAAATCCTGAGGTATGGCTTTTATAAATCCGATTGCATCTGTATTATACCCGCGCAAAGCATTTGTGTTTGGATCTATTAAAACCGTATTTATGGCATTTACAATGTTTGCTGAGGAGTCAATTTCATCTAAGAAAAGACTAACAGGTAATTTTAAAGGAATAGTAACATTAAAGCCGCTATAATTGTTACTTCTTAAATATTTTATTCTGTCTGACAGTTCATCAGGCGGAGTAGGTAAAATTTCGTAAGTTGCTTTAATTCCGAGACTTTTAAATCCTGCAAGATGTATATATTCTGACATAGAGTGCTCAAGAGGATACCCGATAAGCGCAAACTTTTTAACTGTTTGTTCAGGTATTTTAGTTTGATATTGTACAGTTGAATTTGTCGGTGCGGGAGTGGGGGCTGTATATATATCAGCACTTTCAGGCATTGGTGCCGGAGTCATAAAAGATTGAGGAGCAGAAAATTGCGAATTGTAATTATTTGTAATTTGTTGCTCATATGAATTTTGAGAGTATGTTGTTTGCCATGACGTTTGAGGCTCAGGAATAGGTGCTTGTGTTGGCTGAGAATAAGAATCGTAATTTGATGAAGATGCGCTGGTTGCTGCATTTTGGGTTTGACTTAGTGCTGCAAAGCCTGTTTTCTTGGGTTCTGAGTTATTTTCTTGTTGGGCAAGCTTTGCTGCCTTCATTGCCTTATATCGTTCTAATAATTCTTTGCTAATTGCCATAATTTTAATCCTTTTCAGGGCTAATTTTATAACAAATTTAATCTTTTTCCATCAACCGTTTGTTGTAGGATTATTTCATAATTGTTCTTGTCATAACAATATTGCCGTTTTCGTCATAACATTTTTCCCTGACCCAATGTGCTAAAAGTTCTCCAAAAGGAGAAAAAATAAATGTTTCATCTTTTGATACTCTTAAACTCATATTAACCAGTTCTCCGTCAGGACTGTATTTATAACTGCTGTATGGAAATTCTAATGAGGTGCGTATTTCAAAATTTATAAATGAGCCGTCTTTGTCGTAATAAAAAACGTGTTTAAGATTGCTTTTGTAATTTACCGCATAACTTCCGTCAGAGAACAGAGCCAAAATTCTGTCATTGAGATTTGTTTGTCCTTTTAACAGTGCGGAATAATTTTCATTATGTTTTGGATCTACAAAATTGTTTTGAGTTAATAAATAGTCTGCGGCAGCGGGTCTGTTATTTTGAAGTTCAATTTTGGCATCTTCAACACTATACTTAACTTCTCCGGTCAGCACTTGAGCTCCAGCAGGCAGAATTATTGAAACCATTAAAAGCAAGAATAATTTTTTCATATATTTATTATAATAAAACCTAAACAAATGTCATTAGGCTTATTATGAATTTATTATTATTTCTTCAAATTTTTCTAAAAGTTGGTTTTCAGGCACTCGGGCGATGATTTCGCCTTTTTTGAAGATATACCCCTCTCCAATTCCGCCTGCAATTCCAAAATCTGCATGTTTTGCTTCTCCGGGACCGTTTACGGCGCAGCCCATAACAGCAATAGTTATGTTTTTGTCAAAATTTTTGAATCTCTCTTCAACTTTTTTTGCCAGCTCAATCAAATTAATCTGAGTTCTGCCGCAAGTCGGGCACGAAATGAAATTCACCCCGCGTTTTCTTAAACCAAGACTTTTTAAAATGTCATATCCTGCATAAACTTCTTCAATTGGGTTTTCTGTCAATGAAACTCTGATGGTATCGCCTATACCTTCTGCTAAAAGTGTGCCAATCCCTACAGCAGATTTAATTAGCCCGCCTTTTAATGTTCCGGCTTCTGTCAGACCGATATGCAAAGGGTAATCAACTTTTTGAGCCATAAGTCTGTATGCTTCGATAGTTGTCATTACATCAGAAGATTTTAACGAAACTTTTATAAGGTCAAAATCCAAATCTTCAAGAATTTTTATGTGATTCATTGCACTTTCAACCATTTTTTCGTGCAGCGGAATATCTTTATCCTGTAAATATTTTTCTAATGAACCCGCATTAACTCCGATTCTTATGGGAATATTTTGTTGTTTTGCAAGTTTTACAACCTCCTGAGTATGTTCTTTTTTGCCGATATTGCCTGGGTTGAGTCTTAGTGCAGAAACTCCATTATTTATGCATTGCAGTGCAAGACGATAATCAAAATGAATATCTGCAACCAAAGGAACAGGCGAAATTTTAACAAGTTCTTTTATTGCATCCCCTGCATCCTTATTCAAAACTGCTAGTCGTACGATTTCGCAGCCGGCATCAGAGAGCTCTTTTATTTGTCTTGAGGTTGATGCTATGTCTCTTGTATCTGTATTGCACATTGATTGAACACTAATCGGGTTATCTCCGCCGATTTTTACATTTCCTATTGAAATTTCCTTTGAATTACGTCTTGTTATCATTTTAAATTATCCCTATACTTTTCATATAAATCAGGACGGCGGAGTTTTGTACGCTCAAGCTGCTGCTGAAATCTGTATTCGTTTATTTCTTTATGATTACCGTTTAATAATACTTCCGGCACTTGTAATCCTCTGTATTCTCGAGGTTTTGTGTATTGAGGATATTCTAAAAGACCATTAGAAAAACTATCCTCATGTGCTGATTCAATTTTTCCTAAAGTCCCTTCTATTTTACGGCTAACAGCATCAATTATGCATAGCGCAGGAAGTTCGCCTCCTGTCAGTACAAAATCTCCGACCGAAATTTCTTTTGGTTTAATAATTTCTCGTATTCGCTCGTCAAATCCTTCATAATGCCCGCAAAGCATAATTATTTGTTCATATTTTGACAAATCGCAAACAAGTTGTTCGCATAATGGTTCACCTTGAGGTGAAAGCATTACGGTGATTGAATTTTCAAGTTTTTCAATACTTTCATAAGCATCAACATAAGGTTGGGGTGCTAAAACCATTCCCGCTCCGCCTCCGTATGGCGTGTCATCAACCTTTTTGTGTTTATCAAGGGTGTAATCACGCGGATTGATAGTTTTTACTTCCAAAACGCCATTGTCTTTTGCTCGTTTCATTATACTCACGTCACAATAATTTTCTATGGCTTCAGGAAATAGTGTTAAAACATCAAATTTCATTCCAAAAGTCCCTCAATATTGTTTATGGTAATTTTTTTATTACTAATATCAACATCCGGCACAATCGCTTTTACAAACGGTATTAGACAGATATGTTTAGTATTTGTTTTAACTGTTAGCAAGTCTGTGGCCCCATTATTTGATACTCCGATTACAAATCCGAGATTCTCATCGTTTTCAGAGTCATAAACTCCCATTCCGACAAGTTCATCTATAAGAAATTCGTCTTCTTCAAGATTTTCTCTTATTGTTTCTTCGTCGGTAAATAATAACATTCCTTTGTATGGTAAAAGGTCATTAATTGAATCAATACCTTTAAATTTTACCAGCAAAAAGTTCTTATTAGGCCTGCAAGTACTAATCTCCAGTTTTTTGTAACCTTCATTTTCTTTAATATAAACACAATTTAAGGACATGAAAAAATCTTGACGATTTTTAGAAAACCCGACTTTTGCTTCACCCTTTATGCCATGGAAATTAAGAATCTTGCCGACAGAAACGTATTTATTCATAACTATTCTTCAGATTCGGACTTTTTAGGTCTTCCTCTTTTCTTTTTAGGTTCTTCTTCTGCGCCTGATTCTTCTTGTGCTTTTTGGTTTTTAAATTCTTCAGGAACATCCGGTCTGTCTTGATTCCAACGCTCCATACCCATCTGAGCGCGGACAAGCCCGATTCCGACGTGAACTCTCCATTCGTCCATTTTTAATTGTGCTGCAATAATCTTATGGCAGCCGATTGGAGGTATTGGCAACAATGGTTCATAAAGCATTTTAATAGCATTTAACTGATCCGGAGTAATTGCTAATTTACGTTTTGGATAAGGTAATTTTGGCAGCATCATTTTTTGACGAATTAAGTTAATTCCAAAGAATACCTTTCTTGGTTCCAAACCGATTTTTTCACCGATTACTTCATGTGCATCCGGATTTGGCAACGGTAACATTAACTTATAAAGGAGTTCAATTTGTTCTAATTGCTCCTTGCTGACCAACAATGGTTTCGGTGCCTTGTTTCTGTTATTTTGCGGACGTCTGTTATTGTTATTAAATCTGTTATTTTGCGGGCGTCTGTTATTAAATCCTCCCTGTTGCGGACGATTATTGTTATACCTGTTGTTATATCCGCCCTGACGATTGTTGTTATAAGGTCTCTGCCCACCTTGACGATTATCTCTGTAGCCGCCTTGACGATTGTTATTAAATCCGCCCTGTCTGTTATAATTGTTAGGACGTTGTCTGTAGTTCCCTTGATTATAACCTTGATTGTTGTACTGACGAGGAGGTCTTTGACTTTCTTCATTTTCTCCTCCGGCAGAATAACTGCTATAAAACTGAGGTGCGGCTTGACCTTCTGATTGTGGTTGGTTATAACCTTGTTCTTCAGGTTTTTCTCCTTCCGGAGAATCTATCATCATACTCTTGTCGGGGTACAAACAGTCGGGGCAAACAACCCTTTTAGGATTCTTTGTTTCGAATTCACGACCGCACTTAATGCACTTGTTTACATACATAATAAAAGCCTCTTAATTAGTAAAAATAAAAATCACAATAAAATAAAACTTAAAATAAAATTCCTCACAGTATAAATCAATTTAAAAATAAAATTCAACTCTGTATCATAATTGTAACATATATTTTAAAAAATGTAAAGTCCTCTATATAAATTATATTTTATTTAGACAATTGTTCTGATATTTTGTCCCAGCAATTCTTTTGAATTTATTCCGAAATGTTCCAAAATTTGCTGATTGTCTTCTGCCGATTCATTTATAATCCGGTGTTCAAAACCTTTTGATGTTTTTAAAATTATGGTTTTGGGTAATGGGAATGTCCAATTTTCAAAATCTTTTGCTAAAATCTCTGTCACATTTAGCTTGTTTATTTCTCCATCAAAAATAGGTGTTCCGTCTTCTGATTTTTTAGGAATAAAAATATTTGCTTGTGGGTGATTTTTGTTAATTTTTAGTATTAATTTTTCGGGTACAAAATTTTTTAATACCCACTTTGCTGCTAATATCAAAGGGTATTCCCCGTGTTTATCTTGTGTTGTAATCATTTGACCTTTAATTGTATTAGCGTCTGTTCTTAAATATCTGTAAACTCTTTTAACCCCTTTATTATCAACAGTATCCATAATTTTTCCATTGTTAAAGTGTAGTTCTCTTTTTTGACCATCTTTTGTTAAAAATAATTGTGTTGTTGACCCGTCAGATAATTTTTTACTGGCAATAATATAGCTGTCTGTGCTAACTACATTCCATTTTTTATTTATATTAAAACTTATTCTCTTGGGGAATGTATCAATCTTAATCATAGTGTATCTCCAAATCCGGTGTAATTATAATAACATAACAATAATTATGCGCAATGTTTGTTTTTTTATTTGTATAATTATGTAAATAAAATTGAAAAATGTTCTCCAACATGTAAAATAGTTAAATAGGAAATATAAAAATAGGAGGGAATATGAATAAATTATTAAAAATTGTTATGTCGCTTGCGTTATTTTGTATCGCAGGAATTCCTGCGATGGCGTATCCTGATGTGGATAAGGATTATTGGGCATTCCCGCAAATTGAATTATTAACGGAAAAAGGTGTAATTGTCGGTTATCCTGACGGGACTTTCAAACCCGATGATAATGTTACAAGAGCAGAATTTGCTGCAATGGCAATTCGTGCATTAGGGCAGGAACATACAAAAGTTGTTCAACCGGTAGAGTTTACGGATATTGATGCAAATCATTGGGCTTACTCTGATATTCAAAAAGCGCTTTATTTTGATTTGATTTCTTGTGATAAGAACGGAGAATTATTCAGACCTGATGATTCGGTTTCGCGTGCTGAGTCTTTAACGGTTGCAGTCAATGCACTGACAACAGAAATTATCACTCCTGCGAAGGCTAAAGAAGTTTTAGAGAAGAAGTATATTGATGCTAACACCATTCCTGAATGGTTTATTATACCTGCGGGTAAAGCAGAAATTTTAGGGATGATTGTTGTCATGCCGTCGTCAAAAGATGCGGAACTTGCTGCAGAACGACCTGCAACAAGAGCTGAAGTCGCTGCCATTCTGTTTAATATGATGGAACAGGCAAAGCTTAATCCTAATGCAAAACTCGCAGAAGCAATGAGAAAGAAAACAGGAGACGGATTTGTTATAGAAGAAGCAACAGTTCAAGGTAGTATCGGTACAATTCCTGCAGGAACTTTTGTTCCGGTAAAATTGAACAGTTATTTGAGTTCTCAAACAACCGAAGGCGGAGTTCTTTATACTGCGAGAATCCCTCAGAATTATGTAACAAGAGATCATTATATTTTGTTAAGAGAGGGGGATAAATTAAAAGGTCAGGTTCTCGATGTTCGACCCGGCAAATATTTTGTAAGGAACGGTGTCCTTGTTCTTAAAAATTCTCTTGTGACGACCGAAAATGACCAAATTGCACCATTTTTGGGCGTTGCTGAAATTAAGAAAGACCGAAACTGGTGGATGAAGTTTGTAAGATGGGCTTTCAAAGGCGAAAAATTGGAAGTTATGACAAATGGTGATGCTTACATGAAACTTCTTCAACCAATCAGAGTTGATTTAACTAACGGTTGGATTTATGCAGATTAATATAATTAATTGAAATATTAGTAAAAAGGTGCGTTATAATACGTACCTTTTTTATTAATGTATTTATTTTGTAAAGATATGTTAATAAAAATAAAAAATGTGAAAAAATAACTTTCAAGTTTTGTTTATATAAATGGTGAAGCAACTATTATGCTGAGAGGAGATCCATAAAATGAGTATTTTTAGAGCCGGGGCAAAACTGGGCAAAGCACTTTTAAATAGCGCCAAAAAAGTTACCCCGAAAAGTGCTAAACTATCGACCGGTACCGGGTTTGTTGCAAAAAATTCTAAAAAATTAAAAAAAACTCCCATTCCCATCGGTCAAAGTAAGAAAGTTAAACTGATTACACCAGAAACTCCAAAACCAAAAGCTAAAGTGCCTGAAAAGAAAAATTTAAAACCTTCAACTCCGAAAGCTCAAAGAACAGATACTAACATATCGCCGAAAAAAGAATTAGCGAGCGTGGAAACAAATACACCTGATTTAAGTGAAGCATTAACAACAGTATCTGAGATTAAAGTTAAAAGAGCATGGGCACATCATGATATTGATACTCCTGTAACTTATAAAAAGGTAGATTTATTTAATTTAAATCCAGAAGCAGGATTAAAAAAATTGGTTCCGGATACCCCCAATGAAATTACATCTTTGGTATTTAAAAACAAATTGAAATATACTATAGATGAGAAATTCAAAATTAAAAATGAAAGATTTAATAAAATCTTAAAATCACACAAAAAAGAAATTAACAATCTTGCAAAAAAATACTCAGAAGATAAAGCTGTCTTTTGTCAAAAATTTGTTGACATGTTAGCAGAAGATTTTGGTATATCAGATATAAAGCCAACAATTAAAATTGTTTCTGGTAAAAATTTAAATGGCAATGGGTGTTTTAATTTCGAAAATGGAATAATAAGTATAAGTGATGATGTCAAAGACATAAATGAACTAATAGAAATAATCAGCCACGAATTTAATCATAATTTACAATATATAAATATGGTTTCCCAGTACGGGAAGCAAGGGATCAAAGAAATTGTAATTCAAAACGCAGATGCTTATGGAGAAGCCTTAACTGAAAAAACAATACGACAAATAATAAATAAACATCTTAAAAGTGAATATAATAAAAAAATTCTTTCAAAATTTGTTCCACAAAATAATGCAGGGACTTTGGATTACTATATAAATAGCATTTATAAAAATGAAATGGCAAATATTCCTGTTCCCGGAACGCCGGAATATTTTGCTCAAGTTACAGAACTTGAAGCATATCATATCGGCTCAACAAATGGAAGAAATTTAGGGATTAAAAATCCGAAAATTTTTCAACAAAACAAACATAACACCTCGGATTTGGATATTTTTAGAAATTATATAAGAGAATTGATATATAGAAACCCAAAAGGTGCAAAGTATGACAGAATAACAGGAGTAAAACTCCCTGAATTGTCTGAAGAATTAAAAAATGCTATTTATAATAATTATTTGGATGCAAATTTTGACAGAATTAGCGGATTAAATATAAACCAACAATTAGATGATTTTTTGAAAAATAATCCAAGATTTGAAATGGCAGATGATATATATGCACAAAGTTTATCACATGCTCAAGAATTATTACGTCGTAATTCACACGCCGCAAAATATGACAAATTAACAGGGGCGAAGATTCCTGTACTAAACGATGATTTGCAAAAAATAATGCTTGATGATAATTTAAATTTAGGAATAAGTTTTTTCCCTTATAATGTAAGACATTACGGTCCACAATAATTATAGAGCTTTATATATTATCATTTTATATTTATTAAAAATCCAGCAAAATTTTAGATGATGATTTAAGTAAACTAAATGACCATTTTGCGATAACAAAACCACCGAAGACTCCTATTATAGGGTCTAAAAAGGCTAGTCCAAAATATTTTCCCAATAGCAGTGCGCATATTGCAAGAACTGATGTTAAGATATCTGCCAATATGTGAAGGTATGCTGCTTTGTAGTTTAAATTTTCTTTTTCATGTTCGTGCTCACTGCATTCTCCATGACTCGGACAGCAATCGCAACAAGAATGTTTATGAATATGCCATGATTTATCTCCGCCCATTATATATATGCATAGTAAATTAACTACAAGTCCTATAATTGCAACCCAAATTGCTTCACTAAATCCGATTAACAATGGATTGAAAAATCTTTCAACAGATTCCCAGATAATTCCGATTGATGTAAATCCCAGAAGTATTGCGCTTGTATAGCCTCCAAGTGCGTTTAGTTTTTCTGTTTTATCTTGAAACTTTGCAGCTATAAAACAAACAATCAACGTAATTCCGAACGCTACAACATGTGTTCCCATATGAAAACCGTCAGCAGTCAACGCCATTGAATGGCTGGTTATTCCGTAATAGATTTCCGCCAGCATCATTAATGCTGTTATAAGAATTACTATTATTGTTCGTTTTTGTAAAACTTTATTATTCATATTCCTAACATCCTAACAATTTATCTAAATCAAATTATCATCATTTATCGGTAATGTGAATCCGAAAGTCGCACCGTGATTTGGCTCGGAATTTACAAATACATGACCGCCATGATGTTTTTCTATTGTTGTTTTTACTAAATGAAGTCCGAGTCCGGTTCCTTTTACACTGTGTGTTTTATTTTCTACACGATAAAATCTTTCAAATACTTTTTTCTGAAATTCTGGAGCTATGCCAATGCCTTCATCGCGTACTGTTACAACAACATCATTATTATCTTTATACAATCGAACCTTAATAGTGGAGTCATTTGGCGCATATTTAATTGCATTAGAAAGATAATTCGTAAGCGCTCTTGCTATGGAGTCGTAATTGCAATTTACCATTGGAATATCGGAATCTTTTTCGGTTTCAATTTTTAAATTTCTGTCTTTTAACAATGCCTGAACTTCATTGACACAATAATCAACGAGCTGTGATAAATCATTTTCGTTTTTTTCAATTTTTGCATTTGAATCAAGCCGAGAAAAATCTAAAATGTCATTGACCATATTCTGCAATCTGATTATTTCAGTGTGCAGTGTGCCAATAAATTCTTTTTGGGACTCGTAATCAAAATCGTTGCCCATATCATAAAGAGTGTCTATATAACTTCTCAAAACTGTAACAGGGGTTCTGAGTTCGTGAGAAACGTTTGATATAAATTGAGATTTCATAACATCCATTTCGGCTTCTCTAGTAATATCAATCATTACGATTATATATCCCAAGTAATCATGATTTTGATTAAACATTGGGGAAATGATTGTTTTCAGAGTTTTATCATCCAGTTTTACGTTAAAAATGACAGGCTTTGCAGTTCGTTCTTCAAGTGATAATTTTTTATATTCGTCAATTTTTTCATTGAAACAAAAATTCCCGTCTGAATCGACATAATTTTTGATGTTTGTATTCAAAAGTTGGTCATCTTGGAGTTCTAGGAGTTCTTTTGCGTGTTCATTTATTAGTGCGACTTTATCGTTGTTATCGCAAACAACTACTCCGTTTGCAATGCTCATTAGTACTGCCTGTAGTTTGTTTCTTTCAATAGTCAACTGTTCTACATTTGATTCTTCGTAGAGGTGTAGTTTATTAGACATATCGTTGAAGGCATCAAATAATTCCTGAACTTCCTCGCTGACTTCTTTTGTTTCAATTTTTACTCCGAATTCTTTTGATGAAATCCGTTTAACACCGTCTTGGAGGAGTTTTAGTTCTCTGGTTATCAGATATGTGTTTATTAAAACGACGAATGTGAAAATGAGCCAAGCGAGGGTGAATACAAACAGAATAGAGGCTTTTGTTGTTGAAGTCAATTTTTCTATTATACTGCCTGATAATCCGACTGTAACAGAGCCTATATTTTCGTTATTATCGATGTTTTTCATTGGGGATGTAACAGATATACTGTGTTTATCTTTGCGGACATTCTCTGTGTTAGTTTTATAGATTATCTCATTATTTTTGTCACGGAATTCGATGAAAGTTATATCTTTATTTGATTTTAAAATTAAATCGGAATGAGTTTTTAAAATTTGTTGTTTTTGTTTTTCAGATGCATTTTTGATAAGGTCAGTGCTTTCGATGGCAAGTGTTTTAGATATAACCTGTCCGAATCCGTGATATCCGGTATTAAGATTTTTTTGAATATTAACAGTTGCAAAAATAGCGATTGCCATTATGAGTAAAGTGC
The DNA here is from genome assembly GCA_902791985.1 of uncultured bacterium. Classification (GTDB taxonomy): domain Bacteria; phylum Cyanobacteriota; class Vampirovibrionia; order Gastranaerophilales; family Gastranaerophilaceae; genus Zag111. The sequence continues at coordinate 36,492 of CADAYD010000010.1, forward strand.
TGAAAACTAAACCAAAAATAATTAAGCGATTTTGAATGGTGTACTTTTGTTTATGATTTTTCATAAACAGATTATACCATAATAAATTAAATTGAGTCATAAAACTTAAATACAAACATAAAACATATTATTTGTATAATATTTGATAAATTATTTTATTATTGTTCACTTTTCTTTTTGATTGCTGTGACCGCTTTCTTTGGGCGGTCAAAGAAAGCGGTCAGAAAGAAACCCGCAGGCTGATGCTCCGTTCATAAAACATTGTAATTGTTCCACAATCAGGCGGGATAACTCGCTAACGCTCAAACAAATCCCGCCCTGTTGTCGTGTCGCAAACAATGTTTAATTCACTTCGCAATGCCTGAAAAGCGACGATAGCGGAGTGAACAATAATTGCAGGCGAAACATCAGTCAAAAGCGGACTTTGTTTGAGGAACTTTTGTTCCGAGTTAGTCCGCTCAATTGTTAAGCCTTGCGAATTATTAGTGAACGCAGCGTGTCGCTGGTTTTGAGGCACTTTTGCCACCAAAAGTGCCCCGTCCGGAGGACCCTGCGGAGCAAGTTTTTAAAAATTTACATATGCAAATAATATGTTTTATGTAAATATTGTTTGAATTTTAATTTTAGTTGATTAATTTGTATTTAAAAGGTAATATTTTAATTGATAAATGAGGGAGAATTTATAATGGATGATACTAGAAAACAACAATTAAAAACTATAATTATCTCAATTCTTGTTTTAATTGGGATAGGAGTGACAATTGATTTAGCATATATTTATTTCCAAGCAAATTTTAACGACCACGCATTGCCAAGTTTTTGTTCTGTTAATGAATTCATAGACTGCGATGGTGTTGCAAGAACGGTTGAATCTCAATTTTTAGGTATTCCGCTTGCGTACTGGGGTTTATTTTTATACTTATTTATGGGCGTTATGCTTATGGTTGATTGGCTTAAAAAAGCGCCGTTCCTTAAATTTATGGAAGTATTTAAAAATAAATTTCATTATATTGCAGCATTAGGTCTTATTTCTTTTGTGATTTCAATGATTTTATTTGCAATAAGTTATTTTGAAATAAAGAAATTGTGTGTAATGTGTCTTGTTACGTACTGTTTAAATCTTTTAATTGGTTTAGTTGCTGCTTCAGGACTTGAAGGTAATTTCATCGGCGCAATTAAGCAGAGTTGGCAAGATTTTGTTGAGGCATTAAAACCTATACCTTACAGAGTCGCATTCATAGTTGTTATGATTTTGTCCGGTGGATTTTTCTATTGGACATTTTCGAGCGCTAAATTTTCTCCTGCATTGAAAAATTACAGAGCATTTGGAGAATTTGTGAAATTAAAAACTAACATTTATGCCGTTAAGGGAAATGTTTTAGGCTCAAATGACAAAGATGCAGTAGTTTTAGAAGTTTATTCAGATTATATGTGCCCTATTTGCTATACTTGCAATATTATGGTACACAAGGTTGTAAGAGAGTTTAAGAATGTGAGAGTTGAGCATCATAATATGCCGCTTGACAAGGCTTGCAATAAATATATGCAAGGGGATTTTCATATCGGTTCCTGTGTAACGGCAAAATATGGTTTGGCTGCAGAAAAACAAGGCAAATTCTGGGAAGTCGAATCTATTTTATTCGAAAAATCTCCTTCTACAGAAAATGCTGTTATTAATGTGTTAAAAGATTCGGGGATTGAGCTTGATTATGATAAATTGATTAAAGATGCAAATTCAAAAGAAATTACCGATAAAATTAATAAAGATATTGACTTTGCGTTTTCAAAAGGTATGGTTGGAACACCTTCGTTGAAAATTAAAGATGATTTTCAGATGGGAGTAAAACCTTATCCGCAATTAAAGGAATGGTTAATAGAAAATGGTGCAAAACCAAAACACTTATTCTTCTGATAAAAAGATTTTGCTGCATGCTTGTTGTGGCATATGTTCAGGGTATCCCATATCTTTACTCAAGGATATGGGATATTGTGTTATAGTTTATTTTTATAATCCAAATATTTATCCACAAGAAGAATATACAAGGCGTCTTGAAGCAGAAAAACAAGTCTGTACTCATTTTGGGGTCGAATTAATTATCGGAGAGTACGAGCCTGATATTTACTATGAATTTGTCAAAGGACTTGAATACGAACCGGAAAAAGGCGCGCGCTGTGATAAATGTTTTGAATTGCGTCTTGGCAAGGCTGCGCAAAAATCAATAGAATTGGGTATAAAAGAATTCACAACTTCAATGGTTATCAGCCCACATAAGAATTATGATAAATTATCTGAAATTGGTCTGAATATCGGTCAAAAATACGGAATAAAATACTTACCTCTTAATTTCAGGAAAAATGACGGCTTCTTAAAAACAAACAAAATTTCAAGAGATTTGAAATTGTATAGACAAAATTATTGCGGATGTAAATTTGCAATAAGATAGAACGCAAAAAAATTTTTTTTTGATTTTTATTCTAAGCATGTTTGAAATAACTTCTTTGTGTAAATCACTTAAATACGATGGAAAAATTCTTTTGAAAGGGGCAAAAAAATATACAGGAAATTTTTTTGTAACCCTTGATAGCGGTAAAAAACTTTGTCTTGATTATGAAAAAGGTTTTTTAAAGAAGGCTTTTTGTTTTGTTGGGAATGATAAGTTTATTAAAGCTTATGAATATGATGAAAATGAAAGGCTGATAAATGTAAAAAAAGATGATAAAGATATTTTTGTGAAAACTATAAAGCATAAGTTAGGTCTTGAATACACTCGCAATGAAAATATAAATAATATAATCAGCAGGACTTTTGATTCTTCAAATAGGCTTATTAAATATGTTGTTTCTCCTAAATTGATATTTGGATTTATAAAATATTTTGGAGATATAAGTATTGATACGAGATATTTTTTGAACGAGGCAAAATATCTTGGAAACGGATGTATAAGGCTTAAACATTTGCAAGGAGATCCTATTTTAAATAATGGTGTCATTGATAAAACGATAGTTCGAAAAACCAGAGATGATGGAGTTTTGGTATTAACCGCGGACGGGAAGTGCCAAAGAGGTTTATATAAGGGAGGAAACGAACAATTTGATGCAGAACTAAATTATTTTTTTGATGAAAAAGGTAATCCAATTTGGACACATATTACTGGTAAAAATAATAAATGGTCTTATGATAAAAAGACTTTCTATGATGATTTAGGAAATAAAAAAAGAGAAATTTTTAGTGAATGTAACGGGAATTGGTTTACAGAAAATACTTTTGATGATAAAGGAAATGTTATACTTGAAAGAAGACTCAATGCTTCAGGTGAAACCATTCAAAGAACTGTATATAAATATAATGACAAAAATCTTGTCGAAAATGAAAGCGTATATGATAAAAACAATAAATTGGCAGAGCAGACAGATTATGAATATCATCCAAATAATTCTCAAAAGTCTGTAAAAACGACTTACTTTAATATTTTTGGTTCTTGTGTAAATTTAAGTGAATATGATGCAAACAGTAAATTGATTAAATTTACAGAAATTTATGATGATAGTAAATTGGAAACATTTTATGATTCGAACGATTTGCTAATAAAATATGTTACCAAAGATAGAAAAGGTCGTATAAAAAAAATAAATGAATATATTAATGACGGTATAGATTGTATCAAAACTTTGGCAAAAGACCCAACAGGTCATATAATATACCAGATAGAACATCTAAAAAGTTTGAAAAAGGGGATGATGAAAAACATAAATATTTTCAAAACTCCTGAAGGTGAGCTTATAGGTAAAGAGTTTATCATTCATAATGACAAAACAAAAGATGTTAATTGTATATATGTAAATAGGCAGGGTAAAAGAGTCAAGTACAAGACATTTTGTGAAATTTTGGGAGATGAAGTCTAAAATTAATTTTTAGGCATAACCCAGCCGTTATTAACAATTTTTGCAAAACAACCTGCGGCATTTTGTATGATAGTACTTCCACTTTTATTACAGTGCTCGGTGTTGTCGTCTAAATCTTTTAAATCCCCGTCATTTGTAATGTACATTACAAACGTATCAAAACCTGCTGTATTTGGACCGTTTGTTCCGTTGACATCTACAATAACTTTGGTGACACTATCTTCATATTTCATGCATATTGTAGCGGAATTTGTTGTTCTTATACAATAAAAGCCGCTTGGAATTGTTCCTAGATTCGTATTGTTAGGAGATGTATATTGAGATGCAACACAGCTGCCTGAACCGTCAGGTCCGCAATTAACTTTTAGATGAGTAAAATATTTGTTTAAAAAGTATTCTGCGCCACTGCTTGAACTTGATGTTTTTGCACCTGCAGAGGATAGATAAAATCCGCCTTGAACTGTATTTTGTTCTGTGGATTGGTCGTCCCCTTCTTCTGTAGTTCCATCTTCAGTCGTAGTCCCATCTTCGTTTTCATCAGGTTCTTCATCTTGCTCAAAAATTTCGTCTTTTTCTATAACGTCTTGGGCATGTTCATCCGCAATGATATTTCTTGCTGCAAGCGTAATCTGAGTGCAAACTTTCTTCAATTGTGTTCCCAAAACTTTACTGTTATAGGAATTAGTAAATATCGGAATTACCATAACACTTATAACTCCGATAATCGCAAGAGTAATCAATATTTCTGCTAAAGTAAAAGCTTTTTTAAATTTTAAATTAAATAACATATTATATTTTCCAATCGTTTTCAACAACATCATTAAATTTGGTGGCTTCATCGCTGGGATTTTCTCCAAGATTGCTGTCATATGAGCAGTTTGAGTCAAGCTTGAATTCAAATAAATCCACCCCTGCCGTATTTGAACCTGAATCAGCACCGTCAACATCTGTATAGAATGTAAATCCGTTGTTTTCAGCCTTCAAATATAAAACTGTGCTATCAGGGAGATTAATAGCATATCCTTTTCCGTTAACATTTCCTCCGGATTTTGTTGTTTTAAAGTATAGTTTTATATCATTATCATTTAAATCATCTCCATATTTACCGTATATTTCGGTTTCATTTACTCTTGATACATTTTCTTCTGTTAACATTCGTTCACAAGCATTTGTTGCAATTGAATAAGCTTTTTTTAATTTTGATTCCATTATTCTGCGTTGGTAGTTCATTACCATTGAAGGTACGGTTAACGTAGCAACAATGCCGATAATACCTAAAGTGACAAGAACTTCTGCCAAGGTAAAACCTGACTTTTTATAACCTGTATAACCAAACATAACAATCCTCCAGTTTTAATATTATTATACAATATGCGTCTAACTTATGCAATGTTTTTATTCCTTGTACAAAAATCTTTTTTAATATAAAATTTACTTGTAAAACGAAGATAAAAAGGAGATTTTATTATGTCAAGAAAACCAATTATTGCAGGAAACTGGAAAATGAATTTATTACAAAGTGATGCAAAAGCATTGTATGATTCAATCAGTGCATTTGTATCGAACTACAGTGCAGTTCAATTACCATCTGTTGTTATTGCCCCTGTATTCACCTGTCTAAATCAGGTAAAAGAAATCCCATGTGATTGTGGTTGTCATGGAACAAAATTGGCTGTTGCCGCACAAAATTGCCACTGGGAATCTTCAGGCGCATATACAGGAGAGATTTCAGTTGAAATGGCTAAAGATGCAGGCTGTTCTTACATCATTATCGGACACTCTGAAAGAAGACAATATTTTTCTGAAACTGATGAAATGATTAACAAAAAAGCAAAAGCAATTTTAGCAGGCGGACTTATACCAATTATTTGCTGCGGAGAATCTTTAGAGCAAAGAGAATCAGGTATAACTGACAGTTGGATTGCTTCTCAAATCAGAGCAGCATTAGACGGAATTTCAGCAGAAGATGTTGCAAAATCTGTCATAGCATACGAACCTATTTGGGCAATCGGAACTGGCAAATCTTGTGATGCAATCGAAGCAAACAGAGTTATAAAAATGATAAGAGGGGTTGTAGCAGATGTTGCGGGCGCTCAGGCTGCTGATTCTATAAGAATTTTGTATGGCGGTTCTGTTAAACCTAATACAATTGAAGAACAAATGGCTCAATCAGATATTGATGGTGCTTTAATTGGTGGTGCTTCATTAAAAGCAGATAGCTTTAATGAAATCATTGAAAAAACAATGAAAGTCGCTGTATAACAGACAAATACATAACACAAAAAAGCCGTAAACATTATTGTTTACGGCTTTTTTTATTTAAAATCTTACACTTTTCTTTTGCGAGCAGCTTCAGATTTATGTTTTCTTTTTACGCTTGGCTTTTCGTATCTTTCACGTTTTTTAACTTCAGAAAGAATACCTGCTTTTTGAATCTTTTTCTTGAAACGTCTTAAAGCGCTTTCAATTGATTCGTTTTCGCCGACTTTAACTTCTGCCATTTTATATTTTCACCACCTTTAATGACTTTTTGTACTTGACAAATATACAACAAAACAAAATAAAATTCAAGTATTTTATGATTTTGATAGGAATGAAGCCATTGTTGTACGCTTTAATACAGAATCAAAATCTTTGTGTATATTTTCTTTTCCCGTATCTATTGCTTCCTGAGCTTTTTGTTCCTGTAGGGGGGTAGTTTTTTTATTTGTACCGGTTAATTTATTACCAAGCCAAGTTGCAACAGGAGTAACTGCAACCGGACCGAAAAATCTGTATACAGAACCAAAAATTATTAATGATTTTAATACATCTAAACCTTTTATTTTCCCGGCAAGACTGCTGTTTTTAAGTCCGTTTTCGGCAAAATGAACAAGGCCAGGATCTTTAAATTTTGTTAGTTCAAGTTCTGTTGATTTTTTTTCAATTAAATCATTGAGATATTTATCAAAATTATTTAAAGATTTATGATTCTTAAGATAATTCTTTTTCATTTTTTTGACATTTACACTTTGCAGGGTGATTTCATCGGCATGTTTTTTGAAATAAGTTTCTTTAGTTACTTTTTGATGCTGTTTAAATTCTTTTTCAAGCTGTTCAACGCTTACCCCTCTTTTATTTGCAATATATTTCATTGTAACGTGTTTGTTCCAAGGACCTACAAGTCTTTCACTGACAAGGTATGCGATTGCAGTGGATGCTAAAAGTGTCAAACCTTGGTTGATAGCAAGTGTTTTTCTTCTATCCTCATCCATGTCTTTATTTCTAAGTGTTTGCAGCATATACATTCCTGAAATTACATAAGACCCTATGGCCTGCATATGGTTAACAGTATTACCTATGTTTTCGCTATGGAATAATCCTCTTGCTATTTTTGAAGAAATTAATGGTCCATAATAGTATGTTGCTATTTTTTTTGTTATACCTTGAAAACAATTTTTTACAGGATTTAAAAATGCGGATTTTTGAGGCATAGCACTTTTAAAAGAGGGATTATACTTTCTTTGATATTTGTAATTCGAATTTGAAACGGAGGTATTTAGTGTAATCATTACTTGTTACCTCCATCCGGTTTTACTTGTGGCTCAAGATTAGTTTTGGTTGTCTGCTGAGGTTTACTTTTTTCAATTCCGAAAACATATTTTAATATCGGCGGAATAAGTGCAACTGTCAGCATTGCTTTTAATATACCAAAAATAAGTACATCCGGTGCCATATTAAGACATTTATAAACTTTATCAAAATCTGCGGCTTTATTGAATTTTTTAAATTTACCGCCTTCATCATATTCGATAAAATTATCAAAGAATTTTTTACCGATATATTTGGTTCCTTCTTTAAGTTTTTCTCTGGTTAAATTTGCAATATTGTAGTCTTGATATATTTTTTCAAAATCTATTCCCTGTTTTATACCTGTAAGTTTTAACAATTCCCCGTCATTTTTTTCTATTGTATCAAATTGTTTTAGGAATTCAGAATCTATATGTTTTGTATCCTTTAAAATACTTTCGACTGTAAGCTCTTCCGGAGGAATTTCTGTCATCTGAGATAATTTTTTCAAACGTCTTGTAACAAGTTTTACTTCATTGCTTTTTTCAATTCTTTCCAGAACCAGTTTTACATCGCTATTTTTAACCTCTTCTGCGGCTTTTCCAAGCGGATACATAATGATACTTGAAAATGCAAAACCGATTAAACCTGATGCCATTGAGTGACCGGATGCGTAAATTTTGTCTTCTTTATTCTTTTTACCGGGTAAAGACATAATTGCCAGCGGTCTTGGTCCCAATGCTAAAACAAGTGCAACGAGATTTTGAACAATTGTTGTATGGTTGTTGCATGCATCAAGCAGATTATCTAACATTCTTGAAGAAAGTTTAGCGGCAGATCCGAAACTCACCGAACTGCCGCTATAATATCCTCTATTCAATTTTTCATTATTATTCTTACACAACTCCCCGCGCAAACTCATACCATTACTCTCGGGAACAGACTTAAGCCTGTGCTGGTTCGTTAACACGGGATAATTTATGTAATCTACTTTCATGCTACACCTTAATTAGTAATTGATACATTTATATTAAAACAAAACATATAATTTGTTGTTATATTATTAATAATTTGTTACATTACTAATACAACTTAAAGTGTGGCAGATATTATGAAATTAGAACATTAAATCGTTTTTGTTTAACTCCCCGATATAATATATACTGTTTGTTTTTTCCGCGTTTTCAAACATTTGTAAAAGGGTATTTTTCATTTCTTCAATCTTAAAATTTGAAACCATATTGCATAGTTTTGTATCTATGCTGTCTTTAATTACCATATCCATTTTTTCTTATCCTCAATAATAAATGTATATTTATATAGTTTATAATCCCGACAATAGTGTATTAATAACATTTATAAAGATTTATTAATGGATAAAATATTTTTTCAGTTTGAGAATCATTACAAAACAAAGAATGATAGAAGATGATAAAAGTCCTATCCAAAAACCGGTCAGATTCATTTTCAAATATAAGCCTAAAAAGCATCCTAAAGGAACTGATACACACCAGTAGGCAATAAAGTTTGCAAAAAGAATGATTTTTGTCTGCTTTATTCCTTTGCAGATGCCTGATAATGAAATTTGAAGACCGTCAAAAATTTGGTAGCCGGCCAAAATTATCATTACAGGTAACACTATTTCGTATAATTTTGGGTCCGGAGTAAAAATGGAAACGATAAATTTCGGGAAAGCCAGATAAACAAGTGAACAAATTGTCATAAAGGTTAGTGACATTCCTACACCAGTCAGGGAATATTTTTTCAGATCGTAGAAGTTGTTTGAGCCGTTCGCAAATCCGACTTTTACTGCTATTCCGTTTGAAATTGCAAACGGAATCATAAATGTCATATTGACCAATGTTATCAAAATATTTTGTCCTGCTGCATAAATTCCTGCTATCCTGCCCATTAAAATTGCGACAATATTAAATGCTACAAATTCCACAAGAATCGCCATAGCAATGGGTATTCCGATTTTAAGCAGTGCTTTGTAATAGCCTTTTTCGTGGTAGTTTCGCAGTTCCATAATCCTGTGGCAGTATATTAAAAGCACAAATCCCATAAAATATCTTACGATAAAACTTGAAACCGCCAGCCCGATAACCCCCATTGACGGGATTATCCCCCAGCCGAAAACAAAGATTATATTTAGTGCAAGATTCAAGAACACGCTGAAGATTGTAACTAAATTCGGAAACAACACAATTTCAAACGCCTGCAAAAATTCTTTCAAACTGTGATGCAGTCCTCCGCCAAAGGTTGAAAATGCACTTATGAACATATAATCTTGAATCGGTTTAACAAGTTTTTCCTCAAACCCTATGTGTGGAATAATCGGTACAAACAAAAGGATTAACAGACATGAAACCCCCGCAAGTGCAAGCGCAAAACGAATTGAGGGGTAAAAGTATCTTTTGATAGGTTTTCCTTCTCCGTTATAGTTCGATAATAAAGGTGAAATACTTGCTGTTAAGCCGATGGCAAGTGTCATAATGCAATTGACTATTGCTGCTGCAAGACTTATTGCCGCAAAAGTATCTGTAGAATGACGTCCTGCAACAATGACATCCCCGATACCGATTAAGATAAATCCTATGTTGCCAAGTATGATGGGGAATGCGATTTTTAAAAGTTCTTTTATATAATAAATCGGCTTTTGCATAGTAAAATTTTAGCATAAAAATAACTTTTTCATTCTTCTCCAATAAGTTATGATTTATACAAATATTACAAATTGTAAACTTGAATTTAAAATGGCGTAAACCAACTCATAGCAACTAATATGATACCATGTTGCGTTGTATTGTGATGTGTTATGGGGCAATAATTTTACCCGAAAATTTTTTATAAATGTATAGAGGATATTTATTAAAAAAATGAAAGGGGAATGTTATGGGACTTTTATCAGGAATTGGGAAAATTGTAAAATCAGGTTACAGGTACATAAAGTATGGGAAGCAAGTTGGAAAAACTGCTAATAACGGTTCAAAAGTTTATAAACGTGGCGGGACTTTGACAGGTGTGAATAAAAATGGAGAAGTTATCGGTCAGGTAAAAAAAGTTAAAACGGGAAAATATCAAGAAACTCATTACACGAAAAGGCCAATACCTTTTGCTCATTATGCTGATAAATACAAAAGAACCGAATTACGGATAACTCAAAGTAAATCAGGAACAGATTATTTGAAGGCAAATAGAACCTCAACTCAAAACTTAGATAAAGGAGATGCTGACTGGGTAAGTATTTACAAAGACCGTAAATCAGGTGCTATTCGTGGACAAGGTGAGTATAATGACGGGAAATTTGGGAAATATTACAAGAAATTTTAATAAAATCTAGAATCGTAGGTTGGGTGAAACCCAACAAAAAATATAAAAAGAGACTTTTAAGATTCTGAAATAAATACAGAATGACAAAAGCCTCTTTTTTATATCTTTTCAACGCAATTATTTTGAAACTGTTTCAAAAATTACGTCAAATGCTTCAGAATCTCTTACTGCCATATCAGCAAGCATTTTTCTGTTTATAACAACATTTGCTTTTTTGCAAGCGTTTACGAATTTTGAATAACTCATACCGCGTTGTCTTACTGCTGCGTTGATTCTTACTATCCATAATCTTCTCATGTTGCGTTTTGTGGTACGTCTGTCTCTGTAAGCGTATTTAAGTGCTTTCATTACAGCAACATTTGCAACTTTGAAGATTCTGCTTCTTGCACCTATAAAGCCTTTAGCAAGCTTTAATATTTTTTTGTGTCTTTTAACACCGGCACTACTACGTCTAATTCTCATAATCCTTTGCTCCTATCTTGAATACTTCTTGTATGGTAACTCTTTGGATACCAGTGCTACATGTGACTCAGAAACGTCAACCATCTTGAAAATTCTGCGTTTTCTTGATGCTGATTTGTGTTGGAGCAAGTGGCCGATGCCTGCTTGTCTTTTCATAATTTTGCCGCTGGCAGTAACTTTATAACGTTTTGCTGCGGATCTGTGTGTTTTTAATTTTGGCATTTCGTTTCTCCTTTTTGTTTGTTGGCGTTTTTACGCCAACCTACTTCTACGTTTACTTCGCGTCATAGGCATACCAAAGCCTATTTCGGCTGTGTGTTTAAATATTAGTACGAAAGTATTTTATTTGCAAGCGGTTTGTGTATATTTGTTAATAAAACTTTCCATAGTTATTTTGCCTTTGAAATTTGGGGCAGAGTTTTTCAAATCTTCCTGTTTTTCTTTTTCAATGTTGTGGCGTAAAAATTTATTCAAAACTTTTGGCAATGCAAATCCGATAAGTGCGGTATTTGAGAGTAGAGAAAACCAATACAATCCGGCTCCGATATTTTTTGTTTTCTTTAATGCTTCCGAAGGAATGTCTTTGACTTCGTCTAAGGTTTTAAAATTCCGCAGAGACATTCTAAATTTTTGAAAGAAATTCAAATTTTTCCCACTGTTGTTCATAATCCTCGTACCTAAAAATCTGTCGCAAATTCTGCCTGCTATGTTGTTAATGACAAAATCCCCGCCGAAAAACATTGTAAATAGACCGATATCTCTTAGTGCCCTATCTTTTCGTTCATTAGAGTCTCTTGAAGATATTAGTTTCGCAGGAAAACTTGACAGAATCCAGATTGATGCGTAAATTAGTTTTGACATATTTGTTCCTGATGTATAGTCAAAACTTTGCGCATTTTTTGAAATTTTTTGCAAAAGTTTATTTGGTTCTTTTGCGGACAAACCTTTTGTGACGGTTTTTGCAAAAAGTATTCCGGGGATAATTGAAAATCCAATATTCCAAGCAAGTTTTTTGAGTTTTGATTTTTTTACTTCTTTATCCGATTTTGAGTTATCTTTTTTAAGTTCAAATCCTGCGGAGAAATCTTTTCGTTTAGTTCTGTGCTGAGTAAATTCTGTTGCTATCCAAGGGATTGCAGACCACATTGCACCGGTTGTAATAAAGTCTGTCATCAAGACTTTTTCGTGAACGGATAATAAATCCTTTTTAAGCTTTTCTTCGTTGTCATATCTTTTATAAATGTTCTCAAACGCTTGTTGATGCTCATTTGTGCCGGAGTTTTTATCAAAAAGTTTTGCGGTTTTTTCAAGTCCTTCTTTTAAATCCCCGTCAGGAGTAAGGTATTTTTTTGATACTTGTATAATTTTCTTTTCGATTCCATCAAGTGATTTTATTATTCCTTTATTTTTTAAAAAATGTTTGTTGTAAAGAGGAATTAACAGAATCGGAGTTAGATAAGATGCAACAAAATATATTCCGCCCATCAAAGCACGTTCTTGCGCTTCGTATTTGTTATTAGACATAATACATTGCGGGACAGTACTTCCGCCCAGTGTTGTTATCCCTCTGTTTATAAGGGTATGATTTTGTACATAAGCAGTTATATTATAAATATTTATTCCCTTAAAGGGTAATGTATCAGATATTTTTTTACAATCCATAATCACATTCATGGTATTTGCTCATAAAAAAAAGGCAAGTTAATGTATTTATTATTTTTTCTTGCAAGAATATATTTTTAGTGTAGAATAGACTAGATAAAGAGAGAAACAGGGGATTTACGCATGGCTCAGAAATATGAAAATATATTTACGTTACTTGAAAAAACAACGATACAGAATCAGAAAAAAGTTGCACTTGGGATGAAAACACTCTGGGGCTGGAATGAACTTACATATAAAGGATTAAGTCTTTTAGCCACAAGGTTTGCAGCATATTTAATAAATGATTTGCAGGTTCCAAAAGGCGAAAAACTTGCTATATTGTCTGAATCCATGCCTGAATACGGAGTATGCATGTTTGCTTCTGTGCTTGCCGGTTTGACTGTTGTTCCGCTTGATAATAAATTGACGATTTATGAATTGACTTCGATTCTTTCAAGTTGTGAGCCGACTGTTTTAATGTGTTCAAGTAAAAATTTTGAAAAAGCAAAAGAATTACAGAATAAAATTCCGTCTATTAAGCACATAATTCTAATGGAGGCATCTGAGCACGAAAGCGAAGAAACGCCAAGTTTATACTCAATTCCTGCAAATTACAGTGCAAAATGGCGCAGACGTCCTTTACATGATACCGCTTTGATTATTTACACATCAGGTACAACGGGTGCTCCAAAAGGGGTTCAGACCACTTACAAAAACATGCTTGCACAGATGTACGGTATGAGAAAAATTTTAAAAAGTATGATGCCCAGAAAAGATATGAGTTTATTGTCAATTCTTCCGATGAATCATCTGTTTGAATTGACTGTAGGATTTTTCACAATGCTGACTCACGGCTATTCGGTTTATTATACAAGCAGTTTAAAACCGAAAGACTGTCTTGATATAATGCAGGAGAAAAAAATCAGATTTATGGTAACAGTTCCTGCGTTTTTAAAACTTTTAAAAGCGCATTTTGAATCGGAAATCAACAAAAAATCAGCGATGTATAAATTTATGTATAACTTGAAATATCATCTGGCAAGGTTTATGCCGTTTTGTATAAGACGATTGATGTTCAGAACTATCCACAGATTATACGGCAGACATTTCTACGGGTATATTTCTGGCGGGGCACCGTTGGACCCGATTGTGGGTGCATGGTTTAAACGCATAGGAGTTAGAATTTTCCAAGGTTATGGATTATCTGAAACAAGTCCTGTTGTTTCGATGTGCTATAATCCTAATCAGGATAACACCCGTTCTGTCGGGCCTATTTTGGATTCTTACGATGCAAAAATTGACCCTGATACGGGTGAATTGCTTGTCAAAGGCCCGTCTGTAATGAAAGGTTACTATGGCAGACAGGATTTGACGGATGAAGTTCTTGAGCCTGACGGCTGGTTCCATACTGGAGATATTGCAGAAATCCGCAAAGGTTTTTTATATATAACAGGTAGAATTAAAAATATGATTGTCCTGTCTGGCGGTAAAAAAGTGTTCCCTGAAGAAGTAGAAACAGTAATGGCTCAGAGCGACAATTTTGCGGAAGTTTGCGTAGTCGGTATGCCAAAATCCGGTGGCGAAAAAGACGGATGTGAAGAAATTGTTGCGGTAATTGTTCCGACAAGTGAATACGCATCGACTTTTGAGAATGATGAAAAACTCGAAGCAGCAATTAAAGCAGAAGTAAAACAGCTTTCTCATCAACTTGCGCCTTACAAACGACCGATTAATATTGTTGTAAGAACGCAAACTCTGCCAAGAACGGCAACAAGCAAGATTAAACGCAAAGAAGTCAAAGCAATTTTAGCAGAATGTGTAAAATAGAAAAAATGTTTTGTGTAAATTTTGTTTGTTGATGTTATAATAATTAAGAGAATACAGGTAAGTATTGCAACCAATGTTAGCAATGTTTACCCCTCGGGATGCAGCACTCTGCCGAACAAAAAGTTGACTAAATGTCAAGTTTTTGTGAGAGGGGTAGTGCACACAACAAAACGAAAGTTTTGTTGTATAATTAAAATACAATTGCAACCAATGGTAGCAATGTTTACCTCTCGAGATGCAGCACTCTGCCGAACAAAAAGTTGACTAAATGTCAAGTTTTTGTGAGAGGGGTAGCGCACACAACAAAACGAAAGTTTTGTTGTATAATTAAAATACAAAAATAGTGGTAGATATTGCAACCAATGGTAGCAATGTTTACCCCTCGGGATGTAGCACTCTGCCGAACAAAAAGTTGACTAAATGTCAAGTTTTTGTGAGAGG
>CADAYD010000011.1 GCA_902791985.1 uncultured bacterium
TGAGCAATAAATGTTATGCGAGAGAGCATCAAAGGCGGATTTGTTTGAGCGTTAGCGAGTTATCCGCCTCAGACTCGAGCATATACAATTTATTAGCGAACGGAGTGCAGGTCGCGGGTTTCTTTCTGACGGCTTTCTTTGCCCGAACAAAGAAAGCCGTCTTTAAAGAAAGTAATCTTGCGATATGTACTTATAAGAAGTATTATGTGCAAGTTTATGTTATGATTATCCTATGAAATTATGTGTTTTTCAAGGTACTTTTAATCCTATCCATAATGCGCATTTGAGAGTCGCAGATTATGTGTTGAAGAAATATGATTTTGATAAATTATTATTTATTCCGGCATATAAGCCGCCACACAAAAATTATGACGATAGTATTTGTGTCCATCGTCTTAATATGGCAAAACTTGCATTGGAAGAAATAAATAATCCAAAAGTTGAAGTTTCGGACATTGAGTATAAAAGAGAAGGTAAATCATATACTTACCTGACAATTTGTGAATTGTATAAAAAATACGATATTGAAGGTAAAATTAATTTTATTATAGGTTCAGATGCATTTAAAGATATAGAAAGCTGGTATCAAGCAGATAAACTTAAAAAACTTGTAAAATTCATTGTTTTTCAAAGAGAAAATAATTTTTCACCTTTAAGTTATAATTATTTAAGAGAAAAAAGTTATGATTTTGTTTTTGAAGATTTAAAATTTGAAGACGTTTCATCAACTCAATTAAGAGATATGATTAAGGCTAATCAAAATGTCTCAGGCTTATTAAATGAAAAAGTAGAGGAATACATCAAAAAAAATGGATTATATGAAGCTTAGTTTGGAAGATGCCGATAAATGGCTAAAAGAAAATCTTAATGAAAAACGCTATCAACATTCGCTCGGAACTGCAGAATATGCTCAAAAACTTGCAAGCGAGTTTGGACTTGATGAACATAGAGCGTATATCGCCGGATTGTTGCATGATTGTGCAAAATGTTTTGATGATGAAAAATTACTTGATATTATTGATAAAAATCTTTGCAATGTTGATAATGATGAGCTCTCAAATCGCAAAACTTTACATGCTCCTGCCAGTTATTATGTAGCAAAAACGGTTTTTGGTGTTACCGATGAAGAAATTCTTTCTTCTATAAGATGGCATACTCTCGGGAAAAAAGAAATGACAGATTTTGAAAAAATAATTTTCCTTGCTGATAAAATTGAACTTCGTACAAGAAGTGATGAGTACCGAAAAGAAATTACAAAAGATTTATATAAACAAAATGGTTTAAATAAGGCTATTTTGGAGTGCTATAAGGAAACAATAAAAAGTCTGGTTGACAGGAATCTCAAAATTTGTCCGATTACAGTTGAAATATATAATTATTTAGAAGAATCAATAAATGTTAATTAACTTAATAATTTCTGCAAGGCATGCCATTTTCATGGTACAATCAGAAACAGAATTGAGGGGCTTTTAAATGAAAATAATTGAAATCAGAAATAACTTAATCAAACTATCATACAATGAAGATGAAAGACCTACGCTGGGTCAATTTATTGCTTTAACCGGAGAAGAGAAATCTTATGTTGCCCAGTTTGTTAATTTGAAAGCGGATAATATGAATAATTTTGCCGTTGCAAAATTGATGTTTTCATTCAGCAAAGATGGTGTTGTAAGTGAATACGACGGATCGACTCCGAGTATTAATAGTAATATTGTCCCGCTTCCGGCAAACGAACTTTTATCTTTGCTTCCGGTGGAAACTCCAATAAAAATAGGTAGAATTTCAGGTTGTTCGGATGAATTAAATTTGGATATATCTCTTTTTGAACATAATTTTACTGTATTCTGTGAAAATGATTATGAAAAAGCGACCGTTATTTCAAATTGTGTAAGACAATTATTCCGAATGAAAGAAAAAAGTGTCATTATTGATATTGATTCCATTTTTGAAGATTATCCAAAATTGTCAGTCGGACAAGATTTTAAATTACCGCTCAATTCAGATTTTATAGATTTTATATTTGAACATGAATTAAAAGGGGTAGATACTCCGACAAAAGCTGTTATTAAGGATATATTCTATGCCGTTCAACAATATATCAAGACTCTGGATGATGAGTTTCTGTCTATAGAAAGTCTTATTGATGTTGTAACAGCACAGTACAAAGAAACACAAATGCCGGAGCTTGCTCTGTTAAAAAATAAACTTCTAAAATATAGAGATAACGGAATTTTTGCAAATGAAGCAACAGAATTTCAATATTTGGAAAATAAACTTCAAGACAGAAACTGTGTGGTTGTAAACTTGAAAGATATTGATGCAGAATTACAAAAAGATGTAATAACTTTTATTCATAAAATTATAGAAAAATTTGATAAATATGTTTACTATTTTGTGCCCTTAACGGATGATAATTCTGATAAAAAATTGATAAAAAGACTTATAAATCATAATCATGTATTTACAACAATGTTTGTAAGTCACAGTTATAAATACGCTTCAGAATTGAAATCACATGCACAAGAAGTTATGTTCTTTGCTCCGCAGACAATGCAGAATGATTTTGCCGCATATAATACATTTTTGAATAAGCTAAATCCGGCTGAAGGTGTAATTTATGGTAAATTAACTCAAGGTATTCCTATAATTATTAATCTTGAAGATTTAGAACTCGATTTAACAAAAGAAGATGTATTTGGCGACAGACAAAGATTTGTTCCCGCGATAGAAGAAGATGTTCTTACAAGTAATGACATCTATGCAATAAACAATTTACAAGAGGCTCCAGTACTTGAACAGGATACGCTTAAAACTTCGCAAACTCAGGACTTTGTTGATTATCAGTATGAACAGGATACTGCTCCGCAACAATCTGAAGCGCTTGAAAATTATACAGAAACAGAAAATGAGAATGAAGAGAACTATGATGAGGATTCTAAAACGATTGAGCCTGTAGAAAATGTTCTTGCAGATGATTATGATAATGTATCAAATGAAGTTGAAACTGCTACAGCAGAAGAAGTTGAAGAAATGGACGAAGTTGAAGAGGTCGGGAACTTGGAAGAAGTTAGCGAAATTGGTGAAGTTGAAACTTCAGATGAAAAAGATGATTTATCTTTTATGGATGATTTCGCATCTCAAAGTGAAGAAGAAGCTCAACCGGTTCAAGATTTTCCTGAATCTGATGCTGCAGACCAGCTCACTGAGGATGATTTGGATTTTATCGAAAATAATCAAGAAACTCAGAATGATGAGAGTGATTCATCAAATGAAAGTTTATCGGAGTCAGAAGCTGACGATAATCCTCCGGTTGTTCCTGTATATAATACAGATGAAGGGAAAGAAGTTTCCGGTGTGAATATTGGGATTAAGGCCGGAGATCAGATATCTCACCCAAGATACGGAAATGGTGTTGTTGAAAAAATCATTAAATACGGGAATAAAACTTTGTGCTCAATAGATTTTGAAAACGTTGGCAGAAGATTATTAGACCCGTCTGTCTCTGATTTTGAAAAGATTTAATTGTAAAATTCCTAATCTGTTTTCGTTTTTATGACGTAATCTTTCATCCCCGCATTTATTAAATAGTTTACGCAAAATATATTTTGTTCGGATTTTATAAACAATATGTATCCAATAAGTTTTAGTGCAAGTCTTAAATCAGATGATGTAACAATCCAATCACGAAAAGGAAGAAAGATTGTTCCTAAACAAGCGTATATTGTTGAGCTTAAAAAGAATGGAAATGATTTGAAATCTTTGTATAATCTTTCGTTGCTTTGGGACAAAGAAGGTAAAAATCTTGTTCCGTATTTGTTGTCCGATTTTATTAAAGATATTGATGAAAAACCTGATGTAAATGATGAACATTGTTTTGCACTTACGCTTCAAGATAGTGACTTTGAGAATATAAAGCCTGAAAAAATATTGGGAGTTTCTCTTTTTTCGGAAGAAGATATAGAAAACGAAATAAATTGGCTTCAAGTTCAACCTAAAAATAATTCGATTTTTGAACCCGCAAACAGAGAATACGAAGATGTAGGAACGGCAATTGTTGATTATTTGAAAGCACAATATGCAGGGAAATCTATGTATGCAAATGTTTCGGCAGGAGCAATAGATTTTTATAGAAAGCAAGGATTTAAGTCTTATGATAAAAAATTCCCTTGTTCAATGTATTTTAAGGTTTAGTTATTTATTTTCTTAATTTTTCAGCGCCTTTAAGATATACAAATTGGGGTTCAAAATCATCATCGCAATTATAAACAATGAGTATGCGTAAACACATTTTGAGCGAATTAGGAACATCAAGTTCGTGAAAACACATCATAGCAACATCATCCCACCCATAGACTATTCTTGGGAATTTTGCAGGGAAATCTGCGTTTAAGTCTTTTGTAGTTGTAAAAATTATATGAGATATTTTACAAATATCTCTTCCTGTTATACCGTTTTGTTCAAACATTTCCATAAGAAGTTCTAACGTCGCTTCTTCAAGTGCTATTGAGGTGTTTTCTTTAACTGTAATTGCTCCGCGTATTCCTTTTGTAATCATTATTTTCTAACTCCGTTATACCAATCTGATGCCTTCATTTCTCCCTTGCCTTCGGGTTTTACCGTAATTAATCGGATAAGTCCGTCTGAGCAACCAATATCAACTCCTTCTTTTGAGTGAGAAATTATTTGCCCTTGAGTACCATTGCCGTCAACAGGTATAGTTTCAATTACTTTTATTATTTTATCGTTGTGTACAAAATATGCACTTGGATTTCTGCAAATTCCGCGTACAAGGTTGTGAATTTCTTTGTTCGATTTTGACCAGTCAATCAAACATTCTTCTTTCTGAAGTTTTGGTGCCATGCAAATCCCTTCTTCACATTGTTTTTGGGGTTTTAATGTCCCGTTTTTAATGGATATAAGGGTGCTTTCTATCATTTTTGGTGATTTTTGACTGATTTCGTTCCACAATTCTTCGCAGTTCATTGTGTCAGAAATCGGAATAACAAGTCTTTGGCAGATATCACCGCAATCAAGTCCGAGTTCGGTTATCATGGTGCAAATCCCCGTTTCACTGTCCCCGTTTATTATCGCGCGCTGAATAGGATTTGCTCCTCGATATTTGGGTAAAAGCGATGCGTGAAGATTTATTGTTTCATATTTGGGAATATCCAAAACTTCTTGTGATAGAATTTGCCCGAACGCAAAAGTTACAAAAAAATCCGGTTCAAAATTTTTTAATTTTGCCTGAATTTCATGCTCTTTTCTGATTGATTTTGGTTGAAAAACAGGGATATTGTGTTCAAGTGCGTATTTTTTTATCGGGGAAGCCTGAAGTTTATTTCCTCTGCCGGCCGGTTTGTCCGGTTGAGTTACTACTGCGCAAACTTCTATTTTATCTGAATTATTAAGATAATCAAGTGACTTTAAACCGATATCCGGGGTTCCGAAAAAAATAGTTTTTATCATAATTGAGATTTTAGCTCCTCTTCATCAAGAAGTTTATCCGGTTCAATTGCAGGCAAGTTATTCTTTTTTAAAACTTCTTCGGCTTCAAATCTGTTGAGACAATGGTCGATAAACAAAATGCCGTCAAGATGATCATTTTCGTGTTGAATACATCTTGCAAGCAAAGTTCCGCCTTTTGCTTCCATAACAAAAGATTTTCCATGTTCATTTATTGCTTTTACCATTATATCCTTGTATCTTACAACATCTGTATATGCTTCAGGAAAACTTAAACAGCCTTCAGTGCTTTTTACTGCTCCGGATTTTTTTATGATTTTAGGGTTGATAAATACCATCGGATCAAGCGGATTATCTTTAGTCGAAGCATCAACAACAAATACTCTGAGATTTACCCCGATTTGCGGTGCTGCAAGCCCGACACCGTTTTGTGCATACATTGTATCAAATAAATCTCTAACCAGATCGCTGATTTTTTTTGAAACTTTGAAAACTTCTTTTGACGGTTGTCTTAGCGATTCTTCACCATAGTGCAAAACTCTTTTTATAGCCATAAATTTAAACCTTTCTCATCCTATTTAACACAATACTACAATAAATTTTTCACCTTTGCAATAAATGGAAAATATCATCGCAAAAAAATCAATAATATGCTATAATATTTGCGTTAGTTTAAGGAGTATAAATTATGAAAAAGCATGCTCTAATTTTGGCTTTGACGTTGGGTTTGTGTGTAGTTCCGATTGGAATTTCTATTGCGGCGGATGTGGATGCAAACAAGACTATTACAGAAATAGGTATACTTGTAAATGCGCAAAAATATCACATTGCAATGACCAAATGTAATGCCGCTATTCAAAAATACCCAAATGAATCTTTTCTATATTATTGGAGAGGATCTATAAACAATTCAATTGGGGAGAAGCAATTAGCAATAGAGGATTTAAATAAAGCTATAGAACTTGATTCGACAAATGCAAAGGCTTATGTATTAAGAGGAATTTGTAAAGCGGATTTAGAAGATAAAGAGGCCGCATTGGATGACTATAACAAAGCTATAGAGCTCAATCCTGAAGACAGCAGTGCCTATTCGATGCGAGCAATGGTTAAGCTGGATTTGGGCGATATGGATGGCGCGAATAAGGATTTAGATACTTCTAATAAGCTAATGAATAGTAAATAGTAAATCGAAACAGATATGAGAATACAAATAATTGAAAATGTGCAATTCGGCGCACTTGTAAGGTTAAAAAGTCCTGAAGAAGTAATGGCTCAGGCCAATCAAATGCTTACGCATATGGATCCTAAATATCGACCGTATTCTGCAGCCGCATCAAGTACATCTTCCGGATTACTTGGAGCGGGTGCTTCTACCAGTGGAAGTGGTGTTTGCAGTTCGGCTACTGGTTTTGATGTTTTAGGTACTGCATTTAGTGCAGATGCTGTCGGTATTGATTCGTTTGGGATTGTTCCGAGTGCTATGGCAAAAATTACACCCTACGTTACACCTGCAAGTGCCGAATCGTCTGCACAGCACCCTGCAATTTTGGGAACAATGTTTTCCGGTTTCGGGGCATGGTTGCACAAACACTTCAGAGTTATTGATGCAAGAACAAGTAAGAAAATTCCATCTTAGGTTATTTTACGGCTTCAAGTTCACGGCGTAAATCTTCGACAGATACCCTGACAATGGGGCTGTTTTCGTCTTTTTGCAGTACACAGTGAGTTATTCCAGATTGAACAATAAATCTTTTGCATAATATACAAATCATATTATGCCCCCAAATATAGATTGTTGCATCTTTACATCTGTCTTGACCGGCCTGAATAATGGCGTTTTGCTCTGCGTGAATTGACCGGCAGGTTTCATATTGAGTGCCGGATTTAATGTTATGGTCTATTCGGTAGCATGAGCCGCGTTCAACACAAGATTCTACTTTTGACGGAGTACCATTGTATCCTGTTGCTTTTATTTTTTTATCCTGCCCTACAATAACCGCTCCCACTTGCGCTCTTATACAATTTGAACGGCTCGCGCATGTCTTTGCTAAATCTAAAAAATATTCATCCCATGGTTTTATTTGTGTCATTTTTTGTTCCTCTTTTTTTAGTGAGTAGTTAATAGCGGGTAGTCCCTTACCGGATTGATTATTTGAATTGTGCGTAAAAAAAAATCGACAATTTTCTGTTCACAACTAACTATTATCTCCGGTTAATACCTCTTATTCCTTATTTTAGTAAATATCATTGATATTCCGTATTTATCTGCTTGTTTTAAAATCTCAGAGGATTTATTGCTGTCGCCTGATTCGACTATCAGTCCTATTCTTCCTTGAATTGCGGTATTTAGTACCTGAGACGTTTCTATAGGACAATCAATAGCCATAACAGCATCTTTTGATTTTTCACATGCTAAGTCCATTGCACTTTCTACCGCAACCACCATATTTGAACGGCTGTTTACTATGGCTTCAGCATTCAAATCTTTTGCAATAACCACAGAAGATGATTTCAGATGCTTAGAAATTTTCCATGCAAAAACTGCATCTTCAATCTGCTCTTTTGTAGGTTTTGTTTGGGATACAACATTAAAATTTTCTTTTGAAAGTTTGCTTGTGTTCTGTTCCTGTACCAGTATGCCAAACGGTGTTACTTTAATATCTTTTGTACAAAAGCCTTGTATTTCGTGCAGCGGAGTTTTAACAACTACCATGTTTATATCGGTATCTAAAAGATACGAAAACGCTTCTTTTGAATAGCCGGTAGAGATAACATTTTTTATTTTGAGTGTTTTTAATAATTTTGCAACTTCTATACCAATCTCTTTTGAAAATCCTGCAGTTGAGCCGGTAATTGAAATAGGGTCGGTTTCCATGACTTTTGTAAATGCGTCTTCTGTTGTTGTTCCAAGCGCAACAGCGCA
The DNA here is from genome assembly GCA_902791985.1 of uncultured bacterium. Lineage (GTDB taxonomy): Bacteria > Cyanobacteriota > Vampirovibrionia > Gastranaerophilales > Gastranaerophilaceae > Zag111. The sequence continues at coordinate 8,387 of CADAYD010000011.1, forward strand.
AATAAAACCTTCTTTTGAAATAACAGAAGAATTAACATCAAAAAATTCGGCTAATAACTTTACATTTTCAGACAAATTAATGTAATCTATATACTCCAAATTCTTGTTTCTGCTTAAAATTTCGTATTCTATCCCATCTGAAATTTTGGAAATCCCTGCACATTGGTGTGGATTTTCACCATAAGACAGGGCTTCTATATTATTTATTTCAATCGCATCCATTTAATAACCTCGTTTGACTAAATGCTATCATAAATACTCTATGCTTACAAGTTTAACAAATTGCAATTTTCTTGCAAAAATTGTATGTCTTTTATATAATCGATATGAGAATAGAGTTTTTTCAAAGAGGTTAACATGACTGATAAGATTAGTGATAATGTTGGGAAAAAGATTGTTGAAGCTTTAAAAATGCACAATCAACCTGTTGAAGCTGAGCCTGTAGAAATTGAGGATAGTATTAGTGATGATGTTGAAGTGCAGGAAACTGTTGCCAATGAATATCCTCAAGAAGAGGATTTTGCTGAAGAAACATTTCAGGAAGTGCAATCTCCAAAACCTTCTATTGATGTGAGTTCTATATTGAATGACAAATCCGGACATAAAGATGTTGATGTAATTTTTCAAAATACTATAAGTCAAAATTTAGGCAGTGCTAATTTTGCCGAAAATCAGTCAGATTATGAGTATCCGAATAATGTTGCTATTCTTAATCGTTTGATTGCTAAGCTCCCTGCCGGAGTATCAAAACAAACCGGTGCTATTATCATTCGACAAACTATTGAGGCTCTCGGAATTCCAATGAAATCTGTTATACAAGAAGCGCAGCATGTTCAAGAAGACTTAGCTTCTCGAGCAAGAAATTGTCAAAAAGATATTATTGATTTCAGAAAACAAATAGCATCACTTGAGCTTAAAGGTCAACAATATCAAAAACAAGCAATTGCTATGAATGATATAATCAACTTATTCATGAGCACAGGAATTTAGTTTACTTGCTTCCATAAGAGAATAAGTCTTGAATTTCGCCCTTAATCATTTCTTCTACGGATTTCAATTCGGTATCTATTTCCTGTAATCGTGTTTGAATTTCTTCTTTTTGAAGGCTTAAAGACTCTTCTAAAAGTTTAAATTTATATTGTCTTTCTTGTAATCTTTTTGCAATTATTGAATCTGATTCATAATCGGTGCCGACCTGCATCAATTCGTTTGTTGATTTTTGTGCGGCTGCAATTCCTTTGGTAATCAACAATAACTGAAATTGCAAATTGGACCTTTCCATTTTTAATTGACGTCTTTGTATTGTTGCTACCAATAATCCCATTTTTTCTACCTTTTCTGATCCAGATTGGAACCCTTTAAGAAATTGTGGTCAGAGTTTTCGGCTATTAGCTGTTCCATTTTTTGTAACTGGTGCTGATGATAATTTAGCCTGTACTGAGCCATTTTTAATTTCTTTTTTATTGTCAGAAAATCTTTTATTCCTTCTACAATTGAAACAGACATTGCTTTTAGCGGATTAGTCCTGATTATATAGTTTTTTGTGTATTGCAGAAAGTCTATAAGTCTTCTGATGTATAGTTCTAAAGATTCTTGAAACATTATTGTCCTTACACTTTAGACCTACATGTATTTAAAAACATAATTTGCTAATAAATTGCTATTTTTCATTTTATCGCTTTACATTTCTTTACATGTTAAGTCTTAATATTCACTACTTTATATTATACGGACAAAACCAAAAAAATCTTTAATAAAAATATTATTTTTTGTATAAGATTGATTCTATATATTCGGAACAGTTAAAGAAGAATATATTAGGGCATTTTATAATTTTTTTAAACGTTTTATAATTTATTTGATTTTTTATCTCGAGTACGTTAAAGTCTTTTTTAACTGTTTTAAAATAATTTCTAATCTTTTTATACAGTTTAATTTTTTGTTTCAGAGGGAGTTGAGGGTAATATAATTTGTACAATTTAATGATTTTGTTTATATAGTATATGATAAAAGTTCTTTTGTATGAGCCGGAATTTTTATAATTAACCACATAATTATATACGTTGTGGCGAATATCAATATTTTCTTCATAGAGCTCCAGCCTTTTTTTAATTACTTCCTGTCTGTTTTCGTCATTTTCATTGTATCGCCTGTAATAGTATAGATGCTTATTCAAAAAAGAAATTTTATCTGCTTTTAGGGTAACTTCTGCTGAAAACGGCACATCTTCGCATGTATAAATTTCCCCAAATCGTATGTTATTCTCTTTTATAAAACTTGTTAAATATAAAAGAAACCTATATATGGGATATAAGAATTCCTAACATTTACATTCCCTTTGTTTTCAAGATTTTTTAGTGCATTTGTGTATGCTTTATTGATGCCGGTTAGTTTTTTGTCATTATTGTAATTATAAAAGTTGAAATATAAAACTTGGCTTTGATTTTGCTTAATTTTGTTATAAAGAATTTCACAAGCATCCGCTTCAAGAAAGTCATCGGCATCAAGTCCCATAATGAATTCTCCTGATACTGCATCAAGTCCGATATTTCTTGTAAGTCCTAATCCCATATTTTGTTCATTATGAATAACAATAAATCGACTATCGTTTTGTGCGTATTCTTCCAATATTTTGAAAGTATTATCCGTCGAACAATCGTCTACACAAATTACTTCAATATCTTTTAGAGTTTGGTTAGCGACACTATCAAGTGTTTCTTTCAGATATAATTCCATATTGTATATGGGGATTATTATTGATATTTTCGGTTTCAACTTTAATTCCTTTAAATTTGTTTAATTATATTACAATAACATATTAAAAATTTTTTCGATAGATTGTTCCAGTGTTGTTTCGGGTTCCCAATTTGCGGTTTTATAAAATTTACTCGAGTCAAGAAGACATAGTTTGTCAGCTTTTTGTGCATTTGTAATATCAAGATCTACGCTAATATTGTGTTTTTCAAATAATTTTTGAATACATCTTGCAATATATTCAAAATCTTTTTGTTCTTCATATTTAGCACCCAGATTATAAATTGTTTCCCAATTGTCCGGAGATGAGTTTGTCACAAATTTGTAAATTCCTTTTGCGGCATCATTGACATCAAAATACCCAAATACATTTTTATCATTATTAATTGAAATTTTATGTGATGTATGTGCATTTTTAATTATCTTATTTATAACCCTTTCAGGGTATTCTATTCCTATAAGACTTGCCAGTCTGATATTTGTAAGTCTTGTTGTGTTTGAATTTTGGACTGTCGCAAGTCCCAAGAGTTCTTGTACATATTTAGTCAATCCGTAATTATCAAATGGCTTAGGAGTAGTATGTTCGGTTGCCGGCATTTGTCTGTAACTGTCGTATACCGATTGGCTGGAAATATTCACAATTCCTTTAACATTCATTTCAACTGCTCGCAAAACAAGGCAATCATAAAATTGTATTGCTTCTGTCAAAATTTGCGGTTCTTGCTTTCTCGGGAATGCACAATTGATAATAATATCTACATTTTTCAGGATGTCAGTGCTTATAATATCATCATTATTTATGTATTTTACTCCGTTAATTCTGTTTATATTGTCAATATTTCTTGACGAAGCAATAACATTGTAAGAGTTATCATTAAATAAATTTATTATTTTTTGTGCAAAAATCCCGCTTGCGCCTGTTATAAAAACTGTTTTCATAATTTATTTACTCCTAATTTATATATTTGGCTAAAAACAAGTGCTTTTCTATAATCACATTCTGTATTAATATCTAAAAATTCATTTTCAGGGATTTCAAACAGATATGGCTTTTGACCGAAGAAATAATTGTTACTTTTCATTTGGTCATATGGCTGAATAAAAATGCCGCCATCTTGGAAATGATATACGGGTAATTCTCTTGATGGTGTATGTCTTGGAGCATACGGGTCATAATTTAATGGCTGCATTTTATCATCCCACAAATGTTCTTGAAAACGAACAACAGAAAGCAAAGAATCATATTTCCCTTGATTTTGGAAGAATGTTTCTATCGCCTTATCGTATGTTTCAGGAGAAATAAACGGATTTGTGCAATGTGTCCATGCTACAACATCTGTTTTTACAAGTTCCATCATATTTTTAATCATTTCATTTGCAGAAGCCAATTCTTCATCACAGTAATAATCCGGACGTCTAACGATTTCTGCTCCTGCTTTTTCCCCAATCTCAAGCATTTGATCTGAATCAGAGCCCAAAACAATTCTATCTATATGTTTGCATTGTTTTAGTTGCAGAATCTTTCGTTCAATTAATGAAACTCCGTTAATTTTAAGCAACGACTTTCCCGGAACTCTTACTGAGCCTTTTCTTGCAACAATTATTGCTGTAACTTCTTTATTGTTCATGTTTTATTTCCTATGTTTTATTTATAAAATGTTTTAAAAATTCAGCTTCTGCATCAAAATTATGCCAAGGATGTGCTTCGAATGAATCATCACCTGCAAAATAATGCAATTGCGAACTATTATCGGTTTCTAAAAACTTAAACCCGTAAAAATCAATGTTTTCAAATGTTTTTCGCAGATTGTACAGATGCATTATTAAATAAAATCCTGTTGTCGGAGAATGGTAAAATTGATATTTATTCCAAATTTCTTTGGCTGTATCTATTCCATAGATATCCCATTCTTTATCAATAACTGAAAACATATTTTCTAAGGCTATATCTCTGCGGAAATATAAAGAATCGAAAATCCATAAGAACAACTTGCAATCAATATTCTTGTCAAAATTGCAAAAATCCTGATTGGCCGAATAATTTACCCAAACATCTGTTTTTGAGCCGTAATCTTTTGCATAATCTCCCTCCGTATGGAATTCATTGAAACGTATTACAATATCATGATTATCAATCTCTTGCCCGTGACCTTTGCCGACTTCAACAGGACCGTTCCCTACAACTGCTATTGATTTGCCTTTTATTAATTCGGCGAATTTGCCCTCAGATGCTTTTAGTTTTTCAAATATCTTTGAGGATTTCTCTATTCGCTCATTCGTATAGCCCTGTTTATAAAAATGATTTGCAACTACTGGGAAATTTTCGACACCTTTGAGATTATGAAAATGCATGTACTTTTTGATGGTACACTCAAGTTCATCAGTACAATCATTTTCTATCATCACTTGCATATACAAAAGCCAGAGATTGTTATTTTCGACCAACCAGCAGTATTTTGAGCGTGCGAGAGTTTCAAATTCTTTTAATAATTCTTGAGAAAAGCCGCAGAGTTTGTAATCTGCAAGCAATCTTTCATAATTATTTTCTCTTAATTTTTTTATTAAATATTCATTAGTTGTTTTGTTTGTTGATTTTATCAGTTTTTCTGCATTTTCGGCATTATTTTGCAGCTTGGTTTCAAAATCATTTTCTAATTTTTTTGTTTTTGAATTTAAGTCATTGTCAAATTTGTTTTCAAATTCTTTAGTTTCAATTTCTAAATTTTTTAATTTGTTTTCAAATTTTTTAGTTTCAATTTCTAAATTTTTTAATTTATTTTCCAATTCTTTGTTTTGAAGTTGAAGAATTTTGTATTTGTTTTTGAACTTAATTTTTATCCCCAAAATGGTGATAACTTTTTTAGTATCTATATTTTTTATGCTAAAAATTTTTTCCAATAATTTCATTATATTATTATATCCTCTCCATCATTTGAAATGATTTTTATCTGTTCTCTTATGTAATCTACTATACTATACAAATTTTCTTTTGAATTTTCTTTTACAAATATTCTCAAAGCGACTTGATTTAAAGTTCCAAGTGCACTTGTCGGAATTATTTCGCCCTCTTGCTTATTTTTGATTATTCGAATAACTTGAGGCATTTTTTCAACATTTTCAAGCCCAACAAATTGAGATATGGTTGCAGGTTTAACCAAAAAAGTTATTTGAGTTGCTACACCTTTAAAATGCGGATTAATTTTTGAAATAAGGCTTTCGTCACCGAATTTACCGTTTATTGCATAATCCGTTAAAAGCTTTAGTGGATTATAACCACACATTTCTTCCAAAATGATGTGCTCCTGTGTTCCGGACAACCTAAAACCTATATCATACGGCATTATTATATCGTCTTTAACAATAGATTGAATAAACAACATTCCGTTTTGTAGACCCATATATTGAATTGCTTTTTTCATTTTGTCATCTACCGTTTTTTCCCACAAATCAAGATATTTAGAATGCCAAATATACTGAACAGGGAGCGGAATAAGAGCATTAGCAAAATGCTTAACAATCCTATCAGCTACAGAGGCAAGATAAGGGATGCCGTCTTTAATAATATAAACTGTTGTAATTTCTTCTTTATCTTCTATGTATTTTTCAATTAAAACTTCTTTTTTATTTGAATATTCCAGTGCTTTAGGAAGATTCTCTTTGAATTCTTCTTCTGAATAACAAATTTTTAATCCATATGCGCCGGAGCCATCCACAGGTTTCAAAAGAACCGGAAACATTTTTTTATCTTCAATTTTATATTGAGGAATTAATGAAATATCAAAATGCGCAAATACATTTTTATAATATTGTTTATTAGATGCATTTATCATTGTTGTTTTATCAACATAAAATGGTAAATTTAATTTTTCACAGACTTCTTGACATCGTGCAATATTAAAGTCGTGAACTCCTGTGAATACTGCATTTATGCCTTCTCGTTTGGCACGCTCAACAATTTTATCAACATCAGCAGTTGAATAATCCCAGCACTCATCTGCAAATTGTTTCGCAGGAGACTGCTCTTTTGGAAGATAATCACAAACTATAACATAACAACCTAATGATTTTGCATATTTTACAATATCAATAGAGCCAATTGGCTTACCTCCTAGTATCAGTAATTTTTTATTTTTATATAAGTTCATAGTTGTTTAGCATCTCCTTTATTTTTTCAACGGAATTAAACATCATAACATCAATGATTGATAAATTTGGCACAAAATCGTTTTTAAATTGCTGGTATTTAATTTCGTTCATTTTTATAAATTTTAATTCAATTCCATTTTGTGCAAATGTTTTGCGATTATACAATTCTTGACCACCAATAGCGTTGATATAAATGCCTGAACCAAGTAGTTTATTTATATTTATAACTTTGTCTTGCGCATGAAGTGAATTATCTTTGTTAAGTTCAGATGAAAGAATAATTTTTGTATTGATTCCTAAATAATTACAAATTTTTATTATTGCATTGTAATTTAATTGCGCAATATTAGTATTATTTTGTAGTAAGTCTCCAATCATTTTTGTAGCACCTAAAACAAGCAATTTATCAGCCATTTATAACCTCCAAAATTCGTTCCATATCGTCTTTTGAATACCTCTGATCTATTGGGAGTGGCAAGATATATTTTTGAAAAATGCCTTCTTCGTACTCTTGAGGCATTGATGACCAGTATTGTGCAACATAGATTTTATTTTTAATAAGTTTTTGTCGTAATTTTTCATCCCTGAATAAGAACGGATAAACCATAGGAACGTCGTCTTTATCAAGCTCAATTTCCAGTTCATTTTTTGATGATAAGACGCTTAAAAAATTGAAATTTTCAAGTCGTTTTTTCTTTGCATAATCAGTATCAAAACTTTTGTACAGGGTCAGCGTTAAATTTGACATTTTTTTTATCGGTTCATTTTCGAGAGCGATTTCATTCTCTTGGAAATCTCCGTACCCAAAATTGGCGCTCACGTCTGCTCGCTTTAATAAGTGCGAAAATCTTTGATATGAAGTATCTTGTTCAAATTCTTCATCAAGTTTTTTGTCACTTTCTAAAAATGCACCATCTGAGACGGCAAAGAATTTTCTGATTGAATTGAATGATGCGATGCCGTATTTTGGCATATAAAATGCTTGGGCATTATCAATGATTAGGTTTTTATATTTAAGTGCAAGTTCTTTAACATTTTTTGCGCAAATCCCAAAATAATTTGTGTATAAAATAAATGCGTCTTGTGGCAAATCATCAATGGGCATAAAATTTTTATCGATATGATAAAAATGTATTTTACAATTTTCTTTCTGAACTGCTTGCCAAACAACAGGGCAGGTATAATACGGCAGATATATTTCTTTAATCTCAAATGCTTTAATGATGTATCTTAGGCAGTTTCTGGCATCGTTTAGTGCAACAACATCTGTTGAAACTGTTGCTTTTTTTTCAAGCGCTAAGCCAAAATATCCGCCGATTTCTTTAGTATTTACCATATGATTATTTTAACATAAAATTATTTATAATAACTCATAATCATCAAGCATTCGGTGAATTTGTTCCGGTGAATTGAACATCATAACGTCGATGATTGACAACCCCGTTTCTATATTTTCAGGACCTCGTCTTTGTGGATAAGGTGTTATATTAACTTGTTGGAATTTTAAATCAATCCCTGCTTTTTCATATTTTGAACGATCAAAAAATTCAATTCCTCCCGGAGGATTCCAATATTCTTTATAGCCAATAGCCTTACAAATATTTAGAGCCCATTCATCAGGTGCATTTACGGTATCGACTTCCACATTCATTTCTGAAAAGATTTCACAATCAAAAGGTATTTCAAGATATTCACAAACTGATTTTAATGTCGAATAATTCATTTTAACAATGCTATCAGTATCAGTATCTAAACCTTTTTGTATAACATTAATTGTTTGTTTATAAAAAGGAGATTTTTTCTTGTAATGTTGAAGTTGTGCTAATAATTTATCTTTCCAATTTTGTGAATTGTCAATTTTAATATCTTTAATTAATGTACTTTGTTCATGTTTTGCTAGTGGAACGCCTACATATTGCCACCCTAATTCTGGTTTTAAAACTCTATTTCTTTCTATCCAACCATGACGTATAAATTGAACTGTATCAAACAAAATAAATTTGTCTGTATTTTTTATCAGACTTATATACCCAATATATGGGAAAAAATACGGTTGCATTATAGCTAAAGTTTTTTGTGGTGTTTTTGTTTTAATCAAATTTGTGTTGTTTAGTGAATTATTTAACATAATATTCTCCTTATAGTTTTGCAATTGTTTTCTTATTTATGTCATTACGCAGCAAGACGACATTCAGGTAAAACTGAATGTCGTCTTGCTTTAATATTTTTATATAATAATAGGCTGAAAGCCTTACTATGAGAGGGTTTTACCCCCCCCCACCACATGCATTACAAGAGTATAATCCTCAAGCATTTGGTGAATTTGTTCCGGTGAATTGAACATCATAACGTCGATGATTGACAAATTCGGTACAAATTCGTTTTTAAATTGAGGATATTTTATATCGCCCATTTTTATAAATTTTAAATCTATGCCGTTTTGTTTAAATGATTCACTTTCATATAACTCTTGACCGCCGATTGCGTTGATATAAACATCGGAATCAAGCAGTTTGTTGATATGAATAACTTTATCCTGTGCATGAAGCGAATTATCTTTCTCAAGTTGTGATGACAGTATTATGTTTGTTTTGATATCCAGATAAGCGCATATTTTTAAGATTGAATTGTAATTGAGTTGTGCGATATTTGTGTTATTTAAAATTAAATCTTCAATCATCGGCATAACATCTTTAAAATAAGGCGCCTTAGAATAAGCCATTTGAATAGTTTTTAAAAGTTTTGATAAAATTTTTTGATTATCAATAATTTCAATTTCATTAATATTTTTGAACGAAGAAGATTGTTTTAAAGGTAGCGTAATAAGGCAAGCCTTGCCGTTAACAAGAATATTATTCCTGTTAATCCAACCGCCTTTTATGTATGTGACATCGTCGTAAACGACATAATTATCAACAGCATTAATAGCTTGCCAATATGCAAGATACGGGAAAAAATATGGCTGCATTATTGCTGTTTTTTTCATCTGAACCCCTTGCTAAATTACAATCTTTCTAATATTGCTCTCATTCTAATACTAAAAGCATAACAAAAAGGAACTTATTTATCAATTATATGTTATTGTTGGTTCGCAATCTCAGCAACTTGTTTGTATTCGTCATAAGAAAATAATTGGTGCCCATGTTCAATTCTATCAAGAGATGCCCTTTTTTCATCAAGAATTTTTTTTAGAATTTTATTGCGGCAGCGAATCATAAAAATTGCCCAGCCAAGTTTTTTCCCAAATATTTTTTTATACAATTTTATATTACTGCCTGCTGCTGCTGAAAAATAGTTGTCGTGCCGGTAGGACAAATATTTATTTATTGTGTAGTATGAATAAAAATTAGAATATCTGCTTTCTAAATGACTTAGTTTAGAAAATACTCCATTTTTACTAAATGTGTAAATAGACATTATTTCATCTTGATAGTACATCAATCCTTTATCAAGTGTGGCATGGTAAATAAAAATATCTCTTTTCCTGTTACGTAAATATTCTGTTTCCCAATCAATAACGTTTCGGTGTATTCTTGCCGACAAATGTAAATAAACAAAATTATCATAAGTTACGGGGTTATTAATTTCTTTAAACCCCAAATGAGCATGAACGTATGAATATTCATTGCCTGTTATTTCATTTTTAAATAGTGTATCATGAGCCCATATCACATAATCCGGATGATTTTCCAAAAAGTTTATGCCCATTTCAAGTTTATTTTCATTACACCAATAATCATCCCCATCAATACAAGTATAATATTTTGTTTTTATATTTCTGAAAAATGCAGAAGCCTGTTTTGCTTTCGTATTAACCGGTTGCAGTACGTATTCAATTTTGTCCGGATATTTTCTTGCGTATTCACTGCAAATTTCAACAGTATCGTCAGTTGAACAATCATCAAATATTTTGATAATGTATTTGTATTGAGTTTTTTGCGCTAATATACTTTCAATACATTTTGCGATGGTTGCTTCGTGGTTATATGTTGTGATGCAGCAAGTTATTATATAATCATCGTCGTTATGAAATTTTTTGAGGCTATTCATTTCCTCAATAATCGGCTCATATTTTTTTCTGCGAATTTCTTCTTTTTTTCTTTTATAAAATTCAATCTTTTCTTTATTTTTTACGGTAAATTTAATCCCGCAAAAACTATATTGTCTTTTATATCTGTTATTGAACGAGTTGTTTATATTTTTAATTTTTATATTTTTATTTTGCTTGTATATTTTCATTTTTATTTCCCTTTTTTATGCAAAATTAAGCGGCATCTTTTTTGTCAAAGATGTCGCTTAAATATATAATATTTTGGTTTGCTAAACTGTCAAAAGCCTTGCTATGAGCGGGTTCTACCCCCCCCACTCACCATTCAAGGCGTGTATATCACTATTTGTAGTGCATTTTGTTCTTATGTCTGATTCGAAGAAATTTTTCCATTGGTTTACTTTTGTTTCATCTTTCATTCTTTCTTTTAAAATAGAAATGCTTTTTTGTTTTTCATCTTCGTCAAAAGCGCAAAATTCTTCGAAATTCAGATTAGGAATTTCATAAGTGTCAAATATCTTCATCCCTATTGAATTATACTTTTTATAAACGCTTGTATCATGTTTTAAAAATACTTTGCCGCCAAGACTGTGAATAAGTGTGGCATTCCCGTTTCCTTGCTGGCGATTTTGGTTTGAAATATAGATATCAACAGATGCAAGGTGTTCTGCATATTCTTCTTCCGGCAAAAATTCAATCAACGGATTAAACTTTTCTTTGAATATTTCATAGCCTTTTTTCATAATTTGCATCTGTATGTTCTGATGACCTACGGTTTTGTAAGAAAGAATTGTTGAAATTTTGATTTTTTCATCTTTGAATTTAGACAAAATATCAAGCATTTCAAGAGTTGTTTCATCTGCGGAATTATTTATTTGTATATGAATATAATCTTTTGATTTATTGCTTTTTATCATAGAAATATCTATCCCGTGTGGATATGTTACATCAAAATAACTTTTAGGTTTCCCGTATTTTTCTTCATAAACATCTTTGTCAAATGAGGTCAGAATACCTGATACATGGCTTTTTACATATATTTCTTTGTTATCAATTGGTTCATTATATAAATCTCCACCCCAAATGAACCAATATGTTTTAGGTAAATATTTTTTGTGTTTATACAGTTGCTTGATTAAGTTATAATCAAATAGACCGTGAATAATAATTTTGTCAGTAACTTTTAGGTCAATATTGTTTATAGGACAATAAAAAACATTTTCAACTCCGTCAAGAATTTGTTTTGTTTTTTCAAACATTACACACGGAAAAACAAAACAATGTTCATTATTGTCAAAATATTTATTTATAAAATTTAAAATATTAATAGAATGTATGCCGTTGTTCATTAAGTGTACGTACTTATATTTCTTTATTCGCTTTTCTTTTCGTTTGTATGGGAATATTGAATCGTTATCATACCTGATTTTTAATTTTACTCCTAAAAAATTAAATACTAAATGATTATTTATTTTTTTGACAAACATTATAATATCCTCTTATTTTTAATTACTTATTGTTGCTTTTATAATTTTGCAAATTTTTTCAACTACACTCAATTCCAAAGTCGGATAGAGCGGCAAACATGCTATCCTTGAACAAATATTTTCTGAAATCGGGCACGAGTCATATGTGTCTAAATATGATAATTTATTTAAACTCGGGTAAAAATATCTTCTCGGATAAATCCCTTCTTCATGCAATGCTTCAAAAACTTTTAAGAGTTCTGTCTCATTTTTAAATAGCACAGGATAATATGCGTAGTTATAATCTAAATCTTCTTGCGCTTTTGGTCTTTGAACTATACCTTCAAGTTCATTGTCATATAATTGTGAAATCTTTTGTCTTTTCTCAATGATTTCTTTAATATACGGCAAGTTCGCAAGACCCATCGCAGCATTAAATTCCGATTGTTTTGCATTTATACCCAAACAATAGTGCTCTTCTCCAATATTGCCAAAACGCTTGATTAAATCTAATTTCTCAGAGATGTTGTTATCTTTAACCACACAAGCGCCGCCTTCAATTGTATGGTAAAGTTTTGTAGCATGAAAACTGCAAGTAGATATGTCGCCGTAACTTAAAAGTGATTTTCCTTTAAATTTTGAACCGAAGGCATGCGCAGCATCATAAATGACTTTTAAATTATATTTATTCGCAATTTCTTGAATTTTTTCAACATTACATGCATAACCAAACACATGAACAGGCATGATTGCTCGTGTTTGAGGTGTAATTTTTGCTTCTATTTTGTCAACATCAATTGTAAAATTCTCCGGCTCAATATCGACAAAAACCGGCTTACATTTTTCCCATAAAATAGATGATGTTGTTGCGACGTAAGAAAATGGTGTTGTAATAATTTCGCCGTCTTCTATTCCTAAAGCCTTTAATGCGATTTGTAATGCAATTGTCCCATTTGTAACATATTGGAAGTTCTCAACGTGCAAAAATTCACTTAATTTTTGTTCCAACTCTTTTAATAACGGACCTTGATTTGTTAATTGTCCGTTTTCATATATTCTGTTTACAAAGCTAAAATATTCTTCTTTGGGCGGCATAAAAGATTTTGTCACAAATATTTTTTCTTTTAATTGAGTGCTCATTTAACCAACTTCCTAACATAATCATAGTATTCATTATTTTTTACATTTTTAATATTTTCAAGAATTTTCTTCTTGGATAAAAATCTCATTCTAAATGCAATTTCCTCTATGCAGGCAATTTTGATTCCTTGATTTTCTTCAATCGTTTGAACGTATTGTCCTGCTTGAAGTAAAGAAGAATGTGTCCCAGTATCAAGCCATGCAAAACCTCTGCCGAGTTTTTCCATCTTAAGTTCCTTATTGCGTAGGTAGATTTTATTGATATCTGTTATTTCAAGTTCTCCTCTGTCGGATGGTTTAAGATTTTTTGCATATTCAATAACTTTATTGTCATAAATATAAAGTCCTGTAACTGCATAATTAGATTTTGGATTTTGAGGCTTTTCTTCCAGAGATAAAATTTTATCATTTTTATCAAATTGAACAATTCCAAATCTCTCAGGTTGTTTAACAGGGTATGAAAAAATGCAAGCTCCACCTTCGTTTTCTATAGTTTTTGAACGATATTTTAAAGTCCCGGAAAATCTCGGTCCAAAGAAAATATTATCCCCAAGAATAAGCATCACGCTATCTTTGCCGATAAATTCTTCCCCGATAATGAATGCTTCTGCTAAGCCGTTAGGAGCATCTTGTTTTTTGTAAGTTAAATTAATTCCGAAATGTTCACCATCCCCTAATAATTTTTTGAAGTCCGGCATATCTTTTTCTGTTGTAATGATTAAGATATCTTTTATTCCTGCAAGCATAAGAACAGATAACGGATAATAAATCATCGGTTTATCATAAACAGGTAATAATTGTTTTGAAGTTACCATTGTTGTGGGATATAATCTTGTCCCGCTACCTCCGGCTAAAATAATTCCCTTCATACGGTTGCTGCCTCTCGTTTATTTTCAATATGTTTAATCCAATCTTGGTTAGATAAATACCAATCAATTGTAAGCTTAATACCTTTTTCAAAAGTGATTGAAGGAGACCATCCTAATTCGTTTGAAATTTTATCGTTAGAAATTGCATAACGTCTGTCATGACCTAATCTGTCTGCGACATAAATTATTGATGATTCATCTTTACCCATTGCGTCGAGTATTAAATGCGTAATCTCCAAATTAGTTTTTTCATTATGACCGCCAATATTGTATACTTCCCCAATTTTTCCTTTATGTAAAACTGTATCTATTGCCTCGCAGTGGTCATATACATACAACCAATCTCTAACATTTAAACCATCGCCGTAAACAGGCACTTTTTCCCCTTTTAAAAGTTTTGAGATAAAGAAAGGAATCAATTTTTCCGGATATTGGTACGGTCCGTAATTATTTGAACATCTTGTATTTAGAACAGGTAATTTATATGTTTCATAATATGCTCTAACAAGCAAATCCGCGCTGGCTTTTGAAGCCGAGTAAGGGCTGTTTGGTGCTAATGGTGTCGTTTCATAAAAATACCCTGTTTTCCCTAAAGTTCCGTATACTTCATCTGTTGAAACCTGTAAAAATCTGTCTACCCCAAGTTCTTTGCTTGCCTGTAAAAGATTTAATGTCCCTTGAACATTTGTTTCTATAAATATCTCAGGTCTTTTAATTGAGTTATCAACATGTGATTCTGCTGCAAAATTTACAACACAATCAACATTTTCAATTAGTTCTCTTACCAATTTTTTATCGCAAATATTACCTTGAACAAATTCATAGTTTGGATTATTTTCGATATCTTTGAGGTTTTCTATATTCCCGCAATAAGTAAGGGCATCCAAATTTATAATTTTATAATCGGAGTATTTATTCAAAATATGCCTTACAAAACAACTCCCGATAAATCCGGCGCCTCCGGTAACTAGTAATTTCATGCTCTGTTTTTCTCCCTCCTTAGTTCAAAAACAATACGTTTTCTTTTCCCTAAAGGAATATTAATTTTTGCAATTGGTTTTTGTTCCCAATTTCCTAAATAATTCTTCTTATAAGATTCTAGAATTTTATTGTAAAATTTAGATAAAAACTTCTTATTTTTAGATAATTTTAAAATAAAATATGTAACAAAATCTAAATTTAATCTTGTCGAAAAATATCTTGCCAATAAATAGTTATATTTATAATCAAATTCTTCATTTATTATTTGTATTATTGATGCACTTTTATAACGTTGTTGATATGAAGAAATCCCGGTGTAAATTCCTTTTGAATTGTAATTATACACAGACATGACTTTGTCTATATAGTATAAATTCCCTTTTGTGAGAAAATAAAAATTGTTTGCAATATCATAAGTGGCAATAAGATAGTTTTTAATTTCATCTAAATTTAAACATTCTGTTCGATATAATCTGGATGACGTATGCGGCTCAATATAATGTCTCGGGGTCATTCTTTTTGGCGGAAACGTATATTTTTTTGTTTCGCTATAAATATAATTTCGAGTTTGTTTTGTATTTGCATAGTTAATTAGTGTGTTATGAGCGCAAAATGAGCAATCCGGATTATTCTCCAATGCATCAACCTGCATTTGTAATTTATTTTCATCGCACCAGTAATCGTCTGTTTCTAATATTGCGTAATATTTTGTATTAATTTCCTTTAAAGCCATGTATGTATTTTTGCCGTGAGAATTTTTTTCCCTTATTACAATTTTTACATTCGGGATATTTGCATATTTTTTTACAAGTTCTGATGTCCCATCAGTGGATGCATCGTCTAAGACAATAATTTGAAATGGGAAATTGGTCTTTTGTACCAACACGCTTTGTATTGCTTTTTCAAAACTGTCAATGTGGTTATAAGTTACAAGAAAAACTGTTACTAAAGGAGTATCATTCATTATCATTCTCCTTTAAACTATATTGAAACAGCTTTAACCCGAATATTGAAATTCTTGCGGTGCGGAAGCTTTCTTCCTGTTTAAAAATCGGAATTTTACAACATTTAACTTCTTTTTTTGTTGCCCAAAAATCACCATCCCTTAATTCTGCTTTCTGAGATTTTAAAAATTCCAAAACTTCCCTTCTTGCGGTATCTCGGTCATTTCTTCTGGGTTTATTGCGTTTCCCTTTTCTTGAATTAACAGTTGAATCAGGATTTCTGAAATAATAGTAATATATGCCAGGTACGGTAACTATTCCGTTTGCGTAATAAACGGATTTTGTTGTAAAAATCTTGTCCTCACAATAAACTCCTTCGGGGTATAAAATATTGTATTTTCTCAGTAAATTTGTTCTGTATATTTTATTGGTAGGGCAGCCGTCTTTCCAGAGACGGCAAGCATCCATTTTGCCTTGCATATTTGTAATAAATTCTTCTTTAAGGATGCTTATTCGTTTTTTTGTTTTTCCGTTGCCTGTTCTAACATTTGTTGCAAGTGCAATATCGGAATCGTATTTCTTTGCGGCGCAATACAGTTTTTCAAAATAATCCGAATCAACCCAATCATCGGAATCTACAAACCCTATATATTCACCGGATGCAATTTTTATCCCGTTATTCCGTGCTGCCCCTTGCTTTAAGTTATCTTGATTAATTATTTTTATATTATTATTTTCGTTGGCAAATGAAGAAATTATATCTTTTGTATTATCTGTAGAGCCGTCGTTTACAATGATTATTTCGATGTCTTTAATTGTCTGATTTACCAATGATGATAAGCATTTGGAGATATATTTTTCTGTATTATATGCCGGAACAATTATAGAAACTTTTGTAGATGAATTATTTATATTTTCTGCATTATCTATCATACCCGCAATTTTCTTCCTATTTTACAGAACAAATCCTTAAAATAATTGTAACACAAATAAATTTTTGATTAAAAAACAGTATACTTTTTGTTAATTTTCGATACAATGTTTGCGATAGTTTTACAACTCTAAAATCATGAACTTTTCATCTTTGTATATGCCATCTTGATAGTGCATAGCTTTGGGAATAGTTCCTGTTGTTTTAAAACCAAAGCTTTCATACATAGCTATTGCAGATTTATTATCCTCAACGACACTTAATTCAATTTGTGTAATATTTTTATTTTTGCACCAATTAATACATTCTTGCCATTTTTTAATTTGTATTCCACTTATATAAAACTCCTAATTTTTATATTGAAAAAGTGATACAGAAAACTGTATCACTCTTTTAAACTGGGCATGAAGAGACTCGAACTCCCACGCTTGCGCACTAGTTCCTAAGACTAGCGTGTCTACCATTCCACCACATGCCCATATTTAGTTGTCATTTAACGGTTGTGTGCTGAGCCTCGCATTAAACGCCACCGCCTCCAATTAGTCAGAATATTCATTACTGACATAATTGTCGGACTCTCGCCCTCTCACAAAACGATACTTAATCGTTTTGTGAGGCAGAGTGCTCGTGGCTCTGCTCGGCATGCCACATGCCCATATTTAGTTGTCAATCAGTGCTTCGCACTGAGACGTGCCTGACACTTTCAATATCTAAATTATTATAACCGAACGATTATGTCAAGATTATTCAATAGATTTCATATAAATTTCTTCCAGTAAAACAACTGCAAGTGCAGCTATTGCCGGAGCAAATATGACTCCTATTATCCCCCAGAATTTTGCTGCTAAAAGGATAAATAAAAGTACTAATAGCGGGTGAATATTTAGTAATTTACTGAATACATACGGACGTACGAAATTGTTTTCAATAAGTTGGGCAGCCCCAAATATTAATGCAGTCAGTATCATCACAATTGGTCCAAATTTGTATACTGCAATCAGACATACAAAAAATGCAATTGTTGGACCAACTACAGGCACAATGTCAAATAATGCTGATATAAGTCCTAAAAGCAAAGCATAATCGACTTTCATAATCAATAAACCTATTGTTATTACAACTCCAATGCTTGCCATGGTTGCAATTTGTGCAACAACATAGCCGCCAATTTTTATTGATAATGAATCGTATATTTCAGATGCCCTTTTTCTCATAGGTGTCGGAAAAAGTTTTAAAAAAGCGCCTTTTATTGTATCTTTATCTGCCATAAAGTAGTAAACAATTAAAATTGATATTAGTGTATATACAAATGCTGAGCCGATATTTTTACCAAAATTTATTATTTGAGTTGAGAACCCTGATGCTGTAGTTATAAATCCGCCTAAATCCATATTTGCAAGGTTTGTTTTATTCAAAAACGGTATATTTAAAATAAAATTTTTCAAAATTTCTACATGTTGAGGAAGAGAATCTACAAAAGATTTTACTTCATTCCCGCCTAAAATGATTATAGGAACAAACAACAAAACAACGGCTGCAATTCCACCAATTAGAACTATTGCACTTGCACTGCTTCGTTTCATTTTTGCAGAAAGCCTTTGAATCAATGGTTCCATAGAGCAAGCAATAACAAATGCCGCAAAAAATATTAATGCAATATCAGGAATTTTTGATATTAAAACAATCAATAAGATTGTGGCGATTATAAACAAAATATTTTTTGGAGTTAAGTATTTTTGAGTAAAAGCACTAAACATATTCATCTCCTTAAATTTTATTTGATTTTATCATAAAATTTATTAACTTAACAAGTTATAAAACGAGTAATATTGTGGTATAATCTTCTGTTAAAAGGAGATAGTTATGAAATATTCAACTGTTGCGGTTGTATGTATTGTGCTGGCAGGGATATTGGTTATTATTCATTTTAGTTCGGCAAAAACTAATACTGCATTTATATCAAGGAAATTAGAACCGGAAAAAGCACAAAATATTATTCATCCGATACCGTTGAAGGATAATAATTTTGGCGTGATTCAAATCCAAAAAGAACAGAAAAAAAATATTCAAAAAAATGATGAATATAATTTAAGTTCGGCTGTAAATTCGGATGTTGAAGAATTTGCAAAAAAATTGAGAACGACATATGTTCCGGGAGTATATTGCCAACAGGTAGCAGATGATGGAACATATAGACATCAGAAACATTATTTTTATAATCAGGTAAAAGAAAAATTTATAGAAATTCCAGAAGTTTATTATATAGAAAATACAGACAAGCTTGGGAATTTAAAACCTGAATACGAAAAATATGGCTCAAAAACTGATGAAATAAGCTATAAAGGTAAGATTATAAAAATTTGGACAATGAGATAATGAAGAAGATATTACTATTTTTTATAAAAATTTATCAGTGGTTTTCTCAATTTACACCGGCAGTGTGCAGGTTTACCCCTACTTGTTCCGAATACATGAAGCAAGCGATAATAAAATACGGGGTTCTAAAAGGTCTATGGCTTGGGATTAAACGTATTTGCCGCTGTCATCCGGGGAATCCCGGAGGGTATGATCCGGTGCCTTAAGGGAAAATCTCAAGAAGTTTTTTGTGAATTTTTACGTTATGTACCCTTATATAATCAATATTTTCATTGATTAAAATGCTGTTTAATGCAAGTGTGTACAAGTCTTTTTCTTCGTTCGAGGCATCGGGCATGTTTAATAAACTTTTTCTGGAAATTCCCAACATAATTGGGCAATTAAGACTTTGAAGTTCTTTCCAACGCTTTAAAATTTCAAAATTTTGTTCTCGTGATTTTCCGAATCCAATTCCTGCATCTACAATTATATTCTCTTTTTTTATTCCTTTTGATATTGCATAATAAATTTTATTTTTAAGAGATTTAAAAATATCGTCCATCAAATTATTATATTGCGGATTATTTTGCATGGTTTCAGGAGTACCTTTGCTGTGCTGAATAATAACTTCTAGTCCATGTTTTGAGACTATATTTGCCATATTTTTATCATAATCAAGTCCTGAAACATCATTTATAATGGATGCGCCTAAAGGTGCACAAACATCTGCAACTTCGCTGTTTCTGGTATCAATGCTGATAGGGATAGATATTTTGTTTTTGTTGATATAATTTAGAACCGGAATAATTCTTTTCAATTGTTCGTCTGCGCTTACTTCTTTTGCTCCGGGTTTTGTTGATTCTGCACCGATATCAATAATATCAGCCCCGTCGTTTATAAGTTCTTCCAAATGATGTATCGCATTCTCGACACTATAATATTTACCCCCGTCTGAAAAAGAATCCGGAGTAATATTTAAAATTCCCATTATTTTTGTTTTTGTCGGCTCTTTTTCTATTATTTTTTCTTCAATGACTTGCCCTAAATCTTTCAGACTAAAAGGTTGAAGCTGAAGCTTTTTTGCAATAGTACGCAGTTGCGAAATATTTCCACCCAAAATGCAATCTGAATTTTGAATTTCTCCTGTTATAACTTGTTTATGAGTTGCACAATCAGCACCTACTGATAGTGCAAGTTGTTTTAAAATATTTCCTTGTGCTGATGTTATATTAAAAATTTTGAAATTCAAATATTCAAATTTTTCTTTTCCTTTAAACGAATAAGACTTATCATAACCTATATTTAAAAGCTCTGTTTCAAGGCTGTTTGTATTTAGTTTTTTAATTAAAAAATCGTGCATAAGATTAACTTAGCACGATTTTTTTATTATTTCAATTTTTTATTATGCTGCGATATCAAGTTTTTCTTTTATATCTGAAATGGTAATTTTACCGTTTTTAGAAGCTTCTCCCAAACTTGAAATCAAGACAAATACAGCCGTTACAGCTCCAAATGCCCCTGTAAGTTTTTTGGTAATAGGACTTTTAATAATAGGTCCTATAAATTTTGTATTTTCAAACCCTTTTAACCAGTTCATTGCGTGGTTGCTGAAACGTTTTGTATTTTTAACAAGCTTTGCCCAAATACCTGTTGCTATTTCATTATTTTGTGCGGTTAATTTAGAGGTTTTAATAACTTTTTCGTACATATTACGAAGCATTGTGCCTTTTGAAGCCCCAACATGTGCCGTAACCCCTGCGGCTCCTACGCCAACTGCAACTTCTTGTGTCTCATGGCGACGTTGTGCTCTTTGTTCAGGAGTTAAATTGCTATTAAATGTTATGGTATTTACATTAGGCATCATTATACTTTGGCATCCTCTTCTGATCTTTCAACTGTTTTTGCATAAGCACTTGCTACTCCTGCCCCGACTCCAAGACCGGTTGCTGTTTTTGCAGTTGCCTTATCAAATTTATCCGTACTTTCAAACGGATTTAATTTATTGAAGAACTTTTCAACTTTAGTAATTGTATTTTTAGCAAAATTAACAACTTTTTGACCTTTTTCGTCGCCCAATAACTTTCTTACAATTTTTCCCGCATAACTTTTTATTAATTTTATTCCTTTTGCGGCATATTGTTTTATTGGTTCAAAGCCTTTTAATACTGTATTGAAAAATTTATTTGATTTTATTTTTGTAAATGTATTTTTCCCGCAATTTGCACTGGCTATAGTTGCACATGCTACCGTAAAACCGGAGATTAAACCGTCAGTGATAACATTTGCTCCTTTAAGGAATTTTTTCATTCCTTTTGGAAGTCTGTCATCATCAATCAATCCTTCTATTTCACGTTTTTGTTGTTCAAAAAATTCTTTATCATCTTCAAAATCTGCTCTTTCATGTCTTTGGAAGGAAACCTTTTGAGGATAAGTATTCATTGATACCGGTTGAATTGCTAACATATTATTTCTCCACACTATTTAAAAATGCTTTCAAATTTAATAAAAACGCAGAAAATAATTTTTGCTATCTTGCTTCACAAATTGTTACATTCCTACTTCTACATTATTTCACATGATAATTCGTTTGTAAAGTGTTTACGGGTAAAAATAATACAATTTTATTAATTAAATTTATAGCCTTGATAAGAATTTCGTTTTAAAAATTCTCTATCGATTTTATTTAAGCAATCGAGTTTAGCACCAAGCCAACGAGGAGCAATCAATGTCTTACGAAACCCGTTCCCTGCAAGTCTGTGAATTGTTGTCGACGGAGGTAAAATCTCCAAAAAATCACATACCAAATTTACATACTCATCTTCGCTCATAAAATCGATTTCTTTGTTTTGGTACATCTGAGCAAGTTTTGTGCCTTCAAGAGCACAAAGCATATGTATTTTTATCCCGTCAATTTTTAAATCAGCAAGCTTTTGTGCGGTTTGCAAAATTTCATCTCCGGTTTCCCAAAGTCCAAAAATGACGTGTACGCAAACATTTATCCCTTTTTCTTTTGTTTTTTCATATGCTCGTAAAAAACAATTGTAATCGTGTCCCCTGTTTATTTTTAATAATGTTTTATCGTGACTGGATTGTAACCCGTATTCTAGCCAAGTATAGTAATCTTTTGATATGTCGGAAATCAAATTGAGTTTATCATTATCAACACAGTCAGGACGTGTGCCGATTGAAATTCCGACAACATCCGGATTACATAATGAAGCTCTATAAATTTTTTCAAGTTCGCAAACGGGCTTATAGGTGTTTGTATATGCTTGAAAATAGGACATAAATTTTTGCGCTTTAAAGCGTGCGGAAAGTGTTTTTATTCCTTCATTAACCTGATCTTCTACTGACAGTAAATTGGAATGTGCTTGCGAAAAGCTTCCGGAATCGTCACAAAAAATACAACCACCTTTAGAGATTGTACCGTCACGATTTGGACAGGAAAAACCCGCATCAATGGTTATTTTATAAACCTTTGCGCCGAAACGATTTTTTAAATATGCACTAAACTGGTTGTATCTTTTGTCGGTATTGTTAAACATGATTTTAATGTGAATAGTGAATTGTGAGTAGTGAATAGCCGTTATTGGCGCGGACGCATATTTTAGAAATCAAATAAACCGAAAAGAACTCTTCGCAATTCACTTTTCACTTTATTTATTTTCTTCGTCATAAATCGGATAAACATAGTGTTCGCCACACTGTGGACAAACAACTTCCTGTTGTTTTCCGTCTTCAACCTGTGCTACTTCAAATAAACATTTGCATCCTGATTGAACGCATCTTATAGCCAAAGTAGGTCTGATTAATCTTGCCATAATTTTCCTCCTGTTTGAGTAAATAATAGCACATTTTTTGTTTTTAGTCTATAAATTTACTCCTGTAGGAATTAAAACTCTTGTTTGTACATTTCATCATCCCAGTACTCAAGTTCTATTTTACCTACAACAACTGTGTCTCCGTTCTGAATTCCTATTCGTTTTAATTCGTCAATAATTCCCATTGCTCGCATAGTGTTTTGTATCCTTATTACCTGTTCTGTGTTACGGGTATTAATTACTTGGGATATTCTTATTATTTTGCCGCCGTCAACAACATAAGTATTTTTGTCGGCTTTGTAGACCTCCCAATAGCTGTCATCATTGTTTGTAGCCTCTAAGTCTTCTTCAACAACATAATCGCTTACAGGCTTTGGAATTGTATCAACTCGGTGTTCAAGTTCGTTTTTAATTTCGTCCAATCCTTCACCGGTTACTGCCGAAATCAGGTAAACATCATCAACACCAATGTTCTTAAATTCTGTTTTTAATTCTTCAAGTCTTTTTTGCTCAATTGCATCAATTTTATTTATTGCAGTAATCTGGAACAAGTCAGCAAGTTTTTGTGAATATTTTGCCAGTTCGTTGTTTATAATTTTGTAATTTTCAATCGGATTTTCTTCTGTTCCATCAACGATATGTAATAAGAAACGGCATCTTTCAACGTGGCGCAAAAAGTCGTGCCCGAGTCCGACACCCTCAGACGCACCTTCAATCAGTCCCGGGATATCTGCAATAACATAGCCGTCGTTGTTGTGTTTTTTTACTACCCCAAGGTTAGGGATGATTGTAGTAAATGGGTAGTCGGCAATTTTTGGCTTTGCAGAAGATACTCTGCTTATAAATGTTGATTTTCCGGCATTAGGCATCCCTAAGAGGCCGACATCAGCAATAAGTTTAAGCTCAAGTTGCAAATTCCTTTCAATTCCGGGTTCTCCGGGCTCGCAGTATTGGGGTGCGCGGTTTTGCGGGGTGCAGAAATGAATATTCCCTCTGCCGCCCTTGCCGCCTTTTGCTACAAGAACTTGTTGCTCGTGCTGTGTCAAGTCAGCAATTATATTATCTGTTTTTAAATCTTTTACAACAGTACCTACAGGAACTTTTATAAACAAATCTTTTGCACTCTTGCCGTGCATACTTTTTTTGAACCCGTTTTCGCCTGCTTCGGCTTTAAAAACTGTTTTATAAGTGAAATCCATTAGTGTTGACATATTTTCATCTGCGATTAAATAAACGCTTCCGCCATTGCCTCCGTCGCCGCCGGCCGGACCGCCCTTGTCAACATATTTTTCACGACGCCAAGCCACAATGCCGTTGCCGCCTTTGCCGGAAACTATTCTTATTTTTACTTTGTCCATAAATTGCATAGCAGAATTATTTTACTATGAACAAAAAACGCGTGCAAGAAGACAAAAAGCGACTTTAAATTGTCGCTTTTATTGTTAAAAACTATCTATTTTGAAACAACGTAAGAACCTGTTTGAAGTTCGTGTGCAATTTCTATTGCTTTTTTGAGTTGTACGTCGTCTTTATTTTTTATTTGTTCGTCTGTTAGTTCAATAATGACATCCGGTGTAATACCTTTTTTATGTATGTCGGTGCCGTTTGGAGTTAAATATTTTTGAATCGTTATATTAATTCCCGATTCATTTGGAAGTTTGTTAATTTCTTGAACCAATCCTTTCCCAAATGATTGAGTCCCAACCAGTACCGCACGTTTATTATCTTTCATCGCACCGGAGAATATTTCACTCGCTGAAGCAGAACCTTTATTTAACAATACAACAAGAGGTTTTGTTGTTAAGAGGGAGTTGGATGCTTTTTGAGTTTCTTTATATCCGTCTCTGTCTACTGTTGAAACTATATCCCCACCGTTTAAGAACATATCGGATATATAAATGGCATTACTCAAAAGTCCGCCCGGATTTGAACGTAAATCTAATATGAATGATTTTTTATTGGGGTTGTTTAAAATAATTTCGCGGACTTCTTTAGAGGCATTCCGACTGATAAAAGAGCTTAATCTGATGTAACATATGTCATCGGGCATTTTGATATCCGTCAGAATTTTTTGTGAAACTGATTTGATTTCAATTTCGGCCCTTGTAATTGTGTAAGATTTGAGTTCTTCTACCCCTTTTCTTTTTATTAAAAGAGTAACTTGTGTTCCTTCTTCACCTCTTATTTGATCTGCGGCTTTATCTACAGTAATTCCCTTTGTGCTTTTTCCGTCAATTGCGAGAATTTCATCGTCCGCAAGTAAACCGGCTTTTTCTGCGGGAGTATCTTCAATCGGGGCTATTACCATAAGTTTTCCGTCTTTCATCCCGATTTGAATTCCGATACCTTTTAAAGAACCTTTAATGGAACTTGTTTCTTCTTTAAATTCTTTAGGATTTAAAAATTTTGTATATGGATCGTTTAAACTCGCAACCATGGTGTCGATGGCAACATAAGCATCCTGGTCTGTTTGAATAACTTTGTCATATTTGTGGCGCCATTTTTTCCAATCCTGCTCGTTATTCGTTTGATCTACATATTTTGTATTTATTAATCGCCAAACATTATCATACATTTCAATAGGCGTAGCCGCTTGAACATTTGCACTGATTGTCCAACCAAAAGCTGCAACGAACAAACCCAAAAATACCATACTTTTCTTTATTGAATTTTTCATTCTTATAAACCTCCAATAATTCCATCTATATATATTAATGACGAAATTATTTTATAAAAGTTTCATTCCATTGTGTCCATAATAACACATTAAGGTAAAATGTAAAATAGTCAAGGGTAAAAAGTATGATTTTATTGCTTGTCAAATTGCAGAACTTTCAACCCTAAAAAATTTGCTTTCTTTTTAACGTCAGGCAACTCGTAACACTTAATACATCTTGCTTCATAAGTTTCATCTCCCCCTATCATAATCAGAGGTGAATTTTTATCCGCAGGTTTACCATCAATAAGCCGCTGAGTTCTTGTTGCTTCTTCGCATCCGCATTTCATGCAAACCGCATGCAATTTATCAACTTTTGTAGCAATGCACATTAATTCAGGCATAGAACCAAACGGTTCTGCTTTAAAATCAAGCTCCAAACCGGTTCCTATAACCTTTTTGCCTTCACTCATGAGTTTTGAAATAACTTGAACTATGTTGCTGTCAAAAAATTGTAATTCGTCTATTGCAACAATTTGGGCATCTTTAACTGCGCTCATAATTTGGATTGAATGTTTAACCTTAACTGCATCAAGCCAAAGTCCGTTTCTTGATTCAATATAATCTCCTCCGGCTCTTGTATCCACATCAGGCGATATAACTACAACTTTCTTCTTTGCTATAATACATCTTCTTATCCTGCGCAAAAGCTCTTCTGTTTTACCGCAGCTCATTGGTCCTGTAATCAGTTCAAAACAATAACCTTCCATTATCCCTTAATTTTCTCCCATATAAAGCATGTTCAACAGCATTAATTATATAGCGTTATAAAAAAAAATAAAAGTTAATTAATGTAAAATATTAAATAAAACGAATAGATTTTGAAATAAATTCAAAATCTATTCGTTTTATTTTCTGTTGTCTTGTTATTTAATAAGCTAAGCCTTGGTTTTACATCGGCTAGCGTAAACTAAAACATAAGACCTGCTTCTCTTGCAGCATCAGCTAAAGCAGCAACTCTGCCGTGATACAAGAATCCGCCTCTGTCAAATACGACACATTCGATTCCTGCTTTTTTTGCCTTTTGAGCGATTGCTTCGCCAACAACTTTTGCAGCCTCAATATTTCCGCCGTTTGAAAGTTTTTCTTTCAAATCTTTGTCGTTTGAAGATGCAGATGCCAATGTTACATGGTTTTCATCATCAATCAACTGTGCGTAAATATGTTTTGTACTTCTGTAAACTGCAAGTCTTGGGAATTCAGCCGTCCCTGAAACTTTCAGTCTGATACTTCTGTGTCTTTTTTGTACGATTGGTTTTCTTTCTTTTTGTTTAATCATTTTATTTTATCCTTTCTGCCCAAACCTGCTTGAAAAACCACTTCAAGAGTTTATATGGGCTTTCAAATGTTTGTATAAAAATCTGAAACAAGTTCGGGATAAAGTATTTGTACGGCTCGTTACACTCGCCTACAACTACCTTATTTCTTCCCGGCTTTACCGACTTTACGTCTGATGTATTCGCCTTCGTATTTAACACCTTTTCCTTTATATACTTCAGGCGGACGTTTAGATCTGATTAAAGCGGCAATGTCGCCTACCATCTGTTTATTTGCACCCTTTACAGTGATAAGAGTGTTGTTTTCAACAGTGATGGTAATTCCTTCCGGAGGAACAATATCAACAGGATGAGAATATCCAAGAGCCATATTCAAAGTTTTACCTTGCATTTGTGCTCTGTAACCTACACCGTTGATTTCTAATTTTTTAACAAAACCGTCTTTAACACCTGTAACTGCGTTTGCTACCAAAGTTCTTGACAAACCATAGAAAGCATCAGTTTCTCTTGATGTCCCGACTTTTGTTAATGTAATTACGTTGCCGTCTAATTTTACGGCTATTTCCGGACGAACCGTAACGACTTCAGTACCCAAAGGTCCTTTTGCTGTAACTGTTTGTCCTTCTACTTTTACCTCAACACCTTGAGGTACTTCAATGGGTTTTTTACCTATTCTTGACATTTTAATTTTTCTCCTTTTGGTATACGTAATAAATATTGCCAAATTTTTCTACCAATTACATTTGGCTTTCGCGACTAGTATACATAGCACAATACTTCGCCGCCGATGTTTTCTTTTCTTGCTTTTCTATCGGTCATTAAACCTTTGCTGGTTGATACAACAGCGATACCCAAACCGCCCAAAACTTTTTCCAAGTTTTTAGCTTTTGAGTAAGTTTTTAAACCCGGTTTTGAAACTCTGACTAATTTTGTAATAACAGGTTTATTCTTTGAATCATATTTCAAAGTAATAGTAAGTACATTAAATTTCCCAACCTGTTTTACTTCATAATCTTCAATGTAACCTTCTTCTTTCAAAACTTTAGCCAAAGCAACTTTAAGTTTTGATGACGGAACATCAACACTCGAATGAGATGCTTGAGCACCGTTTCTGATTCTTGTTAGCATATCTGCTATCGGATCTGTCATTGACATATTTTGTCTCCTTTTTCTGAAACTTACCCGCAGTTCATCGGGCAGTATTTCTGACTATTACACCGCTTACGGATTTAATTTTGCTCAATTTTTTGTGAACTTTTATCCGCAGTTCGGAACTGTATATTCAAATTACCATAAACAAATTCTATTTGCAATAATAATGTTAAATTATTTTAATTTTTCAACCAATTCCAAAAATTCGGGGAAGGAAATGTTTACCCATTCAAAATCTTTTATTGAAATTTCTTTTTTACAAATAAGACCAGCAACATAAAGTGTCATTGCAAGCCGGTGATCTTTGTATGAGTCTGTTTCAACTCCGCCGTTTAAAGGTGTTTTACCGTTAATTATCATTCCGTCAGGTGTTTCTTCAATATTTGCGCCGAGTTTTTGAAGTTCGCAAACAGTTGTTTTTATCCGGTCAGACTCTTTGTTACGTAAATCTTGTGCATCTTTTACAACTGTTTGACCGTCGCATTGTGTTGCAAGAAGTGTGATAACAGGCAATTCATCAATCAAAGCCGGAATAATTTCTCCGCTGATTTCAATTCCTCTCATTTCAGGCGAATATTCAATTTTTACATCGCCGACAACCTCTCCGCAAACATCTCTTTGGTCAAGAATTTCAATGTCCCCGCCCATTTGTTTTACAACTTCAATAATTCCTGAACGTGTCGGGTTTAATCCGATATTTTTCAAAATTATTCTTGAATTTGGGACTATAAGTCCCGCAACGATGAAATATGCGGCGGATGAAATATCCCCGCAGATATTGATTTCAAACGGTTTTAATTCAGATTTTTCTATGCAAATGTAATCGTTATCATTATAGATATTTGCGCCCATATTTTTGAGCATAATTTCGGTGTGGTTTCTTGAAGGGTAAATTTCTTTGTATTTTGTTACTCCGTCAGTAAACAGGCCGGCAAGCAAAATACACGATTTGACTTGTGCTGATGCGATTTTTGCATCGTAAATGATGCCTTTTAATTGTCTTCCTTTTATATTTAGCGGTGCGTGAAAATTGTCAGCGCAAATATTTGCGCCCATCAAAGATAACGGTTCAATAATTCTTTTCATAGGTCGTTTAGACAGGCTTTCATCACCTGTTAAAACGGAATCAAAGTTTTGACCCGATAAAACTCCTGCCATAAGTCGCATTGTCGTACCGGAATTTCCGCAGTATAAAGCCCAATTCGGCTTTTTCAAAATTCCTGTTGAATTTACAATAACCGTTTGATTATCCTGTATAATATCGGCACCGAGTTGTTTGCATATTGCAAGAGAAGAATGAGGGTCTTGCCCTCTTGAAAAATTCTTTATGACCGACTTGCCGTTCGCAAGGACAGAAAAAATAATCGCTCTGTGAGAAAGTGATTTATCCGGCGGAATTTCAATTTCTCCGCTTAAAATTTTAAAATTTTTTTTGACTGCCAAATCCATACAGTTATTTTATCACAAATTAATCCTACAAATAATCTATGCAAATATATTGTAAACAAATTATAATATAGTTGTATAGTGTAAAAAATATCATTATAATAAATAAAAAGAGGTGCTTATGAAAATAAAACTATTACTCATTGCAATAATTGTTTTGTCTTTGCAAATACAGGTAAATGCTGCTATTTCTGTGGATAAGACATTGTCGCAAGAATATTTGCAAAATAACGGATATTCGAAGCAAATTTATGATACGGTAAATGTTGGCCGTGCAAGAGCTTTGGGTCAAGAGTTCTATAGCAGCGAAGAATTGGAATATCAAAGAGCAAAGGCTCCTGTTAAATTGTTCAAAAGATTTCATGCCTATTTAGACCCTGCAATAGACGATTATTCATTCTATCATCATGACAATACTCCGGAACCGACATCAAGAGATTTATAATTTAGGATTGCTGTTTTTGATAATCGCATCGGTTTTCATTGTAATGGAAAGATGTGGAGCAGAGGTCTTATCAAAAGAAGATATTAATCAAAATCCGATTATAAATTATTCAAAATTTAATTTAGATGAAACTAAGCAAACTGCAGATGCTTTTTTTGAAAAGGCACTTGAAACTCAAGATGAGAGTGAAAAATCTGAATTTTTAAAAAATGCTGTTGCGAGTTATTATATTTTATCTAATATTGATAAATCAAATTCTTATCCTTGTATTCAACTTGCAAGAATTTATGATTTACAAAATAATGATTTATATGCGAAGGCTTATTTCTCGAGAGTATTAGGCTTGAACAGTAAAGATGCGGATGGTAATTTTTATTTTGCGGAGTATTATTACAGGCGAAATCAATACGAAAAAGCATTAGAGTTTTATCAAAAGGCACTTTTATATGGAAAAGAAGCAGATTCTCAAACTTTGAAAAATATAGCAAGTATATACGAAAGATTTGGTGATATTCCGAGAGCAAATTTTTATTACCGAACAAGTCTTGAAAAAAATCCTGAAGATAAAACGCTAAAAGACAAAATCGATGAAAATATTGTTAACGAATATAAAGATGCAGGATACTTTAAAAGGAGATTGCGCAATTAAATGAAACCCAACAATGCCATAACATTAATATTTGCAATGTCGTTATTATCTTGTCCGGTATTTGCGCAAGAAGATATTAACGAAGTAATTTTGCCTGATACAAGTATGGAATTTGTTCAGGAAGAAGAGAAAAGCCCTGCTCTAAAAGCTTTTGAACCTATATTGTTAAATCAGGGCGATATGATTTTTAGGCAAGTTACGCGCAAAGTAGATTTGATTGACCCTGCATTTTCAACGAGCTATTTCCCCGGAGGCAGAGGAACAAATAAACTTGTTATTTATACTGCAAACTACGGAGAACATACACAAACAAACGAATTTGGGACTGAAGCAATTGTAACGGATAATGTAGTAACATCATTATCAGGGGCTGACAGTGCAATTCCCAAAAACGGAATAGTTATTAGCGGTCATGGCAGTGCAAAAAATTGGATTAATCAAAATATTGCAATCGGTTCAAAAGTATATGTAGATGCTGTAAATCGTACAATAACGGTATATACAACATCAGATAGTTATACTTATGAAGCAAAGTCAAAGATTAGTGAAGCGCAGGCAATTATAGATTATTATAAACAAAATTTAAACAATTATAATCCTGAGGTTGCACAAGGATATATTAAGACTGCAAATAATTATCTTTTGTTGGCTCAAAATTCAAAAAATAATCTGCAATTATTAAAACAATATTCTCAAGAGGCAATAAATGCGGGTAATATGGCGATAAAAACTTCGCTGCCATTCATAAAAAATGAGGTCCGCGGGGTATGGATTCGTCCGACAGAAACCAATGAACAACAAATCATTGCAACTTTGAATAAATTAAAAGACAATGGGTTTAATAATATATTTTTAGAAACCTACTATCATGGCAAAACTATTTTCCCCAGCAAAACAATGAATAAATACGGCTTTACTCTGCAAAATGAGTTATTTGAAGGGTTTAATCCGTTAAAAATATGGGTAGATGAGGCTCATAAAAGAGATATGAAGGTTCATACATGGTTTCAGTCATTTTATGTAGGAAATCAGAACCCAAACCTCAATCCAACAAGTATTTTGGCTCAACATCCAAGTTGGGGTAATAAAACAAAAAAATGTGCTGATTGTGAAGGACCTACAATGTCCGAATCCGAACATAACGGATATTTTTTAGACCCCGCAAATCCTGATGTTCAAGAATTTTTGCTTGAATTGATTTCGGAAATTATAACTGATTACAAACCTGACGGAATTAATCTTGACTATATAAGATATCCTAATTCAAATCCCCGTAATGATATGAATTCATGGGGTTTCAGTGAATATGCTCGCAATGAGTTCCAATCAATATATGGAAAAGATCCGGTAGAACTAAATATTTCGGATTCAATGTGGTATGATTGGAATTCATACCGACGTTCAAATATAACAAATTTTGTAAGAAAAGCCGGATTACTTGCAAGAGAAAATAATACATATGTAAGTACGGTTATTTTCCCTGATATTGCTTCAGCGCTTGCAACAAAGCAGCAAGATTGGAGAAGCTGGTCTTATAATGATTATATTGATGGTTTTACCCCATTATTCCTGACTTATGATTCAAAAATGCTCGCATCAATGATGAATGACGTCATGAATGTAAAAGGTAATAAAACAGAATTATATGCTGGTTTATTTGTTACGTTCATGGGAGGAACCAGTGAGGATTTGGTAAAACAAATTTTTGAAACAAGAAAAATGAATGTTAATGGGGTAATCTTATTTGATTATGCTCATACCACTTCGATTTATACCAATACCCTTATGGCAAGTGCTTTTAATAGTGCAAGCTCGACTAACAATATTAAACTTGCGCAAAAAAAAAAGTTCGCAAAGAAGAAAAAGAACAAGAATTCGTCATTAGATACAAAGACAGCACAAAAATCCAAAGCCCCCAAAAACAAAACACACAAAAGCAAGGCTCAAAAGCCGTCGTGAAAACAACCCCTAAAGGAACTTGGGTATTTACAAAGTAAAAAGTAAAAAGATTTGGAAGAATATTTGAAGATGTAATTTTACAACTGACTTCCGACTGCTTTATATAGCCCGATATAATCTATAAGACAATTAATTTTCTGGTCTGCAACAAGTTTATCTGTCGAAAGAACATTCTCTCTCAATTGTGTTAAATCTAATTTTGAGATTATCCCTTGTTCATATTTTAAATTGCTTAAAGCAAAATCTTTTCTTTCTAATTCCGATTGCAATTTATTGTCTTGGTATTTTTTATTATCGTGCTCAATTGTTATGAGAGCATTGTTTATTTCTTGTATAGCAGTTAAATTAGTCTGGTAATAATTGTTTAAAAGTCTTTCGTAGGCATCTTTTTTAAGTCTTAAATTTGCAATTCTTTTACCGCCCGTAAATAAGGGTAAATTTACTGCTCCCGCAAGTGCGGCCAGAGATCCTTTTGTATTGAAAAGACTCCCGAATTCGTTATTGAAAAATAGTGCTAAGCCTGTGATATTTATTGTCGGTAAAAATTCTTTTTTTGCTACTCGTACATCAATTCCGGCTTTCTCTATCATTTTTTCTGCTGTTATATAATCAGGTCTCTGCGCAATTATTTCAGATGAAATTTCTGTTGGTATGGTTCCGATAAAATTCAAATTGTCAAAAGAAATTCTCTGAATTTCGGAAGATTTTTCAGGCGATATTCCGATTAAAACGCATAATTGATTTAACAAAACATCTCGCTGTTTTTTATATTCTGTTAAAGTTGTTTGTCCTCCGATAAAAGATTTATTTGCTTTAACAGTATCAGAAGTTGAAGTTAAACCTTCTTTATTTCTCAAAAGCATCAAATCATAAATAATTTTTCTGTCTGAAACAATTTTTTCTTGAAGTTCAATCATTTTATCAAGTTTTACAATATTAAGATAAGTTGTTCCGACTGCGGATGCAATGGAAATATACGCACTTCTTTCGTCTTGAAGTGCTTTTTCGTAGTCCTTTTTGGCCATCTTTGTTTTATCATGATTTTTCAAAAAGATATCTGCTTCATAATTAACAAGGGCAGGAACAGCAAAACTCCAATCAGCATTGGTTTTACCCGGCATTTTTGCTAAAGCGGGGGAAAAACCGATTCCTGCCATTGGAAGTTCGCTTCCAAAATTTATTTTTATAACTTGATAATATTCATCCACTGCAATGGTTGCCATCTTCAAAGAATAATTATTCTTAATGGCATCATTAATATATCCTGTTAATATTTCATCGTTAAAATTTGTCCACCAATCGTAGTTTACATAATCATATTTAAATTGGTCACTTTTCTTTCTCATTTTATGTGTCTTTGAGATTGAAACCTTTTTAGGTCCTGATGTATTAGTGTTTCCGATACAAAATGCCGGAGAAATATCTGTTAATATAAAACCTGCCAAAAGTAGTGTGATAATTATTTTTTTCAATGCTTCATTCCTTATAAAATATTTACTTGCATTTACAGCAACAATATGATAGCATATTATTGTTGCAAATGCAACAAATTAATTTTGTAACAATAAAGAATGGTAGAATGAAAAAAGAAAAGCACTACATTGATTCGATATATTATCAACTTGAATTGACTGCAAGATACTGCAAGTATCTCGGTTCTCAACTTATAGAAAAAATAGGGATGCCATTGTCTTTGGATGAAGTTGTTACGCTTGATACTTTGGCAAGTAACGGACAGATGTGTCAAAGGGATTTAGCAAAATTAATATTGAAAGACAGACCTTCAACAGGAAGGATTTTAAATTCTCTTGAATCTAAAGGTTATGTAAAAAGGGTTGCAGCGACAAAAAACAATCGTCTTATAAGAAATATAATTTTAACGGATGCTGGCAGTAATATTTTATTGTTAACTACATCTAAGTTAAAAGCATATATTGAGAAAATTCCTCAAGTATTTAGTTATGACAAAATTGATGAAATAAAAAAATCGTTGGCTGAATTTAGAGAAATTTTGAAAAAAGAAGTAGAGATTAATATATAAGAGGTATAAAAATGGAAGAACAAAGACAAGATGAACAAATAACATCACAAGAACAATTTCCGCATAAATCGAAAGGAATTAAAAGAAAGATTACGCTCGTTTTTCTTACGGTATTGCTTATTTGTGCAGGATTTTACATTTTTAATGAGATGAAATATGAATCAACGGATGATGCTTATGTTGAAAATATTTCAGTTAGTGTTGCTCCAAAAGTTTCAGGGCAAATTGATAATGTATTTGTCAAAGATAATCAGTATGTCAAAGCCGGTGAGCTTGTTGCAACTATTGACAGTGCAGACTATAAAGTTAAGTTGACTCAGGCGGATGCAAATTATCAAAGAATTAAATTCGATCAGTCAAATGCACAAGCAAACCTAATTGCAGCAGAATCAAATATTGAACTTGCCAAAAAAGATTTGGACAGATATCAAAATTTGTATAAGCAAGGTGCGGTTTCTAAACAAACACTTGATTCGGCAGAAGTAAAATATAACAGTGCAAAAGCCGGTTTGACTCAAGCGGAGCAGGCTTTATTATCGAATGATAATAAAACTGTCGCAGATGCGAATTTGGCAAATGCCAAGGCTGCAAAAGAAAAGGCTGAATTAGAATTATCTTATACAAAAATATATGCTCCTCAGTCTGGCACAGTTGCATCAAGACGAGTTGAAAAGGGTATGTATGTTAATGTCGGTTCTCCGCTATTTACGTTGGTACCTGAGGATGTTTGGGTTGTTGCAAACTTTAAAGAAAATCAATTAAGATACATGAAGCCGGGACAGGCTGTAGATATTAAAATTGACACCTATCCAGACCATGTATTTAAAGGTGAAATTGACAGTATTCAAAGAGCATCCGGTGCAAAATCGAGTCTTTTCCCTCCGGAAAATGCGGTAGGTTCGTTTGTTAAAATTGTACAAAGGATTCCTGTAAAAATTGTATTCACGGAAGAAATAGATAAAGAAAAATATAATGTAGTTCCGGGGATGTCTGTTGTACCAAGAGTAAAGGTAAAGTAATTAAAAGGTAAACGATGTCCGTACAAACAACACAAGTTGAAGATGATGAAAATAAATATTTACCGGAAAATCCGTGGCTGTCATGTGCTCCGGTGCTTCTTGCCGTCTTTGTTTTCGTTATGGATGGTACTATCGCAAATGTTGCTTTGCCTCATATGGCAGGGAGTTTTTCGGCAACAAGAGATGAGAGCATTTGGATTTTAACAAGTTATCTTATTGCTTCAGGGATAATAATTCCGTCGGTAGATTTCTTTTCAAAATATTTTGGACGTAAAAATTTCTACGTAATAAGTATTTTATTGTTCACTTTGGCTTCTTTTTTATGCGGAACTGCAAAAAGTCTTGGACAAATGGTATTATATCGTATATTGCAAGGCGCAGGCGGTGGCGGGCTGGTTCCGTTATCTCAGGCTATAATGATGGAAAGTTTTCCGAAAGAACGACGCGGTTCGGCGATGGCACTTTTTGGGATGGGGGTTATCATTGCACCGATTGTAGGCCCGATGCTTGGGGGTTGGATAACAGATAATTGGACATGGCCATGGGTATTTTTTATAAATGTGCCTTTAGGTTGTGTTGCTGCATATATGGCGAAAAATTTGCTTTTTAACCCTCCTTATGCTCAACGTCAAAAAGGGGTCAAAATGGATTGGCTCGGATTTGGGCTTTTGACTTTGTGGCTCATTTGTTTGCAAATATTTTTTGATAAAGGTAATAACGCTGATTGGTTCAATGCTCCTTGGATTTGCTGGATATTTACAATTTCTTGTCTTGCGGCAATAGGATTTTTTGTTACACAAATATTTAGAAAAAATACACTTGTAGATATTTCGGTATTCAAAAACAAAGAATTTGTTATTGGTACGTTAATTCAGGTTGTTATGATGGCCGTTTTGTATTCATCCGTTGCAATTTTGCCTCAATTTTTACAAAGTATGATGGGATATAGTGCATTTTTAAGCGGATTATCAATGATGCCGCGAGGGCTGGGTAGTTTAACCGCAATGATAGTATGTGCATTTATTGCAGATATTGTTGATAAAAGAAAAATGGTTATTATCGGGTTAGCTCTTATAGGAACATCCGGATTATTCTTCGGATTTTTGAACTTGCAAATTGCAACAATAAACATTATGATTCCTAATTATCTTATGGGAATGGGAATGGGCTTATCAATGATTCCGATACTTAATTTATCTATGGAGACCTTATCAAATCAGCAAATGACAAACGCTTCCGGATTACAAAATCTATTCAAAAATATTGGCGGTGCTATAGGCACATCGCTAGTGGCAACGTTTTTGACAAGATTTGCGCAGGTGCATCAGTTTATGATGGTTGGGAAACTTAGTGAGCTCAATCCGATATTTGTCCAAAAAGTTCAGGTAACTGCCGGTGCTTTGTCGCAATACACAAGTATTGATATGGCAAAATATATGGCTATGTACGCTCAATACGGTGCGCTTATTAAACAATCGACTTTATGGGCATTTATGGATACCTTTAGAATATTCGGTCTCGCTTCTTTTGTTCTTATTCCATTATTGTTTTTATTTAAAAAGAGCAAAAGCAGGGTTAGGTAAATTTTATGACCGTAGATTTTAAACTTGTTACATATCATGAACCGATTACTTCGGAAGAACAAGAATATGCTTTAATAAAGAGCAGAAACTACGCCGCGTACTATCCTACTAAATCCGGATTTATCTATGATATGAACACAAAAATTATCTATGATGCCATTTTTTGTAAAGAGTACAGATGGGTTACGCATGAAAAACTTTTAAATCTTAACGGGTTTTATTTTAAAAATAATGAAGAATCAGACAATTTTATACGTTTAATCTATATTACTGAAGGTTGTTATGATTTAAAAGGAAATTTTTTAGACAAATACAGGTATAATGAATTTGGAATCGGTGGTCTTGCGTACTCATTGATTTATTATGATCATAAAAATTTACAACAGCGGGCAGAAAATCTAAAATCATACGATTTAGATATATTAGAAAGTTATGTCGACACCCTAAAAAAAGAACAAGCTGAGATTAGACGCACTGAAATTAATTTGAATTTGCCTAAGAAACCTGATCAAAGAAAAAAAAGAAAATTTATAATAGGCAAGTAATAATAATGATATTTGTGTTAAAATAAAGCCGTAAAGAAAAGGAGAATATTATATGTTGGATTTTTTTAAAAGACAATTAAGCGAATTTAAAGCATTTGCTGTTCGCGGAAATGTAATTGACATGGCTGTAGGTATCATTATAGGTGCCGCTTTCGGGAAAATAGTTGATTCAATGGTCAATGATGTCATTATGCCTCCGTTAGGTTGGTTAATGGGTAAAGTTGATTTTACAAACTTGTATTTAACTATGCCGACTAAGTTGGATGATTTAGGTAATATGCCTCATTATGATTCTTTGGCTGCGGCAAAGGCTGCAGGTGCGGTTACCATAAATTATGGGGTATTCATAAATACTTTAATCAGTTTTCTGTTAGTTGCGTTTGCAGTATTTTTACTTATCAAAGGTATCAACAAATTGCAGGCAGCAGCAAAAAAAGAGGAAGCAACAGAATCTGCGGCAACTCAAAAGGCGTGTCCGCATTGCTTCTCTCAGATTGACATTCGTGCGACAAGATGCCCGCATTGTACATCTGAAATTCCTGCAGAGGTGCAATAGTAAAGATATAAATAATAAAGCGCTCGCCGTTTCGGCGCGCGCTTTATATTGTCAATTTCTTATAAAATGGGATATTATAGCCATTAAAATTGTGGCTATAATGCCAAACATTAGCGGGAATATTACATCATTCCCTTCTGATGTACGGATTTCTTTTTTATTTTTATTATTTTTACTCATAATTTTCTCCTTTATTAATAATTTGTTATTGGTTGATATTTATACATAAAACATATTATTTGAATGTTCATTTCTTTTCTTTTGTTTGCGAGGCAAAAGAAAAGAAATGAACCAAAGAAAAGAAAACTTCGCTGATTACAATACC
>CADAYD010000012.1 GCA_902791985.1 uncultured bacterium
AGTCTTCTAGACCGTCCATTCTACAAAATTAATAAGATGTTAAGAATATAAGATTGTAGGTTGGGCATACTTGCCCAACAATAAAAACGGGAATTTTGTTATTACAAAATTCCCGCTTTTATTACTTTACGTCTTTCCTAACCTGCTCAAAAATGGTGCGGGTGAGGAGGAAGATGATTATTTATTGCAAGTGCAAATTTCTCCGCATTCGCAGCCTTCGCCACAATTACATTCAAAGTATTTTTTAGCATCTTCCATTTTTACTTTGATACGTCCGTCAACTGCGATACCTTCACCTGTTTTTTCAGAAATTAACAGCGGGTTGATATCGAGTTCTGTGATGAAACCGAAATCTGAAACAAGTTGAGATAATCTCAAAATTGTTTCTTCAATCTGATCCATCTGAGCAGGAGTTGTACCTCTTGCGCCTTCTAATAATTTATATGCTTTTACTGATTTAATCATTTCTTTTGCATCAACATCTGTCAAAGGTGCAATTCTGAAGGTTACGTCTTTCATAACTTCGATAAATACACCGCCCAAACCGAACATCATCATGTGTCCGTATTGAGGGTCTGTAGCAACGCCACAAACCATTTCACGGTTGCCTTTTACCATTTCTTGAATGATTACACCTTCAAGACCGTCTAACAAACCTTTTGCTTCAAGTTTAGAGATAAGGTCTTGGTATTCTGCTCTTAATTGCTCTGCAGATTGGATATTTACTCTTACACCGCCAACATCTGTTTTGTGAGAAGTGGTTTTTGATGTCATCTTCATTACAACAGGGTAGCCAATTGAATCTGCAATAGATACTGCCTGATCTTCGGTTGTTGCAAAACCTGATTTGCAAACTCTGATTCCGTACGCATCCAATACGTCAATTGATTCTCTTGTTGTTAATTGTTCTCTGCCTTCTCTTAAGGAACCTGCAATAATTTCAGCAGCTTTTGCCTTATCAACGCTGTATGATGGGATTTTACCTTCCGGTCTTTCAATCCACAATCTTTGTTGATTTAATCTGTGCAAGCCTTCAGCAGCTTCTTCAGCATACATAAAGAACGGAATATTAACATCCATATCTGATAATGCTGTGAAGAATTCAGATTTTGTCATAAATACACCGATAACAGGTTTTTGCGGATTTTTAGCCTTAATTTCCATCAATGCTTTAGCAACATCAATATCTTTCAAGCCTAAGAACGGCAAGTAAATACAAATAATCATATCAACGTTTTCATCAGCAATAACTGTTTCTAATGTTTGCTTGTAGTGCTCGATAGGTGCAGATGCTATCATATCAATAGGGTTTTTAACAGATGCTGCAGACGGTAAGAAACTTCTTAATTTTTCTTTTGTAGCGTCTGTAATTTTAGCTATTTGCATACCGTATTCACAAACAGCATCAGTTGCCATGATACCCGGTCCGCCGGAGTTTGTGATAATTGCAACTCTGTCACCCTTTGGAATCGGGCAGTTTGCAAAAACTTTAGCGGTTGAGAACAGGTTCTTCAATGAATATTCTCTGATAACACCTGACTGGTTTAATAAAGCGTTAGCGGCTTTATCTGCACCTGCCAAAGAACCGGTGTGAGAAGATGCTGCAGAAGCACCTGCTGCACTACGTCCTGCTTTCAATGCTAAAATAGGTTTCTTTTTAGAAATTCTTGTTGCTAATTTTCTGAAATTAGCAGGGTTTTGGATTGATTCCATATATAACAAAATTTGCTCAACGTCAGGTTCATTTTCCCAGTATTCCAAAGCTGTTTCAGCGTTAACATCTGCTTGGTTACCTATAGAAATGAACTGAGCAAAACCTAAGTTTAGGTCTTTTAAGATGTTTAAAATACCGCCGCCTAATGCGCCTGACTGAGATACAAACCCGATGTGTCCTCTTTCAGGTAAAGATTCAGCGAAACATCCGTCCATAGAGATTTCAGGTAATGTGTTTACAACACCTAAGCAGTTAGGGCCAACGCATCTCATACCGTATTCTTGAACTTTAGCCAAAAGTGCTTTTTCAGCTTCTGCACCTTCAGCACCTGTTTCTTTAAATCCTGCAGTTATGATACAAAGACCTTTGATACCTTTTTGATGGCATTGGTCTATAGTGTCAAGAACGAATTTAGCGTTTACAACGATGATAGCTAAATCAATTTCTCCCGGAACTTCCAAAACGGAAGTATATGCTTGTAAACCTTCAATAATACCGCCTTTTGGGTTAATCGGATAAATTTGTCCTTTGAATTTGTATTCTTGAAGTCTTTTCATAATGTCAGAACCGATTGTGTGTTCTTTTGTAGAAGCACCGACAACCGCAATTGACTTTGGTTTCATAATTTTGTCTAAATTTGCTGTCATGTTCTTATCCTTTCTTGTTTTTATAATTAAATTATATAATAAACATCA
The DNA here is from genome assembly GCA_902791985.1 of uncultured bacterium. GTDB lineage: Bacteria > Cyanobacteriota > Vampirovibrionia > Gastranaerophilales > Gastranaerophilaceae > Zag111. The sequence continues at coordinate 2,410 of CADAYD010000012.1, forward strand.
GTAAACATACACAATTTCTGTAAAATTTCTGTTTACATCAGTTCATTTTTCTTTTGAGTTCGTTTTTAAAATCGGTTAGGGGGCCGGAATTTGGATTGCGAATTATTTGGTAATATTTCTGTGCATAGGTTACAGGGTATTTTGGTATCCAGCTAAACTTTTTGTATATAGAAATTGTATCGGCTCCGTGTGAAAGCATTAAATCATCAATTGTTCCCTCGTGGGCTGGGGAGATTGATGAAATGATTTTTATAACATAATCCGAAAGCGTTAATACCGAATAGCCTGAAATAACTCCTGTTTCTTTTATGAATTTGTATAAATTTAATCCGTTGTCTTCATCGTAGATATGTTCTTTGGCATTTTCCGGTAATGTGAGCGAGCCGGAATCTGCTTGTTCTATTTCGTACCATTCACCTTTGTATAAAATTCTCATTACACTTTTTGAAGGCATGTAAATATCGTCAAATTCATTATCTAATAATACTTTTCCATCAAAACTCATTACTCCGTACTTATAGTTTTTGTATGTTAAAAACATTTTTCCAAAAAGTAAATCAATTTTTTGGTATTTATGCGGGATTATTATTTGTCCGTATTCGTTATACAGCCCGAAATTATTAGAGTTCCCAAGTTTGACGTATTTACCTAATATTCTGTCTGCGTGTCGATATTTGGGTTCTATAATTGTATTTCCTTTTTCGTCTGTTAACCCAAACTTGTCATTATGCGCTTGAACAAGCCAACTGTGGTATCCTATTCTAATCATTTTTTTATAAATGGCATCAGTCAAAACTGAACCGTCTTGATCTTTCAATCCCCATTTATCCCCGACCTGATATAAAATTACATCGTCGTTTGTAAAAGGTTTTTGTGTTGCCATAACAGGGTTAATGCATAAATATAAAATACAAAAGATAATTAATAATTTTTTCATAAGTTAATTATAGCAAAAAAAATATTTATGTTTTTTTATAATTACATGTTTATAAATAAATTAGATAATAACATTAAAATTCCATATAAATATATAAAAGGTTCATTCAAGGAAAGGCAAACAAAATCATATCTTCTAATAGAAGATGTATACAAAAATTTGTCAGAAAAAATAAAAGATGACTACTCAATTTTTAATTATGATTTTCTTCAAAAAACAATCTTAAGCTTTCTTCCAAATAAGGATTTAAAAATTATTATTGAAAATTTGTCTAAAAATAAAAAAAATGTATGTGAAGGTTTTTTTAAGACTAAATACGATAACAATTATAATATAAATGCTTTTTTGGTGCTGTTGAACGGTATATCATCATCAATAAGAGCCCGTCATCTTCCGGTGGTCCTGCATGAATTTCAGCATTTATCGGATGTAATTTATCACCCGAAATATTTATCGAGATTACAGAGTCTAAATAAAAAAGGGTTGGATAATAAAAGATATGAAAAATTTTATGATTCATTTTATTATGCGAATGAATCTGCTCAAAATGCGCAGGAAAAAGAAGAAATTCTTAAAATTATTAAAAAAAATACCAAAAAATTTTTGAGAAAATTAAATATTTCGGACAAAATGGATTGCATTCAAGATATGAGATATTCTCTTGAATCGGAAATAGCTGCTTACAGCATGCAAAGAAAAATTGCAAATGATTTGCGTTCCAAGGGTTTGATGGTAAGTGATTTTGATTTTTACGATTACCCTAAGAGTGCTCTTTTTAGAGAAAAAATTGATTTATTAAAACAAATTGCAATAGAATACATCACGAAAGAACGCACAAATTTAAATGCACGTTCTTGTAAAAAACAAAATCTAAATTCTTAGTATCCAAAAAGTTTCATTCTGTTTTGTTCCATTCTTATTTCGAATGACAATTCAAAATCTTTTATACTTTCAGAAAAATCACCATTATCTTTTTTGAATAGCATAAAGCCGTATGCTAAGTTGTGGATACAAAAATAAATTTCAGGCATTGCTCTATCTCCTTTAAGCTTAATCTTATTACTTCGACTTATATATAAAGTAAAATTAGTTTGCATAAATTTCATTAAATCTAAAAAATGTAATAATTTGTAATATATGTAAACTTGCGTAAATGTAATATTTGGGATAAAATTTTGTAAAAAGGAGAGGGTAATGGATCAAGAAACTTATATGAAAATAATGGGTTATGTCCCGACTGTTATAGAAGCATCTTCCAGGGGAGAACGCTCTTTTGATATTTTTTCAAGATTATTAAGAGAAAGAATAATATTTTTAGGAACTGAAATCGATGATGAAGTCGCAAATTCTGTTGTCGCGCAGTTATTATTATTGGATAGCGAAAATCCGGATAAGGATATAATGTTGTACATAAATAGTCCCGGTGGAGTTATAACTGCAGGTATGGCGATTTATGATACTATGAATTTGATTAAAGCAGATGTATGTACGATTTGTCTTGGCGAAGCCGCATCAATGGGCGCATTTTTATTGTGCTCCGGTGCTAAAGGTAAAAGAATGTCCCTGCCAAGTTCAAGAATAATGATTCACCAACCGCTTGGAGGTGCTAAAGGTCAAGCAACCGATATTGAACTTGAAGCAAAAGAAATTATGCGTATGAAAGATATGCTTATTGATATTATTTCAAAAAATTCAGGTCAAGATCCTAAAAAGGTTCGTGAAGATTGTGAACGTGACCACTATTTATCTGCATATGAAGCAAAAGAATATGGCTTAATTGATAAAGTTGTAGAAAAAGTTCCATCAAATAACTAATTAGTTTTTATTGTAAAAGCCTGTGTTATTCCTTATTCATGCTTGGCTATTATAATACATTACTTAACAAAACTTAATAAAAGGTTAAAAACATGCAATTACTTGACGTTGCATGTTTTTATATATATGTAGGTTAAAAAAATAGGTTAGTTTAAAAAATTGTAAAGGTAGGTTAGTTATGGGATTTCTAATGTTTACCGCAAGAGTTCATGACTTGTGCAGGCAGAAATCTGACATTCAGTACAAGTTATTGAAAATTTCGCGAAAATTACGAGATTTGCAGCAGTACGCCTCAATGGTTGGAAACGGCAATATCTCTGTCGGGGATTTATTAAGTTCTCCGGGCTCAATGATGGGCAGATCAATGGCATATATTACATATGCTCACAATACGGCACTGCAATATATGCAGATGAATGCTCAGCCGATGATGATGATGTATCAACAACAAATGGGCGGGTCAATGCAAAATCCGCAACAGATGCAGATGATGCAAAATTATATTATGCGTACATTGTATATTCAAGGCAGAGAACAAGCAGCACAAGAAGAACAAAAGAATTTGAAAGTTGAAGAAGGCAAACTTGCTCAAGAGCAAGACACATTAAAGACACTTCTTGATGAAATCACTGCAGAGCTGCAAGAAGCAAAAAAAGCAAGGGACGAAGACATAAAACTAATGGCTCCTAAATATACGGCAAATGCATAAATAAAAGATTGATTTAACTTACCCTATATAATTAACTAACCCAAGAAGATGGGGACTTGAATAATATTCAGGTCCTCATCTTTCTTTCAATTTTCTTTCTAAATATTAATTTTTGTAACAACATTTATAAAAAGAGTAAATTATCAAAACGAAAAATACTTTATATGTATATACAGAGTATATAATTTTTAAATTATATAACTACTACCTTCTACTTTCTACCTACTAACCTTTTACACGAGGAATTGTAACAGATTCCAAGGAAGCTTCTTTTTTAAGAGGCTTTTTTTTTATGTTATAATTTTCGTAAAAGGAGTGTATTTATGAAAATCGCTATATATCCCGGTAGTTTTGATCCTATAACTTATGGTCATTTGGATATTTTGAAAAATGCTTCTGAAATTTTTGACAAAGTTATAATTGCAGTTGCTAATAATGGTTCAAAAACAGGCTTTTTAACGGTTGATGAACGTGTAGAACTTATCAGACAAAGTATAAAAGGTATTGATAATGTTGAGGTTGATTCTTTTGAAGGGTTAACGGTTGAGTATGCAAAAAAACATGGCGCAAATATATTGATACGTGGTTTGCGAGCTGTATCTGATTTTGAGTTTGAGATGCAATTATCTCAAACAAACAGTGCACTCTGCGATGAAATAAAAACAGTATTTTTAACTACAAAGCCGAAATACAATTTCATTTCATCTTCAACGATAAAAGAAATTTACAAAAATAATGGTGATATATCAAAGTTTGTACCTAAAGCCGTTGATGATTATTTGAAAAGTAAATAATCAGTGAAAACCATGTTAAAATATGTAATTTCAGTGTATAAAATTATTTGACAATTGATTTTCGCTTATGTAATATATTATTGTATATAAATGAAAGGGATAAGGGGATATTGGCATGCCTCAGAATGAAGTGTATGATTTATTAAAATTACTTGAAATGACTTTAGATGATGGATTTTCGATTTCAAAGTATGCGATTGTAAATAAAAGAGAAATAGAAACTTTAATTGATAGAATATATGCTGCACTCCCACCCGAAGTGCAGGAAGCGCGTGTTTTCATGAAAAGAAAAGAAGAATTATTAAATGAAGCTCAGCAGCAAGCTGCAAAGGTTGTACAAGACGCGCAAAACGAAGCAAACAGATTGATTAGCGAATCTGAAATCAGAAAAGCGATTGAACGTGATGGTATCAGGCTCAAAAATGAGGTGGTTGCTGATTGCGAAAATATTAAACATATATCGATGCAGGATGCAGAACAGTTAAGACTTCAGGCTACAGAAGAATCCATGAAGATTAGAGAAGGTGCTGAATTGTATGCAAGGCAGGTTCTAACCAGTCTTGAAGATAACTTGACTCAGCTTCAACAGGTTGTTAAAAATGGTCAAATTTACATGGAACAAATTAAAAATGACAGTGCGAGATATACTCAGCAACCGGTGAATAGCGGAAACCGAGGTTGGGCAAATAATAAGGATGCTAAAAAATTATAATTTATAGCAATAAAAATAAACAGTCCCGAAACTTATGTTTCGGGACTGTTTATTTTTATTGTATGATTTTTGGTAAAAATATCAATTCCTTATATCCATTTCTTTTTCTTCTTTGGGTTTATTAGTATATTTGCTGCAATTTTCCCAAAATTTTAACGAACTTTGAAAAAGTTTTTCAAAGAAATTTTGAGTTAATACAATACCTTTTTTGTCAATTTTATTATAATTTGTTTACAAATTGTTTGATTTTTTTCATGTTTGGTATATTATGACACTATAAGCCGAATTAAAAGAGAATGTGAGGGAACCACATTCTTTTTTAAAGGTCAAAAAAAATAAGTAATAAAAAAGGAAATAAAACAATGGGTATCAAAGGAAAATTAGACAAAATGGTAGTTCTTGCATGTGAAGAATGCAAAGAAAGAAACTACACAACAACCAAAAACAAAAAGACATTAAAAGAAAGAATGGAACTCAACAAATATTGTCCAAAGTGCAAAAAGCACACTGCACATAAGGAAACGAAATAGGAAAGATATTAAGACACTAAGGCACTAAGATAATAAGAGTTAAATTCTTACTGCCTTAGTATCTAAAGTCTTAGTATTTTGAAATTTGCGTCCTTAGTTCAGTTGGTAGAACGTCGGTCTCCAAAACCGGATGTCGAGGGTTCGAGTCCTTCAGGGCGCGATTTATAAGATAAAGGAACAGTAAAATGAATGAAATGATGGAATCAATTAAAACATATTTCAAAGGTGTAAAAGCCGAATGGGGCAGAATCAGCTGGCCCGAACGCAGGCAAATTATAGCTGAAACAGTGTCTGTAATTGTTATTGTATTCTTTTTTACTGTTGCAATTTACTGTATAGATTTACTTTTTAAAGGACTTTTAAGTCTTATAAAATAAATATATAACCAAATTATAATATAGGTGGCTTATGACGAAGAAAGAAAAAACAATGGAAGAACAACTGAATGAAGATATCGCTGAAGAAAAAGCGATGGAACAAGCAGAAGTTGAAGCACAAGATGCAAAAAAATCTCAGAAAAGATGGTACATAGTTCATACTTATTCCGGTTATGAAAATAAGGTAAAAGTAAACCTTGAAAAACGTGTTGAATATATGAACATGGGTGATAAAATCTTTAGAGTAGAAGTTCCTCAAAAGACTGTTGTACAGGTAAAGAGCGGGAAGAAACAAGAAAAAGAAGAAAAAATCTTTCCGGGATACGTGCTTGTTGAAATGATTATGGACGAGGACAGCTGGTATGTTGTAAGACACACTTCAGGGGTTACAAAATTTGTTGGTTCAGTTAAGAAGCCTATCCCAGTTAAAGAAAGTGAAATTAAAAGAATATTGCACAGAACATCATCTCAAGTTGAAAAAGTTGAGCTTGATGTCAAAGTTGGTGATAAAATCAGAATTGTATCAGGTCCGTTTGCTGACTTTGATGCAGATATCATTGAAGTTTATCCTGATAAATCAAAACTTCGTGCAAATGTTTCAATTTTTGGTCGTGAAACGCCTGTTGAATTGGAATATAATCAAATAAATAAATTATAAAAAGTAATATGCGATTTTTCGCATTATAGGTACACAAAACTGTGGAAGAGGCATGACCTCGTTATTACCACAAAAGGAGAAAAAAATGGCAAAAAAAGTAGTAGGAAAAATCAAACTTCAAATTGAAGCCGGAAAAGCAAATCCGTCACCTCCAGTTGGTCCTGCATTGGGTCAACATGGTGTAAACATCATGGATTTTTGTAAACAATTCAATGCAAAAACTCAAGACAAAGCAGGATACATCATCCCTGTAATTATTGATGTATATGAAGACAGAAGTTTTACTTTTGTAATCAAATCCCCACCTGCCCCTGTATTGATTAAAAAAGCCTTAAATCTTCCAAAAGGTTCATCAGTTCCAAACAAAGATAAAGTAGGCGAAATTACAAGAGCACAGCTTGAAGAAATTGCAAAAACCAAAATGGATGATTTAAACGCTACAACTATGGAGGCTGCAGTTAAAATGATTGCAGGTTCTTGCAGAGCAATGGGCGTAACGGTTAAAGAAGATTAGTACAAAATGGAAGGGTTTAGGTTGGCATTAAAATGCTGACAAAAGTACCCGCTAACACCATGAAAGGAATAAAATAATGAGTAGATTAACTAAAAAACAACAAAAAACTCAACAGATGATGGAAGGCTTTAATCAGCCGGCAACCGCTGTTGATGCAATAAAAAAATTACAGGAAATTTCAAAAGAAGTTTCTAAGTTCAATGAAACAGTTGAATGCCACATGAGATTAGGTATTGACGTACGTCAAGCTGATCAGCAGATTCGTTCAACCGTTGTATTACCTGCAGGTTTGGGTAAAACAGTCAGAGTTTGCGTTATCGCAAAAGGTGCAAAGGCTTCTGAAGCAACTGAAGCCGGTGCAGATTTTGCAGGAGCAGAAGAAATCATTGATAAAATTTCAGACGGCTGGTTTGAATTTGATACATTGATTGCAACTCCCGACTGTATGGGTATGCTCGGTAAACTCGGTAGAGTTTTAGGGCCGAAAGGCTTGATGCCGAACCCGAAAACAGGTACCGTAACAATGGATATTGCTAAAGCTGTTAAAGATGCTAAAGCAGGTAAAGTTGAATACAGAGCAGATAAACAGGGTATGATTCACTGCCCTATCGGGAAAATTCAGTTCAGCGAAGAAGATTTGGTTAAAAACTATGCAACATTAGCTGATGCAGTTTTGAAATCTAAACCGTCTTCTGCAAAAGGAACTTATGTTAAATCAATTTACTTATCAACAACAATGGGACCGGGGATTAAATTAGACCCGAAAACCTTCGCTGCTGAAGTAAAAGAATTGGTTTAGTCTAATAATGAAAACTTAAAAAGCGATGGATTTATTCCATCGCTTTTGTTTTTTTAGTAGTCTTTTTCTGATACTGTGCCTTCGCCTTTAACGCTATACCATTCATTATCTTCCATTGGATCAAAATAATGGTCACGGTATTCAGCTCTGAAATCTGTTGATTTTAATGTAGTCTCATCTTTACTATCCTGAATTATTTTGTTAGTTAGCATTGTTTGTTCTAAATAACACAATATTTTGTTTATAATTTATAAAATTTTTATGCTGCATATTTTGCAGGATTTATGTTTTTGAGTTTATCCGCAAGGATAATAACATAATCTACGACTGTTCTTTCAGCATCGGGTTTTGCTTTTGATTTTTCGGCAAATGTTTCAATTAGCGTAAAAATAATATTTTTTGCACGATTTACCCTTTCATTTTTTCTTGGCATAATACTTTCGCCTAAAGAAATTGCTTTTGCAACTTTTGATTGTGGGGCAACTGAACTGACAGCCGACATTGCTGCTTTCACAGGAGAAACACTCATAGACATAATAAGACCTACCTTTCTGAAATATAAACCATTTTTCCACTTCACTGTAAATTTACTAAAACATTTTTTTTAAACTTTTTGCGCTTTTAAAAAAAATTGTTACAATATTAATAATTCATGCAAAAAAATCGCAGGAGAAAATTTTGAATAAAAACAGTACAATTGGTGAAAATATAACAAGACCTTGGGGATTTTACAGAGTAATAGCACAAGGTAAAAATTATGCGTCAAAAGTTATTCATGTTAATGTCGGGCAGAGGCTTTCAGTTCAATCGCATAATCACAGGGCTGAACACTGGGTTGTTGCTTGTGGCAAAGCAAAGGTTTTGTTGAATGACAAGGAATTTGTTTTAGAAGTCGGACAGAGTGTTGATATTCCTGTCAAAGCAATACATTCTCTTGCAAACCCTTATGACGAAGCACTTGAAATTATTGAACTTCAAATGGGAGAAATTATATCAGAAGACGATATTATAAGATATTCCGATATTTATGGCAGAGTTTAAAGTTCATCAAACGGTGAAATTTTTACTTCTCGGAAGCCGTCATTGAGCGCATCTAAAGTGTTTTTTTTCTCCAATACTGCATCACTAATTTGTAGATTAGAGACCAATACTTCATCGGTACATGTTCTGTATGCAAGATGTGTAGGGCTTTTGCCGTCTTTCAAAAATGTTGTCGGAATTTTTAAATAATCAAGCAAATCAACAAATTTATTCCAAATATCCTGACTTTGTTTTGAATTTTTAGAGCCGACAAGTACAGCCTGCAAATTTTTATCTTTCAAATCAATATTATTTCTCAAAAAATTCAGAACATTAGAAAAAATATGATTATCTTTATTAAGCGGGATAAGATGCATCAAAACTGCTTTATCCCCGTTTGTAATCAGGCAGGAAGTACAGTCGCAGACTCTTTGGGTGAAAACATCTTTACCAATCCGACTTGAACTGATTGCCCACGGGTAATCAACAAGATTATCACGGCTGAATGACGAAGTTATTTTATTAAAATCCTGCCAATACATTGGTACTATTTTTGATGTAAAAGAGATGTCTGTCATATTTTATTATTTATTTTTGATACAATACCATACCCGTATTTGCAGCATTTTGTGTGAAATAGTACAACTGCTGCCTTCCTAATTATGGGGGTGGTGCGGGTTTATTTATAATAAACCCGAAAAAATAAAAATTTGCGCTCTTTTTCTTCTTTATAAGGATGTAATATTTCAGGATTATTTTTATCCCTTATGTATAATGGCTTTCTTCTCGGTGGTTCTGTTTTTATTTGGGTAATTTGTTTTGGGGGGATGTGAACTTGTTTGGTTTTTGGTGCTTCCCCGTTATTCAGTACATAGTTGGCATACTCAATTTGTTTGTCATAATGTTCTTGCGGCTTACTTCTAAATTTTTTTATAAATTTAAAATATTCCGTTTGGTATTTGCCTATGGGTATAAAAGTTACGCAAGCAGATATAAATACGGATATTAATAAGAATACAAATACAATTCTAATTGCAAATTTCATAAGAAAATAATATCAGTTTCATGAATAAATGTAAAATAATTGTATATATAGCATGAGTAATTTATAATAATATTTGGGTAGTATTCCCTTTAGTCGGCGTACTGCCGCTTTCCCAAAAGGGACATAAAACTAAAATAAAAGAAGGAGAGATATATGATTAAAAAAATTACTGCTTTAATGGCATTATTTATGACATCAGTTGCTCCTGCTTTTGCAAGTGAAGCGGATTTGGTTGTTCCGTTGCTTTTGATAGGTCTTGGAATTTCTGTCATCGGACTTTGTTTCGGGTTATGGAAATTTTTGGAAGTCAAAAAACTTGAAGTCCATTCTGCAATGGCAGCCGTAGGCAACACAATTTTTGAAACCTGTAAAACATATCTTGTTCAGCAGGGCAAATTTTTACTTGCACTTGAAATAATAATCGGTGCATGTATTGCGTTTTATTTCGGATACTTGCAGCAGATGGGCTGGACAGGAGTCTTGACTATTTTAGGATGGTCTGTAATCGGCATTTTAGGCTCTTATGCGGTTGCATGGTTTGGTATCAGAATGAATACTCTGGCAAACGCAAGAACCGCTTTTGCATCATTAAAAGGTAATCCGTTGAATATACTCAATATTCCTTTAAAAGCAGGTATGAGTATCGGAGTCTTGTTAGTTTCGGTAGAACTTATTATGATGCTTATAATTCTACTGTTTGTTCCTGGCAAAATCGCTGGTGCGTGCTTTATCGGGTTTGCTATCGGTGAATCTTTGGGTGCATCTGCTTTGCGTGTAGCAGGTGGTATTTTTACCAAAATTGCTGACATTGGTTCTGATTTAATGAAAATTCAATTTGGCATCAAAGAGGATGACCCTCGTAATCCCGGTGTTATTGCTGATTGCACAGGTGACAACGCAGGCGATTCTATCGGACCTACGGCTGACGGGTTTGAAACATACGGTGTAACCGGCGTTGCTCTTGTAAGTTTCATTTTGCTTGCGGTTTTGGGCAGCGGAAATCAAGTTCAATTATTGGCTTGGATTTTTGTAATGAGATTTTTAATGATTGTAACCTCAGTTGTTGCATATGGTATAAATGCTTTGTGGGATAAATTCGTTTATTCTAAAAAGGTTCAAAAATTTGATTTCGAAGTACCTTTGACAAGACTTGTTTGGATAACATCAATTCTTTCTATCGGTATGACTTACGGCGTAAGCGCATGGTTACTGAATCCTTTAGGGCACGGAATTTGGTTTATTTTGGCAACAATTATTTCCTGCGGAACTTTAGGCGCAGCGTTAATACCTGAATTTACTAAAATATTTACCTCTCCAAAGGCTAAACATACTGAAGAAGTCGTAACTGCATCTCGTGAGGGCGGTGCTTCTTTGACAATTTTGTCAGGTATAGTTTCAGGAAATTTCTCAGGATTTTGGATTGGTTCTGTTATCGTATTTTTAATGGCGCTTGCATACATCGCAAGTACATTTATTCCTGATTCTTTGATGCAATACTCTTCTGTATTTGCATTCGGGCTTGTTGCATTCGGATTCTTAGGGATGGGGCCTGTTACGATTGCGGTTGATTCTTACGGCCCCGTAACTGATAATGCGCAATCAGTATATGAATTATCTTTAATTGAAGAAATTCCTGATGTGGCTAAGGAAATTGAAGTGCAGTATTCATTTACACCTGATTTTGAAAATGCTAAAAAATATTTGGAAGAAAATGACGGTGCAGGTAATACTTTCAAAGCGACCTCAAAACCTGTTTTAATCGGTACTGCGGTTGTCGGTGCAACCACAATGATTTTCTCATTGATTTTGGTTATCCAAAACACTTTGGGGATTCAACCTGAAATGATTTTGAACCTGTTAAACCCGTACACTTTGCTGGGTTTATTGATGGGTGGCGCAGTCATATACTGGTTTAGCGGTGCTTCTATGCAGGCTGTTACAACAGGGGCGTATAGAGCGGTTGAATATATCAAAGAACACATTAAACTTGGTGAAAGTGATGAAAAGAGTGCAAATGTTGCAAACTCAAAAGAAGTTGTAAAGATTTGTACACAATACGCTCAAAAAGGTATGGTAAACATCTTTATCGCATTGTTTACCTTTGCTCTTGCGCTTGCTTGTCTTTCTGCTCCTTCGGAAAAATCACTGCTTGCGGTTTCATTCTTTGTAAGTTACCTGATTGCGATTGCGATATTCGGCTTATTCCAAGCGGTATTTATGGCAAACGCAGGCGGGTGCTGGGATAACGCAAAGAAAATTGTAGAAGTTGATTTGGCAGAAAAGGGAACACCTTTGCACGAAGCAACTGTTGTCGGAGATACGGTTGGCGACCCTTTCAAAGATACATCTTCGGTTGCGATGAACCCGATTATTAAATTTACGACCTTGTTTGGCTTACTTGCAATGGAAATTGCGATTAACGAAAACTTCCGTGACATAGCACCTTATGTCGGTATCGTATTTTTAATAATTGCTTTAATCTTTGTTGTACGTTCTTTCTACGCAATGAGAATTCCGACAAAGAAGGGGTAAAATATAACAATTAACATATAAAAGTAAGGTGCATCGTCTGACGTACCTTACTTTTTTGTGTACTTCATTATTGAATCCTTCGGCTTTGTCTACGCATACAAGTTTGCACAACTTGTACCTCGTTGGTTTATTTTGTATCTTCATCGGAGAGGTCGTTCATATCTTGAAACTCCAAACATAATTTGCTAAAATTGCATTATGGATAATCTTGTTGAAAAATTTAAGAGTTTAGGGTTTAACTCATACGAGGCAAAGGTTTACATCGCCCTATTAAAAAAATATCCCTCAACGGGTTATGAGGTATCTCAAATGGCAAATATCCCGCAGTCAAGAGCCTATGATGCCCTAAAATCACTCGCTTTGGAGAAAATCGTTATTGCATCTGACGATAAACCTCAAAAATATTCCCCGATAGCGCCAAAAGAACTCACCCAAAGGTTTAAACGCAAAATCAATTCAACAATAGAATATCTTGAAAAGAAACTTCCTGATGTCAAGGAGGATTATAACGAGCCGCTGCACACTATTTCAGGCTACGAAAATATTTTAAATAAATTGAAAGAAATCATAAAAAATACCAAAAAATCTATTTATATCGAAATCTGGAAAGAGGATTTTAAGCACGTTGAAAAAGAGTTGAAAAATGCTTATGACAAAGATGTGGATGTCAAGATTGTCGCATTAGACGGTTTTACAACAAATTTCGGGCTTGTTTATCAGCACGCCGGAGCAAAGGAGATTGAACACTATGCTGGCAGCCGTTTAATTTATATTCTGTCAGATACTCAGGAATGTCTTTTTGGTAAAATTGAATATGAAGCGACTTGGACAAAAAATATTGATGTTGCTTATCTTCTTTTGAATTTTATTGTCCATGATATGTATTTGCTTGATGTCGGGCAGAATTTCCCCGAACAATTAAAGTATTTTTACGGCGCAGGGATGAAAAAATTAAAAAATAAGATTTTATCTCAGGGAGGGGTAAACATTCATTAATAGGCCATTGAGGTAACAAGACTATTTAAAGTGAATGGTGAATAATGAATAGATTTTTGCGGGATTAATTATTATTAAATTGCGTGATAGTATCGATAATGACTATTTACTACTTAATATTCGCTTATTTCCTTATCCTTGCATTTCCCTATGTTCTTGCTATTATTGAATTATGAAAGATATGTTAGATAAAATATTGCAAATAGAACAACGCTATAAAGAACTTGGTGAAACATTGTCTGACCCTGCTGTGATTCAGGATTATAATAAGTTCAGAGATTTGTCAAAGCAGCGCAAATCAATGGAAGAAACTGTTGAACTTTATTATGCTTGGAAAAAAGCTACAGATGCAATAGAAGATGATAAACTTCTATTGCAAGAGGAAAAGGATGAAGATATGCGCGAAATGTTGAAAGCGGATATCGAGGAAAACGAGTCAAAACTTCCTGAATATGAAGAACGTATGAAACGACTATTACTTCCAAAAGATCCGATGGATGATAAGGATATCATGCTTGAAATTCGTGGCGGAGCAGGTGGAGATGAAGCAAACATTTTTGCAGGAGACCTTGCAAGAATGTATCTGAAATTTGCTGATAAACAAGGTTGGAAAACTCAAGTTTTATCAAAAACCGAATGTGAAGCAGGCGGATATTCAGAAATTATTATATCTATTCAAGGTGATGCGGTTTATTCCAAACTCAAATACGAATCTGGGGTTCACAGGGTTCAAAGAGTGCCGGAAACAGAATCTCAGGGTCGTGTTCATACCTCAACCGCAACAGTAGCCGTTATGCCGGAAGTTGATGATGTTGAGATTGAAATCAGACCGGAAGATATAGAAATGTCAACGGCGCGTTCAGGCGGTGCAGGCGGACAAAATGTCAATAAAGTAGAAACTGCTGCAAGACTTTTCCATAAACCGACAGGAATTATGATTTTCTGTACCGAAGAACGTTCACAATTGCAAAACAAAGAACGTGCTATGCAGATTTTGCGCTCAAAACTCTACGATATGGAAGTCCAAAAACAAATGCAGGAAATTACAGATCTTCGTCGCAGTCAAGTAGGTACCGGCGACCGTTCTGAGCGTATCAGAACATATAACTTTCCTCAAGGTCGATTAACAGATCACAGATTAAATCATAACCTTAATGTTTGGACAGTTATTGATGGCGATTTGGATGAACTAATCAATATGCTCATTGAATATGACCAAAAACTAAAACTTGAAAAGTTAGCTCAACAAAATTAAAAATGAACATCATTCTGAGCGAAAATAAAAAGATTCTTCGATTATAAAGCCTCAGAATGAAGTAAGCGAAGAATCTCTTGTAAAACAAATCATGACAGAAAGACGATGTGCCGGATGCTGGCAAATTAAAGACAGAAAAGATTTAATAAAGATTACAAATTCCTCTCAAGGTATTGTAATTAATCCAAATTCATATACATTTGGCAGATCTGTATATCTTTGCTATAATAATTCCTGTATAGAATCGGCATTTAAGAAAAATAAATTGGCAAAGTTTCTAAAGGCCCCTGTACCAAGCGAATTGAAAGGATATTTATTGAATGAGTTACGAGACAATTAGAATAAGTGAATTAGCAAAAGAACTTGGCAAATCAAGTAAAGAAGTTCTTGAAAAATTGGAAACAATGGGTATAAAAGGCAAAACCCATTCAAGTACCGTAACTCAAGAACAGATAAAAAGGTTAAAAGATTTTATTGAAAACGGTTCTGCAAAATCTAAGCCAAAAGCTTTTATTGTAAAAAGGGCAAAGGTTGAGGAACAAGTTGCTGCAAAAGAGGCGGCAAAAGAAGAAGCAAAAGAGCGTAAAGCAGAATTGAAAAAAGCGATAGAAAAACCGTCAATTGAAAAAGTTGCAAGACCTAAAATTGAAATAGTCAGACGCAGTACTCCAAAACCTGTTCAAGTTGTTGGTAAGTCTGATAAACCAGCTGATGATTCAAAGACAGATAGACCTAAAAAATTTAATAAAGAATCTAAATTCCCTCCAAAGCGTGAAGGGGAAAAAGGAAAAAATTTTGCATCTAAAAAGCCTATTGAAAGACGTATTATTCCTCAAGATATTTATGAAAATAAAGGTGGAGGAAGTGGAAAATTTGGCGGAAGTAAAAATTCCGGTAAGAAAAAAGAGAAAGATTTCAATTCTAAAAAAGAAGAACAGGAAATGATTTCTCTTGAAAAAGCAGCAGCGCAGCATCATAAAAAAAGAACTCAAAAATCAGAGGAAATTGAAGAAGTTAAGCAAATAGTTGTTAATCAAGCTATGACAATTGCTGAGTTGTCTGAGAAGATTAAGAAAACTCCTGCTGATATTGTTAAATTTCTTATGATGAATGGTATTATGGCTACAGTCAATCAGCTTATTGATATTGATGTCATTAAAAAAGTTTGTGCAGAATACGAACTGGAAGTTCTTGATGAAGATTTAGATGCATATGTTGAAGAAGAACTTAAAAAAGAAGAAGAAAAAAATGCATTAGCAAATGTAGATAAAAAATTACTCAAAAAGCGCGCTCCTGTCATCAGTATTATGGGGCACGTCGATCATGGTAAAACTACTTTGTTAGACAGTATTCGTGCCTCAAAACACAAAATTGTTGCCACTGAAGTTGGCGGTATTACTCAATCAATTGGTGCGTATACGGTTTATGTCGGGGACAAAAATGATAAGAAGATTGTATTTTTGGATACGCCGGGTCACGAAGCATTTACCGAAATGCGAGCAAGGGGTGCTCAGGCTACTGATATTGCAATTCTTGTTGTTGCAGCAGACGATGGTATTATGCCTCAAACCATTGAAGCTATAAACCATGCAAAGGCTGCAGAAATTCCTGTTATTGTTGCGGTGAATAAAATTGATAAACCGGGTGCTAATCCAGATAAAGTTTTACAACAATTAACAGAACACGGTCTGGTTCCTGAAGACTGGGGTGGAGATACAATTGTTGTAAAAGTTTCTGCTCTTCAAGGTACAGGTATTGATGAACTTTTAGAGTATATTCTGCTTGTTGCGGATGTTCAAGACCTTAAGGCTAATCCGAAAGCTGAAGCAACCGGTGTTGTAATTGAAGCTAATTTGGATAAAGGTAAAGGACCTGTTGCTACACTATTGGTTCAAAATGGGACATTAAGAGCCGGTAATTGTATTGTAGTCGGTACCGCTTGTGGTCGTGTTCGTGCGTTGTTATCAGATAGCGGTGAAAGAATTCAAAAGGCTGAACCTTCTACACCTGTTGAGATTTTAGGGTTGTCAGAAGTTCCGCAGGCAGGTGACAGGTTTATGGTTGTTAAAAACGAAAAAGAAATGAAAGCCATAAGTGCAGAACGTCAAGAAAAAGCAAGAGATAAGAGATTAGAAGCTATGCTCCCTGCTCATATTAGAAAAGAAGCCGTTGCAGGAGATGATGCAATTCCGCAGCTTAACCTTATTATTAAGGCAAATACAAATGGTTCGGCTGAAGCTGTTGCTCAGGCTATTGCTCAAGTAGAATCAAAAGAAATTTCAACAAAAATTATTCATGTAGGTGTCGGTGATATTTCAGAAGCTGATGTTATGCTTGCTGCGGCATCAAATGCTTTGATTTTAGGATTCACTGTAAAAGAAGATTCAAATGCTCTTGCTGCTGCGGAAAGAGAAAAAGTTACAATCAAAAAATATGATATCATTTATCAATTACTTGAAGATATTGAAAAAACTCTGCTCTCACTTCTTGATCCTGAAATTAAAGAAGTTGAACTTGGGAAAGCAGAAGTCAGACAGGTATTTAATATTGGGAAAACCGGCAAAATTGCGGGTTGTTATGTTCTTGAAGGTAAAATTATCAGAGATAAAGATGCTGTTATTATTCGTGACGGAGTTGAAATATATAAGGGTGCGATTGAACAACTCAAACGATTCAAAGATGATGTTAAGGAAGTTGCTCAAGGATTTGAATGTGGTATTTCATTCGGTAAATTCAATGATCTTCAAGAGGGCGATATAATTCAAGTTTCAACAACCGAAGAAATTGAAAGAACGTCTTTATAAAAACATTTTCTTTACAAATATTTAACACTTTAAGATAGCAATATTTTATTTCAGTGGTTTTTGTTATAATAAAAGCATAAAGGTTAAGTGTGATGATAAATAAAATATCTTTTGCCGACAACAAAAAATATTATCTGAATGATGTACCCAAAGGTGTAAATAAAGAGGTTTCAACTTTTACACACTCATACCTTGAACATTCCGATTTAACTCTGAAGCAAAAAGCAACTGTATTAGGCACATCTGCACTTGGTATGGCTCTGCCTTTAGCATTTTTGAGTAAAAAAGCGGGTTTTAGTTTGAATCCTGCAAAAATATTCAAAACCCCGATTAAAGATTGGGCATTGTTTAAATATAAACCCGTAGATAAAGTTTTAGAATTTGATGAGGGGTGGAAAATTATTTCTGTTGCTACCGGTTCTGTTGCGGGCGGTTTTGCAGGCGGCGTGCTGGTGGATAAAGATAATATAAAAGCAAAAAAACGTGAAGTTTTGAGCCAGTTATTAGGGGACGTTATAGTTCCGATTTCTTGTGTATGGGCGGGGGCAAAGTTGTTTAAGCATTATGAAACAACATTGCAAAAACTAATGCCCAAAATAAATAATAATTTAAAAATATTCGGTAAAAATATCTCAAAAGATTCAAAATTTGTAAATATTGTAAATACTATCAGTGAAAATATTCCTAATGCAGTTGCAACACTAGGATCTTTGGGGGTAGGAATTATCGCCGGTAACAAAGTTTCAAATGAGATTAACGAAAAATTGTATAATATGAAGGTTGAGCGTGGTATTAAGGCGACAGATTTTGCTCCGCACGTTGACGATTTATGCTTATCAATTTCAATGGTAAACAGTGGTTCTACATTAGGAACATTGCTTGGCAGAGTAATTCCGCTTGCACTTTTGGTTCCGGGATATGAAACCGGTACAGCAAGAGAAAAATAAATTATAATTATGCTAAAATGTTGTTGCAATTCATTTTAGGGGATTTTTTATGAAAATTAAAATTAATTTTGAAAAAATAGGTATTATAGCATTAGCAGTAATTTCAGGTTTATATGCTTTATTTTTGGTTTTACCGTTTATAATTTCTCCAATTGCAAACAAATTTTGTAATCAGATTGAGGAACTTATAAAAGTTTCAACAGGTTTGGAAGCGCATGTTCAAGGAATTGGAATAATAACTTCCCCTGGACTTTCTGTCGGGCTCAAGGTTAAAGAGTTTTCTGTTTATGTCCCAAATGAAAAAGTCCCTGTTATTGATATTGATAATTTAAAAGGTGATTTACTCCTTGTTCCGTTATTGGCTAAGAAAATTCAATTTGGAACAATTAGTGCAGAGGAAATTGAAACAAATATAGTGCTGGATAAAAAGGGGATTCCTGTTATTATAAAATATTTACCGGAACAAAATGATGAAAATGAAGGTACTTTAAGTTCTTTACCTTTAGGGCTAAAACTTTCCAATCATTTCCCAAATATTATAATTGAAGATTATAGATTTTCTTTCATAGATGAAGCAACAGGAAGTGCTTATTATATAGATGGCGAAGATTTAAAAATTACCGACTTTATTCTTGATAAAAAATTGAAAATTTCTACGACAGGTCAAATAGTTTTTGACAAGAGAGTCGTTTCCAATTATGATATAAAAATTTTTAACAGAATTATGCCTGATTGGAAGTTAGATGATTTGGTTTTCCCGAAAGAAGTCAAAATTGAAGATGAAAAATCAGTAAAAAAAAACGAAGTTAATTCTTTAGCTGAAATCAATATAATAGACTTTTTTAAGGCCGTAAACAAAAACGGTTTTAAAGCGGATATAAATGCAGATATAAAAACTTCAGGAACTTTTAAAAAGCCCGTTCAAAAAGGGCTTTTTGAGATTGTCGGATTAAGTGTTTTTGTGAATGGAAAACAACTTCCTGAAAGTTATGCAAAATTTCATTTTAAGGGAGAAGAAACGGATATAGATTCTATTTTCTATACTTCTTCCGATATAAATGAAAAAACTCAACTTATCGGAAATATAAAAACCGGTGATACTCATTCTCTTGATATAACATTACGTTCAAATGCAAAATTTAATAATATAATCAGGCTTCTTGACAGTATTGCGAGTTCGTTAGGTCGTGATGATTTAAAAACAGTAAGTGCAACAGGTGCTATTGATGCTGATTTTAATGTAAGTTCAGATATGCGAACAATAATTTCAAACGGGCATTTGAAAATTAAACCTTCAACGTTGAGTTATGCTTTGTATAATGTTTATATTAGTAATATCAATGCTGATATTGATTTTGATAACAATAACATAAATATAAATAACATTGGTTTTTCTGTTTTTGGTCATCCGTTTAAAATAGTCGGGGAATTGGCTTCAAATGCTGTTGCGGATATTAAAATTACAGCTGATAACTTGCCTATAAAAGGACTTGTTGGGATAGCCGGTCAAATAGGTTTGTTAAAAGAAAACGATTTTAATTCCGGTTCATTAACTTTAAATGCAATAATAAAAGGTGCGCTTAATGAAATAAAACCTGATGTAATGTTGAGTATAGATAATGTAAATATCTATAATAAAATGCTTCAGACACGTTTATTACTTACAAAAGCAATAGTGAAGCTTCTTTTATCGAAAACGAATATTAATGGGGATGTAGATATAAATTCGTTGAAACTAAAACATGATATGGCATCAGTTTCTGTTCCGAGTGCGCTTGTATATTTTGATTCAAAGGATATCAATATAAAAAATTCTTACGTTATGATTAATAATTCAAAAATTGACGTGAAAGGAAGCGTAAAAGATTATACGACTAAAAACTTGAATATGGATATTAGTGCAAAAGGGGATTTGGCATCTGTTGATGTTGCAGCATTTATTCCAAGAGAGCTTCATTCTATGTTCCCTTATACAGGTAAAATGCCTCTTAGTATTATTCTAAAAGGTGATGCCAACACGCAGCATATAACGTTTGATTTGAGTGCAACTCCAAGTGCTTATGTAAAATTTTTGGATATAAACAAATTAAAAGGTAAAAATACCAAGATTCATACCGATGTAAAACTTGAAAATAATTCTGCAACTCTTGTAAATTCGGGGATTTTTGCTAATGCAGAGCGGATAGCAACATTCGACGGCGGGGTCAATAATCTCTCAAACCCTGATTTGAGTATAAATATCTCTATTCCTCAAAAAATTTCTTTCCCAATTCCTGGTATGGGGGCAAATTCAAATATAACAGGGTATGGTGCATTTAATTTCGGCGGAAGTCCGCTAAGTCCAAAGCTTAAAGGAAAAGTTTATCTTGATGATATTTCAATAAAAGATATGGATTTTGAATTAAAAAATCTTATTGCAAATCTTAACGGGCAGGGCATAAGCGGGGATGGAACCGCAGAAAAAATGAGATTTGGCGGTATTGTAGCGTCAAATTTGGTTGCAAAATTTATACTGAATGATTTTACTGTATTTAATTTGAGTGATATAAAAGCGGATGTATTTAGCGGAAAGGTTAGCGGAAAACTGACCTATCATATCCCAACATTTTTATTTGGTCTTGATTTAGAGGGCAAGGGATTAAATTCAATGGATGCGGTGTATGGCACTGTCGGAATTCCCAAGGCTTTGACGGGGACTTTAGGTTTTGGGGTTAAATTAACTTCTAAAGGGGTTACTGATACTGAAATTATTAAAAATTTAAAAGGTGATATAAATTTCAACATTACCAATGGCAGATTTGTAAGTATCGGCAGGCTCGAAAATCTTGTTGCAGCGCAAAATATTTCATCAAATTCAATTTTAAAATCAGCAATATCTGCGCTTACTACGGCTGCTAATATACAGGAAACAGATAAATTTAAACTAATAAACGGTGAAATGACTATGTCAAACGGGAGTGTAAATATTTTGTTTATAAATGTCTCAGGACCGTTGATGTCATATTATATAAAAGGGGTTTATAATATATTACAAAATAGTGCAAATTTAGTAATTTTAGGACGACTCGACTCTAAAGTTGTATCTTATTTGGGTCCGATAGGACAATTATCTGCTGAAAAATTGCTTTCATATATTCCTAAATTTGGGGCTTCCACTGCAAAATTTTTGGATATATTAACACAAGATCCCAAGAACGAAAAAACAGAGCTCATACCGGAATTATCTTCAGGGAGCAAGAGTTATAAGGATTTTAAAGTAATATATAATGGCTCAATTGAAAAGGCTTCATCAATTAAGACTTTCAAATGGCTTTCAAAATGTGATACAAGTCAAATGGATTTGAAGCAGGAAGTAAAAAATGCTGTTAATGCAGCAAAAGATAATGTAAAAAGTCAAGTTGAATCAGCCAAAACTACGGCAAACAATATAAAAACAAATGTTACAAAAATTGTCGAGACACAAAAGCAGCAGGTCAAAACTGAAAAACAATCGCTTGAACAAGCCAAAAAAGATGTTCAAAATATTAAGCAAAATGCTTCGCAGAGTGCGACAAATTTGGGGAATTTACTAAAAAATGCCGCTTTAAATGCTAATAAAAAACTGGAAACTTCTCAACCGGCAGCGTCTCAAACTAATTCGACGACTCAAAACATACCAGCCGCTCAAACAACAACTCAAACTACAATAGCTCATCCTCAGACCGAGACTAAAACGGAATCACAAAGCCGCGAACAAGCTTCAAAAGAAGAATAAAAATGAAAATAGATAATTTTAAAGTTGAAGAATGGTTTAACATGTATGAAAGTGATGCAATTTATGATCTTGCAGATACTTGTGTAGAGTCACTTTCTATAAATGAACTTCTCAAAATAACAGGTGCCGATACAGATGAAATTTGTTCAAGGAGGTTAAATTACGGAGATATTCATGGGTCGAGCAGATTAAAAAATGCGATATGCAGTATGTATCAAAACCAAAATGCTGATAATATAACGATTACTCATGGTGCAATCGGGGCTAATCAACTTGCCATGTTGTCTTTAATTGAACGCGGGGACAGTGTTGTGTCTATCATTCCGACATATCAGCAGCACTATTCTATTCCTAAATCTATTGGCGCAAATGTCAAAACGCTATTTTTGAAAGAAGAAAATAATTGGCTACCGGATTTAAACGCATTTGAAAAATTAGTTGGAATTGATACGAAAATTATTTGTATGAATAATCCTAATAACCCGACAGGCTCTGTAATACCCGATGAAATGCTTTATAAAATCGCTGAAATTGCACGTAAATCGAATGCATATATTCTTTGTGATGAAGTTTACAGAGGGCTTGAACACAACGGGCAAATTTCAAAATCAATTGCTGATATTTATGAAAAAGGAATTTCAACAGGCAGCGTATCAAAGGTATTTTCACTTGCCGGTTTGCGTCTTGGTTGGATTGCAGCATCAAAAGATGTTATTGCAGAAGTTAATCATCAAAGAGAATATAATACGATAAGTGTTGGGATTTTGGATGATTTCTTTGCATCGCTAGCCATAGAAAATAAAGATAAAATAATAAAAAGGAATTTGATTAAAATTTTAGAAGGTAAAAAAGTCTTGACAGATTGGCTTAAAAACGAATCTTATTGCCATTGCATTGTTCCGCAGGGTGGAACAACGGCTTTTGTCGGATATGATATAAATCTGTCATCTGTTGATTTGTGTCAAAAACTTCAACAAGATACCGGTGTTATGATTCTTCCGGGAGAAACAATGGAGCTTGATAAATATTTGCGCATTGGTTTCGGAAATAATCCCGACAAATTAAAAACTGCGCTAAATATTTTCTCTGATTGGCTAAAGATACAATAAACCCTTACTTCCTATGAGGTTGAAGTAAGGGTTAAACTTTATATTTGGCTATATTTTAGTTATTACTTAAAACTAATTTTAATGTTGCCAAGCTTTCAATTGAAAACATAACGTGGCGATTGTGTTGTTCTTCAGAGATATCAAAAATTCTGATAATTCTTTGAATTTCTGCTAAATCTTTATATGTATCAATTTTATAAACGTTTTCGATAGGATCTGAAACTACTGACATCATTGCGTTTAATTCTTGTTCTTTCATAATAACCAAAAATCCTCTTTTCCTAATACTATATACATATATATAAAGTATTTTTCTGATTCAAAATTGCCTTTTTTAATTAATTATTGTTAACATGTCTTAATAATTCATATAAAATGTTGATATAGTAGCAAAAATTTTTCTGTATGATTTTATTAGAGATAGGAGAAAAATTTTGAATATTCTGTCAAAAATATTTAGTAAAAATAAATTAACTTGTGAATTGGGATATAGAATAGTTCCATTAGGGACGTATTGTTTACCCAGAGTAATAGCTACGTTAAGTATGCTAAAACCCAGAAAGGCTGCCGGTGAAAAAACTTTACCTTTTGATTTAGGTTTTTTTTGGAATTTTGATGGAATTTTGGACACATTAGATAATGAATTCAGTATTTTTTATGATGATATAAAATATGGATTACTTGATGATAAGGCTGTCACAAGGGATTTGCAGGCTTTATTCGGCGGATATAATTCAGAGGCTAAACATTGGGTTAGCAATAATTTAAGTGCTATTTTCAATCACGAATATATGATGGAAAATATAGATGCTTTTAAAGAACGTTATGATAGCAGAATTGAGAATTTTTATGAATATGTAAAGGACAATAAATACGAAATATATTTTTTAATTGCTTCTTTTAGTGAAATATCTGAATATCAAATTAAGCGTCTTAAAAGTATTATAAACAGATACAGAAATTCTGAGAGTTACAGTATTATTATAATTAATCAGTGTTCTCATGCATATAAAATCAATCAAAAAAATGTTTATGTTATAGATGAAATTGATGAAACTTTTTACAATATGTCCGTATCAAATAATACAAATTGGGTATCTGCTCTAAAAAGGAAAAATGATTTTCCTGCTGCAAAAAAATTTTATGAAGAAGTAACAGGTGATTTAAAGAAAATAATTTTAAAAATATAAAATAAATAAAAGCACCGAATATTTTCGGTGCTTTTATTTATTTTTTAAGTTAGTGCAAAAGTCATATCCGCTTCAACACAAATTTTTCCGTCAACAGAGCCTATACCGTGCGCTTTGCAGATAGGTCCTTTTAATTTTGTAAGTTCTATGGATATTTCGAATTTATCTCCCGGTCTTACGATATTCTTAAATCTTGCATTCTCAACTCCTGCATAAAGTGCTAATTTACCTTGATATTGAGGTAATTTAAGCAAAATCGGAGCAGAACATTGAGCCATTGCCTCAAGTTGTAAAACTCCAGGCATAACTGGGTTGCCAGGGAAGTGACCTTGGAAAAATTCTTCATTCATAGTCAAATTTTTGTAGCCTTTACAATATTTCCCCGGCACACATTCTGTAATTCTATCAATCAGCAAGAATGGGTATCTGTGAGGGAGCATTTCCATAATTTCCATTATATCCATGCTAAATGCTTCTTGATTCATTTCTTCTGTCATTATTATTCTCCTTTTGTTTTAAGTATTTTCAATAGAATTTATCTAATTTGATATTTCAACAATTTTTTCTCTCATCATTTTTGCCACTTTGATATGCACTGCATGTCCTGCTTCTTTTGCAAGAATTTGACACTTTAAATCTAATGGATTTATACCTGTTAAATATAAATCGCCGACTAAGTCAAGCATTTTGTGCTTTAGTGGTTCGCAATCTGAGCGCAAATCTGTTGAATATCCTCCATCATCCATAAATCCCAGAGTATTATCGATGCTTGCGCCCTGTGCAAATCCGAGCATTTGATATTTTCTTAAATCTCGATAAAATCCAAAGGTTCTTGCTTCAATAATTTCATACGGATCTTTTGGGTTGTAGTTTATAAATCGACGAATTTCTTTGGGGTGGTCATAATTAACCGCATAAGACATAAAAAGTTCTTTATCAGGCAAAATTATGAGGCTCGTTTTTCCATTTAAGTAGTATACTGGTTCAGACACTGTATATTTTTTGTCTTTTTCAAATAAAGGTTTATCAATCCCTGCGTTTTTAAAGGCTTCAACCCATTGTTTTGAGCTTCCGTCTAAAATGGGTACTTCTTCTTCACTCATACAAATATCAACAGAATCGATATGGCAAAAAGCAAGTGCTGCCGTCAGGTGTTCAGTAAGTATTGCTTTTGATTTTTTGTTGCCTAAAACAACGCAATGATCTGTAGCCAGCACATTATCAATATTTGCAACAAAAGCCTCTTGTCCTTTAATATAATATTTTATTTCACCGGATTTTGATGGAAATAGTGTAATTTCACATGGCTTGTTTTTCATCAAGCCATTGCCGGTTATTTTTACTTCTTTTTTTAAAGTAATTGCCATTATTTTTTTATTTTACCTCTTGCTGAGATTCCTCAAATTCTTTTAGTAACGGTTCAAATTTGCGGAATTTTGTAAAGATTTCCTGAGCATCTTTCATTGTTTTCATTTGTTTAATGAAATCTTTTCTTGGAACAGCAGGAATACCTATGATGATGGATTTTTCAGGGAATGATTTAGTAACGCCTGCTTTTGCTGTAATAATTGTGTCAGAACCGATTTCAATGTGGTCTGCAAGTCCTGCCTGACCTGCGATTACAACTCTGTCACCGATTACACAACTACCTGCAATACCGACCTGCGAAACAATTAGGCAACCTTTACCGATACGGCAGTTATGCCCTATCATTACAAGGTCATCAATTTTTGTGTTATCCCCGATTACCGTGTTTTCAATAGTTCCTCTGTCAATAGCGGTATTAGCACCGATTTCAACATTGTTGCCGATTACAACCGAACCAATTGAAGGGATTTTGAAGATTACTTGGTCTGAATTATCTTTTTTAATTTCACCGTCTTGTCTTGCGTTTTCAATGTTATTTGGGTTTTCTGTTACAAAACTAAACCCATCAGCGCCGAGTGAAACTCCGTGGTTCAAGATTACATCGTTTCCGATTTGGACTCTGTCACCGATGTTTACACCTGCGTGGAAGAAACAGTTGTTGCCGATTTTTACGTTGCTTCCGATGTATGAATTAGCCAAAATCTTTGTATTATCACCAATTACGGCATTAGGTGAAATTACAACATTCGGGCCAATGCAGACGTTTGCGCCGAGTTTTGCGCTTGGGTCAACTACTGCTGTAGGATGAATGTCTTTATTTACAACAGGAGGAACATAGAACAGGTTTAACAATTTCATCATTGCAAGTCTTGGTCTTTCAACTTCTATGGTTGTAAGTCCGTCTATTTGCACACCCAAAGGAACAAGTGCCGCTTTAGCTTCGGACTTCGCAAGATTTGCGATTTCTTCTTCTCCTAATGCAAGAGCAAGAGTATGTTCATCACTCAATAGCGGAGGTGCAATCTGAGTAATTTCAGGACTTGCTACTTTGGTAAGCATACCGCCTACGATTTGTGTAATTTCATCTACCGTAAAAGATTTCATATATAACTCTCCTTTTTATAACTTATCCCTATGTTTAAATTTTACATAAAAAACACTAAAGTAGGCGTTTTTATTGCAAATTGTTACATTATATGTTCATAGTTTTTAAAATATCCGTAATGTCAGAAGATGTCTTTTTGACATCGGCATTTGAATATTTTATCGCATTGTCAGGGTCTTTTAAACCATTACCTGTCAAAATGCAAACGATTTTAGAACCTTCTTTTACCTGATCTTTGACTTTGATAAGTCCTGCAACAGATGCTGCTGAAGCAGGTTCTGCAAGTATGCCCTCCGTTGATGCGATAAGTTTGTATGCTTTAACGATTTCATCATCGGTTACAAAGTTAATCATTCCGTTGCTTTCATCTCGTGCGGCTTCTGCTTTTTCCCAACTTGCAGGATTCCCAATTCTGATAGCGGTAGCAAGCGTTTCTGGATTCATAATTCTTTCACCCTTAACGATTGCAGCAGCACCCTCTGCTTCAAACCCCATCATTTTGGGTTTAGCAGGAATTTTGCTCAAATCATAAAATTCTTTATACCCTTTCCAGTATGCAGTGATATTTCCTGCATTTCCAACCGGTATAAAGTGATAATCGGGCGCCTGGCCTAATGCTTCGCAAATTTCAAACGCACCTGTTTTTTGCCCCTCAATTCTGTACGGATTAACCGAATTTACAAGAGTAATCGGGTATTTTTCGGCTATTTCACGAACGACTTCTAATGCTCTGTCAAAATTACCCTGAATCGCAATGATTTCTGCTCCGTACATCATCGCTTGAGAGAGTTTACCCAAAGCAATGTACCCGTCAGGGATTAATACAAAAGTTTTTAATCCGGCTTTTGCGCCGTAAGCCGCAGCAGAAGCCGATGTATTACCTGTTGAAGCACAAATAATTGCTCCTGAACCTGATTCTTTTGCCTTTGTAACAGCCATTGTCATCCCGCGGTCTTTAAAACTTCCTGTTGGATTACATCCTTCAAATTTCAAATAAACTTCCGCTTCAAGCCCGATTTTTTTTGCTAAATTATCTGCTTTAATAAGCGGGGTATTCCCTTCATTTAAGGTTACAACAGGTGTTGAATCCGTAACTGGCAGATATTGTCTGTATTTGTTAATTAATCCTTGGTACATACTTCCCTCTTTTCTTTTTCTTTATTTTACTACAAAAAAAATCCCCGCATGGGCGGGGGCAAAATCTTTTAGGAAATTAGGAATAGGAATTAAATCTTCTCTCTGCTATTTAAACGGATTGTAAATCTCTCTCTTAATAATATCGCATTTATTTAATGCTCTCATATATATAAAGTATATACTGTTTTATATATTTCATTAATTTTCATTTTTGTAACAAAAGTTAATATATCTTCGGGATATATTTTGAAAATTGTTTATGTTATTATTTCCCTGTATAAGACTAAGGAGGATTAATATGCAAGTAAATTCAGTTGATAATATGAATTTCGGGCATGTTGTTAATAAAAAAGCGCCGTTTTACGGACCGGTAAAAAATACTTTTAAAAGGCAGGCAACTATTGCAGAAGCAGACCATTTGGAAGCAATTGCAAGAGCGCACTACATGAAATTCCAAAAAGCAGAAAATTCACTTGATGAAATTGGAAAAATCAATTCACCTAAAAAAGTTTGGCAACTTATAAAAACATTAGCTAAAATGGGTTATCATAAATGGCAAAGTGTGGATTACATTGCTAATTCATACGAAATTCGCCACAGTTTGGATAAAAAACTCAGCACAAAACTAAAAAAAATTGATAAATAAATAATTTTATACGCGCAAAAAATGTGCATAGAAATATGCACATTTTTTAATTTATTTTTTCTGCCATAGCAAGAAATTCAAGTAAACTAACCACTTTTGTTTTTTTGTTTTTAATTAGTTGCAATCCTTGTTTCAGCCCTAGAATACAGGCAGGACAAGAAGTTATAACGTAATCTGCATCCGTATTTTGGATATTAAGTGCTTTATTTTTTGAGATTTCTTTTGAAAGTCCTCTGTTTTTGAGTGCAAAACTCCCCGCAAATCCGCAACACTCGTCATAATCGTCCATTTTAACGTATGTTATGTTTGTGCAATTTGAAATAATTTTTTCAAAAAATGCGTCGCTTTTTAAATGACATGGTTTGTGGAAAGTCACTTTTACAGGCTTTTTAAACTCAAATTTCAAACCTTTTAATGCAATTATATCACCCCAATTGAGCGTTTTTTTCAGAGTAATATTACACTCAAAATATTTCCCGTAACTCAGCAGAGTGCTTTCACAACTTGCGCAATCGGTTACGAGATAGTCATAATCTGCATTAAGTTTTTCAATATTTATTTTGGCTGCTTGTTCAAACCTTTTCATATTGCCTTCTGATAAGAATGGCAGACCGCAGCAGTCAAAATCTGGTGAAAGAATTTTTATACCTGAATTTTTAAAAATTTTACTCAAATATTTGTCTGTATTGGGAAAAATCTGATTTACACAACCTTTGAAATATATAACAGACAAACAATTTTGCTTTGCATTATCAGGAGATTCTTCACACTCTGTCATTCTTAGGGCTTTAGTCCGAATAATATCCTGCTTAGAATGATGAAATATTAATTTCCCAATTTTGAGAATATTGGAAAACACAAACCTGCTTTGAAAAAAGTTGATTAATTTACTCAAAACAGTATTTTTCATGTATTCGTATTTTGCGCAGTTTATAATCTCAAGCGCATCAATTCCTGCAGGGCAAAAATCTTTGCACTTCCCGCATTTAAGGCACATATCAAGGTATTTGTTTATATTTTGTGATAGTTTTAATTCCTTTTGTGTAACTCCGTGCAGCATCAAAAACTTTCCGCGGCTGACAGTGCAGTCGTTTTTTGTAAGTTTATAAATCGGGCAAGCAATTTGACACTGACCGCATTTGGAACATTTTGAGAGCTCTTTTTCATAGTCTTTCAAGGTTTTCATAGCTATATAATAGCATGGCAAAAATTAATTATTGCGTAAATTGTTCAGGTAATATTTTATTTTTTGCTTTAAAGAAAGTTTTTTCAGAGCAAAATCGATGGTTGATTTGTCTATATCAAGTTCAAATAGTTTTGATTTTGTGTAATTTTGTTCGCAAATTAAATAATTTACGGTTTTAAAATTATATTTGCAATTCGATTTTTTAGCCATATCCTTCAGATATCTGTGAATATCATCCATTGTGTAGGATAAATTTCGATTTTTTAATGTTGAAGAAATTATATATGCTGTAGTATCAGAATTATCTTTTTCATAATATTTGAGGCTGTTTCCGAGAATAAAATCAAGTTCCGGCTGATTTGTTATCCCAAGAGTTTTCATTGCATCTTTGGGAAGGTTTTGAGGATTTTCATAAACGTTCCAAACTTCTTTGCATTTTTGGTTTAAGTATTTTTTTGCGTTATTAAATTCTTTTAAGTGTCCGTATTTATTTTTTAGAAATTTTACTTTTGAAACAGAATTTTTGTCTATTGCTAAAGATAGTTCTTTAATAATTGTTCTTTCAAGAGTGTTATAAAGGTTATCACTGTTAAACAGTGCTTGGTATGGATTGTTATTTATTGGCTCGAGAGAAACGCATGCACTCAATGTTTTTGGAAATTGCGCAGGTCGGATAAAATCTGTACTTGCAGCAAATTTGTTTTTAATCAAAATATTACAAATATCTTCTACTGTTTTTCCCATAAATAACTAACCTTTTAATATTTATTTGCGTATTTGCACAAAAATATTTTTACCTACATATATATAAAGTATTTTGCTTCTCAAAAATTGCTTAAATTTTACAAAAATATATAATTTTGTGTATTTTGTTCATTTTTAGTCAATGTTAAATTTGCGACAAATAAAAAATGTATGATATACTTATTCTATGGAAAATAAAATTAAGATTGGTTTAATTGGTTTAGGCACTGTCGGAAGCGGCGTTTATAAAACGCTTCAAAATTTTGATAACGTGGAAGTTGTCAAAATAGCGGTGCATAACAAAAATAAAAAACGAAATATCCCGAATTTGGATGAAAGTATTATAACGGATGATGCCTATGAAGTTGTTAATGACCCGCAAATTCAAATTGTAGCCGAGCTTATAGGTGGTACAGATCCGGCTTATGACCTTATTAAAACCGCAATAAAAAACGGCAAGCATATAGTTACCGCCAATAAAGAGCTTTTGGCAAAATATGGCGAAGAATTATTCAGTTTTGCACAAGAAAATAATAAGGTTATTCTTTACGAAGCTGCTATTGCAGGCGGCATACCGCTTATAATGCCGATAAAAACTATTCTTGCGGGGAATAAAATTAATAAAATTAAAGCAATATTGAATGGTACGACCAATTATATTTTAACCAAAATGGATGTGTTGGGTGAATCTTACAACGATGTTTTGGTTGAAGCGCAGGATTTAGGATATGCGGAAACAAACCCAACGGGTGATGTCGAAGGGTTTGATGCTGCGTATAAGATTACAACTCTTGCAACGATTGCATTCGGTCAACGTGTAAAGCTTGAAAATGTTTATCGTGAAGGGATTACAAAAATTCGCCCTGAAGATATGAAGGCTGCAAATGAGATGGGTTACAAAATCAAACTTATAGCATCTGCAGAACTAAATGATGATGGGCGTGCAGACGTGCGGGTTCATCCGATGTTGGTGCCAAAATCAAAAACTTTGGCGCATATCGATTATGTTACTAACGCGGTTACTCTAAGCGGACATCCTGTGGGAGAAGTTACGCTCTCCGGTCCAGGAGCCGGAGAATTTCCGACTGCAAGCTCAGTTGTCGGAGATATTTTGGCGATTGTATCAGAGCTTGGCAAAACGGATTATATTCTGCCTATGATGCGTTGTTCACACACTGTAGATGCTGATATGATTGATATTTCCGAAACAAAAAACAAATATTATCTTTCTATCAAGGCAAAAAATAAGATGGGGGTTATCGGAAAGATTGGTACGGTTTGTGGGGATAATAATATAAGCCTTGAAAGTATAGTCCAAAAGGAATTGAAAGAAGATTATGCTCAAATAACCGTAATTACGGAGTTGTGTAAAGAAAAATCGATGCAAAAAGTTATTGAAACTCTTGAAAATGACGATAGTATCTGGGGTGTAAACAGCCTCATTCGTGTTCAGGTTTAAGTTATTCTTTATATCCAATATACGGTAGGTTTCTGTAGTAACCGTCGTAATCAAGTCCGTAGCCGACAACAAATTTATTATCCACCTCAAAACAGTAATAATCCGGCTCTATGTCGACTTTTCTTGTGATTTTTTTGTCTAAAAGTGCGCAAAATTTTAAAGTTTTAACATGGAAATTCATATTAATAAAATCGACTAAAAATTTTGCTGTAAGCCCTGTATCCACAATGTCTTCAATAATTAAAACATTTTTCCCGTTTAAATCCGGCAGAGCAATGTCTACAGCATTGACTTTACCTGATGTTGTTGTTGATGAACCATAGCTTGAAAGCCTTATAAATTCCATTTTTAAAGGCATATTCAGTTCTCTGACCAAATCCGTGGCAAAAACGATTGCCCCTTTCAATACACACACCGCGATAATTTCTTCACCGTTATATAACTCATTCAGGTCTTTTGCAACCTCTTTTATTTTAGTGTGCAGCTGCTTTTGGCTATACAAAACTTTCAAATCTTCTAATTTAATTTCCATCAATGCTCACCTCTATTTTGTGTGTCGGTTTTGTTGTTACTTTTATTTTATCACTTAAACCCAAATCGACAGCCCAAAGAATTTCTTTTCCTTGTGCTAAAAAGAGTAGTTCATCTTTTTTGTGATTGGGTATTTTTTTTGAGTTAAGGTATTTTTTAAGTTTCTGATGCCCATTTAGGCCGTAAGGTTGGATTATATCACCATCTTTGCGATTTCTGAGTTCAAAATTGAAATCTAATGTGGAGAAATCCACATAAACAGTTCTGCCAGAAAGTTTATTACTTTCGTGAAAACCTCCACTATATGGGTAAATATTGACAGTAATTCTTCCATTTTTATATTCTCCGATTTTGTCTATTTTTATTGAAACTTTTTCATCTGATTTTTCTTTTATCAGTTCAAAATATTTTTCACAGACATACAAGTTGTAACCGGTTGTAACCGAGCAGCTTTTACCGGATTTTGAGGTGAAATTTTCTTTGATAAAACTAAGCAGAGTTAAAATTCTTTGTCTGTCATAATCTTGCGGTACGAGTGGAGTGACCAAATTATAAATAAGTCGCATTTGTACTGATTCAGATAATGCTAAAAATTCTTTTGTGTTATATTTCCCGTCTTTTAAGATTTTGTCTTCGACAAGTTTTATATATTCCGCTATAATTTGTTCTTCTTCTTTTGCGCAGGTGGCAAGCGAATTGAGGCTGTCTGTGACATTAGGATTAATCTTTACCAGCAAAGGTAAGATGTCGTTTCTTATAAGGTTGCGTTTGTGAATTATGTCTGTATTTGAGCTGTCATTATTTGGGGTCAAATTATTGTCAGCACAGTAATTTTCAATTTTACATCTCGAAATTCCAAGTAATGGTCTATAATAAATATCCCTTTTAGGGGCAATTCCTTCAAGTCCCTTTATTCCTGTTCCTTTAGCAATTCTGTAGATAAGAGTTTCTGCGTTATCATTTTTATTATGAGCTGTAAAAATTATATTTGAATTGAATTTTTTTGCGCATTTTTCAAAAAAAGCATAGCGGATATTTCTGGCTTCAGTTTCTGTTGGAGAAACGCTTTTAGGTAATTTTTCACTATAAAATTCAACGCCTATTTTTTTGCAGAAATCTTTGCAATTTTGTTCTTCATTATCGCTTTCTTTCCCTCGCCAATTGTGGTTTAGGTGAATTGCAACAATCTTGTTTTTTGTAATTATTTTGAGACAATTTAAAAGGCACATAGAATCAAAGCCGCCGGAAAATGCAACAATATAAACGTTTTTCGGCTTATCCAAATTATATTTTTCTAAGAAATTTTTGACAGTTTGTTCAATAATATTCATATTTATTTGCCGGTATAGCAATAGTGATGTGCTTATTGCTGTTTAGAAAGGTGTTTTTTTATACCTTCACGAATTTCTAGTACATCTGTTCCGAGCTGTTCCAGTACCTGCATGGCTGTTGAATTTGGTTCTGTTGTGATAGCCCATAATAAATCAGACGATTCTATTTTGGTTTTGCTTGCTTTTTTGGCTATTTCCCATGCGGTTTCAAGTACACGTTTTGCACGTTTTGTGAACATTATTTCGTTTTCAAAATAATCATTCCCAGGACCAACCATTTGCGATACAACGGTGCGGGCGTCTTTTATTGTAATTTCAAGCTCATTAAGAACTATTGCTCCTATGCCTGTTGCTTCTCCTATTATTCCGAGCAGAAACATTTCCGTTCCAACTACGGTTTTCCCAAGTCTGCGTGCCTCTTGTTTTGCAAGCCTTAGAATAGTAAGTGTCTCCGGCATTTCTTTTTCTATCGGTTTTAAAATTGTGTGAGCCAAATCGTCATCATTTATTCGAAATTCTTTTAATATATTATATGCAACTCCTTTTTTTGATTTTAATAGTCCTAAAATCATATGCTCAGGTAAAACTTCTGAAGAGCCGAGCTCTTTAGCGGTTTGCTGTGCGAGAGTCATTGCTATAAAGGCATTCGGGGTGAATACAATCTGTCTTCCCTCATACTCCGCACTGCGGGATTGAATTTTTGACAATTTTTCTTCAAAAACATTGTCTGTAATTCCAAATTTGGCAAGAATTTTAGACAAATTTGACTCTTTATCTTCAAGGATTGAGCTTATAATTTGTTCGGTGCCCAAAATTTCGTATCCTGATGTCGAAAGCTTTGAAACTGCGCGTTCAAGAACTTTTGAAGATTCTTCGTTATCAAAAAGGGTATCAGTTTCTTTTGTCAAATCAATTTCGGGTTCTTTGTTTTCATCAACTTCAGGGTGAAAATCTTTTTTTACCTTACGTTGAACAAGTTTTTCAATTAGAGGTCTGGATTTATCTATGTCAAATCCTAATGTTTCAAGATAAACAGAAATTTTTGAATGTGTATCATTTATAAGAGCAAGAAAAATATGTTCGTAATGGACTGTAGAATTACCTGATTCATTAACCAAATCCATTGTTCTTTGCAAAATGCGTTTAAAATCATCACTGAAAGGTATGGAAGAATTCATGTCGGCTTCTTCAATATTAAGGCTTAAATATATTTCTTGAGCCAAGTTTTCGTATGTTATTCCGTAAGAACTAAATATTCTCGCACAAAACCCCTTTGCGGTTTTTACTGTAGCCAAAAGCAAGTGTTCGGACAGAACCTTGTCCGAATGATCGTAAATGGCAATGTTTTGTGCTTCTACAATAACATTAAGTGCTTTTTCAGTGAATTTTTCAAACATAATTATTCTTCTTCGTCTTCGTATTCTTCTTCTAATAATTTTTCAACATATTCTGTTACTCTGTCGAATTCATCATCGTCATCGATAGTTTCAAAGTAACTTGTACCGTTTTCTTCGGTATAGGTGACAATAATAGTATCATATTGTTCTTCTTCCCCGTTTGTCATATCTGCAAGGATGGCATATTGTTTGTTTTCAAAATCAATAATGTCATACAACGCGCATTTGATTATGTTACCGTCTTCATCTGTTAGTTCAATTAAATTATTTTCTTCTTCGTTTGTCATCTTTTTTACTCCTTTGTTATTATATTCTTGATAAATATTGCTCTAATATAATGCAGGCACTTTCTATATCTACAAGTCCTTTATCTTTTTTAAAATCGATTTTTCTTTGACGTAGGTTTTCTTCTGCAGTTTCTGAAGTCAATCTTTCGTCTTCAAAAATAATTTCATAGCCTTCGATTTTTGAAACAAACTCTTCACAATCCTTTGCTTGAAAACCTTTCGTCCCGTCCATGTTCATGGGTAATCCTGCTACAATTTTTTCTACATGATTTTCTTTTGCTATTTTATAGATTGTTTCAAGTGCTTTATCTTCCGGTTGTCTTGGTATATAAGAGTGTCCCTTCGCCGTTATTAAAAGAAAATCGCTTAATGCTATTCCTATACGTTTAGTCCCGATATCAAGAGCCATTACTTTATACATCAAGATTTTACCCAATTTGTTTCTATATATGCTATTCTATCCGAAATATCGTCATCTGTAAACATTTCGGTGTTCAAATCTTTATTATATTTTATTAAAATAAAATATTCATAGATACTGCGTTTTAGTATTTCTTCTAAAAATTT
The DNA here is from genome assembly GCA_902791985.1 of uncultured bacterium. Taxonomy (GTDB): domain Bacteria; phylum Cyanobacteriota; class Vampirovibrionia; order Gastranaerophilales; family Gastranaerophilaceae; genus Zag111. The sequence continues at coordinate 38,665 of CADAYD010000012.1, forward strand.
TTCAAACAAATTATTATTTAATGCCAAGCTGTAGATTTCTTTGGCCTCTTCTGTTTTGTCTATAGAGCATTTTAAGTATGCACTAAATATAAGTTTGTCTTTCCAGCATTGTTTTTCTTCGTCATAAAAAATTTTATTTTTATTTTTTATAATAATTTCATTTAAATCCATTGTTGTTTTTAATTCTTTTATAAGATTTTTATACTCAATACTGTAATCAATATCCAAAAACCAGTGAGAAGATACTTTCATATCATTAAGTTTTTGGATAATATCTTCATTAATTTCTATAGATTTAATTTTTTCTTTTAAAATATTTTCGATTAGCTCTTCTTCGCAGTCAATATCAATAAGTAAATTTCTCCAGCAAATGTATTCATAAGGTAATTGCCAGCCTACAGTTGAGTTTTTAATTGTTTTCACTTCTGCATTGTATAGTATATTTTTGAAATATTCAGGGGCAAGAGAAATAACTTTTTCATCTTTTAAGAATCGTTCAAGAATTTTATCACATTCAAATTGAGAAATATCGTAAAATCCGAAACAGTCCTTTATTCCGCTTTCAAGATTTATAACAATTGAAATAAATCTAATCCTGTTTTCTGGAGTAATTCTAGTGCAAATCATTGCGATGTCACCACGTCCGTCAGGATAAGTCAGGTAAAATTTATCAGGTTTTGTGTCTTCAAGTATTTTTTTATAAAACTCTTTGGTATTATCTGTTCGTATGCCTGACATTTTTAAAGTTGCAAGACTTTTTCTTATTCTTTGATTAAGTTCTCCGGAGGTTAATTTATTCATTCTTTCAAGAAGATTTAATGCAAGCTGAGATTGAGTGTTCCCTAAAAGATTCAGTGCTTCTTTACCTTCCGGACTATTTGGATTTGATTCGAAAACCGGAATAAGAATATTGGCTAAAGCATCAGGTTCAAAATCTTTTTCAAAAGAATTAATTAATGTTAATTTATCTTCCGTCTTTATTGAAGCTAAAAAATCCATAAAATCTATTTGAACTTCAGGGTTTATGATGGCATTTTTGAGTAACTGTTTAGTGTTTTCATCAAGAATTTCATCGGCATCATCAATGTATTCGTTGCAGTTATCATAAGACCAGTCTGCATCAAGTTCTCTGAGCATATTTAAAATCATAACTCTGATATCTGTATTGAGGTTTTTGTTTTTCATTAATTCCCAAAGTCCTGATATCAATTCGTCTTTTGGTACAAAATGTTCCAACAAAAAACACACTACAGAAATTTTTTCTTTTCGAGCGTTCGAAAGTTCTTTGAATAAAAGTTTTGTTAATACGGATTTATTTTCTTGGGCTTCTAATAAATCTATATCTGCAAGGCAATCCTTAATATCACTAACAGTATTTATTTTAGAAAGTAGCTGTGTCAGTGAGGCTTTTAATTCAAACGGATTTAATTGTTTAAAATTGTTGTTCAAAATTTATCTTGCCTTTCCCCAAAAAGCTTTCAAAATTTGTTGTGCTTCTGAGCATGGTATTCGGTCTTCAAGTACAAAATATTGCAGCGCAATCATTGTACACTCGGAACAAATGTTTACACCGGGTCCCTCTATCATTTTTATGACTTGGGTATTAGGTCTGCCGCAAAAGCTGCAATATACAAGTTCTTGATTTTGTTCTTCTTGTTTTTTGTTTTTAGATTTATTCTTTTTTGCTCCAAGACTTACAACTTTATCTTCTGACATTTTGAACTCCTTTTTTAAAGTGAATGGTGAGAAGTGCAGAATGAACAGTTGTTATCAGTACTATTGTACAATATTTAACCGATAAATCCGTAAAGGTCTTTTCACTATTACCTTTCACAATTCACTTCTTTATTGTAACCCAAATTAATGAAATTTGCCATATTTTTATTATTAAATTATAATAACTTAAAAACCTTTGTTCTTATAAGAGGAGATTTATGAAAAAAACTTTATTAATAGTAAGTGTATTACTGGTTGCCGTTGTTTCTACGGCTTGTATAAATAATTTTGCGGTAAGAGATTTAAACAATAAAGCACAGAGCTATATGCAAAAAGGGGATTACGGTCAGGCTATTGAACGTTTAAAATCGAGCTTGGATTTGGATCCTTCTGTATATGAAACTCATTACAATTTGGCAGTTGCATATACTCAGGCTGAAGATTATTTGAATGCTTCTACAGAATATGAAAAAGCATTAGAAATCAAGCCTAACGAGGCTGATGTATTTTATTCTTTAGCAACAGCACAAAATAATCTTGCTGTTGATATTGAACAGGGAAGAGTAAGAGTCAATACTGACGGAAGTTTATATAAACCAAAGGCTGATGAAATTAATTTTGATGAAAAATATGAAATGAACGATAAAGAGGAAAAATTTGTTGCTGATTATAAATATGCAGCGGTTCAAAATTATCAAAAATATTTAGAACTCAATCCGCAGGCAAATGATAAAGAAGAGGTTGAAAAGCAGATTGAATCGTTAACAAAGACTAAAGAAGATATGACAGCCGAGGAGTAAAATGGTGATTATTCCTGCACAAAACGATATTGCATTTAATTTATTCGGCATATCGGTATATTGGTACGGAATAATCTTGGCTTTTGCGATATTTTTTGCATTAATTTGTGCTAATAAACTGTTTAATAGAGTACATCCAGACTTAAAAAAGGATATAATTATAGAATTTGCGCCATTGATAATTATTCTTGGTATACTGTGCGCCAGATTATATTTTTGCTTATTAAATCCACATTATTACTTTACCCATCCATTAGAAATCTTTGATATTAGAGAAGGCGGGTTATCAATTCATGGCGCGATAATCGGAGGTATATTAAGTATACTTTTTATTGTGAAAAAATATAGGCTCAATTTTTTAACAGTAATTGATCCTATTGCTTGTTCTACATTTTTAGGGCAAGCTATTGGGCGCTGGGGCAATTATTTCAATTCTGAAGCTTACGGTTATCCTGTAGCATCACAAAATTGGGGATTATTTATTCCGCAAAGCCGCAGGCTTTCGGGGTTTAGTCAATATGATTTATTCCATCCGACATTTTTGTATGAAAGTATTTTGGATTTATTATCTTTCATAATTTTAGTTTACGTTTACAAAAGATTTGGCAAAGAATATAGAGGGTTGGTATTTTTTTCATATCTGATTTTGTACGCATTGATAAGGTTTTTTGTTGAAAAAATTCGTATTGACAGTGCTCTTTATATCGCATCTGTTCCTATTGCTCAGATTGTTTCAATTGTTTTGTTTGTTATAGGCTTGATTGGCATAATTTGTATAAAAAAATTTCAAAAATAATTTTAATTATACAAAATGTTGCTTTTTGTAAATAAATCATTAAGAATTACATGCAAAAATATCTAATTTATACTCCGTATGGTTGATTTTTTGTATATAACTTGAACAAATTTAATAAAATAAAGTATTATAGAAAAGAGAGGTAGTAGATTTATGACGAGTTACTTTCCTAATTATGACTTGGCGGGAAGAATACAGCATACAAAGTATGCGTCAGGGTTTAATATGCCCAGTATTCGTTTTGACAGAGTTGAAAAACCGGAAACTCAAGACTTCAAACAGGTTTTTTCAGGACTGGTTGAAAACTTTAACAATGAACTAAATGCTCCGGATGATTTACTCAAAGATGTAATGCAAGGCAACAAAAATGTCGATATTCACGATGTAATGGTTGCAATGTCAAAAACAGAAATCAGTGTTAATATTGCGACGCAGGCAGTAGGTAAAGTAATTAATGCATATGACAGAATAATGCAAATAAACATCTAAGTAAAATCTGTTACAAAATAGTACAAATTAAAAAATCAGACAGTGGGAAACGATATGGATTTTAGTAAAATTACGGAAAACAAACCTTTATTTTATGGAATAATCGGCGGTGGAGTGCTGATTGTTGCAATCATTCTAATGGCCATAATTATAGGTGCAAGTTCAAAAAGTAATAATTCTTCTAAATCAGTTGGAGATACTCCTTTGAACGGCAATGTTGAATTATTGCAAACAGACAGTATCGGAAAAGCGCTGGAAATTCAAGCAATGCTTGCAAAACAAGGTATTGTAGCCGACAGACAACTTAACGGTACGAAATCAAAACTTGTTTTAATGGAGAAAAATTGTTCTTCTATGACAAACAAAAAATGTACAATATCTGATAGAGATAAAGCTATTGTTGCTATTGTACAATCCGGTCTTGTTGATCAGAATGTCGGACTTGAAATATTTGATAAAGGTGATTTTACATCGACAAAAGAAGATAAAAGAATTCGTCTTGCTCGCGCAATGAATGGTGAATTATCAAGACTTATCAAGCAAATCCCTCCGATTCAAAGTGCTACCGTATTTATTTCAATTCCTGAACAAAATTCAATGTTTGATGAACAAAAACCTCAAACTGCTACTGTTCAACTTGTTATGCCGGTTGGTGAAAAGTTGGATCAATCAAAAGTTAAAGCGATAACCAATTTATTATTGGGCAGTGTTACAGGTTTGCAGGCCGAAAATATTGCAATTACAGATACAAACGGAAATACCTATCACAGTGTTATGAACGCTGAAGATGAAATGCTTCAGAAACTTGAAGAAAATGATAAATACATGCAGCAAAAGATTTCAAAGCAATTAGACAGACTCGTTGGACCTGGGAATTATGTTGCAACCGTAAGTACATTCTTGCGTCAAACTCCTGTTGAAAAATTTACCATAGATTATGATCCGCAAAGAAAAACGGCTGTTACTGAACAATCATTCTCAGAAGGTTTAGGAGATAAAACATCTGATCAAAGCAGAGGAATAAATGCAGTTAGTACCTACTTGCCGAATGGTTTGCCAACAGGCGGAATGGATTCTTCTCAAGATCGTAATTATTCAAGAACAGCAACAGAAACTCAATATGGCGTAACAAAAACTCAAACAAATGAATATATAAAACCGGGGGTTGTAGAGGAAATTTCTATTGCCGTAACATTAGACAGAAACAGTATCCCTGCTGATACAACAATGGAAGAAATGAAGGATTTAATCGCTCGTGCTGCAAGTCCAAAAGTTACAGCGGCAAATGTATCTATTGCATTTTCTAATTCTAATGATCCTTATTTGTCCCCTGATAAGCAACAGAATTTACCAAAAGTTGACGAATCCGGTAATCCGTGGTGGCTTGCACTTCTGATTATGGCAATCGGTATTATAATTACATTCAAGGCTGTAACAGCAAAAGTAAGACAGCTCAAGGAAGAAAATGAAATAGAAGTTGAAGCATTAAGACAAAAGGCATTAGAACAAGAAAGACAACTCAACGATATAAATTCACGTGCAAGTCAGTTGACTCAAAGACAATCCGAACTTGCGCAAGATTTACTCAACCAACGTCAAAATGGCGGAATGTTGCCTGGTTATGCTTTTGATGAAAGTCTGCTTGACGATTCTTTGGATGCAATTTCAAACGAATTGAATGAAGATGCTGCAGAAAGAATTAAGAGTTGGATAGAAGACGGATCAGGGAAAGCAAGTGCCGCAATTGTCGGAGCGCCTGAGGAAGGTAAATAATGGCAGCAAAAGGGTTTAATTATGAGGAATTCGCACAAAATCTTGCAGCGCAAGCGCAGGATTTAGTGCCAAAAGAGTTTTCACCCGAAGAAAAGCAGTATGTTATAAATACTTTGGGTAATTTTTCATTGATGGCGGGAAAAGCGCTTGCGGAAGATAAAGATTTGCCTTTTGATGCCGAAACTTCATCATATATTACTCAAATTATTGCTGAATGGTCTTTTCATAAATCGGTGGACGTTATTCGTTCAGGTATCCCAAGACAGCATTGGGATTCTATCATGCAAAAAATTGCATACACAATATTTGAAGTGGCAAAACAAGTATTTACTCAAAAAATGCCAAATGAACAAATTATTGAAATAATTGAACACCATGTTAATAAAACCTATGTAGATGCAATAACCGAATTAAAGGATAAAGGGGTAATAGATGAAGAATTAATGCAGTTCGCTGCATCCCAGTCTAATATGAATAAAATGGCTCAAGAAATGCAGCAGCAAGCAATGGAACAGAGTGCTGCAGAAGGGCAAAATCCTGTGTCTGCCGAAGGTCAGAATTTACCCCAAACCACTCAAGAAGTTCTTCCTTCAAATCCGAGAGAACCTGTGGTTGCACCAAAAGTTATTAAGCTTGCAACTGTTGCGATGCTGTTTAACAGAATGAATCAAGACAGGGTTCAAACATTTTTAGATAAATTTGAAGAAAATGATGCTCAAGATGTAATAAAATACATGAAACTTCCTGATTTGACTCAAAGAGTCGGAGTTGAGAATGCAATGAAATGCCTGCAAGAAATTAAAATGCAGCTTCCAAAAGCAACTGACTTGGCACCTATGAGAGTTGTTAAGAAAATTAAGAATTTTGCATCAAAATATAATGAGAAAGAACTTGAGGCAATGTTGATAAAAGAGCGTATAGGTGTAAAAAGACTTGTATTTACCGCTCTTGAAGATAAGTATTATGAAAATATTCCCCCAAAAGTTGCAAGTATTGTTGCCACGCACTTGATAAATAGTGTATAATAATGTCGTATCATGATAATTAAAAAGAATAAAAAACAGACTCAAGGGGTAGAAGATAAAGTCGAAATAGAGTCAGACCAATCTCAAAAAACTCCCGAAATAATGGCGGAGGATATTGACTTATTTGACCTTGATAATATTGATTTTAAACAGCGAAACGAACGTAGAAAAGGCGATCGCCGCAGAGGTTTTCGTCGTATAGATGATAGAAATCTAATTTCTCGTGCCAGAGAAGAAGCGGATTCAATAAGAGAAAATGCGGCAAAGGACGGTTATCAAGCCGGACTTGATATGGCTAAAGAAGATTTGCTCGTTTTAAAAGACAGTTTGGAGGCTTTTTATGGCGCAAAACAGCAGGTTTATGATGCTTTAGCTCCAAATATATTGAAAATCAGTCTTGAAATTGCAAAAAAAATCATTAAGAAGGAAGTGACAGAAAATCATGAAATTATTCTGTCAAATATAAAAGAAATTTTGAATGGACTTTCAAAAGATGAAGCAAAATTAATTATAAAGGTAAACCCTGCGCAGGCAGCTTTATTAAAACAGCAAGTACCTGAAATTGCTAATTCTGCAGGACTTGAAGTGAAGATTACAGTTATTCCTGATGAAAACATGATGGAAGGCGGATGTCTTATAACCACTGAAAACGGGGTCATTGATGCGACAATTGAAAGTCAGTTTGAGATAATAAGTGAAGTATTAAAGGAATTATAAAAGTAGTATGGCAGCACCGGAGGGACAAGCAAATCCTATAAGTGAAGTTTTGATGGCAGTATTTGTACTGTTTCTCATCGTTATATTGCTTGTGGAACTTCCGACGTGGGTTATTAATATTTGTATATGTTTGAACATAACACTCGGTATAGTTCTTTTGATGTTTGCGTTATATGTACAAAAAACACTGGAATTATCATCATTCCCGTCAATTATTCTTGTAGGGACGATGTTTAGGCTTTGTCTTTCAATAGGTTCAACGAGGTTGATTCTTGCAAAAGGTCAAGCGGGGGAGGTTATTCAAGCGTTTGGTGAATTTGTAACCGGCGGTAATATGATTGTAGGGGGTGTTATCTTTTTAATTATCACGATTGTACAATTCATGGTTATTACCAAGGGTGCGGAACGTATAGCAGAAGTTAGTGCTCGTTTTGCATTAGATGCTATGCCCGGTAAACAAATGACAATTGATGCCGATTTTAATGCCGGTTTAATTTCCCCCGAAGAGGCAACAAAGCGCCGTGATGATTTGTCAAGAGAGTCAAATCTTATGGGTTCTATGGATGGTGCGATGAAATTTGTAAAAGGGGATACTATTGCAGGTATTATCATTACTCTTGTAAATATTATCGGAGGTTTGGCAATCGGCTGTTTGATGGAACAAATGCCTCTGGCTGATGCTGTCAGCAAATATACTCAATTAACCATTGGTGATGGTCTTTGTTCTCAAGTTCCGTCTTTATTGATGTCAATTGCGGCAGGTGTATTTATGACTCGTGCGTCTGCAAAAAGTTCATCCTTAGGGGGTGATGTTGCAACGCAAATTACGAGTAAACCTTATGCACTGTTTTTTGCTTCGATTTTCTTGTTCTTTCTCGGGCTTACAGGAAAAACATGGTTTTGGGATGGTACAGGTTTACCAAGTCTTCCGTTTATGATTTTTGCGGTCGTAATATTTATTGCAGGGTTCCAAGTTCTTATCAATGCAGATGTCCAGTCGCAGTTGGGTCAATTGGAAAATGTTAAACAGAATATGCAGGATTTGGTTAATCCGAATAGAATGTATGAACGCTTGGGGGTTGATATTTTGAGCTTGCAGGTTGGTTCTAACTTGCTTGTAATTGCAGACCCTGATCAGGAAGGTCAACTGCTCGCTAAAATTGCGGCTTTGCGTCAAAGAGTAACTGATGAACTCGGGTACATTTTACCAAATATTCGTATTATGGACTCATCTGCACTTGATGCAAATGAGTATATGATTTTGATAAGAGGTAACACTGTTGCTACAGGTTATGTTTATCCCGGTAAATATATGGTAATCGCCGATCAGTGGGATTCGATGAAGAAAGAAGTGCCTGATGATGCAATTATCGGTATTGATCCGACATACCAGACTCAAGCATATTGGATAAGTAATGACGATGCAAAGTCAGCTCGTCTTGTTACTGCGGTTGATGCTACAGATGTTATTGTCACTCACTTGCAAGAGTGTGTCAGAAAGCATGTTGATGACGTTATGACAAAAACAGACGTACTCAAGCTCATGGAACTTGTCAGAAGCCAAGACCCGACGCTTGTTAACGACCTTGTACCGACGATTATTTCTACAAGCGATTTGCGCAAAATTTTTGTTAATTTAATCAGGGAAAAAGTTTCTATAAAAGATATAATATTTGTATTTGAGCGACTTTGTGATTACGCAAGGTTCTCAAAAGAACCTGATATTTTGTCTGAACGTTTGCGCGCAGCGCTCGGCCGTCAAATTTGTCTTTCTAATGTTGAAGAAGATAAAGTTTTGTATGCTTTGACGCTTTCTCCGGAATGGGAAAAAATTCTTGATGACAGCTGCCAGAGAACAGAACTGGGTACGATGTTTTTGTTAAATCCTGTTCAGGTACAAGAACTTATTGAAACTACCGCAACGACATTGATGCGAGCACATCAGACTTGTGGTCGTCAGCCGGTTGTATTGTGCTCTCCAAGAATACGTCTGCCTCTGTATCAGCTTTTGGAACGCCATATTCCGACAATTGTTGTAATTTCTTATTCAGAACTTATAACTGATATTAAGGTTGAAGCAATTGATACCATTGGCGATGCGTATGTTCAATAGTAATATTTCGTAAAATATTATTTTATTAATTAAAGTTTTCTGTAAAAGTGTCGATGTGTAAAATGCGTAGCAAATAGAAATAAGAAAGTGGAAATGTATGCAGAATTATGTAATCAAAAAAGGTGATAATTTATCTGTAATAGCAAAACGATTCGGTACGACTGTTGCGGCTATAAAAAATGCAAATAATATTGCAAATGCGGATTATATTGTCGCAGGTAAAATTTTGAAAGTTCCCGGAGGAATCGGAACAACGGTTGAGCATACTCAAGAGAGTCCTTCTGATGCTCAGACAAGGCAGGCTCATGCGGCGGCAAGAACAAGAGAACTTGAAGACGTGGCAGCAATGAAGGCTAAACACCAAAACACTGTGCCTCGTTCCGTACAACATACGAGTCCGTCAAATACAAATATTTTAGTATGTGATGAAATGAAATTAAAAAAAGCACCACCTGAGGGTGGGAAAAGGACTTATGTTGTTAAAGGTAAAAAACTTGTAAAAAATTTTGGGAGTGTTGAATATTGGACTGAAAAGATTGATAGAATATCGGCTCAATTTGATTTTCCTAGAGAAATTATGATTGCAAAAGTATCAAGAGAAGTAACTTTTGAGAGAAATAAAGTCAGTGGTGACCAGCATGGATGTATGCAAATTAGACCTACTGCGGTTAGAGCAATGTTTCCCGGAGCACCGGGCAATTGGTATGATAAATATAAAGAACTTGATGAAAAACTCTTAAATGATATTCTATATAAAAAAGATGCAAAAGGTAATTATTTAAAAGATTCTAAAGGTAATATGATTCCAAAATATTCTTCATGGGAAGAACTTCATGAGGCATGTAAGGATGATGAAGTAAGTCTTAAAGTGGGTATTTTATACGATAAAATGCAGCTAGCAGAATCTTTAACCGCAGCAAAATATGGGTCTAAAAGAGTTTATCCCCATGTTTCTGAAACTATTGCCAGATTGAAAGCAAAAACAAGTGTTACACCTGAAGAGAATTTGAGTTATATAAAAATGATGGAAACAAGATATAATGGCAGTCCTTCATATGGTAAAGCAATAGCTGATTCTATGATTAGAATGGGGTTTGATCTTCGTATTCCTATTATTAAAAGAACATAGAAGCTACTTAATACCTCAACGGAATTTTTGAGCGCACAACCTCAATGTTTTCGTAACCAAAATTGAGTAACATTCTGTTTGTGCTGGTATAAAATATTGTTTCATCAAAAGTTGGCCCTATATTTACGGAGCTCACAGAACTCTTATTAAAATGATACTCAAGATAAGGCACGAAAAGTCCGTTCTTTTCTGCAACCTTTGTGGGTTTGCAATCGGGTGTGCCAAATGCATTTACAATAACTATTCTATACTCATGCTCGTTTTTGAACTGCGGATTTTTAAAGAAAATGCTAACTATATTTAGCACATCAATAAGCTCAAACAAAATATCAAAAAGTTTGACCTGAGTATTTTTTTTAGAGTTAAGAGCCTTTTCAAAAAGACTGTTCCATTTTTTAAATATACTTTGAATAATTTGAACTTGTTTTTTGCGGTCATAAATTACGCTGCCGTATATCGGGAGATAATTTTTGTCATTCATTTCTTTAATGATCTTTTTCTTGTTAAATCCGATATTATAACCGGTATAATTAAGGCCTTTGGCGTAATTATTCCAGAGTGTCAGATTGTCGCTTTCGGATGAGAATGAGGTTGTAAAATACTCAAGTTTATTAATTAAATCGCTATTACCATCGACGATATTTTTGTACTTATTATCAAAATGATTTTTAATTTTTTCAAATAAATCATGATTCAAATCCTTAGTTTGGTCAATCAAATTGACAATGAGTTTATATGAATATGCAACCTCCTCTTTATCATTAAGATAAAGAACGTTTGAAAATCGTATTGTCTCTCCTGATAGAATTTTTAATAATTTTTCCGGTTTTGTGTAATGGTAAATTGTGTAGTCAGTATCATTATCAAGTATTTTCTTGATTTTTGGAATCTTTTTCAATAACTCATCATAATAAGACATGCAAAAAACCTCTAAATGTTATATTTATATTATAACATATATTTTAATGCTTTTCACTGTCTTTGAGACGTTTAGTAATTTGTTTCATTTCTGTTTTTGTCAGGTATTTCGAAATTCTGGCAAATTCTTCCATAATATCCCACGAAGAATAATTACCCTTTTCGACCTTTTTAATCCAGTTGTTAACTTCTTGTGTTATCATAATACATTACTCCAGCATAAAACGACAGTCCCATGATACAGATTGCCCCAATTTTTGTCAAGGCATAAAAAAAAGCCGTTTTAAAAACGGCTACCAGACTTGGGGAGGAGGTATGAAAAACTTTCGTTTTTCATATCTATATTTTTTATAACGGAACATTTTTTTTTATCTTTACAATTATGTTTAATATATCCTCCATTTGGAGTAGATAAAAATAGGAGAAGTAATATTACAAAATGTAAAAGTATATTTAAATCTCTCAAATCCTCTTAATAACCTAATATTTGGTATGATGTGATTAGAGTTGGAGTGAGTGAATTTGGCAATTTTGTGCTCTTTTGTTTTTTTATATTAATGTAGGCAGAAATAAAATAATAGTGAAGGAGAATTTGTTACGATTAATCCAGTCCCGCAAAATGTAAATTTTTATCCCGGATGTGCACCTGTTATGGTTGAAAACCATTCAAATCCGGAAGCAGAAAAATTTAGAGCTGAAATTGGTGATGAAATTAAATTTAAACAGGCTAGTATCAAAGTTGAATTTTTACAACACCTATTAGATACGCATAAAGAATTTACTCAAGTTCAAAAGAATGTGTTAAGTGCAGAATTGCAAGATGCTCAAAGAGATTTAGCACTTTTACAACAGCAATTAAATAATAAGTATGGTGTAAGAAATTAATTATATTGATAAATAAAACTCCATGTCTGTTAGGACATGGAGTTTTATATTGTATAAATTCAATTAATTTATTTATTCATTGCTTGAGCAACAGCAACGGCGCATGCAACAGTTGCACCTACCATCGGGTTGTTACCCATACCGATTACCCCCATCATTTCTACGTGAGCAGGAACTGATGATGAACCTGCAAACTGAGCATCCCCATGCATTCTTCCCATAGTATCAGTCATACCGTAAGAAGCCGGACCTGCTGCAACGTTGTCAGGGTGAAGAGTACGGCCTGTTCCACCGCCTGAAGCAACAGAAAAATATTTTCTTCCGTTTTCAATTGCCCATTTTTTATAAGTACCTGCAACAGGGTGCTGGAATCTTGTCGGGTTAGTTGAGTTACCTGTAATAGAAACGTCAACGCCTTCTTTAATCATAATTGCAACACCTTCAGATACATCATCGGCACCGTAGCATTTAACTTTTGCTCTCTCGCCGTCTGAGAACGGAGTTTCTTTAACGACTTTGAGTTCGCCTGTTTTGTAATCGTAATCGGTTTCAACATAGGTAAAACCGTTGATTCTTGAAATTACATATGCAGCGTCTTTGCCTAAGCCGTTCAAGATAACTCTTAAAGGTTCCTTTCTTACTTTGTCAGCGTTTCTTGCAATTCCGATTGCACCTTCAGCAGCTGCAAATGATTCGTGACCTGCCAAGAAACAGAAGCATTTTGTTTCTTCTCTTAAAAGCATTGCGCCCAAGTTTCCGTGACCGATACCGACTTTACGTCTGTCACCAACCGAACCGGGAACTGCAAAAGCTTGCAAACCAAGACCGATAGCTTCAGCCGCATCGGCAGCATTTGTAATACCTTTTTTGATTGCAATTGCAACGCCTAAAGTGTAAGCCCAAGATGCGTTATCAAACGCAATGGGTTGAATTCCTTTAACAATGGCATCTACATCAATGCCTTTTGATAAACACAGTTCGCAAGCATCTTCTAAAGAATTGAAGCCATATTCAGCCAAAACTTTTTTCAAAGTTGCTTCACGTCTGTCTTGTCCTTCAAATTTTACTGTCATTTTTATTTTCCCTTTTCTATTTTAATTAACTTATTTTTTTTTAGTCATTCCGAACTCGAGTCGAAATCTATCAATGTCAATTAAATGGATAGACCCTGAAACAATTTCAGGGTGACAATTATATTTACCCCTATTCTTCTCTTGGGTCAATATATTTAACTGCATCAGCAAATCTGCCGTAAGTACCGGTGTTTTCTTTTAATGCTTGAGCCGGGTCTATACCCTTTTTGATGCAAGCCATAAATTTGCCCATGTTGACAAATTGATAACCGATAACTTCGTTATTTTTGTCCAAACCGAGTTTCAAAATATAACCTTCGGTTAATTGTAAGTATCTTACGCCTTTTTGAACGGTAGAATGAATTGTACCGCACATAGAACATAAACCCTTGCCTAAGTCTTCTAAGCCTGCGCCGACAGGTAAACCGTTTTCGCTGAATGCTGATTGAGTTCTTCCGTAAACAATTTGTAAGAATAATTCTCTCATAGCAACGTTAATTGCGTCGCAAACAAGGTCAGTATTTAATGCTTCAAGAATTGTTTTACCCGGAAGAATTTCGCCTGCCATAGCTGCAGAATGAGTCATACCTGAACATCCTATGGTTTCAACGAGTGCTTCTTGAATAATACCGTTTTTAACATTTAATGTAAGTTTGCAGGTGCCTTGTTGAGGTGCACAGCAGCCGCAACCATGAGTTAAACCCGAAATATCCTTGATTTCTTTACATTTTGTCCATTCTCCTTCTTGAGGAATCGGAGCAGGACTACCTTTAACCCCGCGCTTAACAGGGCACTTGTCTAAAATTTCTTGAGTAACTTGTATATTAGTCATTTTTTACTCCCTTCACCTTATATACACAAAAATTTTAGCTTGCTCAAAATTTATCGTCAAGATAATTGAAATTTTCGCAATATAATGGTAAAGTGAATATTGGAAGAAGAGGTTGATTTTATGTTTCATATTAAAAGACAAGGCTTTACTTTATTGGAAGTTTTAGCGGCTATCTTGATTATCGGTATAATAGCTGTTATGGTAATGCCGAGTTTGACTAAAAATATTCAGGACAAAACTAATATGTCACTGCTAAAAGGTACGGTTTCTTCTGTCGATAATGTTGTTCAAGCCGAGCTTACAAAACAAAGAACAGATGATATATTGTTGACTGATATATACAAAAATCCTCGGGCTTTTTTAGAAAAATTTGACCTTGCAAAATCAGGAGAAGCTTTTTCTACTACTTATAAAAAACTTTCGAATTCTTCGAAAATAGGTGTATTGATACCGGAAGAAAATAATCGTGTTTTACTGAAAAATGGTGTGGGATTAGGCATAATAAATGGTGATGATGACAAATATACAACGGTTGTGGTTGATGTTACAGGTAGTGCTAAGCCAAATATTGTCGGTGTTGATTATTTTGTGTTTAAAATTGAATGGGAGGACAATTACTCTGACGGATACAGAACGGGTGATGTCAATTCGTTTAAGAATGTCAATTCAGAAGGTGCTGAATCAAAAAGCGCATTGAAAACATTGTGCGAAGATGGTGATGGTGCAGCTTGTTACAGGTTGGTTGTGCTTTCTTCATATGATCCGGAGTACTTGAAGAAAGAATATTTAGATTAAAGGAGAAGTAATATGAAAAAAGGGTTCACATTATCTGAGTTATTAATATCTGTGGCAATCATCGGAATTATTGCCACACTTGCAATACCCACACTTATGGGAAATGTCAGTGATCGTGCTTTTGTAAACCAGATAAAGAATATGGTTGCAAATATTGAAGAAGTTGCTCAGGATGAATTAATATCTAATCGAACAAGAGATTTATCCGAGACTGATTTTGGAGATCCTGCAGAGCTTCTTTCCGATAAACATTTTTCGATTTCAAAACAATGCACTGCTACTGATAATTGTTGGAATGAAACTTATAAAAATATAAATAAATCAGAAGTTACGTTATCTACTGATAATTCCGTAATTTTGAAAAATGGTGTTGTTATGAGCTACTCTATATTGGAAGATGATAATTTAGCGGGTGTGTTTACAATAGACCTTAACGGAGTGGATAAGCCTAATCTTGCAGGGCGTGATTTATATGCATTTTATGTCAACTCAAAGGGTAAGGTTGTTGATATCGGTAGCCTGCAAGAAGAAGGTGTTACTTTGGCTACAGAAAACAATAATTGCAAAACAGAAAATGATGCACAATTTTGGTGTTATGCTGCAATTGTGGATAACGGCTGGAATGTCGGGTATTAATTTGGCTTAAAGTCCGGCAGGATGGTTGTAAGTTAATTATGTATTATAAGGTAAACGATCTCTATCAGGATATATAGTGGCTTTTATCGCTTTTATATCGTCTTCGTTAATATTATCCAACTCTTCTAATTGATGTTTACAGAATGCTGCATTTTTTGCTTGCAAAATAATATATTCTTTTGTTTCCATATCGAGTTTTGGGTTATTTAAGACTTTATTCAATCGCATTAACGCTCCGGTTACATTAATATGAGCTATAGCGTCTACCATGTGATTATAATACCCTGGAGTTGCTTTTGTATATTTTATTTCAGCCTCATACTTGCCAATTTCAATATTGCGTATAATCTCTATAAGTTCTGACTGATTATATTTAAAAAATTTATTTTGAGAGATTTCTTGAAAAACATTGTTTTTGCTGTATTTGTTATAAATATGATGATAACCCGCCACGGGTTCTTTTAGTTGTTTCAATTCATTTTCTGCGGAATATATTTTATTCAAATTTTCTTGATAAACGTGAGGACCGTACATATTATTTATGTCCTGAGCTGTTATTTGCGGACTCGGCACATATGCAATTGGTGAAATTGAATTAATCATAATATTTCCTTTTAAGTCTAAAATATATTCTTTAATTTACTTTAACATTATTTTGTTTAATCATTTTTATAAAATCGCGAATTCTCTGGAAACCTTTTCCTTGACTGCCTTCAACTATAATTTTTCGGTAGGTATTGATTTTGCCCTCGGTATCTTTTTCTTTAACCAATTTCCCTACCCAAATGTGTTTACTTGCACTGGTTTTTTGGTTTTTGGGGATGGCAGATAATTCAATATAGTCAATACCGAGTTGTTTCAACCTGTGGTTTTGGGGTAATAATACCATTTTATCTCTACTATAAACACCGGTGGTAGGATTAGAAATACCCTTTTCTACTATTGTACCTGTTAAATCTGATACATAGGTTCCAAGACGCCCATTTACAATTTTCATACTTCACTCCTTTTTTTATAACATGTATCCTAAAAACGAAAAAAAATTTTTTTTGCTATTGAAATAAATAAATCTTAGCATAGTAAAAAAGAAATACAATATTTTGCATAAGTTGATCTTACTTATGAAATTAGACATACAGACGTATTATAATCTCAGAATGATATTAGGGTTTAAGGTATAATTAAGATTTTGTCAGGCATTGCCTGACCTACAAACTTGATACACAGACGTACTATAATATAAGAATGGTATTAGGAGTTAAGTATAAATAAAAACTCTCAATATAGTTATTTATGCTATAATTAAACCATGAAATAAATGTTTATTTACAAGAAATAACAATATTTAAATCCAATTAAAAATTAAAATTATACAGAAATATATAATGAATAATACTGATAAACAAAATTTAAAAAAGAAATTTTATGAGCAATGTAAAAAAAATGTATTGCCAAAAATTTCAGAAATGGAAGCAATACGCCAAAAACTATTAAAATCTCATAATAATGCAAAATATAAAAATATAATTAAAGAAAATTGTATTAATGAATTGTTATCTTGTTTTGATTTTATTGAACGTGGTACAAGTTCCTTAATTCCTATGTGTGTTAAAAGTCTTATAAATCCTGATTTCGGACATATAACAGATGATTCTTTTTTTGGTTGTTATAATACCGTAAATTTTCAGGTAACAGAGGCATATGCACAAATTAAATATAAGAAAGATGTATATGGTTTTACAGAACATTTTATCTTTATAAACCTTGTATTCAATAAGAATGCAAAAACAAATGTGCATCTGTGTCCACAGTTTAAGCCAAGTTATAGTAAGAGTTTATGGGGTTGTATTATACTTAGTGCAATTATCTGTATATTTGTTTCAAAAGTGGTTTGGCTTGCATATGTTTTTCTTGGAATTTTATTGATACTAATATTAGCAATGTTATCTAATATATATCATAATAAGGCTCAAGAAATAAATTTAGAAGATACGAATTTCGAGAAAAATTTTTATGTAGAATGTGACAATCCAGTTGAAGCTAGATATATATTAACCCCTGCCTTTATGGAAAGACTGAATGAACTTAAAACAGTATTTGCGTCTAAAAATATTTGGGTTGAAATAGAGAATAATCAAGTAACTTTCGCAATACAAACAAATAATGATTTGTATGAAGTAGGTGATTTATATACTCCAGCAACAGACCTTAAAAAATTTGATAAATTTTTTAATGAAATAATGGCAATAACTGAAGTAATAGACCACTTTAAACTCAACGAAAAGACCGGATTATAAATTATAGTCCCAGTAAGTAGGTCGACTTTAACAATCCTTGTTGGCTTGGTATAGCCAACCAATTTTAAAATGGTGTCGACTGGGGGACTTGTCTTGCTGCGCCTCGCATGGGACGGCTTCCGCGTCGGCTCATTTGTCTAGCCGACCGCTTGACGATTTCGCCGACGGCTACAGCCTCTGCTCGGCTTGCGCTGAACCCCCGAAAAGTGATTCAAGCCCGACCCAACTTCATTGTAATTTAACATACAGAACAAGATTAAATTATCTATGAGATGGAGATGGTTTGATATTGTCTTTTTATATATACCTTTTGCATTTATGAATATATCCATTTATATTAATACCAACCCAATAAGTTTTATTTTGCCCAATAATTATCATAATTACTGGGAATTTAACATTTTTATATCTTCTGATTTTCATTAAAGTTTTTAAATCTGTCTTTGAAGGTTTAGGATTTATTTCAGAATGAGTATGCCATTCTCCAATATAATTTATTTTCCCGTTGCTGATATTATATTTATTGTTTATTATGAATTGATGACCAAATATATTTCTAATAAAATTATATCGTCTATGTATATCAAATATATTTGGTTGTGTGCAATCCAAAATTTTTAATTCGTTTCTTGCAATATATCCCATTAATGCCCCGCCACTCTCGTTTTGCCCGTTATATTGCTCAAATTTTGACAAAGTTTGTATTACAGAGGTGTCAATATTAATAGTAAATTTATTATATGTATATATCATATTCTTCCCAATAAACTCTGAATATAAAGCTAACAGAAAGAACATTAAACCAATACTTTATAGAAGTGCTGCAATTAAGATGTTTAATGTGGCTATTGATAATGATATTCTGATTAAAAATCCTTGTAGAACTTGGAAGAAGATGGTGGAAGATAATGTAAAACTTGTCTATTGGTCTAAAACTGAAGAAAAACAATTTTATAAATATTGTGATGAGTGGTTAAAAGATTTAATCACTTTAGCTTTAGCAACAGGATTAAGAAAAAGTAATGTAAGATTGTTTCAGAAGTCTTGGATTGATTTTGAACAAAGTCTTATAAAGATTCCACGAACACAGAACAAAGGGAGAAAATTCATAGAGCTACCTTTTGGAGAGGATTTAAAACTTATGTTTTTACAACATATAAATAATAAGAATGAAAAATATTTATTTATCAATGAACAGAGAAATGCTCCGTACAGTGAAAAAAGAATAGATGAAGCTTTTGCTGAAATATGTAATAAAGCAAAGATTAAAAATATAGGCTTTCATGGATTAAGACACACAGTAGGTACTAGATTAGGAGAAAAAGGTGTGGATTTAGCAGTCATACAAGACATATTAGCGCATACAAGTGTAGCTACTACAAAAAGATATAGACATACTACTCCTGAGCAAATGACTAAAGCTATGCAAGTTCTTAATTCATACAACTAGTATTTTAATCAATGGACATATAATGGACACAGGTAAGAGTTTAAAGGGGTTCAAATTCAGGTCTATCAAGGGAAAACAAATTGTCGACGGGGGGACTTGAACCCCCACAGCTCTCGCCACATGCACCTCAAGCATGCGTGTCTACCATTCCACCACATCGACATGGTATTTAATTATTTTAAATACTACTATGAAATTGTCACTTGTCCAATACCGTCGATGTGCTGGATGTTTTCACTTTGTTCAAACCCTCTTCTCGGACGATACTTAATCGTCCTCGTCGGCAGAGTACCACATCGACATGGTATTTAATTATTTTAAATACTACTATGAAATTGTCGGTATTTAATTATTTTAAATACTACTATGAAATTGTCACTTGTCCAATACCGTCGATGTGCCGGATGTTTTCACTTTGTTCAAACCCTCTTCTCGGACGATACTTAATCGTCCTCGTCGGCAGAGTACCACATCGACATGGTATTTTATTACGACTCATTCATTCTACCACAAAAAATTTTTTCATACAAAAAAATTATTGAAGTATGTCGTTTATTGTGTAAAATATGGGTATGAAGCGAATTATTCTTGGTTTGTTATTATTCATAATCTCATTTATGCCCGCTTATTCTCAAAATTTTGAACTGGCACAAATTTTTAGTACTGAAAACGGGGTATTTACCTATCATATCCCGGATGAGATAGAAGAACCTTCTGCACCTGACTCTCCTCTTAAAGATAAGCCGGAGCAGGTGCAAACAGATATTATAAGTGACGATGTTACTGCGGATACTTCCGGTTTAACCCAATATAACCCTGAAGATTATATGTATGCTGATATAGATTATGATATTGACGATATGTATGCGTACGTATTACACGGTTATGCTGAGTATTTTGATGATGAAGAATCAACTGTATTGTTGAATTTGCCTCAGAATGATTTTTTAGCTTTAAATATTCGCAAACCTGATTTTGTGGAGGAAAAATATTTTGGCTATCTTAAATCTTCGCCATCGCTGCTTGATAATTATTATACAAAATATAACGGAACTGAATACAGTATAGCGCCAATTTCCGGATATGCATCTAAAACTGTCGGAGGATTTAGTGCCGGTACTACTTATTTTCAAGGTATTGACTTTGGAGAGCTTGAACAATCTTCAGGGGTTTTCTCAAAATATCAGTATAAAAATTTTGCTATAAGCACTTCATATGCTAAGACTGTTAACACGACGAACAATAATTATAATGACACGTTTTATTTAACTCCCGAGCTACGCTTGAACCAGTACTTGGCGATAAAAAATGTGTTGTCTGCCGATACGGTTAAAAAACGTAAAAAGGCGGAAGTAATCTTATCTGTAAACCCGTTCGGTCAAAAGGATATGGATAGACTGCGCTTTGAGTTCGGTGCAAGTGAAACATACGACGAAATGAATAATACCTTAAAAAAACAATTCAAATTTTCTACAATGTATAAGTTTTAATTGTTAATCATTGTTTTAGATTTTTGTTTTTTGTACTATAGAAATATGGTAGGTTTGCATTGCCATGCTGACATTATAAGAAGGAGAAAACTCATGAAAAAATCAATTAAAGATTTAGGCGACATTAAGGGTAAACGTGCTTTAGTCAGAGTTGACGTTAACGTACCTCTTGATGAAAACAAAAACGTAACAGATGATACAAGAATTCAAGCAATTGTTCCTACTGTTAATTACTTAACAGAAAAAGGTGCAAGGGTTATTTTGATGGCTCATTTGGGTAGACCGAAGGGTGAAAGGAATATGGATTTTTCACTTGCTCCTGTTGCAAAATATATGAGTAAAGTTTTCGGTCAGGAAATTGTGTTTATTCCGTCGGTAGAAGAAGCTGCACCTTACGTTGAAAAATTACAAGACGGTCAGATTGCACTTTTGGAAAACATTAGATTTTATAAGGCTGAAGAAGCAAAAGACGATGATATGACTTTTGCTAATGAAATTGCAAAACTCGGTGATTTTTATGTGAACGACGCATTTGGCGCTGCTCATAGAAACCACACTTCAACCGCAAAACTTGCAAAGGTTGTAAAACCTGCAGTTTCAGGCTTGTTAATGGAAAAAGAAATCAGATGCTTATCTCAGGCTCTTGATAATCCGACTCGTCCGTTTACTGCAATTGTAGGCGGTGCAAAGGTTTCATCAAAAATCGGGGTTTTGGAAAACTTGTTAGACAAAGTTGATAATATGATTATCGGCGGCGGAATGGCTTATACATTTGTTAAAGCAAACGGCGGCAAAATCGGGAATTCAATCTGCGAAGACGATCAAATTGAAACCGCAAAAGCAATTGAAGCTAAGGCTGCAGCAAAAGGCGTTAAACTCGTAATGGCAACAGATGTGTTGGTTGCGGATGATTTTTCAGGTAACGGAACAAACAAATTTGTTAAAATTAATGAAATTCCTGACGGATTTGAAGGTGTTGACGCCGGAGAGGATTCGAGAAAAGCATTTGCTGACGTTATCAAATCATCAAAAACTATATTGATGAACGGGCCTGTAGGGGCATTTGAAAATCCGAAGTTCGCTGAAGGTACAAAGGCTGTTCTTGCTGCTGTAGTTGAAGCAACCAAAAACGGTGCAACTTCTGTTATTGGTGGCGGAGATAGTGTTTCTGCTGCTAAGAAATTCTTTAAAGCAGAAGATTTCACCCACGTTTCAACAGGCGGAGGAGCTTCGCTGGAATTTATTGAAGGTAAAGTTCTTCCGGGTGTTGCTGCTTTGGATGAAAAATAATTTGTTTATTAATGAAACAAAAAAAGACTCGTTTATGACGAGTCTTTTTTTTTGTTTAAAATTTAAGTGGCTTATTTTTATTTTTTTCAAAGTTTTTCAAAAATTCATATCGGTTTCCGCATTTCCCGTCATAATCTCCTATATCATACGGATTTTCACAAAATTGATCATAATATTCTTGAGCGTTGTCTTTAGACATTTTATAATATTTTTCGGCTTGTTTCATGTCGCCATTATATCTGCTTATTTCTGCCAAATCCCAGTATGTACTGTAGTTGTATTTATTTCGTTTTAATATCTTATTTGAGAGTTCTTCTGCTTCTTCAAATTTATGTTTATGTTTTAAAATATCAACTTTTAAATTTAATAAATATGAAAAAGTTGGGGCATAATTCAATCCTTCGTCGATGTGTTTATCTGCATCATCATATTTCCCGATTTTGATTTCACTATTGGAAACATTGACAAGACCTGCCACATGAGTCGGATTTTTTTCAATATATTTTTTATAATATTCAACGGCTTCTTTGTGTCTATCCATTTGCGCTAATATATATGCTTTACTGAAATAATCGCCATATTTCCCTTCATCAATACCAAGTGCCATTTTTTTGTTTTGATAGTCCAGTGCTTTTTGGTAATCAAATTTGATATTACAATATATATATGATAGTTTTTCTAAGGCATATTTATCTTTTGGATTTTTTTCAAGTACTTTTTTATAATATTCAATAGCCTTATCAAATTCTTCTAATTGGTGGTATACATATGCGTATTCGGAGTATACATATCCGTTATTAGGATGTTTTACATTCTCTGCGTTAAGATGTTTTATTGCTAATTCCAAATCTGCTTTTTTCTTTGGAGTTAATGGTGTTCCCCAATATTTACTGCGTAAACTTTGTGCAATATAGTAATCGAGCCAAGTAATATTGGGTGCAATTTTTTGTGCTGTAATATATAATCCGGTTGAAATACCGTATAATTGATTCTCTTTGAATTTATTTGCTGTATTAGCAAATTTCATTCCGATATTATTCCTAAGTGCCCGATTATAAGTTAAATTGAATAATATTGACGCTCCCAATAATAAACACAGTCCGCCATAAAATATTTTCTTTGATGTTTTCATAGTTCCCTCTTAGCAAGTATTTTAAATTATAATTTATATAAAATATTTAATATTTTTTTGTGTAATATGTCAATTTTTTATGTTACAAAGATATAAAAAAACCTCTTAACTTTTTGTCGTTTATAGGTTAAAATATAATAAGAGGATTGTTATGAAATCGGTAAAAGAACTTTCAACGGAAACAAAAATACAAAACAGATTAAAAAATAACCCAGTTTGTCTTGAACTTGTTAATTATTTATTTAACGACGCAGAACTTCAAGAGATGCAGGAGTATGCAAATAATGTTTCGATTAGACGTCTTGGATATAATGACCATGGTCCTGTGCATATGCGTCAGGTTGTCGGAAATGCCATTAAAATGCTCAATATTTTGCATGATTTTGGGATAAAAACTTCTTTAGAGGAAGAAGAAATCGGAACATTTGATGACAGTATGTGTGCAGTAATTATGGCAGGATTGATGCATGATTTGGGAATGGCAATCGGCAGGCAAAATCATGAAGAACTTTCTGCGCTTCTTGCAATTCCGATAATTGATCGAACATTGATGCACATGTTTCCGAATGATTTACACAAGCGTGTAATTATTAAGGAACTTACAACCGAAGCAATAATCGGACACATGTCCTCTCATAGAATAAATTCTATTGAAGCGGGAATAATTTTGATTGCTGACGGATGTGATATGACAAAAGGTCGTGCAAGAATACCTCTATCAATGAATACTGTCCCAAAGGTCGGAGATATCCATAAATATAGCGCAAACGCAATTAAATGGATTGGAATTCACCATGGAGAAAGAAAACCGATAAAAATTGATATAGAAATGATTTCAGAAGTTGGATTTTTCCAGATAGAAGAAGTTTTATTGACCAAAATTGATGTCAGTCCGGCAAAAAAATATGTAGAATTGTATGCCGGTGTCGAAGGTCAAGAAAGAAAATGCTATCTGTAATGTGAATTAATGAATATTATTGATTCTTAAATTTTGTACTAAATTCGTGTTTTGTCATTCGCATAAAACTGTCAATTATTTTTGCAAGTGTGTTGCGATTAAAAATTTCAACTTTCTTATTTCCGTCATTTGTTATTGCAACAAGAAGATGCTGTCTGCGACCTTTTATAAATTTTTGTTCATAATCAAGAGAATAATTATCAAACCCAAAATTTGAATATTGTTCAATTTTTTGATTAAACTCATACATCCGTTTTAATTTATTCGGGACTTGATTGTAATTGTAGTGATTTTGTACTACCTGATGAAAATGCGGAGATATTTTAACTCCAAAAGCAGTGTTGTCATTAACTTTTTGTACTTGCATTTTATCCCCCTTTAAATTTTATAAGATATCCTTTATATATCTTATCACAAAACTCGTAAAAATAAAATTTGCTGTTTTTCATGATAATATGAGTTTATGTTGGAAGATAAAGAACAAATTATAAAGTGTCTTGAACAAGGCGGGGTTATTGCTTATGTTACGGATACGGTATGGGGACTCGGGTGTCTGCCTGACAGTGCGGATGCTGTAAAAAAAATCTACGAAATTAAAAAGCGTGAAGCGCAAAAACCATTAATCTTAATGTCTAATGAAATCTATAATTTGTTAGATTATGTTGAGCCTATACCAAAAATCGGACAGATTTTGATAAAAAAATATTTTCCCGGTGCGCTGACTATTGTAACGGATAAGAGTGAAAAAACGCCAGAATATATAACTTCCGGAATGCAAACCGTAGGAATAAGAGTGCCGGATAATGAAGTATTTAAACAAATCTGTGAAATTATACCCGGTCACGTTCTTGCAACAACCAGTGCAAATCTTTCTCATCAGCCGTCTGCTAAAACATATAAACAGGCTTTAGAAAATATGTCAGGACTTGCTGATATGATTATTCCTGACTATGGTTTTGCGGCAAAAGGTCTTGAATCCACTGTTGTAGGGGTTATGAATAATGAACTTCGGATTTTCAGGCAGGGTGAAATTTTATTAGATGAAAATTTACTAGATTAATAAATGTTAAAAATATTTTATTTTCTATACTTTTAAATGTATAATCTGATTAAACAGAATAAAGGATTTTACAGAGTATGAAAAAATTTATAGCATTATTTTTAGTATTGATATTAACATCTTTAAATGGGGTATTTGCTTTTAGTGAAGTTTATTACCTTAAAAATACTACCCCGTCTGCAATTCAGCCAAGCATTTTAAATGCATTTTATGCGCAAGATTTTCAGGTTGTAGATAATAAAAACCCTTATTATGCTAAGTCAACAAAGAATCCGAATGATTATGCCGTTGTTATATTGCAGCAAAGCGGGAATAACTCTTTCTATTATTATCAGTCAAACGAGAATAAAAAAATCAATAAATATATTATTAAGGCAATAAAAAGAGCAGGAATCTATTATGAACAATCATTTAATACGAACATAATAAATACATTTGATGAAATTGCAAATAGAACAATTCAAGCTTCAGGCTCGCAAGTTCAAAACAGATACGTATTTAATGATAATGAACCTGATTATTCTTCCGGATACTCAAATACAACGTCCAAAAGCACATATAGGCAAAATTCCAATACTTATAAAGGATATGTAGCCAATGTTGAAAGCGGAACAAAAATAAATATTTATCTTCAAAGCGCAATAAATACTTCAAGTGCTGTTGAAGGTGATAGGGTGATTGCTGTTTTAACAGAGGACTTAATGTATAACGGCTGTGTTGTTGCACCTCAGGGCAGCCTTGTGTACGGGATTTTAACCAAAGCGCGCCATGCAACCTACGGGTCCAGAAATGGCAGAGTTGTTATTGATTTCAATCAGTTAGTTACTCCGGATGGTAAAACATTTAATATAGAAACGGAAAAAATAGATTTTACGGTTACAAATGAGGGTAAAGTTTCAAGAGTTGCATCTAATGTAGCTGTCGGTGCTGTAGTCGGGACTTTAACAGGTCTTTTAATAGGGGCTCTGAACGGACATGTTGGGGCGAGCGCTGCAATTGGTGCAGGTGTTGGTGCCGGAGGAGCCTTAATAGGTGGAACTGCCGAAAGAGGTGTCGATGCTGAAATACCGTCATTTACCGAAATGGAAATTATTCTGACTAAGCCGTTTAGCACGACAATTAGTTATTAATGAGGTTTTATAATGGATAAGAGATTAATTACTGTCGGACTTGTAATTCTTGCAGCGGCTATTTTAATAAAAACATTTGTTGTATTGTTGTCTAATGTTAAAGTTGATGAGTTTCATAAGACTGCAATAACTTTTGTTGTCGATTCTTCCGCATCTAATCAAACAAAATTACCTAAGCAAATAAAATACATAAAATCTTTGTGTTCAATACTTGATCCTGAAGATGCAATAAAAATAATAAAAACTGATAAATCTTCGTATCTTATTTATGAAGGAAGCCCTGGCGATGGTGTTGCAATTTCTAATGCTCTTAAAAAATATACTGTAAGCGGAGTTGATGAAAATTCTTACGGGGAAGCAATAAAAAAAGCTGTTAATTATTCTCTTACAATGAAAAAAAACGGATATAATACCGCAATTGTTGTTGTGGGAAGCCTTAATGATAAGGGTGATGTTTCTAAACAAATCAATTGGGAAACTTTGCCAAAGAATATTGAAAAAACGCAAAAATATTTACCGGAAATGGCTATGATGTTTGTATTTGCAGACCCTGAAAAACTTGATTATGTAAAAACTAAACTTAGTCCGATTTTGGGTGAAAATAAGTTGTTAACTGTAAACGAAGTAAATCTTGAAAAATCCAATACAAGATTTATAAAGGCGATTGGCAGATAAAGGAGTTAAAATGGGTTTTACGGTATGTTCAAAAAATAAAGAGCAAACATTTAAAGATAAAAATGTAATTTATATAAGTTCAAAGCCAAATTATGATGTTCAAATAAACACTGATTTTGAATTTATACTGGGTGTCCGTTATGATGAAAAAACTAACAGATGTTTAATTGTCAATAAGTATAAGTATCCGCAATTTAAATTCAAGGGTGAAAGTTTGCCTGAAAAAATGATTGTGGATAAAATTTGTAAAATTATGATTGACGGCAGTGATGATTTTATAACAATAAAAGTCGGAGAACCTGAAAAAAGTATTTCTGAACAGGCGCAATCATTGAGGATTCCTAATAGTACAGAAAAAGAAAAGTCTCAAATTGAAAGTGAAAGAGTAAAGATTGTAAAAGAAGTCTCTTCAACAATAAGTGCTTTAAAACGAAAAATTTCAATTAATTCAAAATTAGGAATTTTATTGCATTTGGGTATGCTTTTAGCATCATTTATTTGTGCATTCGGGATTTCAAATTATTTAATGGGTGTTCCGTTAAGTTCTGATGGTACTACTGTACAAATTCAAATGAATGCAAAACTTGTAGTATTTTATGCTTTTATTGTTTATTCCGTCGGTTCGATGCTCAAACAGGGGTTGTATCTTTTTATGCAGCGAAAATGCGGTAATGACACATCTACTCCAATTATTGTTGAAAAATTAATGATTAGTTTGTCATTACTCTTCTTTGTTTTCATATATTTGATTAATCTGCTTTATTACGTTTCGGTCAAAGACATGGTCTTTTTTGGAATATTTATTTCGCTTTTCTACTGCGGAACCGCTTTAACTCTTGCTTTAGGTTGCGGTTATTTTAAACATGGCAGCTCAATTGCAAGGCAGGAGCTTGATAAATATGAGTACAGAGAAGATTTTGAACGTGTGATTAAATCTTATCAAGGCTGGATAGAGAATTTTGCTAATTCTTTAAGCGATGTTAAAATTCAAAAAATTAAAGATAAATTGTTTAATCTCCAAATTTGGTCAACTTTAGAAACTAGTCTGGGGATTTTTACCGCTCCGTTTTTGGCATACGGAGTTTCAAATACTCTTGCGATGTGTTTCCCTGAAGCAGCAGGCTGGGTAAGGATAGGAGGATTGAGGTTTAGTCCGATATTTCTTGTTTTAGCCACATTTTTAATCATATTCGCTTTTTTCTCTTTTGTAAGCGCATTTGCAATAATGAAAAAAATCTCGGCTTCAGATATTATCAAGCAAGATGGATTTAGCAATTATTTATCTCATGGGGTTGAAATCTACGGTCTTGAAGGTGTAAAGCGCTTGGATTCTGAAATGAGAAGATATATTTTTGTTGGATTAGCTATAATTTTAATTGAATTTTCAATGAATATCTCATATTTTATGCAAGAAATCGGTTCCGATATGAAAGGTTTATTTATAAGTTGTGTTGCGGCACTTGTACCAACAGCACTTTTAATTGCAGAAACAATTATGCTTGCGCATACAAGATTTGAGATTTCGGCATCGGAAGAACTAATTGCAAAGATTGATAGGGAATAATGACATATAAATCAATAATACAAATATTGCTTATACTTGCAATCATATCGACAATTTGCATCAGCATTATAAAACCGCAGATGCATAAACCTGTAATGGTTTTAAATTCCCAGTTTAATGTTGAGCATGATGACGGAATAAAAATTGATGAACAAAATATTGCACTTATGGTTCAAAACACAGAGGTTCAGTCAAATGGCGGACTTGATGTTCAAAATCAGGGGGGGATAAATTTTGTTGAACCAAAAGTTGAAGATGTTGCACCTGTAAGTTTTAAAAATACTCAGACTGTTACTCAAAATACTACGAATGTTGAAAATATAAAAACTCAGCCTGTTAAAAATGTTGGGGTAAAAAGTAATAGTACAAATATAAAAACAACTCCAACCAAAGCGACGAATAATCGGATTAGATCTAATCCGACAAAGATTAATACTCAACCTGTAACAAGTAAACCTGTTGTCACAAATTCTCAGTCCCCAAAAATTGATTTGAATAAAATAGTAAATAATAATCAAAAAATCATTAATACTCCTGCTCAAACTCAAACTGCTCCAGTACAAAGTGTTCCTGTGACGACAACAAAACCGCAGCAACCAACACCAACGCAAACCACAAAGCCGCAAGAAACTAAGCCGTCTATAAGGATTGAAACGCAGAATAATAATTCGCATAAGCCTGTTAGTAGCCAAAGTCAGACTACTCCGATTGTTTTAACTGCGCAGCAGGAAGAAATTGCGTGGAATAAATGGCGTTCAAATTTGAATAATCAAATTATGAAGGATTCAAAACTCCCGACAATGCCAAACGGTATAATTTTTAAATATAAGTTTACGGTTGATAAATACGGGAAAATTTCCAATGTCCAGACATCATCAACCACTCCAGGATACACCCCTTATGCAATTCAATTTATAGCTCCTGTAATAAGGAGTTATCAGGGACGTTCAATTTTGAATTTCCCTGCAGGGTCAAATAGAGTATCAACCGAAGTTTCCGGAGCATGGAAAATTTCTAATAATTCAAAACTTTCTACTCCGGATGATTATCACGACATAGAAAAAATTAAGAAATAGGTAGATAAATGTATAAATGTAGTGAATGTGGAACAGAATATAATATTGCACCAAAATATTGTGATTGTGGAAACGATATTTTTATAAATATAGATGATGAAAATGAATTAATTGCCAAAGAAATGGATGTAAATGAGGAAGGCTCGGGGCAAACTTCAAAATATCGCGGCAGAGGAAGAAATTTTAAACAAAAATCATTTTCTCCTGTGGCTTTGAGCATATTTGTAATTTGTATTGTATTGTCGTTTTTGGTTCTTTTTGTAATAGCAAATCCTAAAAAAGATAATTCAAAAGTTCAAATTAAAGGAGAAACAGGAGAAGAAATAGAAATTCCTTCGGTTGATGCATATTGGGATAATACTCCTGCAAAACTTGCTAAAAAAAATGAGGTGCAACCACAAAAACAAGAAAATATTTTGGATAAATTTGTTCAGCAAATTATTCCTCAAGAGCAACCTAAAAAAGAGATTAAAACTGTTGCCACCGCTGTAAAGTCTACGACGCCGGTTCAGAAAAAAATTGTACAGGTCCCTATAAAAACTCACACTCAAAAATCTTCACAAAAATCAACTCAGTCAACTCAAACATCTTCAAAAGCAACAACAAAATCAGTGTCCAATCAACCAAGTATGACTGTAGAAGATTTAACAAATAAAATTAGAAGCCAATATGGAAATCAAACTCAGATTCAAAATGTTCCTAAGCAGGTTGTGTCAACTTCACAAGTTGCACAAACTCCATCTGTCACAAAAACTAATGCTCCTTTACCGAATACATCAACGACGTCAACAATGGCTCAAAATACTCAAACATCTGCACAAAAATCTCAAAATAATACTAAAACTACAACACAGGCTGTAAATAAAACGCCTGTTACTGCCCCTGTTGTTAAGACAAAAAGTACTGCACAGATAAAACAAGAACTTGCTGCTTACAAATCGAATTTAAGAAATTCAATAGGCCGCAAAATAGATTTTACGAAGGTTATTGGCGATGGGGAATGTGCACTTTCATTCAAAGTTAATTCTAACGGAAGGCTTACATCAAAAGCATTTACTAAACAATCTTCAAATATAACGCTAAATGATGCAGCGTTTAATGCTTTAAATACTATGACAAGTTTTAACCCGCCTCCTGAGGGGTATAATGGCGAAACCTTGCGACTAAACATAAAATTTTACAATGGGAATTTTGAAATTTCTTTAAATTAAAATAATGTTAAGATTTCTTAATAATTCATTATTTTTAGGCAATTTTTAATCAATTTTGTACTTAATTAATATATAAGGGAAAAATTATAGGATAATCATGGGAATTAATGTAACAAAATTATTTGGTTCAAACGTCATCTCAGGTGCAAAAGGGCATGCACCTGTCAGTAGAGTTGTACCAAATACTATTCAAAATAAAGGTTTATATGCATCGATTAATGGTTTGGATAAAACATACGGTCAATCTCCTGTTGTTGAAGATTATGCAAATGCCGGAAAATATTTTGGTGATCCCGTATTAAAACATCTTGCATATTGCTAAGATAAAAAATCCAATTTATTCGCTGTTGTTGAATTTTGTACATTAGGATGAAATGGATTAAAACTGTTTTGGCTCTTTTGGTTTATAAAATCAAAAGAGCTTTGTTGTGCAGCGGCTGAATTTTTGGTTTCAAACAACTGCACCGGCTGAACGGCAAACATATATTGCCTTTGTACGGGATTTATCGAATTGTCTATCATAATCAATCTCTTAGGTTATCTATTATTATAAAAAAAATAAAATTCCGAGAATTTCAATTTTAGAATTTTTTGTTACAAATTTAATATTTCGATATATTCTACTTGTTTTTATTTATGCATGGATTTTGTTATATAATATACCTATGAAAAAATTGGCTTTATTTATTTTAATGTTGGGGTTGTGTGTATGTCCTGTATTTGCTGATTATTCCGATAATCAAATAGAAATTAGTAACATTATAAATTCATTTAAAATTAAAAATGGAGAAATTGGTAAAACAGTCAGAGTTGGAATAGGTAATCAAAATTTTTCTAGTTATTTGTGGGATAAGGTTTCTATTTATGCTACAGGGGAATTTGAGATTTATAACAATAAAACTTATATAAAAACTTTCGATTCAAATAGCAAAATAAATATATACATGGTCGGTAAAATTTTTGTGCTAAAAGACAGTGAAGATAATGTGGTTGCAAAAGTTTCCGGTCCGATTATTTTCAAAACTGATTATGGCTTAATCGGGATAAAAGATTTAAAACGTGCGGGTAAAGATGCTCTCTATCGCGGACAAATTGAACTTGTATGCCCTAAAGAAGGCTATTTTCACATAGTAAATTCATTGAATGTCGAAGAATATTTAAAAGGAGTAGTCCCGAATGAAATGCCTGTTCATTTCGGTCTTGAGGCTCTCAAAGCACAGGCTGTTGCGGCGAGAAATTATGTACTCTCTCCTAGAGTAAAAGCAAATCCTAATTATGATGTTGTGGATTCTGTTGCAAGTCAGGTATATTTTGGGGCTAATACCGAAAAAGATTTGTCAAATCTTGCGGTTGAAGAAACAAACGGAATAGTGGGGATTTATGATTGGGATTTAATTCTCGCATTATATTCTTCAACCGCAGGCGGATATACAGAGAGCTATGAAAATGCATTTTCAGATCCTTATACAAAAGAGTTCCCTGCCAAATCAAAGCCTTACCTGACTGGAGTTCCGGATTATGAGCATTTTGGGGTGTTAGATACTGAAGACGCAGCTGAGGAATTTTATGCTTCAAAACCAAAATCTTTTGATAATAAATCTTCTTATTACAGGTGGGAACGTGAATGGTCAATAGATGAATTGCAGCAAGAGGTCCAAAATCATATTGCCGCACAGAGTGCGGCAGGATTTGTTCATCCCGCCGTTTATAAAGGTGAAATTATTGATAAAATTACCGGATTAAAAGTAATCAGACGCGGGGTTTCAGGCAAAATTATGCAAATTGAAATTCAAACGGGGGCAACTCATTATACCGTAGAAAAAGAACTTGTTATTCGCCGGCTGTTTACTGTACACGGTAAAGCGCTGCCCAGCGCAAATTTCGTAATAAAAGAAGAACGAGATGAAAATGGAGAACTATCAAAGGTAAAAATTTATGGCGGCGGCTACGGGCATGGTGTTGGTATGAGTCAGTTTGGAGCGGGATATATGGCAACTCATCTGCATAAATCTTTTGAAGATATTTTGAAGCACTATTATAAAGGAGTTACAATTGCAACAGAGCCGTTTTACATAGTCTCAAAATCTCCTGACAATACCAAAACTCAAACGTTTTATTCCAAAAGCGGTACAGGTGTTTTAGTTGTAGATAACAAATACAAATTTGATTATGTTGATTTGACGGTAAACGGAATATATGAAGCGATTAAATTGAATAAAAAAGAACGAATTAATCGTATTGATTTGTCTCAATATTTACAAAACGGCAGGAATACAGTAACATTTACATATCCTCCGTACACAAATATTAAAGGTGGATTGAGAATGTATATAGAATTAGCGGGGAATGATGAATACGCAGTCAATCGATAAAACACCGAGTATTTTAAAAGCAGCATGGATGATTATGGTGGTTACGATTATCAGCAAGTTAATCGGGTTCGTGCGTGATATTATTATCGCTAATTATTATGGCGCATCAATGGTTTCCGATGCTTATTATTATGCATATCAAATTCCTTCATTATCATTGATTTTGCTAGGCGGGGTAGGAGGACCATTCCACAGTGCAACTGTTGCAATATTCTCTAAACTTATACCAAATTTAAAAGAAAAACCCTCAGATGTCGTTAATAAACTTTATTCAACTTTTATGACTGCAACGATTATATTTTTCGTCGCGTTATCAGTATTGATGTACATTTTCCCAAGACAAATTATGCGATTAATAATTTCCGGCGGTTCTGAGCAGCTTGTTCATCTTGCATCAATTCATTTGCAAATAATGACGCCATTACTTGTAATTGGAGGGATTGTCGGAATTTATTACGGAATTTTGATTATTTATAAACAGTTTATGCTTCCTAATTTGTCACCTATAATTATGTCACTTGCAATTATTGGGATAGTAATAGCTGTGCCGAACGACCAAAAAGGTTATGCCTTAGCATGGGCAACCACTATTGGGGCTGTTTTGCAGTTGATTATTCAATATCCGAATATTAGGAAACTTGGCTACAAGTTGAAACCGAATTTTGAATTTGTAAATAATCCGCATTTTAGAGAGATAGGTGAGCTTCTTTTCCCTGCGGTATTGAGTTCTACCGTTGGTCAAGTGCATATTTATGTTGATATGTTTTTTACCTCATCAATATCGGAGGGTGCATGGACTGCCATAGGATATGCTAATAGAGTTTTTCAGTTCCCTGTTGGAATTTTGGTTACGGCGTTTTTAGTTCCTCTTTTCCCGATTTTTGCAAGACTTGTTGCGGAAAAAGATTTTGCGGGGATAAAAAATTATTTTAATAAGGGTGTCGGGGTGCTTTTATTTGGTGCTATCCCGATTATTATAGGAATTTTGGTTGTCGGAACAGATGCAATAAGACTTATTTTTGAACGTGGAGAATTTGATGCAAACGCTACATTTATGGTTACGGAAGCTTTGTGGTTTTTGTCTGTGTCTATTATTCCGTATGTATTTAGAGATTCAATAACAAGGGTTTTTTATTCGTTTAATGACTCTGCAACTCCTTTTACGGTTGCATTTTCATCTATCATATTAAAAGTATTATTAAACTGGATATTGATTTCAAAAATGCATTTCGGTATCGGTGGCATTACGCTCTCGACTTCGCTTGTAACTCTATTTAATGCGTGTGTTCTTGGTTATTTTATTACGAGAAAAATGAAAATGGATTACAAATCACTGTTTAAAAACTTTTCAAAAATGTGTATTGCGGGTATTATTTCAGGTGCAATATGCTGGATTTGTGCGGTTCAATATGATAATTTTGTAAATCTTTCAAAAGTCCCGTTTGAATTTCTGAAAATATCTTTGATTGCAATAGTTTGTCTTTGTGTCTACGTTCCGCTTAATCTTTTAATGAAAATGGAATATGCAAACGAATTATTTAGTCGCTTAAAATCAAAATTTATCCGATAAAAGGGTGATGTATTAAAAATTTTACCTTATTAAAATATCAATACTATGAAGTTAATGATTAATGGCATTTCGAGTGATAATAAGGTAAGATTAGAGTATTCTAATTCCCCGTCAAAACCTCGCTATGCTCCTGCGTATGTGATAAGTGGTGAGCGTGCAGACGAATTTGTAAAAAAATACAATGAACAGTCAAAAAATCTTTTACGCAATACTTTGTTTATGACTGTTGCAGGTATAATTATCGGTGGAGGAATTGGTTTATCCGGCAGATTTACGAAATTATCTTTGGCTTTAAAGTCAAGTATAGGGGCGATTGTTGGTCTTATATCAGGTATGATATTGTCAGAACATCAAAAAAGTAAACTCATGGATGAATATCATGTTGAGGAATTTTAAATTTATTATTGCGGTAAATTCAATCTTGAATAAAATGCCTTAATTGCATTTTGGACAATTTGAGATTCTCTTGAAATGGGGTTATTTTCAAGTTCAGTATCGTAAGGTATAGCGCCTAAAATATCCAGATCGTATTTGTGCAAAAGTTCGGATAGGGCAAGCATTTTACTGTTATCAACTTTGTTCACCACAACGCCTAATTGCGTTCCTGCGGCGTGTTTTGCGCTAAATTCTTTTATACGTTGGGCAAGATGTGCGGATTCTTCAGACGGATTTGCAACAATTATTGTAGAATCAATTTCCACATCAACAAGTTGATTTAAGTATTTGAGGTCAAATTCGCAGTCAAAAATTACAAAATCATACCTATTAATAAGCTTGTATACAGCATCATTAATCTGTTTGGTAATCGGGCAGCGGCAATCTTTTGAACCAACAAACCACGATTCTATTATATCAACATTATCGTTTATTTGAACAATAATTTCTTCTAAAGCCCATTCTATAAATTCGGATTTACTCATATCCTCCGGAATTCCGGTTTTGTATTCGTGTTTTCCGCTTCGAATACCGTAAATTGTGTTTCTGATGTCAAGACCGAAGCTATGAGCGAGTTCACTTGTTAAATCATTATCAAAAAGCAAAATGGATTTGTCGGGGTACATTTCTTCAAAAATGTGCATAAATGCTTTTACTATTGTTGTTTTCCCGCTACCGCCTTTACCTGTTACAGCCAGTTTTACTGTCAAAATCTAAACCTCTCTTTTAAGCCTATCCGACAATTCTTTGACTAAACTCATTGCAAGTTCAGCATCTTTTATGCTTAGACCGCCTGCTCCGCAAGACGATGTTATTAGTGAATTATCTATAATAAGTTTCTCATCTATCCCGTTTTTAGTCAAATAGTTTACACTATTATGAAATTTTTGAACCAAATCATCGACAGTTAATTTTTGCAAAATAGTACCATCTAGTGTAGGCACGAATCCCCAAGCGATTTTCCCGCCATTATTCAAAAATTTAGAAATTTCTTTGTGGTATGCTTTAAAATTTTCTCCATAGGTATATGCGTCAAAATTTATTATGTTTACACCTGTTTTAATAGGTATTCTCCAATCACATTTTCCGCAGCAATGAATTGCGCTTAAAGCGTTATGTGATTTTATTACATCCGATATTTCTCTAATCATTGAGATAACTTCATTCTCAGATATTGTTAAATATGCAGATGAGCCGATTTGACTAACTGAAGGCTCGTCCATAAAAATTATTGGTGTTGTGTCTGAATTTGCGTTTTTTATTCTCTTAATCTGCCACAAAACCTTTAAGGTTAAGAGCTTTACTATGATATCCCGTAGAGTTTCATCATAAATTAATGCTCTGCTGTTTTGGTCGTTTAATGTTGAGCAAAGCGTAAAAACACCTACTATTTGACCTTTTGCATATTGTGGTTTATCCTTTTTTATAATTTGCTCAAACTTCTCAAATGTAGATGATGATTGGGAAGTAATAGCGTATTTACTCAAAAGTGGCGAATTTATGTCAGAAATGATTTCTTCATAATCGCTGAAAAATCCTTCTAAACCTTCTAGAAATTCTTCACTTTCACTATTCAGGATAAATTTTTCACTGTTATTAGAGGAAAACGACGGCAACCCTTCCAAAAACTGGAGCATCATATCTTCATTTCTGCTAACATTCGCAAGCTGAGGGAAAAAAGGAATTTGCGAAAAATTTTGTGTAATAACCGTCATCGCTTCATCAGGATTTTTGTGAGGAAGCGAACCTATTCCAAGCGGTTGTAGTTTTAATTTTTCTGACATGTTGCACTGACCCTTATACTGAAACTGTCACCTTAAATTTTAAAATTAAACCGAAAATTTTGTCATTCTGAACTTATTTCAGAATCTTAAAATTTTCGGTTTATTAATTTTACAATTTTAAAATTATTCAGCAACTTCTTCTGCTGCCGGTTCTTCTTCAAGTGCTTCTTTAACAACTTCTGAAGCAGTTACAACAACTGCAAGTTCGCATTTAACCTTTGAAGTTAATTTTATAAGCATTTTAAATTCGCCGATTTTATTAATAGGAGCGTTAAGAGAAATTGATTTTCTGTCAACTTCAATACCTGTTTTCGCAAGAAGTTCTTCAGCGAGCTTCTTAGTTGTGATAGTACCGAATAATTTGCCTGATTCACCTGCTTTTGCTGATAATTCAAGTTTACCGAATTCTTCGATTTTTTGTGCTTTTTCCATAGCTTCGGCATTAAGTTTTTCTTGTTTAGCTTTGATTCTTGCAATATTCTTTTCTCTGTTTTCCAAAGCACCTTTAGTTGCTAATTCTGCAACATTTTGAGGTAATAAAAAGTTTCTTGCATAACCGTCTTTAACATTGATGATGTCACCTGCTTCACCGAGATTTTGGACATCTTTTTTCAATATAATCTGCATAATAAAATTCTCCTTTGTACTTATATTTCTGCGTGTAGCACAACCATACACCAAACAAAATCTTTTGTCGAGGGGTTATGTAAATTTGTTAAGTTCGTTACTTCTTCTCTTGATAAAGAGGTTGGGTAGGGTTAAGTGTTTACATACTTATTATTTTGACTTAAACTTGTACTATGGAAGTAAATGTAATCGGAGCGGGTCTGGCTGGTAGTGAGTGTGCCTTGCAGCTTGCAAAACGCGGGTTTAAAGTTAATTTATACGAGATGCGCCCTCATGTCGAAACAGGTGCGCATACTACGCAAGATTGTGCGGAATTTGTCTGCTCAAACAGCCTTGGCAGTTACGACGTCACAAACGGAAGCGGTCTTTTAAAGCATGAGATGGAAATTTTGGGCGGGGAACTAATCCAAATTGCTAAAGAATGTGCTGTTCCTGCAGGTAATGCACTTGCAATAGACCGTCACAAGTTTTCACAGACCGTAACCGAAAAAATCACTTCAAACCCGAACATTAATTTAATCAGGGAAGAAGTTGTAAAAATTCCTGATACCCCGACAGTTATTGCGTCAGGACCTTTGACTAGCGATAAATTCGCAGACAGTATAAAAGAATTTACAAAAAGTGAATATCTGCACTTTTTTGATGCGATAGCACCGATAGTTGAATGTGACAGTATTAATTTTGACATAGCCTTCTGGGCTTCACGCTACGATAAAGGAGAAGCTTCATACATTAATTGCCCGATGAACAAGGAACAGTATGAAAAATTTTATAATATTTTAATTAATGCCCCCAGAATTGAGCGCCACGATTTCGAAAAAGGTGCAAAATTCTTTGAAAGTTGTCTGCCGATTGAGGTTTTGGCTACACGTGGGGAAGATACCTTGCGCTTTGGTCCGATGAAACCTGTCGGACTTATAGACAAACGAACGGGAGAGAAAAATTATGCCGTTGTTCAGTTAAGGCAGGATAACAGCGCAAAAACGCTTTTCAATCTTGTCGGATTTCAGACAAATTTAAAATGGGGTGCGCAAAAGGAACTTTTGCAATCTATCCCCGGTCTTGAGGATTGCAATATAGTAAGATACGGTGTTATGCACAGAAATACTTTTATAAATTCCCCCAAACTTCTTGAACCGACTTTGCAGACTAGGAAGCGGAAAGATTTGTTCTTTGCGGGTCAGATAACAGGAACTGAGGGCTACACAGAATCTATTGCATCCGGACTTTTGGCGGGCATTAATATGGCAAAATTTTTAAATGATGAACCTTTGCTTGAGCTTCCGTTAGAAACCATGCTTGGTGCGTTGACTCATTACATAACAAACCCCGAAAATGACCATTTTCAACCGATAAATTCAAACTGGGGTATAATTCCGAGTGTAGAATTACCTAAAAAAGAACGTAAAAATAAGAAATTAAAAGGCGAACTCATGGCAAAAAGGGCGATTGAGGTTTTGAAGACGATATCTATTCCTCAATAAATCTATAAGTCCTTCAATTTATATTGAAAAAAAATCATGTTTTTGTTAGGCTATTTCATATTTACAGTAAAGAAGGGATAGAAAATGGATAAAAGAGTTTTACTTTGTATTATGGACGGATGGGGAATCTCATCGGGTTCAGAAAAATATGATGCTACGAAATTGGCGCACCCCGTTAATGTACCAAAACTGGAAAAAGAAGAAAAATTTATACAAATTCACGCTGACGGAGAAAATGTCGGTTTGCCGGAAGGTCAAATGGGAAACAGCGAAGTCGGGCACTTAAACCTTGGTGCAGGCAGAATTGTTTATCAGGATTTGTCAAAAATCAATAATGCAATAAAAGATGGCTCGTTTTTTAAGAACGAAAGATTTTTGAACGCAGTAGAACACGTCAAAAAATACGATTCTGCACTGCATATCTACGGACTTGTATCAACAGGCGGAGTTCACTCATCTTTAGACCATGTTTTGGCACTAATTCAATTTGCGGCCCAAAACGGAATAGAAAAATTTTATGTACATGCGTTTCTTGACGGGCGTGATACCCCTCCATCAAGTGCTTGTGAATACTTACAAATAGTAGAGGATGAACTTAAAAAATTCAACCTCCCTCCTGTAGCAACTGCCGTCGGACGCTATTACATAATGGACAGAGATAACCGTTGGGAAAGAGTTGAAAAGGGCTACAACGCATTATTGTTAGGTGAAGGTAATCACGCATCAAGCGTAATAGAAGGAGTTAAAAAATCTTATGAAGAAGGAATCACAGACGAATTCGTACTCCCTGTCATTGCAGGAGGCGATGAATCAAGAATACACGATAACGATGCAATCATATTCTTTAACTTCCGTCCTGATAGAGCAAGAGAAATCACAAAGGCAATTAACTTTGCTGATTTTACCGGATTTGAAAGAAGAAAAGTCTTAAAAAATATTCTTTATACGACTATGACAAGTTATGAAGCAACATTCAATTTCCCTGTTGCATTTCCTAAAGAGAAACTTGTAAATATATTGGGTGATGTTTTGGAAGCAAACGGAATAAATCAATTCCGTACGGCAGAAACAGAGAAATATGCGCACGTTACATTCTTCTTCAATGGGGGTATAGACCAGCCGCAGCCTCACGAAACAAGAGTTCTTGTTCCGTCACCAAAGGTTCCGACTTATGATATGCAGCCTGAGATGAGTGCGCCTGAGGTTTGTGAGAATGTTTTAAAAGCGGTCAAAGACCCGAAATATCAGTTTATTTTGGTTAACTTTGCTAATCCTGACATGGTTGGGCATACTGGAGTAGTAGAAGCTGCAACAAAAGCATGTAAGGTTGTGGATGAATGTGTAGGAAAAATTGCGGATGCGTGCAAACAAAACGGTGTAGTTATGCTTCTTACAGCTGATCATGGTAATTCAGAAACAATGGTTAACGAAGAAACAGGCAAACCGCACACAGCACACACAACAAACCCTGTACCGTTTGTTTTAATCAATGCACCAAAAGAACTTGAATTAAAACAAACCGGCAAACTTTGTGATGTTGCACCGACGGTTCTTCAACTTCTAGGCATAAAACAGCCAAAAGAAATGACGGGGATGTCATTGATAAAATAAGGTTTATAAATATCGGATATGGTCATAGCGCCTTATAGCCTTATCGCCATATCGTTTTATAAAAGGAGTGACATGCAGGATAATACTGATAATTTAAACATCGATTTTTCATTCAAAAAGAACAACGTAGATGAATTATTTTTCAATTTGGGTGAAAGTCCTGACGGGTTTAAGAACAAGGACTTTCGCTACACGTTGAGTATGATATATCAAATAGTTGAGGATGAATTTGCCGGAGTATTTTTGAGCCCAAACACTCCGACAAGAAATACTAATTTTTATTTAATTAATAAAGACGGAAAATATTCTTTCTTTGTTACTCCGACGAATAATTTTGAGTATTATTTGAAGTCAAAAGGTTCACTATTCAGATTTCGTCCGGAACAACTACCGGATGGGAGCAGGGGGTATATTCTTGCATGGGATATTGTAATGGATTATTTTGGCGGGTTTGGGAACATTGTTGATTTTGAAGCGCTTTCGCCGACGTTTATATATTTCAATAAACTTACATATTTTGTAATGAAACTTATTGAAAAACTTTATTTTATCCCGACAGTAAAACGCCACGGTACAATGTTTCGAATAATTTATGAACCAATAATAAACAGCACACAGATGGCGAGAATTATTAATCAGTTTGAAGAATGTATGCCGGAAGATTTATTCATAATAGGTGAAAAGCCTAAAGATTTTATTTATGAATTTATTTACACATACCTAAATTATCTTGTGTATAAATTCCTCGGGATAAAGATGTTTCGATTTAAGGATGTTCAATCAGGGACATATATGCTCAAAGATTTAGATCGAAAAGTTATGTTCAAAAATCGGGATTTGGCAGAAAGTTTTGCCACTTGGTTTGATGAGCTCTATCTCGGAAAATACGATGTTATTCCGCTTTTAAAAATTGAAAAACAAACAGACGAAATCTTTAGGCTCAAGGTTTATATCAAAAATCGAAAAACAGACGAGGAAGTTCTTATTGATAAACTTTACACCGATGAGGAAATATTTGGTGCAAAAGCAAGTGACATTTCAAGAATAGTAGAGAAACAATTAAATTATGCACTGCGCTATATGCCTGAACTTGAAGATTTGTTTGAGGATGAAGATAAGTTATATCTTGATTTTAACCTAAATGAAGTTTATCAGATTATTACGAAGACAGCTTATTATCTGCAAAAAGCCCAAATTGAAGTAGTTCTGCCTGAAGAACTTTCTAATATAGTTATACCAAGGGCTTCTATCAATGCTAAAGTTAAATCAGCCAGGGCAGGTGATTTATCGGATATATTCAACAGTAATTCCGCAGGAAAGCTATCATTAGATGATATTCTTGAATTCTCTTATGAAATATCTATCGGGGATGAAAAATTATCGCTTGAAGAATTTCAAAAACTTACGAAAGAGAATAATGGTTTAATTAAGTTTAAGAATAAATACGTTCTTGTTGATAAAGATGAATCGAAAAAAATCTTTGAACAGATTGCAAAAACAAATCTTAAATCAATGTCGAGAATGGAATTAATCCATGCATCATTATCAAAACAATTTGCACAGTACGATTTTGACTATGATGCTGCATTTGCAAGGGTTTTAGCTGATTTTACGAAACCTGTCGATATTACTTTGCCAAAAGATTTAAATGGCGAACTAAGACCATACCAGCAAATTGGCTTAAAATGGCTCTGGACAAATATTGCAAAAGGTTTTGGGGCTTGTATGGCTGATGATATGGGTTTAGGTAAAACTATTCAGGTTATAAGTCTTTTATTAAAAATGAAAGAAGAAAAAAAGCTCAAAAAACCTGTTCTTGTTATTTGTCCTACAACTTTAATGGGTAACTGGATGAAAGAATTACAGATGTTTGCACCGAGCCTTGATGCGGTTATTTATCACGGAACGGATAGAGTATTAGATGTCAATCATGATGTGATTTTAACGACATATGCAATTATGAGAATTGATGTTGAAGAACTCAAAAAACAGGCTTGGAGTGTCATTATTGTTGATGAAGCTCAGAATATTAAAAACCCTGATACGGCGCAAACTCTTGCAATTAAGATGCTAAAATCAGATGTCAAAATTGCAATGACAGGTACTCCTGTCGAAAATCGATTGACAGAGTTGTGGAGTATATTTGATTTTATAAATAAAGGTTATCTTGGTTCTTTGAGGGAATTCCAAAAGAGTTATGCTATTCCTATTGAAAGGTTCAAAGAACATTCAAGAGCAGGAAAACTTAAAATGTCTATTTCTCCGTTTGTTTTAAGACGTTTAAAAACCGATAAAAAAGTTATTTCAGACTTGCCTGAAAAAATGGTGCTTAACGAATACTGCTATCTGTCAAAACCTCAGGCTATTTTATATGAAAAAACACTTAATGAAATGATGGAAAAGATTAAAGGATTTACCGGTGTCAACAGGCGCGGAAATATTTTCAAACTCATTACAGCTCTCAAACAAATATGTAACCATCCGTACCAGTTTCTTAAAACAGGTGAAATGGGAATTGAGTTGTCAGGTAAAATGGCTAAATGTCTTGATTTGGTCCAAAGTATTCTTGATCGTGGTGAAAAAACTCTTATTTTTACTCAATATAAGGAGATGGGTGATATTTTATGCAAAGTTATGGCTCAGGAATGTAACATTGAGCCGTTGTTCTTTCATGGCAGTCTGACTGTTCCGCAAAGAGAAGAACTCATTGACAAGTTCCAAAATGACGATGATACAAAGGTTATGATTTTATCACTCAAAGCAGGCGGAACTGGTTTGAACCTCACAAGTGCTACTAATGTTATACATTACGACCT
Source organism: uncultured bacterium (assembly GCA_902791985.1). GTDB lineage: Bacteria > Cyanobacteriota > Vampirovibrionia > Gastranaerophilales > Gastranaerophilaceae > Zag111. The sequence continues at coordinate 82,394 of CADAYD010000012.1, forward strand.
TTGGTGGAATCCTGCAGTTGAAGATCAGGCAACTGACAGAACATATCGTATAGGTCAGGATAAAAATGTTATGGTGCATCGTATGATTACATTAGGAACATTTGAAGAAAAAATCGATGAGATGTTAAAGTCTAAAAAAGAACTTGCCGACATGGCGGTTTACGAAGGCGAAAAGATTATAACAGAACTCACAGACGAAGAAATCTACGAAATCTTTACCTTGTCTGCATAGTAAATTTTGGTGCAAAACATTGCACATTACCAAATATTTTTATAACAAAAAGAAATTATTACTATAATCCGGCTTAAAGTATTGTTTATGAACTCTAAAGTTTTGTTCTATAAAGGTTGGATAGTTGTCTTTTTTGTCTTTATATTTGCTTAATCCAACAGCATCTACATCTTCTTTAAAGATAAAACTTAACAATTCCATACTTACACGTCCTCCAATTTTTTTTTGAGTGTATAATGTTTTTAATGAAGTTTAGTTAAAAGTCAAAAAAGGAGAATTAAAATGGCTGAATTAGTAACAAAAGATATGAACATTATCGAAATTGCACAAAAACATCCGGAAAGTATCGAAATTTTCCATAAATATGGATTGGGTTGTCTCGGATGTGCTGCCGCAAGATTTGAAAACCTTGAAGCAGGTGCTAAAGTTCACGGTTTTGATGTAGATGCGATGGTAAATGACATTAATGCCGCAATTGAAGCAAACGCTTAATTAAAAAAGTTAATAGTGAATTGTGAATAGTGAATAGTCGATTGAAAAAAATCAGCCTTAATGATTGATACGGCTTTTTCACTATTCACTTTTTTATATTCAATCTTTTTAAGCAACTTCTTTATTTAGAAAACCTGCCATTGTCGGTTTACTTGACGGAGTTAAAGGTGCTTGTTGGGCTTGTTTTATAGATTTTATTCTATGTTCTTCCGCTTTTTTCTTATCTGTCATTGCTTTACAAATATCTGTTAATGCAATGATTAAGCCCGGAACAAGGACTAATGTAGACAATGCCCCAAAGAAACTGTTGCATGTTTTTGCTCTGTTAAGTAATTTATTAGGTTTTTTGAATAGTTCATACAAATCATTAAGTTTTTGAGAATTGTTAATATTCGCATTGTGTAATGCTTCTTTAATATCTAGAGCAGTCGCTTTTTCAAATGTTTTATTTGAATCTTTTAAAATATCGTCTACAACTTGTTTAATTTTAGAGTCATTCGCAAGGGCTTTTTTGATGTCTCCTCCGGATTTTTCGATAAAATCCATAAAGCCGTCAATGCCATTTTTATATAAATGAATATCTGTATATTTAGAATCAAGTTCTCTGCTCGAAAGTATAGAGTGTCTTGCGTCTGCCGGATTCAAATAATCCCAAACTTTTTGTAATTTATTACGACCTTCTAAATTCTTATTGTTTAATGCTAAGCCGGTTAGTTTTGTAAACCCGTCTGAGAACAATCTTGCAAGTGCTTTTGCGCCGAATAGCAACGCTGTAAATGCGGTCATGTCACGAACAAGAATTTCTCCATAATCGTATTTATCTTGAGCGTGAATGAGTCTTGGTGGAATACAAGCACTATATAATAATACAGCCATTGCATTTCCTTGAATAATAGGACCGTTTAATTCAAAAATATCAGAAATATTTTTCAATTTAGGAGTTTTAATTACTTTATCTCCTGCTCTATTCAACATTGTTGATGCGCCGGCAAAAGATACCTGTTTGTTATCAACAGTATCCTCTGCTTTTTCTGTTATACCGTTTTGTAGTGCAGGTTCTTCATCATTCATTAATGCCGGATTCTTTCCGCCTGTTCCCATATTGTACAATTTAGGAATTTGAGTGTAGAACAAAGCAACCGCAGCAAATAAACCGAGGTTAGTCAAAATTCTTGAACCCATCTTTTTGCTTGTAAAGTTGTTTATTACTTCGTTTAAATTAATGTTTTCTGCTTTTTTTAGTGCTTCGTGAGTATTTTTGACTGCATCACTAAAATAATTTTTCATTGCTTTCGTGAGTTCGCCAATACTGCCGCCTCGGATTGTTTTCTTGTCTGAGCCAAGCATCTCAACCGCTATATCAGAAGCAGCACCTCCAACATGTTTCTTTCTTAAAGCCATGTAATCATCTTCAATAGAAGTGCCGAGTTTTGCCAATTCCTCATTGCGCTTTTTCCTGTTGCCGAACTGCATAAATTTGAATTTATATTTATCATTGATTTTGTCCGTTTCAAACTGTTTTTTTGCGAAATCAGCCGCAACTTTATCCAATTCTTCAGCGCTTAGCTTAACAGAGCCTTCCTGCTGATTTATACTTTGGTCTAAAATATTTTTAAATACTTTTTTATAGAATACTTCTTTATCTCCGGCACCTGCTCTTATTGCTTGAAGATTTTCTTTTGTATATTCTGTAAAAATATCTTTAAAAGAATCCAAGTAATTTAACTTGACGCTATTACCCGTACCGAATTTTTTGTTAATACCCTTTAGCATCAACCATGGAATAACAAATGCGCTCGGACCTGTAATGACTTCTCTTATGCCTTCTTTTCTTGCATAAGCCCAGTTGAGTTCACGTTTTGGCTCGCCGTTTTTATTTAAAATTTCGTTTCCGTTTTCATCATGCTTTTTCTTTCCGCCGCGGCGTAAGCCTTTATAAACACGCGGGGCAATAAATCCAATACCGTCCTGCAAGCAGAAAGATGCAGCAAAACCACCTGCCGCAATAAAATCCATTAGCCATACAATAGGATTAGGCGCTTTAAAGGCTCCCGTAAAAGATAAAGCGTTATTAGCCGGCACATTCGTGTGTGGGGTTTGTATATTTTTGGTTCTCTTATGATTGTTTTTAATTGAACCTATATTTTGTCCTACTGTATTTACCTGCATAATCCCTACTGAATTTCAAAACCTGCTACATAATTAATAAAAACAATAATCACAATAAAATTGTCTTTTTTTTGGGTAATGTTTCAAAACTTTTACAATTATAACTCAAAATTTTAAAACAAGTGTACTTATTATACTTAATCTGTAAAAATTTTTCAAGTTTTTTACTACAATTATAACATTTCTGTTACATATTTGAAAGATTTTTAAAATAAAAAAAATAACTACCCTCTATCTTATTTGATAGAGGGTAGTTGCGAATATATTTAGAATTTAATTTTATGCTTCGTAGCGTTTGAAAGATTTTTCAATTGTTTTTGATATAACTCCTTTCATTGTGTCATATTCTTTATCGAGTGCAGATATTTCTGTATCAAGATTTTTCATCTTCATGTCGATGGTATTTTCTTTATGCTCAATTTTGGCTTTTGCCGCATTGTATTTCGCTTCCGCGAGCGCAATGCCCTCCGTATCCGCGACTTCGGCAATATATGTATCTGTCGCATAGTTGCTCTGGTAGTAACATCCGTCATTATCTACAGAAGAAATAAATACTGCACCGTTTTTGAGTAATTGCTGCATATATTGTCCGTCTTCAATGTTAGCATTTAGAGTCCAGCCGCTTACGCAGATTCTATTGAATAGAGCATCATAAAATCCTGCATAAAGGTCTTCTGTTCCGTCAGATACATCTGCGGATGTTCTTACTTTGAAAATATCTGTATCAGAAGGTTCATAAAGGTTATATTTTACAGTGCTATCTCTTCCGTCATCAGTTTGTCCCATTTCGTAGCTGTACTTGGAATTTTCAATTCCGTTCAGATATTCCATAAATGCAGTCAAAAATGCTTTAGCTATATTGTTGAGGCTGACACTTGTGCTATGTTGCTGGTCACTATGCCCACCATCTCCGCAATGAGAATAAATTATACCCATATAATGTGGTGCTTTGGGGAATACCCCACCTTTATAATCCTCATATGTTTCTTCACAGAATCCGCCCATTACACTTGTTGCACATTGAGAAGTTATATCATTGATATGACCATCCCATCCATCGCTATCATCCTCATAACCCTCTCTATCTTGGCGGTCTTTTGCTCGACCTGTAAAATAATCATTATGATTCAAAGCATCGTGTGCAAATTCTTGTAAGTTCTCATTTGGGTATAATAGGTCGAAAATTTGATTATATGCATACTGCAGAGCCAAATCGTTTTCTGCAACTCCGCCCAGTATATTACTGAATTGATCAACCATCCATTTTAAAAATGAATTTGAATTTTCGTTTCCTACAAATAACTGTTGCATATACGCAATTTGTGAAAATGGGTTTGAAGCACCCCAAAATGCTTTTTCGGAGTATACATATTCATTGTCTGACATAAGTAAGTCATATAAAGTTACACTTGCGTTAGATGATTGTTCTATGTGTATTCTATCATAAGGATCATCTGGGTTAGTTATTATATCTAAAATTGCATCCATATCGTATACATAGGCTTCGCAAGGATATGTTCCTTTGAAATTATCTAATTGACTGCTATCTCCAGATACTCCTCTATGACCGCTGAGTTGTATACCGTAGTCAAGCGTATCTACACTCTTTGCTTTCAATAAATTCATAAATTCTTCAAATGAAACTTCTTCATATCCTGCGCTTGCAGTGATTGTTGAGCCAAGACCTATGCCATTGTTATATGCTACGCTTTCAATGGATGCAGCTGTTGCGGCAGTAATTACTCCGGTATCTCTGAGTGCTTCAACAAATTTGTTACGAACTTCGGATGACGGAGTTCCGTTGTAGCCTTCTGCCGGAATCCCTGCAGCTTTTGCAGCAAAAGCGTAATCTGATGATAATACAACACGATTTGTATTATCTGTTATAAGTTTCGGATAATAATCATTATAAACTGACGGACGCATTAACAATCCGTAATTCAATGGCATTTGACTTGTGTTGCTGCCGTAATAATCGTAAACAAGTTTAGTTTTACTCATGGCGTTTTGATACTCATCAGAAAGTCTTTCCATATCTCTGGATAGAGCTATTTTCTGATGTGATAAGCGCATAGATTCAAATTCACAGTCAGCTTTTCTGGCTGTGATGGTTAATAATCTCGCTTGTGACGCCGCTAATCCCATTGTTTTCCTTTCTAATTTATGAGTTAAACATGTTCTATCATGTGGTTTTACGGCATTTTCTTTGTAAAACTTTAAGTTATGGGGTATTTTGTTACAAATGTTTACAAATTATAAAAAGGTGATAAGGCGATAGAACTGTTACAATTATTAATTGTTTCAATATATTACTATTAATACTGATAATTAATAAAACGAAACGAACTTATCGCCTTATAACCTTATCGCCCTATCCCCCTATCCCCCTATCCCCCTATCCCCCTATCCCCCTATCCCCCTATCCCCCTATTCCCCTATTCCCCTATTCCCCTATTTTTTTTGTGTTATCATGAAATTGCACTTAATTTTAAGAAGGGGATAATTATGGGAAAAAGAATCGGAATAGATGTCGGCGGGACTAATGTAAAAATCGCACTTGTTGACGAAAAAGGCAAAATAATTTATTCAAATACTGTGCCAACTTATGCAAAAATGGGATTTGAATATACGGTTAATAATATCAAGCAGTCAATCAGAGATTTGATGAACGAGACCAGAACTGATGAAAAGTCAATTGAAGGTATCGGGTTTGATTTCCCCGGACAAATTGATTGTAAAAAAGGTATTGTTAAACTTGCACCGAATATCCCAGGTTGGGTAGATGTCCCTATTGCAAAAATGATTGAAGAGGAATTTCATATCCCAACAAGAATAGATAATGATGTGAGATGTGCTGCATTAGGGGAGCTTAAATTCGGCGCAGGCAGAGGATGTGAAAATTTTGTATGCATTACTGTCGGAACAGGTATTGGTTCAGGACTTGTAATAAACGGTAAACTTGTTCGTGGTGCAGCTAATGCTGCAGGAGAAATTGGGCATATCAAACTTTTTGCAAAAGATGGCGCAATTTGCGGTTGTGGAGATACAGGTTGTTTGGAGGCATACGCATCCGGTCCTTGTATAGTTGCTATGGCTCAGGATTATATAAAAGGCGGGAAATCGGCTAAGTTCGCAGAAATGGCCAGTGATGGCGAGATAACACCGTATATAGTTGCAAAAGCCGCAGAAGCCGGTGATCCTGTTGCAAAACGTATTTTTGAAATCATGGGCGAATACATTGGACTTGGCTTAACAAGTGTAATCAATTTGTTAAATCCTGAAAAAGTAATCGTTGGTGGCGGAGTCGCTGAATGTGGCGATTTACTTTTAGAACCAATTCGCAGAACAGTAAAAGAACGTGCTATGATTGTTGCAGGATCAAGTGTTGAAATTGTGCCTGCGCAACTTGGCAACAGCGCAGGTGTCATAGGCGCAAGTATGCTTATTGATGAGTAAAAGATGTCTGCTGAACTTGTTTCAGCACCTATCCATTTGATTAAAATATAATTAAATGGATAGCCCCTGAAATAAATTCAGGGTAACAGTGTGAATGTAAAATTTGGAGTCAGAAATATAAAATGTACAATGTAAAATCACCTAAAGCAACAGAATTTATAGATAATGAAGAAGTTTTATCGACTTTAAAATATGCGGATGAAAACAAAAATAATGCGCCGTTGATTGATAAAATTCTTGATAAGGCGAAACTTGGCAATGGTTTGACACATAAAGAGGCCTCGGTTTTGCTTGCCTGTGAAATCCCCGAAAAAAATGAAGAAATCTATTCACTGGCAAAAAAAATTAAGCAGGAATATTACGGGAACAGAATTGTGCTTTTTGCTCCGCTTTATTTGTCTAACTATTGCGTAAACGGTTGTGTATACTGCCCTTATCACGCTAAAAATACTCGTATTCCTCGTAAGAAAATGACTCAGGAGGAAATCAAGCAGGAAGTTATTGCGCTTCAAGATATGGGACACAAAAGGCTTGCGCTTGAAACAGGTGAAGATCCGGTAAATAATCCGATAGAATATGTTTTAGAATCTATTAAAACTATTTATTCGATTAATCATAAAAACGGAGCAATTCGTCGGGTGAACGTCAATATTGCAGCAACTACGGTTGAAAATTACCGAAAATTAAAAGATGCAGGTATTGGCACTTACATTTTATTTCAAGAAACTTATGATAAAGAGCGCTATGAAAGATTACATCCGACAGGGCCTAAGCATAATTATGATTATCATACAGAGGCTATGGACAGAGCAATGCAGGGCGGAATTGATGATGTAGGAATGGGAGTTTTATTCGGACTTTCAACTTATAAGTATGAATTTACAGCTTTATTGATGCACGCGGAACATTTAGAAGCTGTTTTTGGGGTAGGGCCTCATACGATTTCAGTACCTAGAATAAGAAAGGCTGATGACATTGATCCGAGTTCATTCGAAAACGGAATAGATGATGATACATTTGCAAAAATAGTTGCTTGTATAAGAATAGCAGTACCTTATACCGGTATGATTATATCTACAAGAGAATCCGAAAAAACAAGAAAAAGAGTCTTAGATTTAGGAATTTCCCAGATTTCTGGGGGTTCAAAAACAAGTGTCGGCGGTTATGCGCACCCCGAAGATGAAACAGAGGAAGAAACTGCGCAATTTGATGTTGAAGACAGAAGAACATTAGACGAAGTAATCAGATGGCTAATGCAAATCGGGTATGTGCCGAGTTTTTGCACCGCTTGCTATAGAGCAGGAAGAACGGGTGACAGATTTATGGAAATCTGCAAAGACAAACAAATACACAACTTCTGCCATCCGAATGCACTTATTACATTAAAAGAATATTTGGAAGATTATGCATCGCCGGAAACAAAAAAAATCGGTTATGAACTTATTGAGAAAGAGTGTGGCAGTCTTGAAACATCGCAAGCTGTGATTGAAAAAACGCGCGAATACCTCGGAAAAATTGAGCACGGAGAGAGAGATTTCAGATTTTAAAGAAAAACGCCTAAATGTTTAGGCGTTTTTCTTTAGTCAAATTTCACACTGTATATATTCGCATCAAGTGGCTTTAATTCTGGGTGATTATTGCGGAATTGCTTAATTTTTATATACAATTCCCCTTTTCTCATCCGTTGAAATTTTTCAATTACTTTTCTGAATTGGTCTTTTTCTGTTAATGGAACTGATAATCCTTTTTTGTCTGCCGATAGAGTGTGTATCAATTTCCCATCTTTGTGGATTTTTTTATAGTTAATCACGAATTCGTCATAACCGAAATCATTAAAAACTTGTGCAACTTTTTTGTCAAAGATTTTCGCTTTCCAAGGTCTGTATTCGACTCCGTTAAAATAATTATGTGCTGCTTTGACAAAATTTTCAGATATGCCGATACCAAAAGCCGGCTGATTGTTTATACTCAAAATTGTTTGCATAATTTATACTCCTTTATTATTACAAAACGCGTAAATTTTTTTTTTGCTATATAATATCTTTGTACTTGTTAAGGGGATCCACCCTGAGGGTAAATTTAGGTTTTTCGATGTAACGATTGCCGTATTAAATTCACCCCAAAGGATAGAAAAGGAAAATTGAATATGGAAAAGAACAACGAAACCTTGTCGATTTTAAGACACTCGACATCTCACATTATGGCGCAGGCTGTTCAAAGTTTATTCCCGAATGCAAAACTGGCTATCGGACCATCTACTGCTGAAGGGTTTTACTATGACTTTGATTTAACTGATGGTCATGCTTTCACTCAGGAAGATTTAGACAAAATCGAAGAAAAAATGAAAGAAATTGTTAAACAAAATCTTACCTTTGAAAGATATGAAATTCCTGATGTCCAAGCGCAGATTGATGAATTCAAATCACAGGGAGAAATTTACAAAGCGGAACTTTTAGAAGAACACCGCAATGACAACCCAACTTTGTATATCACAAAAGACAAAGACGGAAATGCACTGTTTAACGACCTTTGTGCAGGACCTCACTTGCCAAACACTTCATATATAAAGGCTAATGCATTCAAATTGTTAAAAGTCGCAGGCGCATACTGGCGAGGCAACGAAAAAAATAAAATGCTTCAAAGAATTTATGCAACGGCATATTGGAACAAAGAAGATTTACAGGCATATTTGACATTCTTGGAAGAAGCAGAAAAACGTGACCACAGAAAACTCGGCAAACAGTTAGACCTATTCTCTACCCGTGAAGAAATGGGCGGAGGGCTTGTGTTGTGGCATCCGAATTTGGCTTGTGTCCGTGAACAAATCGAAAATTACTGGAGAGAAGAACATCGCAAAAGAGGTTATGTAATTGTTAACACTCCTCAAATTGCAAAATCGACTCTTTGGGAAATTTCAGGACATATGGACCATTACAAAGAAAATATGTTCTTTGTTCAAAAAGATGAAGATAGTGATGACCAATATGTTGTCAAACCTATGAACTGTCCGTTCCACATTCTGATTTATCAGGCAAATCGATATTCATACCGTTCGCTGCCGTTAAGAATGGCAGAACTTGGTACGGTTTACCGTAAAGAAAAATCAGGCGCACTTTCAGGTTTAACAAGGGTTCAAGGTTTTACGCAGGATGATGCCCATATCTTCTGTACTCCTGAGCAGTTGGTTGATGAAATCAACGCTATTATTGATTTTGTTGCAGATACGATGGCTATATTCAATATGGAATTTGAAGTAGAACTTTCTACTCGTCCTGAAAGTTTTGTCGGCGAAATCGAAAATTGGAACAAAGCAGAAGCTGGTTTGAAAGAAGCAATGGAACGCCGAGGAATGAAATACGACATCAACGAAGGCGATGGCGCTTTCTATGGCCCGAAAATTGACTTTAAGGTCAAAGATGCTATCGGCAGAACTTGGCAGTGTGCTACAATTCAGTTAGACTTTAATTTACCGGCAAGATTTGATATCAAATATCAGGATAAAGACGGTCAGTTAAAAACTCCGTTGATGTTGCACAGAGTAATTTTCGGTTCTATGGAAAGATTCCATGGTATCTTAATTGAACACTATGCCGGTGCATTCCCTACATGGCTTGCTCCGACGCAGGTGAACGTTGTTCCGATTTCTAACGACAAACATACTGATTATGCAGAAAGTGTTTACAAAAAACTTCGTGCAGTTGGTATAAGAGCATCATTAGATGACCGTTCCGAGTCAATGAATTACAAGATAAGAGAATCACTGCAGGATAAAAAGATTCCTTATGTCTGTGTAGTCGGTGACAGAGAGGCTCAGGAAGGTACCGTTGCCGTTCGTGCAAGAGGTATCGGTCAAATTGGCACATTCAATGTAGATGAATTTATTTCAAAAATTGAAGAAGAAATAAAATCAAGAGCAAACCAGTCTTTTGCTAAAAAAGATGAAGAATAATTAGCAAAACTAATTTAACGCGGGCGTTTTTCGAAATAGAAAAACGCCCGCGTTAGTTAATAAAAAAGATTCTTCGCTAATGTTCGGAATGACGTTTTAAGCGAAGAATCTTCTTTATTATGGTTGAACTTTTTTAGTTCTACATTATATTTATTTTACCCCAGCGGCTTTTTTACATTCGATTACTGCCTGTGCTGCAGCAAGTCTTGCTTGTGGCACTCTGTACGGGGAGCAAGATACATAGTTCAACCCGATTTTGTGAGCATATTTTACAGAATCAGGATCTCCACCGTGTTCACCGCAAATACCGCCGACTAAGCGAGAATTAGCTTCTCTACCTTCATTTATAGACATCTCAATAAGTCTGCCTACTCCGTTGAAGTCTAAAGTTACAAACGGGTTCCAAGGTAAAATCTTCTGTTCTACATAGTTTTTGAGGAATTTACCTTCAGCATCATCTCTTGAGTATCCAAATGTCATTTGAGTCAAGTCATTTGTACCGTAAGAGAAAAATTCTGCTTCTGTTGCAATTTCTTTAGCCGTCAATGCAGCACGAGGAATTTCAATCATTGTACCGAATTTGTACTCTAATTTAACTCCTTTTTCCTGCATAACTTGTTCTGCAACGCTTACCAATGTAGCTTTAGCAGTCTTTAATTCGTTGATGTGACCGATAAGAGGAATCATAATCCATGGTTGGATTTTGTGACCTTCTTTAGTTAAATCACAGCATGCTTCAAAGATTGCTCTAACCTGCATTTCGTTGATTTCAGGATAAGTTAAACCTAAACGGCAGCCTCTTAGACCCATCATCGGGTTAGATTCCGATAAGTTTTCAACGATTTCAAGCATTTTTTCGTCTTCTGCGTAATCTTGACCTAAAGCTTTTTTAGTTGCAACTTTTTCAACTAATTCAATCTTAGAAGGTAAGAATTCATGTAAAGGCGGGTCAAGCAAACGAACCGTAAGAGGTTTGTCACCTAATGCTTTGAACATTGCATAGAAATCTGAGTATTGCATTGGAAGTAAGTGAGAAAGTGCTTCTTTTCTTGCTTCTGTTGTACCTGCAATAATCATTTCCTTCAGCACCAAATTTGATAGCGTTTTCGATATCTTTTGGAGTATCAGCATTTGCTTCAACGTGAAGTTCTTTGATTTCGTTAACCCAATTGAAGAATGTTTCAAAGTCGGCATCAATACCTGCTTCAACAAGCTCAATTGCGCCTTCCATAACTTCACCTGTTCCGCCGTCTAATGAGATAATATCATTTTTGTGGAATACAGTACCATCTGCACAAGTTATTGTTTCGTTTGCTAAATCAATTTTTAGGTCTTCACAACCTGAAACGCATGGTTTTCCCATACCTTTAGCAACAACTGCTGCGTGAGAGGTTGCACCACCTCTGAGTGTTAAAACACCTTGAGAAACTGCCATTCCGTGAATATCATCAGGGCAGGTTTCAATTCTGACTAAGATAACCTTTTCCCCTGCTTCACCGCGTCTTGCTGCTTCTTCGGTATCGAATACGATTTTACCTACAGCCGCACCAGGAGATGCGTTTACACCTTTTGAAACTTTGTGCGAATGTTTAACTTTATCAGGATTAAAGCAAGGCAATAATACTTGGTAAACTGAATAAGGATCTACCTGCATAATTGCTTCTTCTTTAGAAATAATACCTTCATTGTACATGTCAACGGCAATTTTAATTGCTGCTTTAGCGGTTCTTTTACCGTTACGTGTTTGAAGAATCCATAATTTGCCCCGTTCAACGGTAAATTCCATATCCTGAACATCGTGGTAACCTTTTTCAAGTTGTTTTGCAATATTTACATATTGAGCGTAAATATCAGGCATATCAGTTTCAAGTTCAGAAATTTGTTTTGGAGTTCTGATACCTGCAACAACGTCTTCACCTTGTGCATTTACTAAATATTCACCATAGAATTTGTTTTCGCCTGTAGCAGGGTTACGAGTAAATGAAACACCTGTAGCACAGTCGTTGCCCATGTTTCCGAATACCATTGTCTGAACGTTAACTGCAGTTCCAAAGTTATGATCTATTTTATTCATGTTTCTGTATGCAACTGCACGAGGAATATTCCAAGAACGGAATACAGCTTCGATTGCTTCTTGCAGTTGAACGTATGGGTCTTGCGGGAATTCTTTACCCGTTACTTCTTTAATTGTTTGTTTATAAACAGGGATTAAAGATTTCCAGCCTTCTGCAGAGATTTGAGTATCTTCTGTTACGCCTTCTCTTGCTTTGACTTTTTCAACTTCTGATTCAAAGTATTTTTGTCTGTCCATTTCCCAAGCAACAGATCCAAACATAGTTAAAAATCTTCTGTATGAATCGTAGCAGAAGCGAGGGTTGTTAGTTAATTTAACCATTGCTTCTACTGTTTCATCATTTAAACCTAAATTAAGGATAGTTTCCATCATCCCCGGCATTGAAACTCTAGCGCCGGAACGAACAGATACTAACAAAGGATTAGTTGAATCACCGAATTTTTTACCGGCTTGAGCTTCAACTTCTTTTAAGTAATATTTTACTTCATCCATCAAACCTTCAGGCATTTTGTTCCCGTTGTTGATGTATTCCATACAGGTTGCTGTAGTGATTGTCAGTCCCGGAGGAACCGGAAGCCCTAAATTGGTCATTTCTGCGAGGTTAGCGCCTTTGCCGCCTAATTCGGCACGCATGTGAGCATTACCCTCTCTGAAAAGCCATACTCTTTTTTCTGTCATAATTTTCTTTCTCCTTTTAAATATTTAAAAAGTGTTACGTTATATCCTTTTATGACAAAATCGTATCATAAACAAGGTTTATAAAAAATATCTCATTAAAAATTTTTACATAATATCGTACTTTTAAAGGGCAAAAATTTTTTTTTAATGATTTATAATGTTGATATGGATAACAATACACACAAAAATATTTTTAATACCGGTATGTTTATGCGTGATAACGGAATATCTCCGGCAAATCCTTTTAATGGAAAGGTTGCTGCGCAGATAAAAAATGGTTCTAAGCGTCTTAACGGTTACGATTCTACTATTTTAAACAGCTCAAAGTTTGATGAAGCGGAAGAACAAGAATTGAGTATTGATTACCGTATAAAAGAAAAAGAACAGGCAATAAAAGATTTGGATGAAAAAATTAAGCTTGCGGATAATTATGGAACACAAAATGAAGCTTTAGGTTTAAAGGCTAAGCGCCAACGATATCTTGGAGAACTTACATCTCTGGAAAAACAGCGTGCATATGGTGGACGAGTTCTTGGGGATAAAGAAAAATTATTCAATGAAACTTTAAAAGAAAAAATGCCTTTGTTATACAATGTTCAATCTTTTGTTTCAAGAAAAATTCTTGCAAAAATCTCTAAGAAATTTAATTCTGTTGTTGCTTTGAGTGATTCATTAGAACAGTTATCTAAAATAAGCAGAAGTGTGGATGAACTAATGGATATGAATATTCCATATGGAGAAAAAGGTCAAAATTACGAGAAACTTACAAATTATCTAAGTAAAGCAAACGCTATACATTCAAAGATTTCAAAAACATTAAGACATTAATTTATTTATTTATATCTTGTACTAATCCTTGAATATGTTTTTTGACGGCAGGGGTAATAATTAAATCGGGTTCAGCCATCACAAAATCATCAAGAGTTGTAATAGCTTGTTTTTTATTGCCGTTTTGCTCTTGAAGTAGTCCAACCATTACTTTTGCTACAGGATTTTTACTTATTTCTGATTGATATTTTGATAATTTTTCTTGAATTTTGCCAAGTTGAGCATAGCATTTTGCAAGATTTTCATAAAATTCAAAATTCAGGCTGTACTGAGTTAATGCATCTTCAAAACATCCGAGAGCAAGTTCCGGATATCCAATGATTAAATATGCTTTACCTAAATTATTTAAATATATCGCTGTAGATTGAGCATTGGAATTTAGGCTTATTGCAATTTTAAATTCTTGAATTGCAGCATAGTAGCATTTTTCTTCCATATATACTATGCCCATATTATTATGGCTCCAAGCGTTTTTTTCAGGGTCAATCGTATATGTAACAATAGTTCCGGGTTTAGATATTGCCGGAAGTACGGTGAAAAATAATGCAATTATAATAAGCCACTTTTTCATATAAACCTTTTTAATAATAAATTTTATTTATTCAATATTGAATTCAAGACCTTCGTAAGCCATATATATATTTTTGTTTTGAGAAGTGTACAATTCTTTTATTCTTTCAAGCTTTGAATCATCATAAGCCGGTGAATAATGGAAAAATACAAGATTCTTTGCATTTGTTTGGCGCATTGCTTCCATTGCCATTTCGTATGTGGAATGTCCATATCCTTGCTTTGGCGAATGAGGGTTTAAATAATCCTCAGTGGTATATTGAGCATCATGAATGAGTAAGTCACAATTTTTTGCAAACTCAATGAATTTTTTATCTCCTCCGAAATAGCTTTCTTTATCTGTCGCATAAATAAGACTTTTGTTCTTATAGTTGATTTTATAAATTATTACCCCGTTTTGCGGATGTACATAGGATTTGTAAAATTCAACCAGTACATCTCCTTCATCCTGTGCTGCCTCTGTTTTTTTTACTAATTGAGGTGTAGAGTTAGGTTTAAATAATATTACATAATCTTCTCTTATATCATGAATATTCAGTTCACAATTTATATCATCCAAATCAAGTGGAAATGTTTTACCAAAAACAAGTTTAGATAGATTTTCTTTTAAATCCGCACTGTTGTCACCTTCCCCAAAGATATCGATTTGAGCGGAGTTTATGTGCATTGGTTTGAAAAACGTCAACCCCAGCAAATGATCCTGATGAATGTGAGAGAGCAAAATGGATGTTCTCACAGAGGGTCTGTCTTTGACTTCCAGAGCAGATGAAATATATTTTTCAAACAATTCATTCCCGACTTTAACTATACCCGTACCGGCATCAAGTATTATATTATGACCGCCTGCTTCTATTTCTACACAAGATGTATTTCCTCCATACTGTAGAAATTTCTTATCCGCAACCGGAAAACTGCCTCTTACACCTCTGAATTTTACTTTAAAATCTTCCATAATTATCACCTTTTAATTTCGTAAATTCCGTCACGTTCCTTATCTTCTCCGGTATATATTGAAGAAACAATTACAAGAAGTTTTGCCATTTTTTGAATAGTTTTTTCTCTTGTTTCAATCCATTTTAATTCAAATACGGTTTTATCTTTATAATTTTGAACAGAAATTAATCTGAATGCGTTTGGATAGGAAACGATAGATGGAGTATTTACATACAAAACATTTTCGTGTTGAACAACTCTTGTTGCATGATAGTGCCCTTGAAATACTCCAATCGGATTCTTATAACTTTCAATTAATCCCATAACTTGAGATGCATTTCTTAATCTGTGATTTGGACTTGCAAACGGTTCAATCAAAGGAATGTGCATAAAAATTAGTACGGTATCATTTTTTGACCTATCTAATTCTTTTTTTAGCCATTTTAATTGTTTTTCATTTACATATCCTTGTGATGTAATTTCATTGGTTATGATATCGTCAAGAACAATTACTCGATATCCTTTTTTGGGTGAAAAAGAATAATAAGGATTATCAAATTTGAAATCAGGATTTGCTTCTTTCAGCATTTTCATATACAAATTTGTATCAAGATATCCGCCGACGCATCTGTCGTGATTACCGAAAGCGAAATACCACGGATAATTTAGGTTTTGAAGATGCGGCAATACTGCTTTGAGCTCTATTTCGAGTGGTTTGTCAATCAAATCTCCCGTAATCATAACAAAATCAACATCTTTTATTTCGTTAATTTGTTCCACAGCATCGTCTAATAATCTTTGAGATTCCCCAATCATTTTGAATGTTGTGTTAGGGGAGTCTTGGGAAAAATGAACGTCACTTAGCTGTACAAATCTTAGTCCCGTAACATTACTGCATGCTTGTAAACCCCACATTAAGACAATCGTCATACAAACAGTAACAAAAGTGTTCCAAACTTTTGTAAATAAACTGTTTGACTTACTCTGGTAATAATGTGTTTTGTGATGCCTCATTGTTTTTTGCTTCCAATAAACGTTTAGCTTCATTATATTTCATTTCTAAATATTCGTCATCCTTAGATAAGAGGATAGCTCTGTCAAAATCAGTAACAGCATCAGAATAATTCCCAAGTGATATATCACATAAGCCCAAATATTCATAAATTTTTGAAGTTTGAATATCTCCAAGCAAAGATTTAAACAATTTTTTTGACTCTTTGTATGCACCTTGACTATATAATATTTTGGCTCTGTCAAATTGATATTCAGGGCAGTTATTGATTTTTATGGCTGTATCATTATTTACTTTTGCTTCGTTAATAAGTCCCAGTTCAAATTCAGCACGAGATTTTATCGCATAGGCTAAGTCATCTTCGGGATTTATAGATAAATATTTATCTATCGGGTTAATAACACTGTTATATTGCCCCATTTCATATAGTACAATAGCGGTTGCCAAATATGCCGGAGAAAAATTCGTTCTGGCAGATGTGGCTGCAGAGTACGCATTTAGTGCGCTTTTATACTCTTTCTTTTGTCTGTAAAAATTCCCCAAATAATAATACGCAATATAAGCATTACTATCTTCTGTTGCTTTAACTAACGTATTCCATTCTTTTGTTTCGTCCCCCGCTCTTTTATATTCCATTGCTTGTCGTGCAAGCGGAGAAACATTATCTATAAAGGATTTATTGTCTTTGGAAATTACATGATTTAGTCCGTTTTTCAGATCTTGAGCGTGTTTATTTGAAGGATTTATTTTCAATATCTTATCAAGGTATTGAAGTGCTGAATTGTAATCTCCAACAACGCAATAATTTGCTGCAATATCAAGATAGTCATCTTCTATTTCGCTTCCCAAAGCAGGAATTATTGAAAATGGAATAATTAAAATTAACGCTAATAAGATTTTTTTCATAATGTTATTATATCATAGATTTGTCAAAAAATTAAATCCATGCTACAATTAAGACATATTGTACATTTTTAAGGAGATTTATTATGCGACCGGAAGAAAGAACATTTGTTGCAATTAAACCTGATGGAGTTCAAAGAGAGCTTGTAGGGGAAGTTATTAAAAGATTTGAGACAAAAGGATATAAGATAACTGCATTAAAAATGCTTCAGGTAACAGATGAACAAGCAAAAGCACATTACGCCGAGCATGAAGGCAAACCGTTTTATCCAAGACTTATAAGATACATTCAAAGCGGTCCGATTGTAGCAATGGTTGTAGAGGGTTACAATGCGGTTGCAGGGGTAAGACATTTAATGGGTGCAACAGATCCGGATAAAGCAGAAGTCGGAACTATTCGTGCTGATTTTGCGCAAGTTATGGAATATAATGTAGTGCATGGTTCAGATTCTGTTGAGAGTGCAGAAAGAGAAATCGCCATTTATTTCAAAGAAAACGAAATTTTTGACAGCAGAAAGTGCATGTCGGAACTCGTAACCGAATATCTTGATGCAGATTAATCGATAATTATAAAAGTTCTATTGGAATGTGCGGAAATTCTTTTTGGATTTCCGCTCTTTCGTTATTATATAAAATTCGGCTTTTGTTTCCTTGTTCGTTTGCACACATTTCTATAAAATTTTTTCGGTATTGTTCCCTATTTTCTGATATCGTTACGTAGGAGCGTATTGATTTTGTGTATTCTTCGGCTTCTTTTTTTAGTTTTTTCGGTAAATCTCTAAATAAATTATAAATTTTTTCTTCCCATTCGGAGGCCCCTCCCTTTGTATTTCGGGCATGAAGATAAAACTGCCAGCCATGCTCTGTTTCATGACGTGAGGTGTGACAGACTTCGGATTTTGATTTAAAAATATAACCTTTTATAAAGTTTATAACTCCTTCATTTGGGTCAAACATGCCTTTCATTAATTCTTCGTCATTGTTTCCCGCGATATAATTCGGATTAATTTTTATTCTTTTATTTTTTAGTTTGCGTTCTGATAAAAATTTTTGTGTAAATGCGGTTTTTGAATCGTTTATATCAAGTGCTCTTATTCCTAGAAAAGAGTCGTTTTGAGGGAGTTTTGAATTCTGTTCAAGTATATTATTCTTATTGATTTTGTACTCATTAAGGGTATCCACGCTAAATCTTAAAATTTTTTTTGCATAATTTTGAATTTTGCCATTAATAATATGCGGATATTCAACGAATGTGTGAGTTTCTTTTTGCGGTTTCATAAGATTTGATTGAGTAACTTGAGTTAAAACTTTTTCTCCGGTTATGATATTTTCGCTCAAATGATTTGTAAAAAATTTAACAGGAGTCCATAAAAGAGTTCTTTTATAACCCTGTTCTACCGATTGTATATGGGCTTCTTTCAAGCTTTTGGGAAGAACGTACTCTTTTATATGAACAGATTTTACGTATTCATCAGGCTCAATAATATTATCTCGCATATTATAAACGCGGTTTTTATAGGGTTTACCGAAAAAATCCATTGCTCGTTCAATAATATTCCCATCTGAATCTCTGAATGTAGTAATTTTGCTTTTTAGATATGGCTGGCCTTTTATCCCGATTACAACTTCATCTACGGTTCTTGCAGTCTGATTAACCAGATGTAGTGCATCACCTTTATACTTGTAATAAGGCAATTTTTCAATTTTTGAAATTAAATAATATCCGCTCATAGGTATTATTAAACACGTAAAAATATTTTTTGCTAGTTCTCATTGGCAGGCTATAGCCGTACATTTTAATGCAGGTCACAAAATTTGTGTTGCCTATCTTTCATAACTTTTACTGTAATTATTCAAGTTAATAATTTGCCAACTGGGAAGGGGGAAAAGTGGAGCTATCTGCCATAAATGGGGTAAAGAAAGAAATAATGCATTAATCATTATCGTTAAATTTTGCTTTGAGTCTGGCTTTGGCACGCGCGATTGATGCTTCAATTCGTTTTGCATCCATTTGTGCATTAGCTTCTTTTAATAGTCTCCTCCCGCGTTCAAGAGATTCTCTGGCGCGCATTTCATCAATTTCATCTCCTGGTTCGGCAAGGGTTGTAAGTATCAGACATTCATCGTCTTTAAACTGCAAAACTCCGCCCATTGTGGTGAAAGCCTTTGTTTCATTTCCCTTTTTTACTCTTGTTACTCCGATATCAAGAGCGGACATTATTGGAACGTGATCTTTTAAGATGCCAAATTCCCCATCTACCCCTTTGGTGTAGATTTCGTCAACGTCATTGTCAAATACTACTCGTTCTTGCGTGATTATTTTTAAATGCATATTGTTCCTTTATAGTGAAGAGTTAAGATGAATAGTCGTTTTATACAAATAATAAAGCCAATAAAGGTCTATTCATGTCTCATTTTATTCTTCTTCCATTCCTTTGGCTTTTTCAACGGCTTCTTCTATTGTGCCGACCATATAGAAGGCTTGTTCAGGTAAATCATCGTATTTACCTTCGATAATTTCTTTGAACCCTTTTACGGTATCCTCAATTTTTACGTATTTACCTTTGTTTCCGCTGAATTGTTCTGCCACAAAGAATGGTTGAGATAAGAATTTTTGGATTTTTCTTGCTCTGTTTACGGTTTCCTTATCTTCTTCCGATAATTCGTCCATTCCTAAAATTGCAATTAAATCTTGTAAATCTTTATATTTTTGCAAAATTTCAAGTACTTTTCTCGTTACTTCATAATGCTCATCGCCGACAATATTCGGATCCAGAGCTCTTGAATTGGATTCGAGCGGATCTACTGCCGGATAAATCCCTAGGGACGCAATATCTCTTGATAATACTGTTGAAGCATCTAAGTGTGAGAATGTCGTAGCAGGTGCCGGATCAGTTAAGTCATCTGCCGGAACATAGATTGCCTGAACTGATGTAATTGAACCGTCTTTTGTTGAGGTAATTCTTTCTTGCAGCTCGCCCATTTCAGTTGCCAGTGTAGGTTGATAGCCAACGGCAGATGGCATACGACCTAACAGCGCTGAAACTTCTGAACCTGCTTGAGTAAATCTGAATATATTATCAATAAACAACAAGACATCCTGTTTCGAGCAATCTCTAAAATACTCTGCAGCCGTAAGTGCGGACAACCCAACTCTCATTCGGGCTCCGGGAGGCTCGTTCATCTGACCGTAAATAAGTCCAACCTTATTAATAACTCCGCTTTCTTTAAATTCGTTCCACAAATCGTTTCCTTCACGAGTTCTTTCTCCGACTCCGCCGAATACCGAAACTCCGTTGTGTGCCATAGCGATATTATGGATTAATTCTTGTATTAAAACTGTTTTCCCTACGCCTGCGCCCCCAAAAAGCCCGATTTTCCCGCCTTTTTGGTATGGATGTAAGAGGTCTATGGCTTTTATTCCTGTTTCAAGAATTTCAACATCTGTATTTTGGTCTACAAGAGCCGGAGCATCTCTGTGAATTGGCAAATAAGTATCCGTTTCTATCGGTCCGTCGTTATCAACAGGATCGCCTGTTACGTTTAATATACGGCCTAAAATTGCTTCTCCGACAGGGATTTTAATCGGTTCATTTGTGTTTATAACCTTCATCCCACGTTTTAAACCATCAGTTGATGACATTGCAACTGTTCGAACTTTGTTTGAGCCAAGCATTTGCTCAACTTCAGCGACTATTTTTTCCCCATTGTCATTATAAATATTTAGTGCCGTATAAATTTTTGGTAAGTTTCCGTCAGGGAATTCAACGTCTATAACCGGCCCGATAATTTTTGTTATTAACCCTTCTGAGGCTACTAATGTTTCCATATCCACTCTCCGTCTTGTTGTTTGTCGGCTAATTTATTTCCGACCTTCAAATTTTATTATACTATAAGAAAAAATTTTTTCATATTATTTACATTTTATTTATTTGATAAAAATATTTTTTTAGATTAAAATTTACTTATGTTTTTGAAGATTTATGAGTTTTTAAAAGAGAAGTATAATAATACAAAAGTTTTGGATAAATACCTGCTAAAGCAGATTATAATGATGTTTTTGATGGGTGTGTTTGTTTTTACGACAATTATTTTTGCGTCGGACACTTTTATCACTTTGATTAAACAGATTTCGCAGTTTGGTGTGCCGTTCAAAATTGCACTGATTATGATTTTACTAAATCTTCCTGCCGTAATTGTATTATCAATTCCTATGGGTGTATTATTGTCGACAGTAATGGTGTTAAACAAATTGAGCTTGTCATCTGAAATTACGGTTATGCGCTCATGCGGCATCGGACTGAACAGAATAGCAAAACCGATATTTATTTTCTCGATAGTTATGGCATTATCGACTTTTGTAATTAATGAAAGTGTTGCTCCGGTTATGACAAGAACTTCTAAGGACTTGGCGCTCTGGTCTTTAGGGCAAAAAAATATTCCTGACGGAAAGGAAAATTTTGTATTCAAAGAGTTGAGCTCGGGGTCTTATATTAGACGATTGTTTTATGTTGGCCGCAGTCACAGAAAAAAATTATACAATGTTACGGTGTTGGATAATTCAAAACCTCATACTATTCAAGTTTTGCAAGCCAGGGAAGGTAAAACTTCAACGAAAGGCTGGGTTTTTGAAAAGGCTGCAATTTATACAATTGACCAAAACGGGGAGATTCTAAATACAGCACTGTTTGATACTTCGACTGTTCAATTTGGTTTGGATTTATCAAAAGAAATGAGAGATAATGTTGCAAGTGAAATGAATTTTGTAAGATTATCAAAATATTTAAAGAAATCAAATATTTCAAAAGCAGATAGGCGAAATTATACTGTACAACTTTATGATAAGTTAGCGTTGCCTTTGGCAACGGTTGTCTTTGTATTATTAGGGGTTCCGCTTGCTATAACTCCACCCAGAGTAAGATATAATAGAGGTTTTCTCTTTACAATATTGATTATATTTGCGTTTTATGTATTGCGAGCGCTTTCGATTTCAATGGGAGGGGCTGGTACGATTCCGCCGGCACTGGCTGCTTGGATTCCGGATTTGGTTTTAGCGATTTTTGGCGGAATTTTGTATTATAAGAAGGTTTATACAATTTCGTAAAATTGGCATAAATGATATTTAAGGAATGTTGTTCACTTTTCTTTTTGATTGCGATGCAAAAAGAAAAGTGAATCGAAAAGCGGATTGCGAGCCAAAGCCGAAACGGTTTTGCCAGTGGCAAAAGCCACAAAAGGCAAAACGTGAAGTGCTGTCGATGGCGAGCAACCAAGCAGAAAAACACGCTAATCACAGCAATGCCTTCGGCATCGCTCAGCACACCAGATATAAGTGTAAAGTGTTCATACGTTTTGTCCTAACGGACAAAAATCAATCATGCGCCTAAAGATACGGCGCCTTTGATAATAATCTTACAAGCGCGCGGCGTTGTCCTTAGCCGCGCTAAGAGATTTTTGCCGACAGGTAAAAACTCATATTACCGCGTAGCGGTCTTATGCCGCCGCTAGGCGGTATTGTATTTAGCGAAGTTTTCTTTTCTTTGGTTCATTTCTTTTCTTTTGCCTCGCAAACAAAAGAAAAGAAATGAACTTCATATAATATTATTTATGAGCAATAAAAAAGGAACCTTTTGAGGGTTCCGTTATTGTAGTAGGGGAAAAGGAGGAAATTTATTATGTTCTGGTTACATGATGTTTATCGGCTCATATTTACAAGAACTTTAATAATTTTTGTTTAATGTTAAGATTTTGTTACAAATAATACGGTACAACCTTTCAAAAGGTTGTACCGTATGCTTGTTTTTGTATTTTTAATTACTTTGAAATTCTGCCCGGAATTACGACTCCGCCTTTTAAATTCTTTTTGTAAAATTCAACGTGCGGCTGTAATACGCTGTCAAGAACTTCAGGGAAGCCTGAACCGTTCATAATTCTTGTTACTATTTCCTGATAAACAGTTGCAAATGCTCTAAGTTGAGTCAATCTGCCTGCTGCTTCAGGAGTTAGACCCATTCCTTGAGTCTCAACTCTTTCAACAAAAAGTGAACCTGTTACTGAGTACGATTTTGTTAAAGCGTCGATATAACTTTCAGAATTTTCTTTACATTCGCCTTTATCAACAGGAACAGTAAGCGCAAATACAAGTTTATTTGCAGGGTTGAAGTGTGCTTCTGCACTGTGGTGCATAGCATCTGGAACTTTTGCAACCTGTTTTAGTGTATCTTTTACAGATTCGTTTTGCATTTGAGCATGCCAGTAAACAGTGTTTTCAAAAATTGCGCCCATATATTGATGAACAGAAGCATCAATGCCTTTTGATTTAGCATCAGCCCAGAAAATACCTTCTTTTAATGCGTCATTAATTTCCAAATCCGCGCTCAAAGATTCACTTGAAACTGTTTGTGCTGAATTTAACATTGTCAGCATATCTTCTTTTCTCATTCCTGCATAAGCAAGTGTGAAAAGTGCGTGGTCATCAAATGCGCTGAATCTTCCGCCGACATCATCGTGAATGAATAAATTGCCTATCCAGTTATTTTCATTTGATGTTCTGCGCAATTCTGATTTTTCGGTATTTGCATCTGTTACTGCAATAAAGTGTTTATTTGCAAGAACTTTTGCTTCATCATCAGACTTGCCCTGTGATTTGTAGGCTTCAATGAGTCTGTTTAAAATTCTCAAAAAGCCGTCTTTTGTTTCAAATGTTGAACCTGACTTTGAGGCGATAAGATAGTTTGAACTTGTAACATCTCCGCCTAAACGATACAAAAATCTTTCCCAGCTTGAGGAATCGATATCAGAATAGAATTCAATATCTGTTCTGTTAATATTTAATCCGTTGATTGATAACATGTGCTCAACAGTGTGTTTTGAGCCACCTATACCCATAACACTCAAAGTTTTTGCGCCTGTTGCGTTTTTTAGCGCAGATGCCATTAAATAAATATCATCAATTCTTTGAGCTTGTTTTGAAGGCAAATCAACCCAGTTTAGAAACTGCCCCTGCTTATTGGCGCGGGAAGAAAATTCATTTACAAATTCGGAAATTTTTGATGTGTATTTGCTAAAATCTATTCCGGAGAAATTAGCCGTTAAACTTGAACTTTTAGTCAACATATTTTCCCTTTCTTTTTAACTGACCGTTTACAAAAATAATTTTAGCACAAAAAAAGAAATAGCCGCTCAGACGTCAGGACGATAGGACAATAGTTTTATATTAAATAATTGATTTTTGAAATGCACTTGATATTATATCTTCTGAGTTCTTCGGCGTTTCTTTAAAACAAATCCTATAAATAACGGATATACTATATTTATGATTTTCATTAAAATGAGAATATGGAATACTATGCGTCATTAGAAAACGAGGATAAAGAACTCAAAGCGGTTGGACTTGAACTTATGTTTCTTACTCCGGAAAAATACTCATCAAAAGATGGGATCACTGCGGTAGAATTGTCCAAACGTGTGAACATTCCGGTTGAAATAGTAAAGAAAAAATTAAACATCCTCAAAGAAAAAAATATAGCGATAGTTAAAGGAATAAATCCGAAATATTGGACTTTTGACCAGTATAATTTTCAACGGTTACCGGATGATGACGATATATTCCTGCTTTTGTGCAGTTTTGATGATGTGGATTTTGACAAATTTTTCGCTTATTAAAACTCAAAAAAGCCTATATTTTTATAACAAAATATGATAATATAAAATCAACCCCTATGGTACTTCGTGCTACTGCTCCCTTTAAAGGGACTGATAATAAAGGAGAATAAATGACAAATTCGGCAAACCAATCACAAAAACCTTTAACAACTAAAATCAATTCTTGCGGGAATATTGAAATCGGCGGATGTGATTTGGTTGAACTTGTCGAGAAATATGATACTCCGCTATATGTAGTTGATGAAAAAACTTTAAGAACTATTTGTGCAGATTATAAAAAAGCGTTCGAAAAATACCCCAAAACCAATATTATGTATGCATCAAAAGCACTATGTACAAGCGCAATCAGCGCAATACTTAATGAAGAAGGTCTTGGGTTTGATACTGTTTCTGCGGGTGAAATTTATACTATTTATAAAGCCGGTGCTGATATGAGCAAGGTTTTATTTAATGGCAATAACAAATCTTTTGATGAGCTAAATTTAGCTATTGATTTAGGGGTTGGCAGAATTTCTGCTGATAATTTTTATGAACTTGCACTTTTAAATACGATTGCGCAAAGTAAAAATAAAACGGTAAATATTTTATTGAGAATTACTCCGGGGATTGAGTGCCATACTCATCAATACATTCAGACAGGTCATTTGGATTCAAAATTCGGATTTGACATTACTCAAATTGATGAAGCGGTAGAACTGATTTTGAATGAATATACAAATTTGAAACTTCATGGTCTGCATGCTCATATTGGTTCACAGATTTTTGAAACAAGTATATATGCGGATGAAATTGATATCTTGTGCCGCGAACTTGCAAGACTTGATGAAAAATTTGGTTTAAAACTCAACGAAATCAATCTCGGTGGTGGCTTGGGAGTAAAATATACCGATGGAGATGTTCCTCCATCTACTTATGAGATTGGCGAAATTATTATTGATGCAATTAATAAATCTGTAAAAAAATATAATATAGAACCTCCTGCGATATTCTTAGAGCCGGGACGCAGTATAATTTCAATGAGTGGTGTAACTTTGTATACAATCGGAAGTTCAAAACAGGTCCCGCACGGGAAGAAATACGTTTCAGTTGATGGCGGAATGGCTGATAATCCTCGTCCAAGCCTTTATCAAGCAAAATATTTTGCACAGATTGCAAATAAGAAAGAAGCTTGTGAATATGAAAAAGTTACTATTGGCGGACGTTTTTGTGAATCCGGAGATATTTTGATTGAAGATATCTCTCTGCCAAAACTTGAAGAAGGTGATATTTTGTGCGTATACAATACAGGTGCGTACAATTATTCAATGGCTTCTAATTATAACAGAGTTGAAAAACCTGCAATGGTTCTGGTTAACAACGGGGAATCTGAAGTCATTGTAAAACGTGAAACTTTAGAAGATTTAATAAGATGTGATGTAATTCCTGAGAGGTTGAAAAGATAATATGGAAAGTATTTTAATGTTTCTGCAAAATTCAATAGGTGATTGGCATACGTTTATCAAGGGCACTTTTGGCTGGAAGAATGTATTTGAAGTATTAGTAATTGTATTTGTGTTATTGTTTGTCTATCGCAAATTTATTAAAGATTCACAATCGGAAAAATTTGTCAAAGGTGCATTTGTACTTGTATTTATATGGATACTGAGTGAAATCTTGATTGCGGTAGATTTGCAAATATTAGGTGCGTTTTTGCGTTCGGTTGTTTTATTTGTGTCATTGAGTTTAATTGTTATATTTCAGCCGGAGTTGCGCAAATTGCTTGGTTATTTGGGGCAAGTAGGGTTTATAAATAAATTACTTTCCGGAAATAAAAATTCATATTCTGATAAAAATGTTGATGTAATAAAAGAAGTTGTTGAGGCTGTTAAATATTTATCTAAAACTCATACCGGAGCATTGATGGTTTTTCAAAAAGATTTGAGTAATACATTCAAAGATGTAGGAACTATACTTAATGCGGATGTTTCAACAGAATTAATTCTGACTATATTTCATGTTAATACGCCTTTACATGACGGTGCAGTTGTTATAAACGGAAATAAAATTATTTCGGCAGGAGTGCTGCTCCCGTTAACAGAAGATCCAAAGCTCAGTTGGAAATATGGTACTCGTCACAGGGCTGCTATCGGAATGACTGAAAATACTGATGCTGCATGTCTTGTAGTATCTGAAGAAACAGGTGATGTTTCTATAACAATGGACGGAACTCTTAAAAAATATGATGATATTCCGACATTAAAGGCCGATTTGGAAAATATTCTGGGTATAAAAAGAGTTGATAATGATGATGAAAAAAATATTTTTAGCCTTGAAAATTTGATAACAAAGAATAAAAAGGCAGAAAAATAATATGAAGAAAAATAAAGTATTTAAGATTTTAAGAAAATTATTTTTAATAACTTTTGGAGCAATAATTACAGGTTTTGCGTTAGGGTCTTTTTTGTCCCCAAATGATATTATTGACGGAGGAGTTATCGGTGTTTCAATGATTTTGAGTAATGTATTTAAACTAAATTTAGGTTTACTCATAATTATTTTAAACTTGCCTTTCATACTTTTAGCGTGGAAAAAAATGGGGACAAAATTTGTTCTTCTAACAGGTTATGCAAATATAATTTTGGCATTGTCAACAAATTATTTTGAAGGTATTAGAGTCACAAATGATTTGCTTTTGGCAACAGTTTTTGGGGGGATAATTTTAGGTGTTGGAGTAGGGACAATATTGAAAAGGGAGGCTTCACTTGACGGAACGGAGATGTTATCACTTATAGTATCTCGTAAATTCGGGTTTAGTGTAGGGGAATTTATATTATTTATAAATGTATTTATATATGCTGTTGCAGGCTTGACTTTTGGCTGGGAAAGTGCAATGTATTCTGTTTTGACTTACTTTATAGGTTCAAAAGTAATTGATAGCGTAATGGAAGGTTTTAACAGTTCAAAATCAGTCCGAGTAATAAGTGAAAAGTCAGGACAAATTGGCGAAGAACTCATTGAAAAACTAGATATCAGTGTTACGTATTTGCAAGGTATTGGCGGGTATTCAGGATTGAATAAGGAGCTGATTTATTGTGTAATTTCTCGTTTAGAACTTCCCAAAATGTTGGATATTGTAAAAGAAATAGATCCAAAGGCTTTTGTTTCTGTAGTTGATGTCCACGAAGTTTATGGCGGAAGATTTAGTAAGCATTAAATTATATAGACATTTAAAAGAAAATATTATATACTTGTTTTAGAATGCGAGGGAAAATAAATGGCTAAAAATAATGATACTGTACCAATAGAAGTTACTATTTTGACATCAGACCACGATATCAAAGGGGTTGTGCATGTTTCAAAGTATACTAATACGAACAGAGAGCTTACAGATCTTTTAAATGATAAAGAAAGAAGATTTTTGGCTGTTACTAATGCTGAGATTTATCCCCGAACAGGGAATCAATCCCCAAGACGATATAATTTTTTAGAAATACATATGGATTATGTTTTGATGGTTCACCCCACCACACAGGCCGTATTCAGAGATAGCGGCAAAACACAAGAAGATATTGCACGTTTCAGAGATTTGAGAGCAAAATTGAATCAAACAAAACCATTTTAACAATAAAAAATATGGATAACCGGACAAAATATATATTTTGTCCGGCTATATTATATGGGTTATTTATAAAAGAAAGGGGGTTAAATTTGTTGTACTTGTGAATCAGCTTCTTTAGCTTTTGCACGATTTGAAAATGCATCAATGACAGAACCTATTGCCCAGCCAGCAACTCCTAAAAGAGGAAGTTTTATTGCTAAACCTTTTAATGTAAATGCTTTTTTGATGGTTTCGCCATTAAATATTTTCTTTATTCCACTAAATAGGGCAGTACCGAGACCTGCAAAGATACCTGTTTTCTTCCAGGTGCTTGAGGTTTCATAAATGTTGCCTTTTTCTGTAATTCTTAAATTCGGATTTTGTGCTAAAAGTTCATTATAATACTGATTTAATTCATCTTGCGTGAATTGTGCTTGATTTTGTCCTCCGTTGAATACAGGTTGATTGATTTGTTGCGCCTGCGGATACTGAGTCTGCGGATACTGCGCCTGCGGATACGGAGTCTGAACTTGCGGATTAATGGTTTGTGTTTGTTGAACAGGAGTGCTCATTGGTCCAAAAATACTTGCTCTTTGTTCATCTGTAAGATTACCTGTCTTAAGCCAATCCGGCATCATCATATCATTTTCATAATTTTTCCCGTTCATACCTGTATTAAATAAGCTTCCTGTAATATTACTATTAAATCCTGTTGGTTGTGTTACGACCGGATTTGTTGAAAGCGAAGTTGAGCTTACGTTCCCTACCTGTGTTAATAATTCATTTCCCATAAAATAACCTTTCCTACAATAATTAATTTAACCCTACATGTACATAAAGTATTTTCTGATTAAAAAATTGCCTTTTTATTAAAAAATATTAATAAAAATTTATAAATTTACGAAAAATGTATAATTAGCTTATGGAAAAATCTTTTTTCTCTATTTTTAAAACATTTTTTAAGGTAGGAGCATTACTTCTTGGTGGAGGATATGTAATTCTTCCGTTATTGACTTCTGAGCTGGTTGATAAAAAAGGTTGGATAACTTCTGATGAGCTATGTGAATATTATGCAATAAGTACCAGTTTGCCTGGTGTAATAGCAGTGAATACGGCGATTTTTGCGGGCAAAAAGCTTTTAGGTACAAAAGGTGCGATAGCGGCTATAACAGGGGTTACAATGCCTGCTTTTGTTGTTATCATTCTGCTTGCTTCTATATTAAGTGAACTTGTGCATTTTAACAGTGTAAATTATATTTTTTGGGGTGTCGGAATAGGGGTTATTGCTCTTTTATGTTTTGCTGTTAAAGAGATGTGGGGCAAATGTGTCACAGACCGTTTTACTTCCTGGATTTATATTATATGTTTGCTTTTGGCATTATCAGGCAAAATCTCATCTGCGTGGATAGTTATTTTTGCGATTATAATTGGTGCCAGTGCGCAGTTTATAAAAAACAGGAGAATAAGTAATGATTAAACTTTATTTTCAACTGTTTCTTCAATTTCTCCATATAGGTGTGTTTTCTTTCGGGGGCGGATATGCTACTTTACCGTTTTTGTATGAAATCGCAGAAAAATATAAATGGTTTAGTGTAAATCAATTGACTGATATGCTTGCACTGTCGTCTATTACTCCCGGTCCGATAGGAGTAAATATGGCAACATTTTCAGGGTATACAATGGCAGGAATATCAGGTTCTGTAACCGCCACTGTTGCCATTATGCTGCCTTCATTTATTTTTGTTTCCATAGTTTATAAAATTCTTGATAAATTCAAATCAAATTGTTATATCCAAAATATTGTAAAATCACTTAAACCTGCCGGTTGTGCTTTATTGTCGGCTGTTGGTATAAAACTTTTATTTACATCCAATCTTCATCTTTTTGGCTTTTTATGTTTGTTGACTTTTTTAGTCACAGGATTTTTAAAAAAACGAGATCCGCTCTTCTATTTAGGAATTTCTGCTTTATATGGTCTTGTAATAGGACATTTACACTGGATTGGAGTTTAGATTATTAAAAATTATTAAGATTGTCTGTAAAATATTATTTGCCAAAATCCAATGATAGTATAGACTTTATATATTGTTACAAAATTCGTTGTATCGCTTGAAATCATTTATTATATAATACTTTCAAAAGGATTACAAAATTTCATGACAAAGATTAATATATTACAGTGGTTATATAAACATTCTCCCGCAAATTTTTACAGTATTACTGACAGTGGTGAAACTATAATCAAATCAATTAATAACACATTTTCCGGTTATAAGTATAATAGAGTATTTTCGGATGATGAAGTTAATAATCTAAGAAAAGTTATTAAAAATTTTAAAAGATTTTCAACAATTGCGATTTTGGTAACATATTTTATTTTAGTTTATTGTTTTGTTTTTCCTTATTACAGTTTGTTTGAGAATAGTAATGTTAAATTTTCGGTAATAATATCTGTGATTCTGATTCCGTTTGTAATCCTTGCTATAGTATCGAAATTTTTTGAAATTTATATAAAGAGAAATTTTGGGGAATTTGAAAAATCTCATTTCCCATCATCAAATTTTATCGAAACACAATCATATAGAGATTTTAAAATTGAAATTGCAAAGGTTTTTGTTTTTATATTTTTTATGTTTTTGGTTTTTATAAGTGTAGGTTCTCCGTATGAAACATCTATAAATCTTATAAAACAAGGGCGCTATGAGCAAGCTATAAAGGTGACTACAGTTTGGTCAAAAATTATACCAATTGATCCTCAATGGTATTCACTCAGGGCGTATGCAAAATTTTATAACGGAGATTATGAAGGTGCCATACAAGATTATGACAAAGCTTATGTATTGAAGGATGATGAATATAAAAGCATGAGTTTTGATAATAAGATATACATAAAATACTTTTTGAATGATTATAAATCCGCTTTGACGGATTTTGATAATGAAATAACACATACTAAAGATCTTGGAGAGCAAAATTCTCTTTTGTGGGATAAGGCTCAATTTTTGTATAATATTGGGGAATATAAAAAGGCACTCGATTTATACAATTCTTTAATTAAAAAATCTGTCAATGACCGGATTTATTTGCTGGAAAATCGTCTTTATTTTGAAAGGGCACAAGTTTATAAACAACTTAAAATGTTTAAAGAAGCAAAAGATGATGAACAAATGGCTAAGGATTTAGATTTGGATATTGAATATCAAAATTCAATACCGGAGCCTGTTTTAATTTTAGAAGAAATATAGATTTAATATAAACAAATGATGATTTTTTTTGCAGAATTATTATAATGTTTGTATGAGAAGGTGCGGACTTTTTTTAGTAATATTATCTGTTTGTCTTATTCAAGGCCTACCTGCTTTGAGTAAGGATAAACTTCCTGTTGAAGGCAAAGGATATGTTGGGACTTTGCCTGTTTTAACAAGAAATTACGGATCTAATGAAGAGGCTACTGATACTACTCCGGCTTCAGTTTCTCCTATTCCTTCAAAAGATTTTAATTCGGAAAGTGAAATAAAACCTGCCCCGATTGAAGATCCTTCGTTCGTGAATATTATTCTTAAAACAGATAAAACTTCAAAATATGTAAACGACCTCAATGAATTTATCCCTATTTTAGAAGAAATTTACGATATGATTGATGAAAATAAAAATGTTCAAATTTTTAACGCAAAAGTTTATTATTTTAATAAAAGTGTTGAATATTTTAGAGATAAATATGCAAATAAGCCAGAAAGTCAATTTATTTCATATAGACGGCTTTTAGAGCTTAATACTCATTCAAAGTCTATATCGCTGCTTCGCAGCGA
Organism: uncultured bacterium; assembly: GCA_902791985.1. Lineage (GTDB taxonomy): Bacteria > Cyanobacteriota > Vampirovibrionia > Gastranaerophilales > Gastranaerophilaceae > Zag111. The sequence continues at coordinate 114,741 of CADAYD010000012.1, forward strand.
GGCGGAAAAATATAATCCTTATCTGTCTTATGGTAGCGAAGGGTACATCTATAATCCTAATAATATACGAGAACAAATGGGGTATTTAAAAGACGAAATCAGACAAACGATTTTGCTACTTAGAGAGTCTAATTAGTGTTTAATCCATTTGAAGCTTTTAACATAATTGCTGCCGTTGATATCGCCAAAGATTTCGGCTCTGAAAACACGAACAGCATTTTCTTTGTTAAAGTTTGGAATTTTATTGATATTACTTGTTGATTCCGGATTGATATCGTTGATATTAATCCCAGGAAGTCGGTTTAATAATCTGTTTAATGATGCATTGCCGATTTTACCGAGTAATGTAGAGAAGTTCTTTGATAAGCTGCCATAAATTTCCATATCTGCAACAAGTGTTGAGAGGTTGTAACTTCCGGTCATATACATATTGAGTTCCTTACCTTGGGAATATACATTTATGTTATTTGCAACTCCGTTTTTAACTTTTACATCCCCGCTTATTTGAGAGAAGTTGCCTGTTTTTAACGGAGTTATTAAATCAATAATCCCGTTAACACTAACACCTGTAATCCCGCCTGTTACAAGATTTGCAGCTTTTAAAAGATATTCTAATGACCCGAGTTTTGGCATCCTGCCGTCTTTAACTTCAAATGCTCCGTCTCCGCTTAATGTGTTTAAACATTCAACGCTGTTTGAACCATTGCAGGACATTCTCATATCTCCTGTAACAAGACCGTACATTTGTCCCGGCATATCAAAGAAGTTTTCACTTATTATTTCAGCATCTGCATTTTTAATATTCATTGTTGCTTTTGATTCCATTGTTGAAAGATTTGTGTTTATATCTCCGTCAACAGTTCCGTTTGCAATATTGAATGTATATTTGTCGATATGTAAAATGTGATCTTCGCCCATCGTGACTTTTGCATTAAAATCTGTTGCCTGTGCTTTTTTTATAAGAATTTTATCTGCAAGAATTTCACCGTTTTTTATAATTATTGAAGTCGGATCCAAATCAAATGATGTTGTTTTACTGTTTTTATTCTTTAATTTATCCGTATCATAGTCATTAAATCTGTTTGCAATCAAGTTTAAATCCAATACGTCTGTTTTCACTTTAAAATCTTCAACGATGTATGGAGGCGTTGTTTTATTAACTATTTTTGCATAAATTGTAATATCATTTGTGAGGATTACTCCTTTTGAGTTTAAGTGTATATAATCTCTTTGCATATCAATATCAATATCGCGAATGGTTGAATCTAATATAGGAATATCTACACTCGAAATGTTTAGGGACCCCAATGCATAAGGGGCAAGAGATGTCCCGTTGACTGTCATATCCGCCATAAACATCCCCTGTTTGATAGTCGGTTTTTTAAGAAGTATATTAAATATTTTTGCATCCGTCGGTTCAAAAGTTTTAATTCTCAGGTTTTCAAATTTAATGAGATTGTTTTTAATAAGTGAAATTGCTCCTGACATTGAGAGCTGTTTTTGTTCGGAAGTCTTTTTATTTTGGGAAGTTATTGTTTGAATATAATCGAGCGCATTAATTTTTATTCTGTTTTTTGTTAAATTTGTATCAGCATGAATTGAAACAGGATTTGTTGCAATCCCGTCAATATCTGTTTCACCTGAAGGTGCGCCGGTGAAAGTTGCTCCCATATAGTAAATTGAAGAATTTTCTTTAACATTTAAATGGCTGTTTGCATGTATATTTTCAAGAGTTCCGCTGAGTTTTGAGTTAAAATTGGCATCTCCTTTAAGTTTGACAGGATAAACAGATTTTTCGTTAATGAATTTATCAAAAAATTCTTGATTCAATTTTCCTGCAACATATAGGTTTAAATTTGGTGCGTTGAGTATATTTGAAATATAACCGTTTAAAAATACGGGCATTGAACTTATTTTTGTATTAACTTTGCTCAAATAAAGCGTTTCTCCTCTTAGGTTCGCTTTTCCTGATAAGATGTTGATATTAGTATCATATGGTTCATAACGAAAACTTATGTTTTTTAAATCGGTATCAGAGTATATTCCGCCGTTTTTAATAGTTCCTTTTATATTTATGTGTCCTTGAAGGTCTTTTATATTATTGATTTCTTTTTTGTATTCTGCAGGTAAATTGATTTGGTCTTTCATGTTATTAATGGATGCAATATTAAAGTTCCCAAAGTCAAATATTGCATCTTGTATTTTCATAGAATCATAAATGTTTGTTCCAGTGAACGAAAGGGTGAACGGATTTCCGTTAAATAAGCCTTTTAATCCTTGAGCGCTTAAAACGGAATTTCTGACATTAAAATCTCCGCCGTTAACTTTTATGGGATTTGAAGTATTCATATTGGAGTGAATTTTCCCGTCAACTATAATTTTGTTATAGTCTAGTTTTGAAGCATCTGCAACTCCGCTATATTTACCGACAAATGAGACTTCAAGATTTCCCAATTCCTTTTTAAACGGAACATACATATTTGGTTTCATTGCATCCCATAAATTAACCAGTTTAAATTTGTCAGATGTGGCAACAAGGTTCATTGTTGTATTTTGGGCAGTTCCTTTAACTTGAATATTTGAGTTGTTTAGTGTTCCGGTTAAGTCATAATTCGCATCTTGTTTGTCAAAATTAACGATTCCGTTTATATTTTTAAAAGGAATGAATGTATCTTGAAGGATTGTAGTGGCATTATGCAAAACGATTTTGCCTTTAGCAAATAAATCTTCATTGAATTGTATTTGAGTTACATCATCTTTTACTTTTCCGTAAATTGTTAAATATAAATCTCCAATTCCGTCCGGGTGAGTGAAAGGTTTTATTACTTTTTGTACTTCCGCTAAATCCGGAGAAGAATTTATAACCTTCATCATATCAGGAATTTTTTGTCCTTTGGTTGCCGCCTCTACTATCATATCCCCGAAGACACTACATTTACCGTTAATTTTCGTCGGTCTATTGTTTATTGTCCCCGAGCTTGTTTTGAAAGTTACGTTTCTGTCTTCAAATATAATCTCTCCTGATGCATTTTTTAATTCAAGGTTATGAATTTGGGTAAAATGGGCGTTCCCATTCCAGAATTTTAAATATCCAAATAAATGCGGGTCAACTTTTTTACCGGCAGAACGTAAATCTATTGAACCAAATCCTGTTGCTTCCATAACGGGAACAGGTCCGAGTTTAAATTTCAACATTTGATGTAAAGGCATAAGTACAGTTTTTGCCGTTTCAAGACGGACATTTCCGGTGCTTTTTATGTCCAGTTCCGAATATTTTGAACCGTCAATTTTTGCAAAACCCTTAACGGATACAGTTTCTTTTGGGGTTATCGGTACAAAAACATTTATCTTCATTTTCTGCCCGATAAAATCTAAATCTGTGCTTCCTCCTTGGGGCATAAGTAAATTTCTGTTTACAAGATGCATATTGCGAAGTTTAACTTGTCCAAATACTTCAGGAATTTCTCCGTGTCCGACTACATGTATATCACCTTCACCTTTTCCCCAAAGGGTGGTTTCTTTGAATTTATAAAAATCCATTTCCGGAGGAAGTTCTCTAAACCACGGCAGTATTTTTACGACATCCTCCAGTTTTGCCGGTGCAATATTGATTTTTAAATCCATAGCTGGAATTGTTTTACCGGATGAAGCCAACTTCCCGTCAACATCAAATTTAAAATCTTTTGATTTTAGGGTTGTATTTTTAAACATAATACCGTTTGTAATTGTTTCAAAGTTTGTATTTATGGACAATTTATCGTGATAAATTACCTGAGAAGGTTTATCTGTTCCTTTTATTTCCAATCCTGTTGTCCATAATGTACTATTTACCTGTTTATGGCTGTGTTTTGTTTGAATAGTATCGGCTTCAAAATTTAAAATTCCTTTAAGTTCTTGGACAATTCCTTTTGTAAGAACCGGTGCATAAGATGAAATTGAAGATAAATCAAAATCTTTTATGTGACCTCTAATTTTTAGTTTATCTTCATTAAATCTATTCAAAGGGAGGTCAAGATATATGTCTGCAAAATATGGAGTTATTTTGTTTTCAAGAATCAAATCCCCTTTAGTAGTAAATTGAATTTTATCATCAAGAACGAATTTTGCATTATTGAAATAATCCCCTTTTAAAGATAGTTGTTTATTATTGAATTGGTCATCAAGATTTATCTGATATTCTCCAATATCAAGATTAACTTTTGAGATTTTAAATGGGGAGTCATTCTTTTCAAAGCATATTTTATTATCTCCAAGTGTAAATATTTTTTCTTTTGTAAATACAAAATTCATTATTTCTTTATCTGCTGATATATTAGCAATTTCTATTTTTTTCAACAGTAAAGGAAATAGTTTTAACTTCAGTTTTGGATTTTTAATATCAACGGCTTTTGAGTTGTTATTATTCAAAACGGATATTTCATCGCTTTTAATCCAAACAGAGGGGAATGAACCCATCGAAAGATTTATATTCCCTAAATCTATATTATATCCTGTAGATTTATATATTTGCTGTTCAATTTCAGGTTTATTTTTGGGTAAATTTACTAAGGCAGGTATACCCCAAAAATATCCGGCAGTGAAAGCACCGATAAATCCGATTAAAACTAAAATTTTGTATACTGATTTCATAACACATTTATTATAATATAATTGGGGGTTTTAGGGCAATAATATTATTGTTTTAAGTTAATATTTTTCGCATAAAAGTTTAAAATATGCTTTTTTATGATGACAATTCGGGCAGTAATCAGGGGCACTTTTACTCTCGTGTATGTATCCGCATTCTTTGCAAATCCATTGCTGAGGGGTATCTTTTTCAAAAAGAGTTCCGTTTTTAAGATTTTCATAAAGGATTTTATATCTTTGTGCGTGGTGTTTTTCAGAATTTATTACATGTTTAAAGGTTGAGGCTACAGAATCAAATCCTTCTTCAAGTGCTATTTTTTCTGCGTTTGCGTATAAAAGGGTGTATTCTTCGGTTTCCCCTTTAATTGCACTTAGAAGGTTTTCTTCAGTTGTCCCATGTTCAAAAGGATAAAAAGAGTCAACATGTCCGTCGGATGTTGTTCCGATATGTTTATAGAACAATTTTGCGTGTTCGTATTCGTTATGGGCTGTTTGTTCAAAAATTTCTGCTATTTGTTCATATCCTTCTTTTCTGGCAGTGGATGCAAACATTGTGTACCTGTTACGTGCCATTGACTCTCCTGCAAATGCGTTTATAAGTTGTTGTTCTGTTTTTGAGCCTCTAAAATTGACTGGCATTATATTCTCCTTTCTGTCACATAATACATATTATTTGTACAAGTTAGAAAAATATTTTTCATTGTTCACTTTTCTTTTTGCATTCCTATCAAAAAGAAAAGTGAACATAAGTTCCGATAATATGTATTATGTATAATGAAATAAATTTTATTTATCCCCGAGTTGCTACCTGTAAGGATAGTTTTTTTAGATTTATACGCTACTTTTTGGGGATTACTTCTCTTGATAAACCGTTCATAATTGAATAGTTATGATAGTTAGGAAATTTATGACAGATTTATTACATTTTACAAAGAAAATTTCAAATCGGATTCAATACTACGATGCAATTGTTGATTTTGCAGAAGAAACCCATTGGTTTAATCCTTTTTATTCTCCCCAAGAATTTATAGTTATTTGGTCAGATGAAAAAGATAAATTCAATAAATATTAAGAATTTTTGTAAAATATAGCAAAAAATATTTTTCTTGTGTATTATAATTCTATATCCTATACATTATTGGAATAGAAAATGCTATCTTTGAAAGAACAAGAAAAAGAAAGAATATTTAAACCGGATTTCAATTCCAAATCAGGACGGGAGTTGCTTGCATTTTATCTCCAAACCAAATTTAAACAAATATTTTTATATGATAAGAGACAACAAACCCCAATAATAAACGCTATTTCGCCTGATTTTATTTCAAGATTTACTAAAAGAATTATAACAAATCCGTCAAAAAGACTCTTAATAGGTGTAACAGGAGAGTCAGCTTCAGGTAAATCGACAATTTGTTCAGAAATTCAAAATGTAATAGGTCAGTTTGACATGCCTGTAACAGTTTTGAGTACGGATAATTATTTTAATGATATATCTGAATTAATAAACAAATATGGGTCTTTTGATAATGTAAGAGACAGCGGATATGATGTTGATGCCCCTACAAGTTTTCAACTTGATATTTTAAGGAATGATTTGGAGGATTTGTCCGTAGGACTTGATATAAAGGCTCCTATGTATTTGCCAAACGGTACCGGAATTTCAGTTCCGAGTGCAATAGAAGTAAAATCCCGAAAAATTATTGTTGTCGAAGGAATTGCGACAATGTATGACGAAGTAAAAGATGTATTCGATATAAAAATTTATGTAGAAACGGATAATGAAATTCGCCGTTCAAGGTTTGTATCAAGGGCGATTGAAGAACGCAATCAAGATGAAGAAAATGCACTCAAACATTGGAATTACATTTCTCAAGCCGGAGAAAAATATGTAAAACCTTTTAGAAAAGAGGCAGATTTAGTCTTGAACGGGAATTCTGATTTAACTTATTTTGCTCAAATTCTTGAACATATATACAATATTACAAATAATTTTGAAAATTAGGCTAAATAAATAGTTTTCCCATTTATTATTATTTTTACGAGTTTTCCATTTAAGTCCCGAATATATTCGTTGATATAATTTTTTTCGGGGGAAGTTTTTGAGGTGTATTTTTCAACATAATGTGTTAATGAATCTTTTATAAAGTGTTTTATTTCTCTGATGTATTGTTGTTTTACCCCGTCATAGGTTTCGATACAGCCGTCTTGGGTATATTTTTTGTGTATGCGCCCGATAATATTGTGATTTTCATCAAATTCTTTGGTTTCAATATCCAATGCAGTTTTGTTGTATGCAACTTGACGTTTCAGATTTTGATTTTTGTCAAATACGTCCATTATGTTGTGTGTTAAGTTATGATAGCGTATTTTCTTTTCTCCGCTGGGAATAACATCAAAATTAATTTTCATATTATTAACTCCTAATTTATATTGTATGTAAATTGGAGAAAATTCCCCATTAAGTTCTCATTCCAAACTTGGACATCATCAGGGACATCAAGTATAACAGGAGTAAAATTCCATATGTATTTTATTCCTGTGTTGACCAAAAATTTTGCAGTGCTCTGAGCATATTGTGACGGGACAGTTAAGATTGCAATATCTATAAAATGCTGCCAAACGTATATAGGCAAGTCTTTTATATCAAGAATTTTTTTATTGTTTACTTCTTTGCCGATTTTATTGGGATCATTATCAAAAAGACTGATAATATTTAATCCGTAATTTGCAAAATTGTCATATTTTGCAAGAGCCATTCCCAAATTACCTGCACCGATAATGTAAGCGCGTTTATTTTTTGAGAAACCTAATGTCGTTTCGATTGATGTTTTTAATTCTTTTGTTATGTATCCGACACGAGATTTCCCTGAATTATTCAGTAAATTGATATCTTTACGAATCTGTGAATCATCAATTTTTAGTAATGACGCAATTTGACTGCTCGAAATATATTCTTCACCTTTTTTTATGTAATCGTTTAGGATGCAGTGATAAAGCGTCAATCTGTTAATTACCTTATCAGAAATTTGCTTTTTCATAAAATTATTATACACCATAAAATAAAAAATGGAGTATTTGCTATGTTCTTATTTTTAAATTAATTTTTCAATATCTTTAGCTATAATTTCTTTAGTTAAATGATATCTTTCATTTAGTAATTCCATAGGTTTTCGGTCATTAAATTCTTTAAATGCACCATAGTTAAGCACTTTTATATCCGAACTCCCGTAAAATCTTGATATTTTTTCTCCAAATCCGCCGTCAAGTGTTCCGTTTTCAAGTGTTATAATAATATCATGGTCAGATTTCAGATTCTCCAGCAATTCTTTATCAATCCCTGTAATAAATCTCGGGTTGATTAGCGTAGCGTCAATTTCGAGTTTTGATTTTAATTCTTTTTTAACTTCTTTACCTAATTCAAAAAAGTCGCCGAGTCCAATAATTGCAACTTTTGTTCCTCGTTCAACCAATTTATACTTATTTAGAATTGAATAATCAGTATTATCAACTTCTCCGGATATAATATAATTTGCGGTCGGTACTCTTATTGCTACAGGATGTTCATTTTGTTTTACAGACCAGTCAAGCATTTGCAAATATTCTTCTTTGCAAGTTGGAGCCAGATAAACAATATTTGGAATATTACATATTAGCGGAATGTCAAAAAGTCCAAGATGAGTGCAATCTGCACTTGAAATTCCGCCCCAATAAACAAGAATTGTTGCAGGGGAATTGTTCAATGCTAAATCCTGAGACAGTTGATCATATGCGCGCTGGATAAATGAAGTCATAACTGCAAAAATATGCTTTGCACCGTTTCTTGCAAGCCCGGATGCGTACCCAACGGCGTGTTGTTCTGCAATTCCGACATCTGTATAATTTTCTCCTAATTTGTTTCTAAATTCACTATCCCACCAAAATACTCCAGGAGTTGCCGCATTAATCGCCATAACGGTCTTATCTTGTTTAACCTTATCTAATATATAATTTTTTGTAATTGTTTCATAGCACTCGGGTGTTTCGCTGAAAGGAGATTCTTCTGATAAAATCCCCGGCATAGCCCAGTGTCCCCATTCTTTATTTGCGACTGCTTTTTCAAAACCTTTGCCTTTTAATGTATGAATGTGAACTACTACAGGTTTTGTACTGTCTTTTATGTCTGAGAATGTTTTAATGAGAGTTTCAATATTGTTACCTTGTTCAACATAAATGTAATCAAATCCGAATGTTTTAAACCAATTATTTGCGCAAGTACCATTTGAGTCGCGAAGTTCTTTAAGGTTTTTGTATAATCCTCCTTGGTTTTCTGCAATGGACATTTCGTTATCGTTTACTATAATAATTAAATTTGAATTTAAAACGGATGCATTATTAAAACCTTCAAACGCTTCGCCCCCTGATAATGAACCGTCCCCAATAAGCGAGATGACGTTATAATTCTCCCCTTTTAAATCTCTTGCTTTTGCGACACCTGTTGCAAGTGTGACGGAAGTGGATGTGTGCCCTATCATAAAATGGTCATGTACACTTTCATTTTGGTTTGAATATCCCGAAATTTCCGGATGATTTAATGGATCTAAAAACCCTTGTTTTCTGCCTGTGAGCATTTTATGCGGGTAACATTGATGAGAAACATCAAAAATCAATTTATCTTTTGGCGAATCAAAAACATAATGAAGCGCAATCGTTGCTTCCACAATTCCCAAATCAGGTCCAAGATGCCCTCCGACTTTATCTACTCTGTTTATAACTCCTTGTCTTATTTCATCTGCAAGGATATTCATTTCTTCAAAAGATAATTTCTTAACATCTTCCGGTGAATTTATTTTTTCTAAAACGGTTGTTCTCAAAGTTGTCATATAAAGCTCCTATATTATGCCAATATCTAAAGTATGCTTGAATTCATTTATTTCGTCAAGCAATGTCTTAATATAAGTTTATAAAGTGTAGATAATACACTTACTTTGTATTTTAATAATAGTGTTACTAATAAAGGAGAATTAAGATGAAAATGGCTGCTATTACCCCGACAAGTTTTCAAGGTTTGAAACCTATATATGTACCCCCAAAATCAAAAAAGAATCTCTCCAGAAAATTTATATATAACGATGTATTGAATATTGTAAGAAGATTGAATGTTCCGGCTACATTTACAAATAAACGAATTGAATTGCCTGCTCCGACAAAAGATTTAATAGATGAGCTGAAAAAGTTGGGCATTTCATATGTAACAAAGAAAAAGCCTATTCATTAATATTTGTTAATATTCCTTATAAAAAAGTAAATTTTTTAATCCAATTTTTTTTTTATAAATTATAGGGGATATTTATAAAAAATGAAAGGGAAATTTGTATGTTAAGTCATTTATTTCAATTGGGTTTTAAAGAATTCGGGGTTTTGAAAAATGGAACAAAAGTGTTAAGAAAAATCTCCATGGAATTTGGAAATACGACAAAAACTTGGAATAAAGTTGAAAGAAAGGCTGCCAGTGCCGGCCGTCCATGTAAGGTGACAACGGATTATTATTTATTAGGGCAAGATGGAAGCGTAACACCGATGAGGCGTGCTGCCGGTAATCATTATACGGGTCACTCTGCATCTATATGGATGAGCGGACAGGATGGGGCATACTTAAGAACTAGATATAGTGCATATCGTGGGGTCGGATATAAATTTAACTAGATTATTTTTACAAGATTATAAATAATTAGGGTGCATTGTATGATGCACCTTAATTATTGTATAACTCTGAGCTTAAGTATCTATCACCGCAATCCGGTAAGATTGTTACTATGAGTTTGCCTTTATTTTCAATACGTTTTGATAATTCTATTGCTGCAAAAACATTTGCTCCGCCCGAAAAACCGGCAAGTATTCCTTCTTTGGTCGATAAATTGCGTGCGGTTTTTATGGCATCTTCATTTTTAACTGGGATAATTTCATCTATCAAATCGCAGTTATAATTTTTTGGCTTAAAGTTTGCTCCAATCCCCTGAATTTTGTGTGATCCGGCATGACCTTTTCCCAAAACTTGAGAAGAATAAGGTTCAACTGCAATACATTTTATATTTAGATTTTTTTCTTTTAAATTTTTTGCAATACCGCAGATAGTCCCCCCAGTGCCTACTCCTGCAACAACTATATCGACTTGTCCATTTGTATCAGCCCAAATTTCTTCAGCGGTATGCAGATAATGTGCTTTTGGGTTTGACGGATTGTCAAATTGGGATGGAATAAATGAGTTTTTTATTTCATTATGTAATTCAAAAGCCTTATCAACTGCGCCTTGCATACCTTTTTGACCCTCTGTTAATATAAGTTCTGCTCCGTACCCTTTTAAAATTGCTCTGCGTTCTTGTGACATTGTTTCCGGCATGGTTAAGATTATTTTATAACCTTTAATTGCGCAAATCATTGCAAGACCGATACCGGTGTTGCCGCTTGTCGGTTCAATGATTACGGTATCTTTATTAATTTTCCCTGATTGTTCAGCGTCAAGAATCATTTGAAGTGCGGCTCTGTCTTTTATTGAATTGGCAGGATTAAAGTATTCGAGTTTAAGGGCAATTTGTGCATTCCCGTTATTGAGTTTATTTAATTTTACCATTGGAGTATTTCCGATAAGTTCAGTTAAATCATTTGCAATATTCATGTCAAATCCTTTCATTTTACATAATACTTTTTATAAGTACATGTCTGACAAATTTATTTTTTTGTTCACTTTTCTTTTTGATTGCGACGCAAAAAGAAAAGTGAACCGAAAAGAAAAACACGCTAGGGTGCAATACTGCCTACGGCAGCATAAGACCGCTACGCGGTAATATGAGTTTTTGCCTATCGGCAAAAATCTTTTAGCGCGGCTAAAACTACGCCGTGCGCTTATCTGACGACCTTTACGAAGTGAGCAATAAATGTTATGCGAGAGAGCATCAAAGGCGGATTTGTTTGAGCGTTAGCGAGTTATCCGCCTCAGA